>JAPLOI010000027.1:54200-58161 GCA_026400815.1 Alphaproteobacteria bacterium
AGGCACAAGATCTATCCGTATCTGCGGCTCTGGTCGGCGGTGGATCGGCCGGACCAGGTCTGGGCGATGGACACCACCTACATCGTCATGGCGCGCTGCTTCGTCTACCTGGCGGCGGTGGTGGATTGGTTCAGCCGTCGGGTGCTGGCGTGGCGGCTGTCGGTCACGCTGGAGACGGAGTTCTGCCTCGAAGCGGTGAACGAGGCGCTGGCCCGGCACGGCAAGCCGGAGATCTTCAACACCGACCAGGGCAGCCAATTTACCAGCGTGGCGTTCACCGGGATGTTGCTGGACCAGAAGATCGCGATCAGCATGGATGGCCGCGGCGCCTGGCGGGACAACGTGTTTGTCGAGCGGCTGTGGCGTTCGGTGAAATACGAGGAGGTGTATCTGCGAGCCTATGACAGCGTCAGTGATGCGCGTGCCTCGCTCGGGCGATATTTGGATTTCTACAACGCCCGCCGGCCGCATTCGAGCCTGGGGGCACGGACGCCGGAACAGTCCTATCTCGACCACATGCCGCAGAGGGTGGCAGCATGAGAGAGCTGCCGCTGGCGTGGTGCCGCACCGGTTGGGCTACGCCTGCCCTGCGCGCCACCACGCCAGCGGCAAGACGTGCGTATCAACCGGCAGGCGATCCACCTAACGGGACCGAAACGCTGTAGCGAGAAACCGAACCACCTCTCAGGAACAGGCAAGAAATGTCTACCACCTTCGTAACAGCCAATAATATCATACACAGTCGTTTTATTATATTAAGCTGGCCTCGTGCGCTCTCGCTAATTTACCTCACGTTTGGCATAATTTGTTCGTTCATAATATCATATGCCATGCCGCCATGGGAAAACCCCGATGAGGGCACCCATTTCATGCGTGCCGAGCAAGTAAGTCGCGGCATTCCGATAGGCTCGCGCCTCTCCGATAAAAACGCTGGAGGCATTGTAGACGGGGCCATCATTCACACGATCATTCCCTTTTTTCCACTCCGCACATCGCGCGATGCGCACCCAACACGTGCAATGTATGCTGCGACTGAAAATTTGCGCTGGGGCACGGGCGATGCACTTGGCGGATTTCCTAATACTGCAGTCTACCCTCCTACACTCTACGCTCCTGCCGCATTGGGAATCTACGTAGGAAAAACTATGGATTGGACGGTGCTGCGCACACTGCGCTTATCACGTCTTATAAATGGGATCATTTCGGTCACAGTCGCGAGCATTGCCATTGCGCTTGCAGGATCTGTCGCACCTATACTCTTTGTGTGGCTCTCGTTGCCTATGGTTTTTACCCAGATGGCCGCAGTGACTCAGGATGGTCCACTGTTTGCCTTTGCGGCACTTGCAGTGGCATTGCTTTGCCGGCCACTGTGCGATGCACAACCGCTGTCACGGATGCGCTTCGCGGGCGCATGCCTCTGCATCATCCTCTTCGCCATGGGTCGCCCCCCTTATGTCACGGCAGCGCTGATGTTGCTGCTGCCCAATGGTATAAGCTGGCGCATTCGCGCCACGGGCTTCGCTGTAGTCATTACAAGCGTCCTGTCCTGGATTTTTTTTGCACAAATGACAGCAGTGGTAGTATTTCGGGCAGACATTCGGCCAGACGAAATAATTGATCCAATTTTGCATGCAAAAATAATCTTGACCCAACCGTGGATGTTCATCGCCCTTATGTCTCTTACATTGTGGTATTTTTGGGGTGGGTTATGGGAGCAAGCCGTCGGCGTACTATCGTGGCTAGACGTGCCGCTACCAAGATGGTTCTATGTCATCGCGATCTTGGCGCTGGTGATTGGCTCAGCGCTATCATCTCGTTCATCTGTCGCAAACCGCATAGGACCAAGCGTAGCATGCACAGTGATTATCACCGCCATTATAGGACTTTTCGCCGTTCAATTTATGGTATGGACGCCCATTGGAGCTAATCATGTGCATGGAGTACAGGGACGTTATTTTACTCCTATTTTCATGTTCTCATCGTTTATGATCCCAAGGATATCATTAATTTCAGACTATATTGCAGTATATTTTATTTCTATCTTAGCAATTTTCCCATTTATTGGCCTTTATGCTACATGGATTGCAGTCGCTGGCCGATACGGATTTTGAACTACCTCCGCCTGCCGGACTAGGCCGCGTGGACAAAGCGTATCCAGAGCTTGATTGAGGCGAGCTTTGCGAAGCCGAGGAAGCTGTCTGCCTTGTGATCGTATCTGGTTGCGACACGTCGGCTTTCCTTGAGCCGGTTGAAGAACCGCTCGATCTTGTTGCGCATGGCGTAGAGGGCGCGATTGACGGTGTGCTGGATCTTTCGGTTCCGCTTGGTCGGGATCTCAGGGGCCGCGCCGCGTGCGCGGAGTTGTCCGCGGATGTCGTCGGTGTCATAGCCCTTATCGGCGAGCATGACCTTCGGATTGGCCTCTCGCTCGGCCATCAAGGCGTCGAAGGCGGTGCAGTCGTGGGCCTCACCTGGCGACAGGATCAACGCGACTGGAAGACCCTCAGCGTTGGTTCGGGCATGGATTTTGGTCGTGAAGCCACCGCGCGGGCGGCCAAGAGCCTGGTTCTGAGCCCCCCCCTTGCGCCGGCGGCACGGTGGTGTGCCCGGACCGAGGTGCCGTCGATCATCTGCAGCGCGTCGTTGCCACCGCCGTCGGCCAGTGCCTCAAGCATGAGGTCCCACAGACCGCTGGTAGTCCATCGGCGATACTGCCGATGCACGGAATTCCAGTTGCCGAGTTCCTCGGGCAAGTCGCGCCATGGGGCACCGGTGCGGGCGATCCAGAAGATGGCGTCCAGTGTGCGCCGATGGTCCCGCGGCGGGCGGCCACGCAGGGCACCGGTCTCAATGACAAACGGGGCGAACAACCCCCATTCCTCGTCGCTCAACAAACCCCGAACCAAGGCTGACCTCCACGGCAGAGATCAGCTTCGAATCACAGCGCGCCGCGTCGGAGGAATCCCCTTCAGGCGCTTTGTCCACGCGGCCTAGCATTACAGTTGCATTTTTTTGATTGAATGCGCTACTTTGGCAGAGGCTTGATGAGCCCGTCTCCAAAGCGACCAGGCGATGATGCTGACGGGCTGGATGCGTCGTCGCGAGAGCCTGGTGGCAATGCGCCGAATTTCCTGCACCGACCAGCGGATCAGCGGCGGCGAGAGGTGTTCGTCGTCCTTCGCATTCTTTTTGGGGGCGTCGCGGTGTTTGCGCGATGCCGAATGACGGCCATCATGGCGAAGGCGAGCATGACGAGCGAGACGTGACGGTGCCAGCCGTGCCAGGAGCGGGTCTCGTTATGGTCGAGGCCCAGCTCGTTCTTCGCGGTTTCGAAACTGTCTTCGATCGCCCACCGGTGTCCCTCGACCTTGACCAGCATCTCGATGCCTGTTCCGGCCGGGCACCAGGTCGAGAAGAAGGCCAGGTCTCCGTCGGCGATGTTGCGGCGGATCAGCAGGCCGCGTGTCCACAGGCCGCTGCGCGTGTCATCGTACTCGGCAGCGTCGAGATCGGCCAGTTCGCAATATACCCACTCGTGCAACCGTGCGCCCTTGGTGCCGCCGCCCGCGGACAAGCGTTGCCATCGCGACGGATCGATGGTGCCCGCGATCTCTTCCGCCGTGCCGGCGATCGGCTGTTTGCGCTGCCAGGAGCGGAAGTGGTGGCTGGAATTGACGCCGAGCACATAGCCGCGGCCGGCGCGCCGCAACACCATCTCGACATGGCCGATCCCATAGACGCTGTCGGCGGCAACCCAGGCGAACGGGATGCCTGCTGCAATCGCGCGCTCAATCATCCCGACGGCGAGCGCAGGCTTGGTCGGGTCATGTCCCAAGCCGTGGTGTAGCAACGGCGTGCTGAGCAGCGTTGGCTGCTCGCTCAGGCTGCCATGGGCGGCAAGCTGACGGCGCGATCATCGCCGAGTGTGGCGATGGTTTCCAGTGTCATGTATCGAGCGCGC
>JAPLOI010000082.1 GCA_026400815.1 Alphaproteobacteria bacterium
CCTCCCCCCCTTCCCCGGCCTGCTCTCGGTCGGCGACCGCCTGGAAGTCATCAGCCGGGATGGCGTCGCCGTCCCCGCCCAGGTCACCAGCAGCACCGCCGAAGCCACCACCGCCACCCTCTTCCGCGACGCGACCGGTCTCGGCGCCGGCGCCCCCGTCCGCCTGCCCATCAAGCCCGCCGCCGCCACCCTGCCCATCAACCAGGGCTGGATCGGCCGCGTGGTCGATCCCCTCGGCGCCCCGCTCGATAACCGCGGCGCCCTGCCCCTCGGCGCCCCCCAGCCCGTCCGCCGCGCCCCGCCCCCGGCCGCCACCCGCGCCCGCATCGGCCCCGCCGTCACCCTCGGCGTCCGCGCCATGGATCTCTTCACCACCGTGCGCGAAGGCCAGCGCATGGGCCTCTTCGCCGGCCCCGGCGTCGGCAAGTCCACCCTGCTCGGCATGCTCGCCCGCTGGTCCGAATTCGACGCCATCGTCGTCGCCCTCGTCGGCGAACGCGGCCGCGAAGTGCGCGAATTCCTCGAAGACGACCTCGGCCCCCAGGGCCGCGAACGCGCCCTGCTCTTCGTCGCCACCGCCGACGCCCCGGCCCTCATGCGCGCCGAAGCCGTCCACGCCGCCATGGCCGCCGCCGAACATTTCCGCGACCAAGGCCAGCGCGTCCTCCTCCTGGTGGATAGCCTCACCCGCTTCTGCCACGCCGTCCGCGAAGTGGCCCTCTCCGCCGGCGAACTCCCCGTCGCCCGCGGCTACCCCCCCAGCACCTTCGCCGAGCTCGCCTCCCTCCTGGAACGCGCCGGCCCCGGCGAGGAAATCCCCGGCGGCAAGCCCCCCGGCTCCATCACCGCCTTCTTCACCATCCTGGTGGATGGCGACGACATGACCGAACCGGTGGCAGACGCCGTCCGCGGCATCGTCGACGGCCACGTCATCCTCTCGCGCACCATCGCCGAACGCGGCCGCTACCCGGCCGTGGATGTCCCCCGCTCCCTCTCCCGCGTCGCCACCGCCTGGCACACGCCGGAACGCAACGAGGCCCTGCGCCTCGCCCGCCAGGCCATGGCCGAAGCCGAGGAACTGGACCAGCTCCAGCGCATGGGCCTCTACCGCACCGGCGCGGACGCCCATTCGGACCGGATGATCGCGCTGAACCGCCTCCTGGTCGAATTCCTCCGCCAAGACACCAAAACCACCGCCGACCCCGACCAGGGCTTCGCCCAACTCCAGGCCATCGTCGCCGCGTAGGGCGGATCGCCGAAGGCGGATCCGCAACCTCAGCACAAGAAAGCAAGCCCTTCTTTTTCTGAAGAAAAAGAAGCAAAAAGACTTTATTCGTCCGTGGCGTCACCCACCGTGGAGCCGCCCCCAATGCCCTGGATCGCCCTTGCCGTCGCCGGACTCTTCGAGGTCGTCTGGGCCACCGCCATGAAGCAGTCGCACGGCTTTACCAGGCTGGGCCCGACCATCGTCACCCTCGCCGCCATGCTCGTCAGCTTCGGCCTCCTGGCCTACGCCATGCGAAGCCTGCCGCTCGGCACCGCCTGTACGATCTGGACCGGTATCGGCGCCGTCGGCGCCTTCCTCGTCGGCATCACGGTCCTCGGCGAATCCGCCACCCCCACCCGCCTGTTCGCCGCCGCGCTCATCGTCGGCGGCCTCATCCTGATGAAACTCTCCAGCCCCACCTGAACACCGCCCGAGTAACACTCAGAAAACCCGGGCCAGCTTCAGTGCCAGCACCGCACAGGCCACACCCCAAACCGCGGCTACCATCAGCCACATTCGACAAGAATCAAATGTGGAACGCCCCGCCTCCCGCCTCTCCGCCTCGTGCTGGGAGCGCTGGTCGAACTGCGCCGCCTGCTCCACCAGAGGCATCAAACGGGCCACGCCCCCTCCGTTGGAAACCACCTTTTAACGGGTAAGCAGATATTCGTAAAATTTCTGCGCCCGGGTCGAACCGGCAGATACCAAATACCGAAGGTTTCACGCTATTTGTTGCCAACTATACTTGCGCGGCCTACCCCTCCAGCACCTGCCGTAGTATCAGCGCGGGATAGGCCGGGAACACCCAAGTAACCCGAACGTGTTCCAGATCCTTCCACGCCATCTCGCGCATCCCGCCCCCCGGCAGAGCGATCGGGCTCACCAAACCCGGGCCATCCTCACCGCCAGCGCAGCACTTGGCGTCAGCAGCAGCAAGGGGCCTGCCACCACCCACGTCATCACCACCGCAATCCACATCTGCAGCGAATTGAACGTCACGCGCCGCGCCAACCGGCGCTTCATCTGACTCCGTGAGCGCACATCAAATTTCACCGACTGATCAACCAGAGAAACGACACCCGGCATCACATTACCTTCCCTCCCATTTCAATGCGTTCTTAGAATGGGTAAAAAAAGGGTATCAAATCTCCGTGGTTAAGTCCACCCGAAGAATCTCGAATTCCGACGAACTCACGCGACCCGCTGTCAATCCCGCCCCCGCGTCCTACCCCTCCAGCACCTGCCGCAGCACCCGCGCGGGATAGGCAAGGAAGGCCCGTGTCACCCGTACATGCTCCACTTCCTCCCACGCCGTCTCGCGCACCCCGCCCGCCCCCACCTCCAGAATCGCCGCCCCCGGCAGCGCCATCAAGATCGGTGAATGCGTGGCGATCACAAACTGGCTGCCGCGTGCCACACCCTGCGCCAGCATCGCCATCAGCGCCAGCACCCGCGCCGGAGACAGCGGCGTCTCCGGCTCATCCAGGAAATACAGCCCACCCGGCGCCAGCCGCCGCCGCAGCAGCGCCAGGAACGTCTCGCCATGGCTGCGCCCATCCGGGTTCTCCCCATAGCTGCACGCCAGTGCCAGCCGCTCCCCGCGCACCACCCCCTGCGCCAGCCGCCGCCCCAGCCCTTCCGGCATCTCGCGCCCGAAGGCCTCCGCCGCCGCCGCCGCCGCCGCCGCCAGAGCTCGCATATCGTCGGCCACCCGGTTGGTGAATCCGAACACATCATCCGCCCGCAGGAACAGCCGCACCTTCGCATGTCGCCGCCGCACGAAGCGGAACGCCCGCGCCATCTCTCGCGCCCCCTCCAGCGTCGTGTCCCGCTCCAGGTCCCGCCCGCCCGCCGCCACCGCCCGCATCCCCGCCGCCATCCCCTCCAGCAGCGTCGATTTCCCGGCCCCGTTCTCCCCCACCAGGAACGTCACCGCCGCCCGCAATTGCACCCCCTCCAATCCGCGCAGCCATGGCAGGGACCACGGAAACACCCGGTCCTCCCGCCCATAACCCTCAGCCCGCTCCATCGCCGCCAGAAACACTGCCAACCCTCACTCGCGTTCGCCCACCCTTCCCCAATCCCCCAACCCCGGCAACACTCTCCCCAACCGGGAGCCCCCAGCCATGCCAACCGAATCCCACCAGATCGCCAGCGACACCCTGCGCGCCACCATCGTCGCCAAGGGCGCCGAACTCACCCAGCTCGGTACCACCAGCGGCACCGAAGTGCTCTGGCAGGGCACCGAGCCCTGGCCGCGCCACGCCCCCAACCTCTTCCCCATCGTCGGCCTGCTGGCCAACGACACGCTGCGCCACGCCGGCAAGACCTACCGCGTCACCCAGCACGGCTTCGCCCGCGACCGCGATTTCACCTGGCTCGAACGCACCCCCACCAGCGCCCGCCTATTACTGACGGACGACGAGCAAACCCGCGCCCTCTACCCCTTCGCCTTCCGGCTGGAGATCGACTACGCCATCGCCGGCAATACGCTGGAGATCGCCTTCACCCTGGACAACACCGGCCCAGAGACACTACCCGCCAGCTTCGGCGCCCACCCCGCCTTCCGCTGGCCGCTCCTGCCGGGCATCCCGAAGGAAGCCCACCTGCTCACCTTCTCCCACGACGAACCCGCCCCCATCCGCCGCGGCCCCGGCGGCTACATCGCCCCGGAACGCCACGAAAACCCCATCAGGAACCGCCGCCTCCCCCTGTCAGACGCCCAGTTCCAACCAAGCGCCATCGTCATGGACGCCCCCGCCAGCCAATGGGTCCGCTACAGCGCCCCCGGCTACGAAAAACAGGGTGCGGCCACCGTCACCGTCGCCTGGGATTCCGGCTTCCCCAATCTCGGCATCTGGTCCCGCCCCGATGCCGCCCTGCTCTGCATCGAGCCCTGGCACGGCATGGCCAGCCCCGCCGGCTGGGACGGCGAGTTCAGCCAAAAACCCGGCCTCATGCACCTCCCCCCCGGCGAACGCCGCCGCGCCCTCCACAGCATCACGGTCACGGGCTGACGAAGAAAGGAAGAAAGAAAGTGGCCACAGAGACACAGAGGCACAGAGAAACAAGGCAAGGGAGAAGAAAGCACCCCGCCTCGTAGGGCGGATCGCGAAGCGGATCCGCCACCCCTCTCATCCACCTCGCACCGTCCAACACAGCCCCCCCACTTTCTACCTCCCTTGCCTTGCTCCTCTGTGCCTCTGTGTCCCCTTTCTTCCTTGCGCCCGCCCCAAACCCACCAACCACATCCCCAGCTACGTACGTAGAAAGTATTCCTTGCATCCGCACCAAAAGTTAGTTATAACCCCCGACATGCAAACCCACCCCTCCCCCCTGGCCGACGATCTGGCCCACCTGCGCGCCACCGCGCAGGCGGGATCCGTCCGCCGTGGCCCGAGGGATGCAATCGCGGCCCTTCTCATGGCCTGCCTCGCCCGCCTCTTCGCCCGGCTGGAGGACATGCTCCGCCTCTGGCAATCCGGCCAACTCCCCCCGCCCCCGCCGCCCCGCGCGCCGATCGAGGCACCCACCGCACACCCGGCCTCCATCCCGCCCCAGCCCCGCGCCACCCCCTGGTCCCTCTCCTCCTGGCTGTCCGGCCTCTGGCCTTTCACCCCCACGCCCGAATTCCGTGCGCCGTCACCCTCCCGGACCCAGCCCCCCCAGCCCTCCACGCGCGCCACCTCCAGCCCCCGCGCCTCCCGCCCGGCACAGACCGAGCCCGCGCATCCCGCCGCGCAGCAGGCCGATCCCGCACCCGCGCCGCGCGCGATGCCACCGCACCGCCCCAACCGACCGCGCTCCCATCCCGCATCCACGGCGTCCCTGCGCGCCCCGCCTCACCCGGCGCGCGCCCCACCCTCATCCCCTCGCGCAAAAACAGCCCCCAGACGAAGCCGCCCACCCACGCCCATTTCATTACGATATCGTATCAATAAACCCAAAAAGAACGGGCCCCGCCGAAACAGGGCCCGCACGTAGGCCTAGGAGTCGAACTTGATCAGGTTGCGCAGCGGCGCGCCCGACTTCAGCTGGGCGTAGCCCTCGTTGATCTGCTCCAGCTTGATATGCCCGGTGATCAGGTGGTCCAGCTTCAGCCGCCCCTGCTTCCACAGCGTCAGCATCCGCGGCATGTCCACGCGGAACCGGTTCCCGCCCATCGAAGTGCCCTGGATCTTCCGATCCCGCAGGAAGTCCGCCCCGTGCAGCTCGATCTTGGTGCCATACGGCACCATGCCGATGATCGTCGCCACCCCGCCCGGCCGCAGCATCGCGAAGCTCTGCTCGGCGGTCACCTTGTGGCCGATCGCCTCGAAGGAATAATGCACCCCGATCCCGTCCATCAGGTCCTTCACCGCCGCCACCGCATCCACGTTGGAAGCGTTGATCACGTCGGTCGCACCCATCTGCTTGGCCACGTCCAGCTTCGACGAAACCGTGTCGATCGCAATGATCCGCGAAGCGCCCGCAACGGCCGCCCCGTTCACCGCCGAAAGCCCGATGCCGCCGCAGCCGATCACCGCCACCGTCGCACCCGGCTCCACCTTGGCCGCGTTGAACACCGCGCCCACGCCCGTCACCACGCCGCAGCCCACCAGCGCGCCGATATCCAGCGGAATATCCTTCTCCACCTTCACCAGCGCATTCTCATGCACCAGCATCTGCTCCGCGAAGGAGGAGAGGTTGGCGAACTGGTGCACCACCTGCCCCTTCCAGGAATAACGCCGCGCCGCACCCGGCAGCAGCTTCACCTCGGTGTTGTCGCAGATGTTCGGATGCCCGGTGGTGCAGTTGGCGCAGGTGCCGCAGAACACCGACAGGCACGAAATCACATGGTCGCCCGGCTTCAGATAGGTCACGTCAGACCCAACCGCCTCTACCACGCCCGCGCTCTCATGCCCCAGGATCACCGGAACCGGGTACGGGTACAGCCCTTCCATCATGTGCAGATCGGAATGGCACAGCCCGGCGAAGGCGGTGCGCACCAGCACCTCGCGTGCCTTGGGCTTGGAAACCTCAACCTCTTCGATGGTCAGCGGCTGGTTCGCTTGGTGCAGAATGGCTGCGCGCATGTTTCGTTTCTCCCTTTAGTCCCCGGACTCTAGGGCGCCGCCCAACCTGCCCGCAAGTCTCTCGGGAACAAGGGCAATTGCCGCCTCCTCGGCATTGGCAAAGGCCAGCCGGATATGCCGCCCCTGGCCCGGCCCGAAGAACGGCCCCGGCAGCCCCATCAACCCGCGCTCAGCCGCCAACATCTCCGCCGCCGCCATCGCATCCGGCGCCCCCTCGGGCAGCCGGAGATAGGCGAAGTAGCCGCCCAGCGCGTCCACCTGCCAATCGTTCACCCCGGCCATCACCCGCGCGAACGCCGCCGCCCGCCCGGCCATGATCGCCTTGTTCCCCTCGCGCCAGTCGCGCAGCCCCTCCACCGCCCAGGTCAGCGCCGTCTGCGCCGCCCGCGGCGGGCAGATCTGCATCGTGTCCAGCACCTTGGCCAAGTGCTCCCGCAGCGCCTCGCCACAGGCAATCGCCCCCACCCGGTGCCCCGGCACGCAATACGCCTTGGAGAAGGAATACAAATGCACGAGGTACTCGCCCCAGTCGGGGTCCCGGAACAACGAATGCGGCGCCGCCTCGCCGGGCAGGAAGTCGCGATACGTCTCGTCCAGCACCAGCCACAACCCGCGCGCCCGGCACAGCTTCGCAAACGCCGCGATCACCTCCGGCGAATACACGGCCCCGGTCGGATTGTTCGGCGTCACCAGCACGATCGCCCGCACCGCCGGCGTGATCAGCCGCGCCGCCTCCTCCACATCGGGCACGAACCCCGCCTCGGCCCGGCACGGCAGCGGCACCACGCCCACCCCCTGCATCCGCAGCGCCATCTCATGATTGAAATACCACGGTGCGGGCAGCATCACCGCGGCGCCGGGCTCGGCAATCGCCATCATCGCCATCCCGAAGGCCAGATTGCACCCAGCGGTGATCGAAACCTCCCCGGCCGAGAACGCCGCCCCATAGCGCCGCGCAAGATCCCCCGCCAACGCCGCCCGCAGCGCCTCGTCGCCGAAGATATCGCCATAGCTCGCCCCCGCCCGCGTCCCCGCCGCCTCGGCGAGCTTGGCCAGCAACTCGGGATGCGGCGGATACCCGGGCACCGCCTGCGTCAGATCGATCGCCGGCCCCGCCTGCCCCCGGTATCGCGCCGCCCAGGCACGCGCGGCAGGGATCGGGGGGGCGCCAATGGCACGAACGAGCGGGGAAGATACGGTCATGCGCCTATCTTGCACCCCGCGCCGCCGCCACCAACCCCTACCGCACCTCGTACAGCACGTAGCCCGCGCCCGCGGTGCGCCCCACCTCCACCAGGAACGACGGCGGCGTGCCGGCATCCAGCCTGTCCAGCAGCGTCCCCACCGGCAGGTCCGCCACCATGATGGAGCGCCGCGCCCGCGGGCAGTGCAGCACCAACTCCGCCCCAGCTTGCCGAAGTGCCGCCGCCCCATCCGTCTCCGGCCGGCTACGCCAGGCAGCGCGCAGGGTCATGAAATTGCGCGTGCTGCGCCGATACGCCGTCTCCCCCGGCTCCATCCGCGACCAGTACAGCGACCCCACCGTCCGCACCTGCGTGCGATACAAAAGCTCCGGCGTGTCATCCACGTCCGACAGCACCACCCGCCCGGCATGCCCCCGCAGCAGCACCGCCGCCGCCGCGAGGTTGCACGCCCCGCGCGGCGCCGCGACGCTGCCGCCCGCCACCACGCCCATCAACGGCACCAGCACCGCCACCGCCAGCAGCCCCACGCGCGCCAGCGCCGCCACCGTCTCGCTCCGGCGTGCCAGCAGCGTGGAAACCTGCGTCAACGCCACCGGCAGCATCGCCGCCCCCAGCGCGGCGGGATAGGCGGTCAGCCGCAGATGCCCGAACCCCGCCACCACCATAAGCACCGCCGCCGCCGCTGCCGCCCAGCCAACCACGCTGCCGCTCCGCCATACGAGCACCACCACGGCCACCACGCCGATCAGCCCGGTCAGCAGGAAGGCCAGCAGGTCGCTGATCCCCTGCAACGGCTGCATCTCGGCGATGCTGCCCAGCATCGCGGCATATTCCTCCGGCGCCACCAGCCCGGCCGCGCCGCGGAACAGCTGCGGATAGACCGCGAACCACACCCCCAGGGCCACCGCCCCCGCGACGCCCCCCGCCATGAACTGCGCCGCCGGCCGCAGCCGCAGCGCCTGGAGTGGCACAGTCAGCAGCGCCGCCACCGTGGTGCAGCCCACTAGCACCACATACACCACCGAGATCCGGTCGAACGCCACGAACCACCGCCCGCCATCCACCGGCGGATCGGCCGCGAAGGCGCCCAGCACGACCGCGCCGAACCCGAACGCCGCCGCCCGGATCACCGCCGCCTGCACCAGCCGCGCCGGCTCCCGCGCCACCAGCCAGCCCAGCCAGGCGAAGCCGAACGCCAGCAGCACAAACGGCACCGCCTCCGCCGTGAACCACAGCCCAAGCCCCGCCCAGGCGCCCAGCGCCAGCCCCGCCCCCGGGCGCCGGTCCAGCGGCCACGCGCCCAGCGCCCGATGCCCCCAGCCCGCCAGCATCACCGCCACCAACGCCAGTGCCAGGTGGTGGTGGACCACGCCCGGGATCGCATAGGCTGCCAGCGGTTGCGCCAGCCCGCCCAGCACGGCGGCAAGCCAGAGAAACCGCCGCCCCGCCAGCGGCGCCGCCGCCCATGCCAGCGCCACCCCCATCGCGCCCATCGAAAGCGGCCCGAACGCCGCGCCCGCGGCATGCACCGCCTCCTTCCAGGGCAGGAACAGCCGCAGCGGCAGGGCCAGCAGCACCAGCAGGCTTTCGATCAGGTGCGACCAGTGCAGCTGCGTGCCGCGCCCGCTGCCGTCGCGCATCACTGAGTCGATAACTTGCGGCGATGTAAGGATCTCATCCAAACGGACGAGGCGCATGTAGCTGTCCGGGTTGACCAGCCCCCCCGCCAGCACCCCCGGCAGCATACGGCCGCCGACCACCAGATCCACCAGCAGGGCGAGCCCGAAACAGAGCAGTACATCGGCCCAGCGCAGGTGCCCGGCGGGGGTGAGGGGGGTGCGGAAATCCCGAGTACCCGGCTGTACCGATTCCGATTCGACCGTCCCGGAAAGCGAGTCCAAAGGTTGCGTCACGTCAGGCCCCGATTCGGATTCGTACAGATTAGTACAGCGGTTTTTCGGAGTGCGCCCTGTGGATGAAAAAGGTGGGATGGGCGCAACAAATGGATTTCATCCGCGGGTATGAGGCGCATTCATCCCTCATTCATCCTCCTGGCCGACTATGCGATGCCCTCCCCCCCGGAGCAATCATCGGGCAACGATCAATGGGGTTTTCGACCAATGCGCATTCTCCTGACCGCGATGGACTCAGCCCAGACCAGCGACGTTGTCGCCCTGCTTGCGTCCCATCGCTTTGTGCTCGACCGCGCCGCCAACGGGGAGGAAGCCGTGCAGTTCGCCCGGCTGTATGCCTTAGATGCGGTGATGTTCAACACCGCCATGCTGGACCCGGTGTGCACCGAGTTCGTCCGCCGCCTGCGCGTCTCGGGCAGCCGGTTGCCGATCGTGGCCATCGCCCGCCAGATCGCCCCGCGCGACCGCGCCCGGCTGCTGGACATGGGGGCGGATGACGTGATCACCCTGCCGATCGACGGCAGCGAGCTGGCGGCCCGCATTCGCGCCGTGGTGCGCCGCTCCGGCGGGTTCACCCGCTCCATGCTGCGCGCCGGCCCGGTGGAGCTGCACATGGACAGCCGCCTGGCCACCGCCCATGGCCGCGAGCTGCATCTCTCGCCCACGGAATACCGCGTGCTGGAACTGCTGATCCTGCGCAAGAACACGCTGGTGACCAAGTCCGCCGTGATGGACATGCTCTACGGCGACATCGACGAGCCCGAGATCAAGTCGATCGACGTGCTGATGCACCGCCTGCGCAAGCGCCTGGCGGCCTCCGGCGTCGGCTCGCTCGTCACCACCGTGTGGGGCGCGGGCTACATCGTGCGCGAAGCCGCCGCGGTGGAGCCGGCGCTGGATCGCCCGGTGCGGTTCGACGCCACGACGGCGATGCACTGACATGAAGCCGCGCCGCCGTCCCCGGAACGGGACTCGGCGGTCTCGGCTAGGGTCACGCCGGTTGCAGTTGGATATCCGATCGCCCATGGCCCCCCGCCCGCCCCGCCGCATCTGGCCGGCAGTCGCCCTTGTGGCGGCGGGACTGGCCGTGGCCGGCACGGCCCAAGCCGCCGCCATCTGCGATGAGGCCGGCGCGCAGGCCGAGGCGGCGTTCCAGATCCCGACCGGGCTGCTGCGCGCCATCGGTCGGGTGGAAAGCGGCCGCCGCGATCCCGCCACCGGCGCCTTCGCCCCCTGGCCCTTCACCATCAACGCCAACGGCCAGGGCCGCTTCTTCGACGATGCCGCCAGCGCCACCGCCGCGGTGCGCAGCCTGCAGGCCGCGGGCACATCCAGCATCGATGTCGGGTGCTTCCAGGTGAACCTGATGCACCACCCGCTCGCCTTCGTCCGGCTGGAGGATGGCTTCGACCCCGCCACCAATGCCGCCTATGCCGCCACCTTCCTCGCCGCGCTGCGCCAGCGCCTGGGCAACTGGGAGGGCGCGGTGGCCGCCTATCATTCCGCCACGCCCGAACGCGGCGAGGCCTACCGGGCCCGCGTGTTCGCGGCCTGGAACCCGGCAGGCGCGCCGCTGGGCGCGGTCCAGGCCGCCGCCCTGCCCGCCGCCCCGCGCCGCGTGACGCCGCTGGTGATCCGCATCTCCGGCCCCGATCTCTCGGGCCCACAGGCGCCGATCCGCGTCTGGTCGCCCTCGCGCCCCGGCACCGGGGCCGCGCTGATCGCCATGCCCGCCCCAGTGGCAGCCGCCCTCGCCGCCCCGATCGACAGCGCCACCCCGTAATCGCGCCTCGGCGCAAGGCAGGCCGCCGGCCCGGTTGCGCGCGGCATCTATGCTACCGGAATTCTATCGGGCTGCTTCCCCTTACTGATTGACGACTTGCGTGCATACAAAGACGCCCCAGGCCAATTCACCAATAGCGACATTCTGTAAGTCTTTTGAAATCGCCTGTCGCCTAATGTCCTGAGGCCAACGGGCCGGATGCCCAGCCAGCGCAAAACGCGCCTGGCGGGCCGCACCGCACCAAACAGGAGAGAGCCAGATGACCACCATCTTCCAGATCGCCAAGTCCGCCATCGCCGACCGCCGCGGCGTGACCGCCATGGAATAGGGCTGATCGCCGGCGTGCTCGCCGTGGGCCTGGCCACCGCCTTCACCGCCCTTTCGGGCCGCCTGACCAACGCCTTCAACGCGCTGGCGTTCTGATCCCGGCCGGGCCGGACGGCGCGGCGAAGGAGCTGCCGCGCCGTTCCAGCCAGGAATGCCCCATTGCTTGGGGCGCTACGTGAATCTTTCCTTCATCCATTTGTCGTTCACTCCTTCGCGGGATCATCGGGACAGGATGTCTGCCATGGCCGCATTGCCGATCCTTTCGGAGACGCTCACCCTGCTCGCCGCGGCGTTGCTGATCCTTGCCGCGGGCTGCGATATCCTCACCCGGCTCATTCCGAACGCGATCCCGGCGGCACTTGCCCTGCTGGGCCTGTCGCTGCGGCTGCTCGACGGCTCCTGGCCCTGGGCGCTGCTGGCAGGCGGCATCGTGTTCGGCCTGTGCCTGCTGTGCTGGCTGCGCGGCTGGATGGGCGGCGGCGACGTGAAGCTGCTGGGCGCCTGCGCCCTGCTGGTGCCGCCGCTCTCGGTGTTCCCCATGATCACGGCGGTCGGCATGGCCGGCGGCGTGCTGGCCTTCCTGTACCTGGCCGCACGGCGCGTGGTGCCGCGGCCGGTGCCGCTGCCCTCCGGCCTGCGCCCCAACGGCTTCCTGGGCCGCGCGCTGCGCGCCGAACGCTGGCGCCTGTCGCGCGGGGTGGCCCTGCCCTACGCGGTCGCCATCGCCATCGGCAGCCTGGCCAGCTTTCCGTGATCGCCTGATTTCCCGCCACGAAGGGGCACCCCGATGGTTCTGCGCATCGTCCTGTTCGCCATGATGGTCCTCGGCCTGGGCGGCTTCGGCATCATCGCCTGGGTCTCCACGCGCCAGCCCCCCGCCGCCGTGGCTCAGGCCAAGCCGGAGCCGGAAGCGGTGGCCGAGGCCAAGCCGGAGCCGCCGAAGCCCGTGGTGAAGCAAACCGTGCTGGTCGCCGGCCGCCCGCTGCGCGCCGGCTCGCTGCTGAAGCCGGAAGAGATCACCGTCCGCGAAGTGCTGCAGGACGGCCTGCCGGAAGGCGCGAGCGCCGATACCGCGCAGAACCGCCAGGCCCTGGTGGGCGCCATGGTGCGCCGCCCGGTGGGCGTGGGCGAGCCGCTGCTGATGGGCGACATCATGCGCCCCGGCGACCACGGCTTCCTGGCCGCGGTACTGTCGTCTGGCATGCGGGCCATCACCATCGGCGTGGATGCCGTGAGCGGCACCGCCGGGCTGATCTGGCCCGGCGACCGGGTGGACGTGATCCTGACCCAGGCGCTGGAGGATGCCTCCGTGCCCCTGGGCCGGCGGATCTCGGCCGAGACGGTGCAGCGCAATGCCCGCGTGATCGCCATCGACCAGCAGCTGGTGCAAGGCACGCTGCCGGGCAGCGCCGAGGGCAACAGCGCGCGCACCGTGACCCTGGAGGTAACTGGTAACCAGGCGCTTCAGGTACAGGTCGCGGCGCGAATCGGTAAACTTTCGCTTAGCGTGCGGTCCTCGGACACCTCCGAGTCCGGGAACGACGCGCAGTCGGTGGTTTACGCCGCCGATATCTCTGCTGCCTTGGCGCGTCAGCCGACCCAGCTTCGGACGGATGTCATCCGCGTGCACTCCGGCACGTCCGAAAGCAAGGAGTACAAGGTCAAATGACACGCCGGCTCCGTCTCGGCTTCCTGCTCGCCACGCTCGTGGCGGCGGCGGGCCTGGGCGCCGCATCGCGGGAGGCCATCGCCCAGGCCCCCGCCGTCCAGGCTCCTGCCATCCAGCCCCCCGCCGCCGTCGTGCCGCCCGCCGTGGCGCCCGCTCCTGTGGCACCTGTCGTGGCTCGCGTTCCACGCCAAACCCTGCGCTATGAATCCGGCACCGGTGGCATCGTGAACCTGCCCGCCCCCGCGGCGAACGTGTTCGTGGCCGATGCCAAGATCGCCGAGGTGCGGCCCGCCAGCGCCACCACGCTGTTCATCTTCGGCGTGGGCGCCGGGCGCACCACGGTGGCCGCGGTGGATGCCGCCGGCGCTTCGATCGCGGAATACGACGTGTTCGTGCGCCCACCGGTCTATGCCGCCACGGAGGCGCAGGCGACCATCGCGCGCGTGCTGCCCGGCGCCACCATCCGCGTCTCGCCCCAGCCCAAGGGCCTGATGGTCAGCGGCACCACCGGCAGCCCGGAAGAGGCGGCCCGCGCCGTGGCCATCGCCCGCGGCTTCCTGGGCGAGGGCCAGGTGGTGGACGACCAGATCTCCGTCACCGGCGGCACGCAGGTGATGCTGCGGGTGCGCATCGCGGAGATCCAGCGCTCCGTCACCCGCAACCTGGGCATCGACTGGCAGGCGCTGGGCGTGATCGGCAGCATCGCACGGTTGCCGGCGCTGGCCTTCAACGCCAATGCCGCCTCCACCGGCGTGCTGGGCGGCGCGCCCTCGCTGGGCAACCAGGGAACATCCTTCAACGGCCTGATCGACCTGCTGGCGCAGGACAATCTGGCCCGCGTGCTGGCGGAGCCGAACCTCACCGTGCTCAGCGGCCATTCCGCCAGCTTCCTGGCCGGCGGCGAGTACCCGATTCCGGTCGGCCAGAACAACGGCGTGATCTCCATCGAGTTCAAGAAGTTCGGCGTGAACCTGACCTTCCTGCCGACGGTGCTGACCGACGGGCGGATCAACATGAAGGTCGCCCCGGAAGTGAGCCAGCTGTCGGACGACAACGCCGTGCAGCTGGTGGCCGGCGGGCTCAGCTTCCGCGTGCCGGGCCTCACGGTGCGCCGGGCCGAGACGGTGGTGGAGCTGGGCAGCGGCCAGAGCTTCGCCATCGCCGGGCTGCTGCAGGATTCGCTGCGCCAGGCAGACAAGGCCCTGCCGGGCATCGGCGAGGTGCCGATCCTGGGCGCGCTGTTCCGCTCCGACCGGTTCCAGCGCAACGAGACGGAGCTGGTGATCCTGATCACCCCCTTCGTGGTGAAGCCGGTGAACGACCCCAACCAGCTGCGCATGGCCGGGGACAACTACACCGTGCCGAACGACCGCGACCGGCTGCTGATGATGCGCCAGACCGGCGGCCCGCCGGCCGCGCCCGCGCTGGTGCCGATGCCGCTTTCCCCGCCCGGCCGCCCCGGCCGCCCCGGCTTCATCCTTCAGTGAGCAAAACCCCTCCTGTGAGCACCCCCATGAGCCGCACCCGCAAGATGCGCGTCGCCCCGCTCGCCCTGCTCGCCCTCTCCGGGGCGCTGGCCGGCTGTTCTGCCACCGACCCCTATGAGAAGGCGGGGATCTGGCGACCCAGCGGAGTGAACGAGGCCAATATCGCCGCCCAGGTGGCCAACCCGGCCGACCTGGTGCGCGGGCGCGGCGAAACCGGCGGCACCGTGCGCAGTGGTGGCCCGGCGGTGGAACGGATGTGGCAGGGCGGGCCCGCCCAGCGGACGCAGGGCCAAGGTGCCCAACCCGGCGGTGGCGCCCGTGCCGGCGCGCAGGACGCGACCCGCTGATGTCCGAGGTCATCGCACGCTCCGCCAACGGGGATACCGGCCTGGGCGCAGTGCGCCACGACCGGCCGCAGATCATGACCTTCCTGGCCGATGCGCACACCGAAGCCGCGGTGCGCGACGGCCTGGCCGACCTGCTGCTGGAAACCGCGGACATGCGCCGCGGCGGCATCCGCGCCGGCATCGCCACGCTGCAGAAGGTGAAGACTCCGCGCATCCTGGTGGTGGACGTCTCCGGCGAGGATGAGCCGCTGGCCGCCCTGGGCGCGCTGTCGGAAGTGGTGGAGCCGGATGTCTGCGTGCTGGTGGTGGGCGATATCCACGACATCACCTTCTATAGAGAGGTCACGCGCGGCCTGGGCGCAATGGAGTACCTCGCCAAGCCGCTGACGCGCGACATCGTGGCGCGGCATTTCGGCCCCTTCGTGCGCGGCCAGTCCGGCCGGGCAGGCGTAGTGCTGGGCGGGCGGATGATCGCCTTCACCGGCGCGCAGGGCGGGGCCGGCACCTCCATGCTGGCTGCCAACCTCGCCTGGCACCTCGGCGCCGAACGGCATCGCCATACCGTGCTGCTGGATGCCGATTTGCACCGCGGCACCGGCGCCTTCCTGCTGAACACCGCCCCCAGCGGCGGCCTGCAATCCGCGCTGGAAACGCCGGAGCGCATCGATGCGCTGCTGGCCGAGCGCGCCGCCCAACCGGTATCAGACCGGCTGCACGTGCTGGCCAGCGACGTGCCGCTGATGGACGCGCCCGTGTATGCCGACGGCGCCGCGGCCTCGCTGATGTCCGCCCTGCCGGGGAGGAAGAGGACGACAAGCCGAAGGAGATGCGCATGCGCATCACCCGGGTGGAATCCTCGGAGGACAAGGGCTGGATGCGCAAGGCGATGGGCGTGTTCGGCTTCGACCCCGCCCATTCCAGCCACTACCCGGTGCCATGGCTGATCGTGTTGGTACTGGCACTACTGCTGGCACGCCTGGTGGCGGGCATCCTCACCATCGTCGCCGGCGACATCGCTTTCTTCTTCATCCCCGTGGTGTGGGTGTTCCTGGCGCGCGCCTTCTTCAACTGGGTGGATGAGCGCCGGCGCCAGCTGCTGCGCAACCAGATGCCGGATGCGCTTTCCATGATCGTGCGCTCCGTGCGGGTGGGCATTCCGGTCAGCGAGGCGATGCGCCACGTCGCCCGCCAGTCCCAGCCGCCCACCGCGCCGGAGTTCGAGCGCATCGCCAGCGACCTCAGCATCGGCACGCGGCTCGACCTTTCTCTGAAAGCCATGGCGCAACGCGCTGGTCTTCCTGAATATCAGTTCTTCGCCACCGCGCTGTCCCTGCAATCCCAGACCGGCGGTGGGCTGACCGAGACGCTGGAGAACCTGGCCGACGTGATCCGCAAGCGCGTCGCCCTGCGCTCCAAGGCCTACGCTTTGGCGTCGGAGGCGCGCACCAGCGCCATGGTGCTGGCCGCCCTGCCCTTCGTCTCCGGCCTCGGCCTGGCCGTGCTCAGCCCCGCCTATATCGGCGTGCTCTTCATCGAGGAGTCCGGCCGCAACCTGCTGGGCATCGCGCTGCTGTCGCTCTCCACCGGCATCCTGGCCATGCGCATGATCATCCGGACCAGCCTCAAATGAACCACCCCGTGCTGTTCAGCGTCGCCTTCGTCCTTACCCTGGCGATGGTGCTCACCGGCCTGGCGCTGATGCGCCATTCGCGGCGGGAGGAACGGCTGCGCATGCGGCTGAGGATGGCCAACGGCACCTACGTGGCCCACGCCGCCAACGGCCCAGCCACGCCGCAGGCCGGCCAGATGCTGGCGCGGATGGTGGCCGGGATCGGCGGGCGCATCGCCAATTCGGGCGTGCTGTCGCGCAAGACGGTGGAGGAGCTGGAAAAGGCGCTGGCGGTGGCCGGCATGTCTGGCCGGCACGCGCTGGGCCTGTTCATCGGCTGCAAGATCCTGCTGCTGATCGGCCTGCCGCTGGTGGCCGTGGTGGTCACGCAGCAGCTGGACCTGGACCAGATGCTCTCCAACCTGCTGCCCGCGGCCGCCGCCGTGATCGGCCTGGTGGGGCCAGACATGGTGGTGCGGCGCCTGCGCGACACCTACGTGAAGAAGGTGGAAGCCAGCCTGCCCGATGCGATGGACATGCTGCTGATCTGCACCCAGGCCGGCCTGCCGCTGGAACCCGCCCTCACCCGCGTGGCGCAGGAAATCGCCGAGGCGCACCCGCAGATCGCCTGGGAGTTCGAGCAGACCGTGCAGGAGCTGCAGATGAGCTCCGACGTGCGGGTGGCGCTGACCAACCTCGGCGAGCGCACGGGGCTGGAGAGCATCAAGCGCCTGACCACCACGCTGATCCAGACCATGCAGTACGGCACCCCGCTGGGCGAGGCACTGCGCCAGATGGGCGGCGAGATGCGGCAGGAGACGCTGATCCGCTTCGAGGAGAAGGCCGCCCGCCTGCCGGTGCTGCTGACGCTGCCGATGGTGGCCTTCGTGCTGCCCTGCATCTTCATCGTGGTGGCCGGCCCCGCCGGGCTGCGCCTGGTGGCGGCGTTCAACTGAACCAGCGCCGATCGTGACCGTGAACACCGTCCGGCCCGCGTGAATTCCCTCCCCGTCACGCTGCCCGGCAGCGCCATGCCGGCAGGCACGGAGATACTCGATCGCCCTCGCGGCGGCGTGATTCCCCGCCCCACCCGCCACCGTGGGCCGATGCCCCGGCGATCCCGCAAAATGCGATTCACGTTCACGAAATATCTTGTGAATGCCGTCACTTACCGTTGCATTCTCCGGCCGCCCCGCAGCCCCGAAAATGTTCGCGCCTCCGCCTTGCCCCACGAATTCCTTAACAACTTGCGAATCCAGGTACAGAATCACGGGTCGGTAGTATATTAGCGTGAATTCGATTCTCTTTACGCACGGCGCCGTGGAAACTAAATCGAAAGAAAGCGTTCTTGTTAAGAACCAATCTGGATGATTCTGGAAAAGGCGGTCGTTTCCACGACTCAAGGTTTTATTATTCTTCAAGAACAGGGTCGATTCAAGTTTGACTTAAGCGCGATTCAGGTCGCCATTTCTGCCGAGATCATGTGCGGAAACAAGAAATTACCGAAAAATTAACAGGGAAGGGCTTCACTTTCACGTCAACTGATGTTACTTTTTACTCGACAAACGGGATGCGCAGAATGCGGATACTCATTGCAGAAAAGAATCGGTCGTTTCGCGCAGAATTTGTCGAGCTGGTCACGCACTGCCACCCCACGTGGCAGATCGTGGAGACCGCCGACGCGATCGAGCTGCGGGCCCGCATGGCCACGCAACGCTGCGATCTCGTCTTCCTAGACCTGCAGCTGCCGGGCCTGCACACCCACTTCAATCTCGGCGCCCTGCGCCAGGACCACCCGCACACCAAGGTCGTCGGCGTCGGCGAAACCAACGACTGCGCCACCATCATCCGCTGCTTCGAGGATGGGCTGGGCGGCTACATCGCCCGCACCTGCAGCGGCATGAAGCTGATCCGCACCCTCAAGGTCATCGCCACGCCCGACCTGTTCATCTCCACCGGCGGCAGCGAGCCGAAGGAAAGCGCCAAGGTCGCCCCCCACCGCCCAGCGCCGGCGCTCGCCCCTGCCCCGCAGCGCGACATGGAGCCGCCGCACCACGCCCTCACCGCCCGGCAGGCCGATGTGCTGAACCTGCTCGCCGAAGGCCGCTCCAACAAGGATATCGCCCACCGCCTCGGCCTCGCCGTGCCCACCGTCAAGACCCACCTCGCCGCCGTCTACCGCCAGCTCGGCGCTCACAACCGCCTGCAGGCAGTGGTGAAGGCCAGCGCGCTCACCACCCCGCCCGCCCCTGCCGTGCCCCCCATGGTCCGCAGCATGAGCCAGACTGAGCCGTTCGAGCACAACTTCGCCGCAGGCTGAGCCATAGCCGCCTTCTGCCCGCTTGCGCGCCCGTCGCGGGCGCGTGATGCTGCGGCATGACCTGGTCCATTCTCGTTCGCGATTCCGCCACCGGTGCGCTTGGCGCCGCCGTGGCGTCCAAATTCTTCGCCGTTGGCGGGTTGTGCATCCACGTGGAAGGCGGTGTCGCCGCCCTGGCCACCCAGGCGCTGGTGAACCCCATGTACGCCGTGCACGCCATGCCCCGCCTGCGGGCCGGCGAAGGCGCGCAGGCCGTGCTCTCCAGCCTCGTGGGGCCAGACCCCATGCACGCCCAGCGCCAGTTCCACATCCTCGATGCCCGCGGCGAGATCGCCCAGCACAGCGGGCCCGATTGCATCACCTGGGCCGGCCATGTGGCGGGCCAGGATGTCTCCGTCGCCGGCAACATGCTCGCCGGCCCGCAGGTGGTGCAGGCCACGCTGGATGGCTTCCTGAACGCCACCGGCAGCCTCGCCGAACGCCTCCTCACCGCCATGGAAGCCGGTGAGGCCGTGGGCGGGGACAAGCGCGGCAAGCAATCCGCCGGCCTCAAGATCTGCACCGCCGATCCCTACCCGGATCTGGACATCCGCTCCGATGACCACGCCGACCCGCTGGCCGACCTGCGCCGCCTGCACCGCATCAGCCTGGAACGCTACGCCGTGTTCCGCCGCTTCCTGGCCGGGCGCGACAGCCCCTGGGGCGAATCCGACCGCAGCGTGATCGAAGCCGCCATCGCCCGCGATGGCCGCCCGATCACCTGATTCAATTACTTAAACATGGGGACCAACATGCGGAAATTGCTGCTTTCATCGGCGTTCGCGCTGGCCGCCCTGGTGGGCATTGCGCCGGCCCAGGCCCAGCCCTCTGCCAGCCATCTGCGCATCGGCCTGGCGGAAGACCCCGACCTGCTGGACCCGACCCTGGGCTCCAGCTTCGTCGGCCGCATCGTCTATGCCGCCATGTGCGACAAGCTGTTCGACCTCGATGAGAAGCTGAACATCATCCCGCAACTGGCCACCGGCCACCGCTACGAAAGCCCCACCAAGCTCGTCATCACGCTCCGCCCCGGCGTCACCTTCCACGACGGCGAGAAGTTCGATGCCGAGGCCGCCAAGTACAAGCTCACCCGCGACCTCACGATGAAGGGCAGCATGCGGGCCGGTGAGGTCAACGCGATCGAGTCCATCGACATCATCGATCCGCTCACCATCCGCTTGAATCTTAAGCAACCCGCCTCCCAGCTCCTGGCCCAGCTGACGGACCGCGCCGGCATCATGATCTCGCCCAAGGCGGCGGAAGCGGCCGGCGACAAGTTCGGCCTCAACCCCGTCTGCGCCGGCGGCTACGCCTTCGACAGCCGCGTGGCGCAGGACCGCATCGTGCTGAAGCGCTTCCCCGGCCACTACAACGCCGGCAACTACCACTTCGACCGCGTGACCTACCTGCCCATGCCGAACTCCTCGGTCCGGCTCGCCAACCTGCAGTCCGGCAGCCTCGACATGGCCTTCGTCGCGCCGACCGACGTCGCCGCCGTGAAGAAAGACGCCCGGCTGAACCTCACCATGTGGGATGCGCTGGGCTACACCGGCATCAACTTCAACCTCGCCAACGGCCCCGCCGCCAACACCCTGAGTGGCCAGAACGCCCTGGTGCGCCAGGCCTTTGAACTCGCGCTGGACCGCCAGGCGATCAGCGACGTCGTCTTCGCCGGCATGCTCACGCCCACGGCCCAGGCCAACATCTCCAGCTCGCCCTTCTACGTGCCCGCCATCCAGCCGCCTGGCCGCGACATCGCCCAGGCCAAGGCCCTGCTGGCCCAGGCCGGCATCACCGGCCGCGTGCCGGTGGAACTCACCGTCACCAACGCGCCGGAAGCGCAGCAGGCCGCCGAGGTCATCCAGTCCATGGTCGCCGAGGCCGGGTTCGACCTGAAGCCGAAGGTGATGGAGTTCGCCTCCTCCCTCCAGGCCGGCTACCAGGGCGCGTTCCAGGCCTACATGATCGGCTGGTCCGGCCGCGCCGACGCCGATGGCAACATGTGGGCGCTGATGCACTCCAAGGGCGCCTTCAACTACGGCAAGCACAACAACCCCGAGATGGACAAGCTGCTCGACGAAGCCCGCGTCGCCACCGCCGTCGCCGACCGCCGCGCCCTCTACGCCAAGGTCTGGGAACTCCAGCGCCGCGACCTGCCGCTGATCTACCTCTACAGCACCCGCAACATCATCGGCACGCAGAAGTCCGTCCAAGGCCTCAGCATCGTCCCCGACGGCCTCCTCCGCCTGGGCGGCACGAAGTTCTCGCAGTAAGGCAAGGCCAGGGCTCTGCCCTGGACCCGCCAGGGACCTGAGGTCCCTGGACCCTCTTCCGTTTTCCGCCTTCGGCGGGGAGGGGCCATCGAGGCAGCGGAGAGGCCACGCCGGCCCCTCCCCGCCGAAGGCGGACAGAAAATGGGGTCTGGGGCCTAAGGCCCCGTCACGCGTGAGCGTGCTAGCGCACGACGGGGTCGAGGGGCAGAGTCCCTCGCCTTCCTTCCGGGGGGAACAACGATGCCGCGCCAGATGACCATGGTGGGCTTTCTGCAGGCCCAGAACTGCACCAACCTCGCCATGTCCTGGCGCCATCCGGACAGCCGGACGGATTTCATGTCCCCCGATTTCTACCAGGAGATTGGCCGCACACTGGAGCGTGGCAAGTTCCACCTGGGCTTCTTCGACGATCGCCTGGCCCTGCCGGACCGCTACGGCGGCGACCATGCCCACGCGATCGAGCACGGCATCCGCGTGGTCAAGCTGGACCCGGTGGCGGTGCTGATGGCCATGGGCATGGCCACCACCCATCTCGGCCTCGGCGCCACGGCGTCCACCACTTATTACGAGCCGTTCCACGTCGCCCGCCAGTTCGCCACGGTCGATCACCTCACCGGCGGCCGCGCCGCCTGGAACGTCGTCACCTCGCTGAACGAGGGCGAGGCCTGGAACATGGGCCGCAACGAGGTCGCCGAGCACGACAGCCGCTACGATCGCGCCGACGAGTTCCTGGAGGTCGTCACCGGCCACTGGAAATCCTGGGAAGCCGACGCCCTGGTGCTGAACAAGCAAACCGGCCTGTTCGCCCACCCCGAAAAGGTGCACCGCCTGGACCACAAGGGCGAGCACTTCGCCTCCCGCGGCCCCTTCACCGTGCCGCGCACGCCGCAGGGCCATCCCGTGATCATCCAGGCCGGCCAGTCTGGCCGCGGCCGCCGCTTCGCCGGGCGCTGGGCCGAGGTGATCTTCGCCGGCGGCGGCCCGCTCGCTGTGCAGCAGGCCGGCTACAAGGCCGTGAAGGACGAGATCGCCGCCGCGGGGCGGGATCCCGAGCAGGTCCATCTCTGCACCCTCGTCCACACCGTCTGCGCCGCCACCCGCGCGGAGGCGGAAGACAAGATGGCCTACATCGAAACCCTGCCGCTGGAGATCGACGCGCTCTCCCTGCTGTCAGAGGCGCTCAACTTCGATTTCGCCACCAAAGGCATGGATGAGCCGTTCTCCGATGCGGAGATGGCCAGCATCGGCGGCATCCAGACCATGCGCGACCGCGTGGTGCAGGCCAGCGGCAAGAAGAACCCCACCACGCGCGACTTCATCACCATCACCGGCCGCGGCCGCCCCCACGGCGCCGTCGTCGGCGGCCCCAAGGAAGTGGCAGACAAGCTGGAGGAGCTGTTCGTGAACCGCGGCTGCGACGGCTTCGTCGTCGGCGCCACCCACGTGCCCGGCGCCTACGCCGATTTCGTCGATCACGTGGTGCCGGAACTGCAACGGCGCGGGCTCTACCACAAGGACTACAAAGGCAAGACGCTGCGGGAGAACCTGGGGCTCGATATCCCGAAGTAAGCGCGTTCTTTTTTGAAAAAAAGAACCAAAAAACTTTTATTTGATTGTGCTGGGGATAGGCTCAGCGCAATCGGATGAGGTCTTTTTTGCCATTCTTACCTTAGCGCCACTGCCAGCGCTGCCAGAACCACCATTGGCACCAGCAGCGCCGTTCCCAGCCGCCGCTGCCCGCGCACCCGCAGCAGCCAGCCGGCCATGGGCACGGAGAACAGCACGCCCATCACCCCACCCCAGATCAGGATATTGGAAATCGTCACCGTCCCATCGGCCAGGCCGATGATGAAGAACCCGAACACCCCCAGGGCCACGGCAACATTCAGCGCGAACAGCGTTCCGAACACGATCATGCGCACATCCTACCCCACCCTGCCCCCCTTGAGCACCCGCCCAACCCGGCGCATCGTTCCCTTCGCCACCAGGAGGAACCGCCAATGGACGACCCCGGCCAACCGGTCGGCTACATGGAGCGAACGCGCCTCTACTACCGCGCGCTCGGCTACAAGGCCGACTACCAATGGGCGCATAACGAAACCGCCCCCTTCACCCCCCTCGCCAAGCCGCTCACCGAAGCGCGCATCGCCCTGCTGACCACCGCCAGCCCGCTCGACGGCTCCAACAAGGACGCAAAAGGCTGGCGCCACGTCTGGTCCGCCCCGGTCGACCCGGCGCCGGATGCGCTGGACACCAGCGACCTCGCCTGGGACCGCGAAACCACCCACACCAACGATCGCGAAAGCTTCCTGCCCCTGGCCGCCGCCGCCGCCCTGGCGCGGGAGGGCCACTTTGCCGGCCTCACCCCCCGCTTCCACGGCGTGCCGACGGAATACAGCATCCGCAAGACGCTGGCCCAGGACGCACCGGAAACCCTCGCTCGCCTACGCGAAGACAAGGCCGACGCCGCCATCCTCTGCGCCATCTGACCGGTCTGCCATCAAACCGTGAGTTTGATCGCCCGGCATCTGGAAGAGAACGGCATCCCCACCGTCGTCATCGGCTCCGCAAAAGACATCGTGGAATACACCGCGGTCGCCCGCTTCGTGTTCACCGATTTCCCCCTCGGCAACCCCGCCGGCCTGCCAGGCCAGGTGGAAATGCAGAAGGCCATCGTCAGCCAGGCACTGAACCTGCTGCAGACCGCCACCGCCCCGCAAACCACCGAAGCCGCCCCGTTCCAGTGGAACGGCGACCCCGGCTGGCGCGCAGTCTACAACCGGGTCACCCCGGAAAACGCGGAATACCTGCGCCAGAAAGGCGAGGCCCGCCGCCGCATGATGCTGGCCAAGAAGCCGCAGACAGACTGATCCGGAAAGCTGGTCGCAGCCCGCCTGCGACCAGCAACCCGCGGGGCTAGCTCAGCCCCAATTCCCCCGCCACCCCATACCCCTGCGCCAGCTCGCGCAGCTTCGCCCAGGTGGCATCCTCCACCTCGATCCCCTTCGCCCGGCGATCCTGCTGCTTCAGATGCTCGATCTCACCGGGATAGAACACGCCGGGGCTGCCCGCCGCGGGCTTGGTGTCCTTCAGGTATTGCGCGAACTCCGCCACCTCGCGCTTGAAGGTCGCCAGCGGCCGGAACGCGGCGACGTTGAACACCGCCATGAAGCACCCGTCATTGTGCCGCCCGGTGGGGTCGATCCCGAAGCCCAGCCCGGTCAGCAACCCGCACAGCACCTCCACCATCGCGGCCAGGCCCGTGCCCTTGAACCCCTCCGTGCCCCCCAGCGGCAGCAGCGCCCCGCCCTGGCGGAAGCTCTTGGGGTCCGTGCTGGCCGAGCCATCCGCCGCCACCACCCAGCCTTCCGGAATCGCCTGCCCCCGCGCCGCCGCCAGCGAGATCTTCCCCGCCGCCACCGCCGAAGTCGCCATATCCAGGAAGAACGGCCCGTCGAGATCGGAAGGCACCGCAATCGAGATCGGGTTCGTCCCCAGCCGCGCCTCCGCGCCCCCGAACGGCGCCACATGCTTGGGCGAGCGCCCGGAATCCGCCGTGCACAGCCCGATCATCCCCGCCTCGGCCGCCATCAGCGAATAGCCCGCCAGCCGCCCGATATGCCCCTGCCGGCTCACCGTCGCCGCCGCCACGTTCGCCGTGCGCGCCTTCTCGATCGTCAGCTTCATCGCCCGCTCATTGGCGACATAGCCGAACCCCCAGTTGCCATCCACAACGGTGGTGGTGGGCGATTCCTGCACAATGTCCCACTTGGCGCCAGGCACGATGTGGCCTGCCTTGATGCGGTCGATATAGCCGGGGATCTGGATGATCCCGTGGCTGTCATGCCCGGCCATATTGGCCTCGATGCAATGCCGCATCACCGTCTCGGCCTCCTCCGGGGGCGCCCCGGCACCGATCAGAAGGGCCTTGCCGATGGCATGCAGGCGGGCGGCGGATTCAATCGGCATATGCGTGTGTCCCTGGCAAAAACGAACGTCTCTCAGTCAGCGCAGCAGCAGCGGAAGGCAAGACTCACCACGGAGCCACGGAGCCCGCGGAGAAGGCACGGAGTCGACGCGGCACCTCCGTGCCTTCTCCGTGCCCTCCGCGCCTCCGCGGTGAACCTTCACTTACTTCCTGCGCCACGCACTCATCTGCTCGGCCGACGAGTGCACATGCACCACCACCGGCCGGTCCTTGATCGCGAACGCCTGCGCGATCTTCGGCCCCACCTCGGCCTCGCTCCCGATCGTGATCCCCTCCGCCCCGAACGCCCGCGCCCAGGCCGAGAAATCCGGGTTCCGCAGATCCGTCGCCGCATTGTACGGCCGGCCCGGATACCGGTTGATATGGTGCATGGAGATTGTGCCGTAGCTCTTGTTATCCGAAACGATCAGGATCGGGTTCACCCCATACATCCGCGCCGTGGCCAGCTCGTTCCCCGTCATCAGCGTGCCGCCATCGCCGGAGAAGCTCACCACCTGCCGCTCCCGGTCACGCAAACACGCGGCGACGGCCATCGGCACCCCCGCCCCCATCGCGCCCACCACGGAGGACAGAAAGCTCATCCCCGGCTTGAACCCGATATAGCGATGGATGAACGACGAGAAATTCCCGGCATCGGACGTCACCGCCGCATTCGGCGCCAAATGCTTGCCGATCTCCACCACCACCTGCGCGAAGTTCACCCCATCCGTGGTCGCCGCCCATTCCGGCGCCATCAGCTTGCGATGGATGGCATTCAGCCCCTCCACCCAGCCACGCCGCTTCTCCGCCCCAGCCGGGCGGCCCTTGGCCAGCAGCGCCCGGATCACCGAAAGCGGCGTCGCCGGAATGCCCAGCTCCGGCCGGAACACCCGCCCGACCTCGTTCGGGTCCGGGAACACATGCACGAACGGCAGTTGCGGCTGCGGCGCCGTCGGGAAGGTGTAGGCCTGGCTCACCGTATCCGTCATCCGCTCGCCCAGGCACAGCAGCAGGTCGGATTTCTTCATCTCCCCGATCTGCGCCGCCGGCACGCGAATGCCCACGTAGCCGCCATAATTCGGATGCCCGGCATCGAACAGCGCGGGGCGGCGATGCGTCGGGCTCACCGGCACCACCCACTCCTCGGAGAACCGCACCAGGTCGGCGAACGCCTCGGCATCCCCCACCGCATCCGCCGCCATCGCGCCCCCGACATACACCAGCGGCCGCTCGGAAGCCGCCAGCATCGCCGCCAGACGGTCCAGATCCTCCGCCCGCGGCCCCGCATGCACCTTCGGCCGCGGCAGATCCACCGGCGCCTCGGTAGTCTCGTCGAACAGGTCTTCCGGCAGAATCACCGCCACCGGCCCCGGCAGCCCGCTTTCGGCCACATGGAACGCCCGCGCAATCGCCTCGCTGGCCTGCTCCGGCTCGTTCACCTCGATCACCAGCTTGGTGATGTCGCTCAGCAGCCGCGAGTAGTTCTGCTCCTGCAGCGCCAGCCGCCCGAAATCCTTCCGCTCCACCTGCCCCACCAGCATCACCAGCGGGGTCGCGTCATGAAACGCCGAGTGGATCGCCACCATCGCGTTCGCCAGCCCCGGCCCGCGCGACACCACCGCCACCCCGGCCCGGTCCCGCAGCCGCCCATCGGCCACCGCCATGAACGCCGCCCCGCCCTCATGCCGGCACACGACAAGCTGGATCGAGTTCTTGTCCGCCAACGCGTCCGTCAGCCCCAGGTAACTCTCGCCCGGCACGCAGTAGATGATGTCGATGTCATGCGCCTCAAGGCTGTCGGCAAGCAGGCGCGATACAGTGCGGGCCATGGTCTGGGCGTCTCCCGGGTTTTTCTCCCGCGATCATGCGTCGGCAGTGCCGGCGCGCCAACCCCGTAGCAGAGTATGACCCCGTCCAACCGGTTCGTGGCACCAAAGGAAGAAGCGGCTCAACGCCCCAAGCTTCAAAGGCGCATAGTGCGCCGTCGAAATTTTCCAACTCACGGCGGTGTTAGAACAAGTTCGGAATCGTTCATTTTGAACATAGAATTCAATGGAACACCGCCAAAATATAACACAAGATTTACGTAGTAATTCTCGTAGCCAAATCGCGTGGGATCGCTGACCTCCCTCATCGCGTTCAAGGTTTTTTCGACAAAACCATCTGCTTCTGTATTTCGACCAAATAGCAAGAAGAGTGCGGGAATGTAGAATTCGCCAGCAGGGACGGCCCAATTATACTCGACGGCTGCGTCCAGGCAAAGTTCCAGGCTGGAAAATGATTTCAAGAACGGCATAGCCACCTCTCGCAACCACCAGATAAAATCAGATATTTCGGCCTCGTCGTAGCCGAGATCGCGCGATTTATTGTGCAGAATCCTTGTGTCATTCGGCGAAATAATTCCAGGCGCTATTCTGAACAATGGCACCGAGTTGGTTCTTTTAATATGTGGATATACTTTTCGTATAATTTTGTAGACTATTTTGTCTACTTCTTTAGAAATTACGCCAAACAGCGGACGGAATGCCCTGTCATTCCCGAGCATGGCGACCCAAGATGAAACGGGGTCCCTATGGTCCGAAAACATCTCAGCTCCGATATATCGAAAACCGTCCTGCTCAAGAGACTCTCTGAGCTCAGCAAACATCTGGCGGAAGGTTAGAACTTTCGTCACCGCAAAAGGCGCTCCCTCGCTCAAGCCGCCACCGCCTCCCGCCCCAGCACCGCCCGCGCCACCGCCTCCGCCACCCGTATCCCATCCACCCCCGCCGACAGGATGCCGCCGGCATACCCGCACCCCTCGCCGGCCGGAAACAGCCCCTTCGTGTTGGTGCTCTGCAAATCCGCCCCCCGCGGCAGCCGCACCGGCGAGGAGGTCCGCGTCTCCACCCCCGTCATGACGGCATCCGCCATGTCGAACCCCGGAATCTGCCGCCCGAACACCGGCAACGCCTCGCGGATCGCCGCCACTGCGAACTCCGGCAGGCACTTCGACAAATCCGTCAGGTGCACCCCCGGCTTGTAGCTCGGCAGCACGCTCCCGAACGCCGTCGAAGCCCGCCCGGCCAGAAAATCCCCCACCAACTGCCCCGGCGCCTCATAATTCCCGCCCCCGGCCGCAAACGCCAGGCTCTCCCATTTCCGCTGGAACGCGATCCCCGCCAACACCCCGCCGGGATAATCCGAGGGATCGATCCCCACCACGATCCCAGCATTCGCATTCCGCTCCGCCCGCGAATACTGGCTCATCCCGTTCGTCACCACGCGGCCTTCCTCGCTGGTCGCCGCCACCACCGTGCCCCCGGGGCACATGCAGAACGAATAAACGCTGCGCCCGTTGGCACAGTGATGCACCAGCTTGTAATCCGCCGCCCCCAGCGCATCGTGCCCCGCGAATGTCCCGAACCGCGCCCGATCAATCAACGATTGCGGATGCTCAATGCGCACCCCGATCGAGAACGGCTTCGCCTCCATCGCCACCCCGATCTCGTGCAGCCGCGCGAAGGTATCCCGCGCCGAATGCCCCACCGCCAGAATCACATGGTCGGCCGCAATCCGCTCCCCGCTCTCCAGCACCACCCCGCGCACTGCCCGCCGCTCATCCAGTTCCAGGTCCACCACCTGGCTCCCCCAGCGATACTCCCCGCCCAGCGCCTCGATCGTCGCGCGGATATGCTCCACCATCGAAACCAGCCGGAACGTCCCGATATGCGGCTTGGCCACCCACAAAATCTCTTCGGGAGCCCCCGCGCGCACGAACTCCTCCAGCACCTTCCGCCCGCGATGCCCGGGGTCCTTGATCTGCGAATACAGCTTCCCGTCTGAGAACGTGCCGGCCCCCCCCTCACCGAACTGCACGTTCGATCCGGGGTTCAGCAGCCCCCGCCGCCACAACCCCCAGGTATCCTTCGTGCGCTCCCGCACCACCTTGCCGCGTTCCAGGATGATCGGCCGGAACCCCATCTGCGCCAGCACCAGCGCGGCCAGGATCCCGCACGGCCCCGTCCCCACCACCACCGGCCGCGCCGCCCCCGAAGGCGCCCGCCCGACAAACCGGTAATCGGTATCCGGCGACACCGACACATGCTTGTCCCCGGCCAGCCGCGCCAGCACCCCGGCCTCGTCGGCAAGTTCCACATCCACCGTGTAGCTGAACACGATCGCAGCCTTGCGCCGCGCATCATGCGCCCGCCGCGCCACATGCACAGCCCGCACCGCCTCCACCTCCAGCCGCGCGGCCACGGCGGCGCCCAGCGCCTCGGGCGGATGGTCCAATGGCAATCGCAGTTCGGTCACACGGATCATGCCGCCGATATAGTCGCCTCGCCCGCGCCCTCCAACGTCCGCTATGATGCATCCCAAGAGGGGGCGCGAACGCCATGACCGAGTCACACCAGGGCACCGCGCCCGAATTCGACACCGAACGCCTGGAATCCTACCTGAAAGCCCGCCTCCCGGGCCTCGCCGGCGCCCTACGCCTCGAACGCATCGGCGGCGGCCAATCCAACCCCACCTTCTTCGCCAGCTTCGACACGCGCGAGCTCGTCCTGCGCAAGAAGCCCGCCGGCGACCTCCTCCCCAGCGCCCACGCCATCGACCGCGAATTCCGCGTCATGACCGCGCTGCGCGGCACGAAAATCCCCGTCCCCGACTGCCTGTTCTACGAAACCGACGCCGCCATCATCGGCACCCCGTTCTACGTGATGGACCGCCTGCAAGGCCGCGTCTTCCCCACCTACGAAGCCGAAGGCGTCTCCCCCGCCGACCGCCGCGCCATGTACCACTCCATGGCCGAAACCCTCGCCCACCTCCACGCCATCGACCCCGCCACGGTCGGCCTGTCCGATTTCGGCCGCCCCGGCAGCTACTTCGCCCGCCAGATCGCCCGCTGGACCAGGCAATACGAACTCTCCAAAACCACCCCGGTCCTCGACATCGAATATCTCAACATCTGGCTCCCGAAAAACATCCCCGAAGGCGAAACCACCGCCCTCTGCCACGGCGATTTCCGGCTGGGGAACCTCATGTTCCACCCCACGGAGCCCCGCGTCATCGCCGTGCTCGATTGGGAACTCTCCACATTGGGAGACCCGCTCGCCGACCTCGCCTTCAACGCCATGGCCTGGCGCTCGCGCCCCGAGCACTACGGCGGCATCGCCGGCCTCAACCACCAGGCCCTCGGCATCCCCACCGAGGAAGAACACATCGCCGACTACGTCCGCGCCGCCAAACCCACACCGGGCCTCTGGCCCTTCCACTTCGCCTTCGCCCTCTGGCGCTTCGCCGTCATCTTCGAAGGCATCGCCGCGAGGGTCCGCGCCGGCAACGCCGCCGCCGCCGATGCCGCCAACACGCTGTCCCTCAGCCGCGCCTTCGCCCGCCAAGCCATGGAAGCCATCGACGGCCCCCCGCCCTATGCCGGCAGCGCCGAAGGCGCGCGAGGCAACTTCGAAGACGGAGATCGCACATGCATGACGCCCCCCTGATCGTCGAAGCCGATGGCCCCATCGCCACCCTCACCCTCAACCGCCCCAAGGCCCTGAACGCGCTCGACATCCCCATGGCCGAGGCCCTGGAATCCGCCGTCCTCGCCCTGCAACAAAAGCCCGACCTCCGCGTCATCATCCTCACGGGCGCAGGGCGGGGCTTCATGGCCGGCGGCGACCTCAGCGTCATCCAGCGCGGCCTCACCGAAGGCCCGCAGGTGGTGGACGCCATCATGCTCCCCCTCCACCGCACCCTCGCCCGCCTGGCCGAGATGCCCCAGCCCGTCATCGCCAGCCTCCACGGCCCCGTCGCCGGCGCGGGCATGAGCGTGGCCCTGGCCGCCGACCTCGCCATCGCCGCCGACGATGCTAAATTCACCCTCGCCTACACCCGCGTCGGCACCAGCCCCGACGGCAGCGCCTCCTGGCACCTCCCCCGCCTCGTCGGCCTCAGGAAAGCCCTCGAAATCGCCCTCCTCGCCGACACCATCGACGCAAACGAAGCCCTTCGCCTGAACCTCATCAACCAGGTCGTCCCCGCCGCCGACCTCGCCACCGCCACCCAGGCCCTCGCCCAACGCCTCGCCACCGGCCCCACCCAGGCCTACGGCCGCATCAAGCGCCTCCTGCGCGAAAGCGCGGACCGCGACCTCCCGTCCCAGATGAACGCCGAGCGCGAAGCCTTCCACCAGAGCATGAAAACCCAGGATTTTGCGGAGGGCGTCGCCGCCTTCCTCGGCAAGCGCGCGCCAACCTACCAGGGGCGGTAACACCGCCATCCCTCTGTAAGCTGCCTGAAACTGTCCACATGCTTCGCTATCGGCTCATCCCGTCGTGGAATGCCCGATGCCGGACGACGCCCATTTCGCGCCCCGCCGCTGCCTCGCAGTCCATCCGCAGCACTCCGATCACGCCGCCGATCTTCTCGCCCAGGCAGCGGATGCCCTGATCGCCGGCGACAGCGCTCGTGTCGCCGACCTCCTGGCTCGCGCCGACATGCCGCACCTGCGCACGTTCAGCCTCCGCGTCATGGGAAAACTCGACCCCGACATCCACCGGATCAGACCCGCGTCCAGGGCTAACCGGTCGGCCGGAAAATCCGGTCAACGCATGCCAAGCCAATCCGTCCGAGACGAAGTCTTGCGCCGCGACGGCTACCACTGTCGCTTCTGCGGCATCCGCGTCGTTCATCCCGCCGCCCGAAAGCGCCTGCGCGATGCGGCACCACACGCGGTGCCCGAGGGCCGCAGCGACACATACCACGCCGCCTTCCTCGCGCTGAACGCCACCTGGGACCACGTGATTCCGCACTCCGCCGGAGGCAACAACGACCCCGACAACCTCGTCACCACCTGCTGGCCCTGCAACTTCGGGCGCGGCAACTACACGCTGGAGCAAATGGGGCTGATCGATCCCCGCCTCCACCCGCCAGTCCACACCAACTGGGACGGCCTTTCGAGGCTAGTGACCATTCCCCGCCCAGAGAAACGCCGCGACATCCAGTCGGCCGGCACGAGTGCCGTATCAAGCTGGCAGCACGACATCGAGCAGGTCCATCCCGGTGCGGCAAGACATCTTCTGGCCCTTGCAAGGGCCTGCGCGCCAATAGGTGTCGACCACGTGACGAAGCGGCACTTCGCGCTCCGCCTCTCAGTGGACAACCATTACATCATACCCATCGCCATCCATGCCGACGGGTCGGTCAACCTGTCCTGGTCGATCGGTCAACATAAAGCGGCGATGCAACCCTTTGCCCATCGGATCGCCAGCGCCATACCCGGTGCCAGCCCAATCGAGAATCCAGGTGGCTGGATCGTCGGCTTCGGGGGCAAGCGCAGCCTCCCCGTCGACAAGCTCCTGGCCGCCGAGAAGGCCGTCGTGGCTGCTCTGATCGAACTCCGCGAGGCTGTCTGTCGCCGGGACTGATCAGCCTACCCCACTAACACCGCCTTCCCAATCACCTCCCGCCCAATAATCGCCTGCAAGCACTCACTCGCCTGGTCCAGCGGAAACCGATGCGAAATCGCCGGCTTCAGCTTCCCCTCCGCCGCCAACCCCAACAACACCTGCATATTCGCCTCGGCCACCGCAGGCTCGTTCATCCCAAGCCCCCCGATCCAAACCCCGATCGCCTCCGCCCCCTTGATAAGCAGGTGGTTCGTCTTCGCCAGAGCCGGCGCCCCACCCAGGAACCCCAAAATCAGCAACCGAGCCCCCCAGTTCAAACACCGCGTGGACTCGTCAAACACCTCCGCCCCGATTGGGTCATAGACGATATCCACGCCCTTCCCCCCGGTCAGCTCCTTCACCTTATCCTTGAACCCCCCGCGATACTCGATCGCATGGTCCGCCCCCTGCGCCAGGCACGCCGCCCGCTTCGCCTCACCGGAAGCGGTCGCAATCACCTTGGCCCCATACAGCTTGGCGATCTGAATGGCCGAAATTCCGATCCCCCCCGCCGCGCCATGGATCAGCACCCACTCGCCCGGCTTCATCCGCCCCTTCTGCAACAGCGCATAGTACGCGGTCGTATAAGCCCCCCGAAACGCCGCCCCCTCTTCCAGGCTCAAAGCCGCCGGCAGCAGGTCACACGCGGAAGCCTTGCAATTCCCCAGCGTCTTGAACGCCCCATCGGAATGCCGGCTCATCACCCGGTCGCCCACGGCAAACCCCTCCACGCCGGAGCCCACAGCCACAATCTCGCCCGCGGCTTCCCCGCCAGGGATGAACGGCATCGCCGGCTTGGTCTGGTAGGTGCCCGCCACCTGCAGCACATCCACATACTGCGCGCCCCGCGCCAGAATGCGCACCTGCACCTCGCCCGGCCCGGGCGGCGCGGGATCGGGCAGATCCCGAATCACCAGAACCTCGGGCCCGCCCAGCACTTCGCAAACAACAGCCTTCATCAGAACCCCCAAGAAAGAATCTTCTTTTTGTGAACAAAAAGAAGCAAAAAAAACTTCATTTGTTTGCTGGCCTCGACCATCGAGACCAGCAAACAAACAAAAGTTTTTTGGTTCTTTTTTTCAAAAAAGAACAGCTTGCTTCAATCCTTATCAGGCCCCTTCACGCTCGCATACCCCCGCCCAAACGCCGAATCCCGCTTGGTGAAGGCATGCTTCACGCCAAACTCCCGCATCGTCTTCTTGAACTCCCGGGCCATCGGCGCGTTGTGCCCACGCGCATCGATCTCGGCCGCCAGGCGCTGCAACGTCCGCGCCCCCATCAGCTCCAACCCGAGATTGATCAACCGCTTGTTGGCACTCAAAAGATGCGGATCAACCAACCCCATCCTCCCTGCCAACCGCATCACCTCCGCCTCCAACTGATCGAAAGGCACCGCCTTCAGCACCAGCCCAATCTCCGCGGCATCGGTCCCGGTCACCGAATCCCCCGTCAGCATCAACCGCTTCGCCCACTGCGGCCCGATATTGTACAGCCACATATGCCCCGGCGGCGTGCCCAGGTCCCGCACCGGCGGAAACCCGATCCGCGTGTCATCCGCCGCAATCGCGATGTCGCACAGCAGCATGATATCCGTGCCCACGCCGATCACCGTGCCATGCACCATGCAGATCACCGGCTTGTGCATGTCGAACAATGTCATGCGCAGCTTCTGCCCCTGCTCCAGCCGCCAGATATCGTCGTCAATCTCCTCCCGCCCGCGATACTCCGGCCCGCGCTGCGCCGAATACTCGGACAAATCCGCCCCCGCGCAGAAATGCGGCCCCGCCCCCTTCAGCACCACGCAATGCACCGCATTGTGCTCGTCGGCCTCGATCAGCGCCGCCGCCAGCTCCTTCTGCAATTGCAAACTCAGCGCATTGCGCCGCTCCGGCCGGTTCAGCGTGATCACCGCGGTCGTGTCCCGCAGCTCATAGGTGATGGTCTCGTAGCTCATCATTCCCTCCCTCGCCCGGCGCCTGTCCCGGCGTTGCAGGCAAGCGTCGCAAATGCCCCCAAGGTGAGCAAGCCACCCACCCACCACGCAAAATCAACTGCCTGTTCATTCCTGCTCGCGCATGAAGGCCCAGCTGCCGCGCCACGCGACGAGGAATGCCGACCATGCGAGTGAACGAGCCTGTCACCAACGAAGAGATCGAAGTCAAAGAGGGCCAGATCCTCGCCTCCCGCACCGCCCCCGACAGCCGCATCGTCTTCGCCAATGAGGCCTTCACCCACATCAGCGGCTTCTCCGAGCAGGAGCTGATGGGCGAGCCGCACAACCTCGTCCGCCACCCCGACATGCCGAAGGAGGCCTTCGCCGACCTCTGGGCCACCGTCAAGGACGGCCGCGCCTGGGAAGGCCTGGTCAAGAACCGCACCAAGTCCGGCGGCTTCTACTGGGTCCGCGCCAACGTCACCCCAGTCACCGAAGATGGCGAGCACAAGGGCTACATCTCCGTCCGCACACGCGCCAGCCGCGAGGACATCGCCGCCGCCACCCAGGCCTACGCCGCCATGCGCGCCGGCCGCCCCACCATGGCCCTGGCCGATGGCGAGCTGGTGCCCGCCGGCCCCGGCGCCCGCCTCGCCTCGCTCTGGCGCAGCATCACCGGCCGCCTCGTGCTTGCCTTCACCGTCATGGCCATCATCATGCTCAGCGTTGGCTCCGTCACCCTCTACGGCATGAACGATTCCAACGAGGCCCTGCACACCCTCTACGCCGACCGCCTTGTCCCCGCCCGCCAGCTCGCCAGCATCGTCGACCTCATGCACAGCAATGTGTCCCTGCTGCACGACGCCGACGACTCCCTGGAGGATGGGAAGCAGGACAACGCACGCCAATCCACCCACCAGATCGTCGCCAACCGCGACCGCATCACCGCCCTCTGGGGCGAGTACATGGCCACCTACCTCACCCCGGAGGAGAAGAAGCTCGCCGACGACTTCGCGGCCAAGCGTGGCATCTTCGTGCGCGAAGGGCTGCAGGAGGGGATACGCATCGTCGAGACCGGCGATCACCCAGCCCTCGCCCGCCACATCCGCACCACCGTCGTCCCCCGCTTCACAGTGGCCCGCGAAGCCGCCCTGGCCCTGATCCACCTGCAGGAGCGCATCGGCAAGGAAATCAACGAGGAAGCCGCGGAAGACTTCCACCTGCACATGACAGGCGCGCTGGTCCTCTTCGCCGTCGCCCTCATCGCCGCCGCCCTGTTCAGCCTCTGGCTCCTCGCAGCCCTGCGCCGCCCCCTGCGCCAGCTGGAAGGTGCGTTCGACGCGATCATCCGCGGCGAAACCACCGAAACCATCCCCCTCACCGCCGCACGCGAGTTCCACCGCACCATCCGCATGCTGCGCGGCATGCGCGCCCGCCTCGCCTACTCCGCGCGGGAACGCGAGGAGAACGAGCGCAAGACAGCCATCGAACGCCGCGCCGCCATCCAGGCCATGGCCAACACGGTGGAAACCCAAACCCGCGCCGCCGTGGGCCAGGTCGCCCAGCAAACCGCCGTCATCGCCGGCGAAGCGCGGGAGATGAACGCCGCCGCCGAACGCGTCAGCAACAACGCCACCACGGTGGCCGCCGCCGCCGAGGAAGCGCTGGCCAATGCCCAGGCCGTCGGTGCCGCCAGCGAGGAACTCAGCGCCTCCATCAACGAGATCGCCGCCCAGGTCGCCCAGGCCGGCGCCGTCGCCCAGCGCGCCGTAGAAGGCGGCGAACGCGCCCAGCAGCGCATCCAGTCCCTGTCGGATTCCGCCCAGCGCATCGGCGACGTCGTCCAGCTCATCGGCTCCATCGCCGCGCAAACCAACCTGCTCGCACTTAACGCCACCATCGAGGCCGCCCGCGCCGGCGATGCCGGCAAGGGCTTCGCCGTCGTCGCCTCAGAGGTAAAGAACCTCGCCACACAAACCGCCCGCTCCACAGAGGAAATCTCGCGCCAGATCGCGGAGATCCAGTCCACCACCGGCTCCGTGGTGGAAGCGGTCGGCGAAATCAGCCTGCGCATCCAGGAACTCGCCAGCGTCTCGGTCGCCGTCGCCGCCGCCGTGGAACAGCAGGCCAGCGCCACCCAGGAAATCGCCCGCAACGTCGCCCAGACCGGCAGCGCCGCCGAAGAAGTCTCCCAGCGCATCGCAGAGGTCTCCGCCGAAGCCCAGCGCTCCGGCAGCCAGGCCGCCAGCCTGCTCGGCAACTCCGATGCCATTTCCGCCACCATCGATGCGCTCAACGGCAACATCATCGGCGCCATCCGCACCGCCACCGCCGACGCCGATCGCCGCCTCCAGCCGCGCTACCCCGTCGAGAAGCCCTGCATGATCCAGCCGGATGGCGGCGCGCGCCTCGAAGGCCGCCTGCGCGACATCTCCCGCGGCCGCGCCCGCGTCGAAGGCTTCGCCACCCTCTCCGCCGGTGCCCGCGGCACCCTGCGCGCCGACAGCCTCGGCCGCGACTGCGAAGCCCGCTTCACCGTCAACGAACGCCTGCCAGACGGCACGCTGCGCCTGAACTTCCTGGACGACGGGCTCTCCGCCGGCTTCCTCGCAGCACTCGACACGATCGAGGGCCGCGCCCGCACCGCGGCGTAACGCCCGCCTACCCGGCGGCGGCCTGCTCCACCATCAGCGCCGCCTCCAGCGCCCGCCGCCCCGCCGCCCCATCCACCAACACCGGCGCCCCATCCAGCACCGCGGCCGCAAATGCCGCATGCTCTGCCGCGATCAGGTCAGCCGCCTCCCAGCCCCCCTCCTCGGCCACCACCGCCGCCACGCCGGCTTGCGGCCGCACATGCCGCAGCGTCCGTGCGCCGAAATCCAGCTCCAGCACCCCCTCCGCCCCGCTCACCACCATCCGCCGCTCCACCGCAGCCGCCACCCGGCTCGCCGAAAGCACCGCCGCCGTCCCATCCGCGAAGCCCAGCCAGGCCCGCACCAGGTCCAGCCTCCCGCTCGCCACCACCGCCCCCGCGGCCTCCACCCGCACCAGCGGTGCCGCCACCAAGGACAGCACCATGTCCAGGTCGTGCACCATCAGGTCCAGCACCACGCTCACATCCGTCCCGCGCGGCCGGAACGGCGCCACCCGCACGCATTCGATCAGCGTCGGCCGCGCCATCCGCGCCACCACCGCCGCCCGCTCCGGCGCATAGCGCAGCAGGTGCCCCACCTGCAGCACCAACCCACGCTCCGCCGCCAGCCCGATCAGCGCATCCGCCTCAGCCAGCGTCGCCGCCACCGGCTTCTCCACCAGCACGTGCCTGCCCGCCCGCAACGCCGCCGAAGCCGCCCCGAAATGCGCCGCCGCCGGCGATGCCACCACCACCGCATCGCAGCCCGCCAGCATCTCGTCCCAGCCCAGCGCCGCACATCCCATTTCGGCCGCCAGCGCCCCTGCCCGCCCCGCATCCGGGTCGTGCACCCCCACCAGAACGCTGCGCGCCCCCTGCGCCACCTTCTGCGCATGAAACCGCCCGAAATACCCGGCCCCCGCCACGCCGATGCGCACCACGCCGCTCATTCCATGCTCCTCAAGCCCCGCCCAGCCCTACCAGCCGCGCCACGTTTCGGCCACCGCCCCGCTCCATGGTTGCCTGCCCCCCCCTTTGCCGCCATTTTCCGCCCCTCCCGACCTCCCGCCCAGCGGAGCCGACTCCTGCCCCCCCTCGCCCCCCCGGACCTCGCAGCGATGACCCTTCGCCCATGATGTATTTCAGCCGCCTGCAAACCTGGCTGATCCTCGGCGTCTGCGCCCTGGGCGTCCTGCTCAGCCTGCCCAACCTCCTGCCCAAGCCCGCCAGCTGGGTCCCCTGGCGCGCCATCAACCTGGGCCTCGACCTCAAGGGCGGCTCCTACCTGCTGCTTGAAGTGGACATGAACGCCGTCATCAAGGAACGGCTGGACAGCATGGCCGACAGCGCCCGCCAGTCCTTCCGCCGCGCCGGCATCCCCCGCTTCCTCGTCACCGCCCAGCAAGCCCAGAACCGCATCACCGTGCGCGTGGAGGATCCCACCAAGATCGCCCAGGCCATGGGCCTGCTGCGCGAACTCTCCACCGCCCAGCCCGGCCAGCGCCCCGATCTCGAATTCGAACAGGCGCCCGATGGCCTGATCACCGTCACCCTCTCCCCCATCGGCCTGCGCGAGCGCGCCACCGCCGCCGTCGGCCAGTCGATCGAGATCGTCCGCCGCCGCATCGACGAAACCGGCGTGGTCGATCCCGTCATCACCCGCCAGGGCGAAGCCCGCATCGTCGTCCAGCTCCCCGGCGTGGAAGACCCCAACCGCATCAAGCAGTTGCTGGGCAAAACCGCCCGCATGACCTTCCGCCTCACCGATGAGAACGCCAACATCAGCCAGGCCGTCCCGCCCCCGGGCGTGGATTTCCTCACCCTCGAAGGCCGCGGCGGCGGCCGCATCGCCGTGCGCCGCCGTATCGAGGTCGATGGCGCCAACCTCATCGATGCCCGCGCGGGGCAAGACACGCGCAACAGCCAGTGGGTGGTGAACTTCACCTTCGACAGCGTGGGCACCCGCCGCTTCGCCGAAATCAGCCGCGCCAATGTCGGCCGCCCCTTCGCCATCGTGCTGGATGACAAGGTCATCTCCGCCCCGGTCATCAACGAGCCGATCGTCGGCGGCCGCGGCCAGATCAGCGGCAACTTCACCGCCGCCAGCGCCAACGAGCTGGCCATCCTGCTCCGCGCCGGCGCACTCCCCGCCCCGCTCACCGTCATCGAGGAACGCACCGTCGGCCCCGAACTGGGCGCAGACGCCATCCGCGCCGGCGCCCTGGCCATCGGCGTCGGCTTCATCCTCGTGCTCGCCTACATGGCCGTGTTCTACGGCCTGTTCGGCTGGTTCGCGAACGTGGCCATGATCGCCAACCTGGTGCTCATGATCGCCATCCTCTCGCTGATGGAAGCCACCCTCACCCTGCCCGGCATGGCCGGCATCCTGCTCACGCTGGGCCTCTCGGTGGATGCCAACATCCTCATCAACGAACGCATCCGCGAGGAAGTGATCGCCGGAAGATCGCCGCTCAACGCCATGCAGCACGGCTACAGCCGCGCCTTCTCCACCATCCTGGACAGCAACGCGACAGGCTTCCTCAGCCATGTCATGCTGTTCACCTTCGGCGCCGGCCCCGTGCGCGGCTTCGCCATCACCATCACGGTCGGCATCCTCACCTCGATGTTTACCGCCACCGTGGTCGCACGCCTGATGATGGTGCGCTGGTATGCCCGCAACCGCCCGCAGGCGCTGCCGGTATGACGATGCCCAATATCTCCGAATCTTCCCTCCCCCCGTCCTTCACGGGGGGAGCCGGAGGGGGGCAGCCCGGCCGCCCTGCCACGACCGCAAGCGCCTGCTAGGACGAAGCCATGTTCATCCGCCCCCTCTTCCGCATCGTCCCGGACAACACGACCTACCAGTTCATGAAGGGCCGCTACCTCGGCCTCATCGTGTCTGCGTTCCTGTCCACCGCCTCGGTGATCCTGTTCTTCCATCCCGGCCTGCATCTCGGCATCGATTTCGCCGGCGGCATCGTCATGGAAATCCGCACGCCGGGGCCCGCCGACATCCCGGCCCTCAAGCACGGCCTCGCCCAGAAGGGCCTCGGCGAGCCCGCCATGCAAAGGTTCGGGGACGACAACGCCGTCATGATCCGCCTCGGCCCCCAGCCGACGGAAGCCGAAAACCAGAAGATGATCACCCGCGTCCGGGAATCGCTGGAGGCCACGGCGCCGGGCACCCGCATCGTGCGCACCGATGCCGTGGGCGCGGCCGTCTCGGGCGAGCTGTTCCGCGATGGCATGATCGCGCTCGGCGTCTCGATGCTGATGATCCTGATCTACATCTGGTTCCGCTTCGAATGGCAGTTCGCCGTCGGCGCCGTCATCACCCTCATCCTCGATATCACCAAGGCCATCGGCTTCCTGGCGATCACCGGGCTGGATTTCGACCTCGTGATGGTCGGCGCCATCCTGTCGATCCTCGGCTACTCCACCAACGACAAGGTCGTGGTGTACGACCGCATGCGCGAAAACCTGCGCCGCTACAAAACCATGCCGCTGCGCGACCTGATCGACCTGTCGATCAACGAAACCCTCAACCGCACCGTCGGCACGTCGATGACCATCTTCCTGGCCTCCGTGCCGCTGGTCATCTTCGCCTCCGGCACCTCGCTGGCCGGCTTTGCCTGGATGAACCTGTTCGGTGTCGTCGTCGGCACCTCCTCCTCCATCTTCATCGCCGCCCCGATCCTGCTCTTCCTCGGCGAAAACCGCCTCCGCCGGGATGCCCAGGCCCCCGCCAAGCCGGCCGAAACCCCCGCCACCCAGTAACCATGCCCCTCGGCGGCCGCTCAAAGACTATCCATGAGCTCGACCAAAAGCCCTCTCCCCTTGGGGGCTTGAGCCGCGACGTGGATCAAGGGTGGGTGAGGGGTACGCCGAAAGCCGCCAATCAGGCTGAAAACCAACCGAAGCGCACCAAACAAGGCCTCACCCGCAGAGCCCTCCTCGCCACCCCCCTGGCCCTCGCCGCAACCACAGCGCAGGCCCGCACCCAACCGCCACCCACCCCGCCCCTGCTCTCCCTCGTCGTCGGCAGCCCGCCGGGCCGCGGCGCCGACCCTTCCGCCCGCGCCTTTGCGCCGTTCCTGGAACGCCATCTGCGCAATGTGCGCGTGGCCGTGCTGAACCGCCCCGGGGAGGCGGGCCTCGCCGCCCTGCGCCTGCTTGCCAGCTCCGATGCCTCCGGCCTCACCCTGGGCTGGGTCAGCAGCCCCACCCTGCCCGCCCGCATGGTGGACCGCGACGCGCCCGGCCTGCTCGATCGCCTGCGCCTGGTCGGTGCCGTGCAGAAGGAACCGCTGGTCTTCGTCTCCAGCCCCCGCTCCCCGCTCGCCTCGGTCGGCGACCTGCTGCGCCGCGCCGGGAAGGATAGCGCCGCCATGGCCCTCGGCACCCCGCCGGAAGGTAGCCCAGGCCACCTCGTCGCCCTGCGCCTGCAAGCCCTCACCGGCACCAAGCTTCAGATCGTCGCCTTCCCCTCGGCCACCGCCGCCCGCCAGGCTGCCCAGGAAGGCCACGCCGCCGCTGCCGTGCTGGCCATGGCCGACGCGATCGAGGCCCTGCGCGACGGCACGCTCTCAGGCCTCGGCGTCGCCACCCGGCGCCCGCACCGCGCCATGCCCGATGTCGCCCCGCTGCACGCCTCCGGCGTCGCCCTGCAAGCCACCATCCTGCGCGGCCTCGCCCTGCCCGCCGCCGCCGACCCGGCCCGCATCGCCGCCCTGCAATCCGCCCTCACCCGAATCGCCGCCGACCCCGAATTCATCGCCGCCGGCGACGAATCCGGCTTCCAACCCATCACCCTCCCCGGCCCCGCCTGGACCGCCGAAGTCGAGAAAGACTACGCCATCTTCACCACCCTCTGGTCCCTCTCGCCCTGGACCCCAACCCCCACCGGTTAGAAGAACAAGAAAGCAAGCCCTTCTTTTTCTGAAGAAAAAGAAGCAAAAAGACTTCAAGAATACGCACTCCACCACAGAGACTAGGCCGGAACGTAAAGCGGTTCCGGCATGCCACTCCCTCCCCCCTCATTGTTCCTTGCTGCCTTCTCCCTTGCCTTGCTTCTCCGTGCCTCCGTGTCTCCGTGTTGAATCTGAACTTGCTTTCTTCCTACCCTCTCCGCCCCCCGCAGCATCTTCCCGCTTCCTTTGTGTCTTAGTGTCTTAGTGGCCGCTTGCTTGCTTCCTGACCGACCTCTCCCCCCCCCATGCGCGCCAGGCGCCACCAGGAAGGCTCGTCAGACCTCTCCACCCACCCAGAAAAAATCCCCACAAGCCCCTTGCACCGCCATCATTGGTTAGTTATATAACTAACCATGATCCAGTTCACCACCATCATCACCGGGCTGATCCAGGGCCTGCGCCGCGTCATCGCGCGCGCAGCCCCTGTCGTATCCGCACCCGCGCGCCCGATCTGGGCCGGCCCGGAGCACCGCTGGATCATCGCCCCCCACGGCGACCTCCCCCTGCTTCCCGGCCCCATCTGGACCCTGCTCTGGTTCCGCCTAGAACGCGTCGCCAACCGCCTCACCCGCCTCTACGAGCAGTGGCAACAGGGCACCCTCCCCAAGCCCCGCCCCACCACCCAACGCCCGAAAACCACCCAGCGCCCCACCCCGGCCCAGATCCCCGAGTTCCCCCACCCCGGCACCACTCTCGTGGACTGCCCCTCGCGCCTCCCCCGCGGCCGAGGCTGGATCACCAGGCGCATCCCCGAAGCCGGCCCCAGCGCCGGCCACCTCCACGATCTCCTGCAGCAGCCCAACATCCAGGATTTCGTGCAAGCGGCCCCCCAGGCCGCCCGCCTCCTGCGCCCTCTCTGCCACGCCCTCGGCGTCGACCAGCCCGCGTGGCTCCAACGCCCCCCGCGCCCCCGCCCGCCGAGAAAGCCGCGCACCCCCAGGCCGCGCCGCCTGAAACTCACCGCCCCCGAACTGAACCTAGAGCTGGCTCGGGAAATTCGGACAGTTCGATAAGTGGCTTTCCTGCCTGACAGCGGCGATGTTGCCGCAGATCAGGAGCGAACATGACGAAGCGGACACGACGGATGCACAGCC
>JAPLOI010000058.1 GCA_026400815.1 Alphaproteobacteria bacterium
GCCTCCGCCAGACTCTCGGCGGTCGCTACGGCGGGCGACTTACCCACCGCTCCTACACCACGCCCGGGGACACGACCGTTGGCCGGTGGGTTGTGGAAGGCGTGATGGCGGATGCCACGGAAGCGGGACTGCCGGTTCGGCTGAGTGTGCTGGACGGCAATCCGGCGCGCCGGCTCTACGAGCGGCTCGGGTTTCGGGCTGTCGGCCGGGACGGGAACGAGACGGTCTTCGAGCTGGAGCCCTCGGAGGGTGGCGGGTCCGCTTCGCGACCCGCCCTACGAGGGGCGTGAGTCATCGCCGCGGGACGCGGGGTTTTCGCGACGGATTCGGGGTGATTTGGGGCGTGTGCGGGCTATGGGGGGGCGCGGGCGGACTGCGGAGGGCAGAGTCCGGGCGCGCGGTTGCCGGACAGGGACATGCCGCGGTTACGGGTGCCGCGCATGAGCCAGCCGATGAGGGCGCGCAGCTGGAGGAGGCGGCGGAGGGTGTACGGGTTCCGGGCGGAGTCCAGGTCCTCGGCGAGGTCGGCGTGGGTGGAGAAGAGCCAGTCCTGGCGCAGGGCGCGCAGCGTGCGGGCGGTGGGGTTCGCCTTCGAGAAGGTGGCGAACAGGGCCAGCAGCAGGAGCTTCAGGACCGCCGGAATCCGGGCGTGCAGGATCGCCCGCGCCCAGGGGCGCGGTGCGTCGGCTTCGACCGGTGCGGCGGGTTGATGTGGCATCGCCGGTGAGTGTGCCGGACGCAACATCGGAGGGCTAGGAAAAAAATTCGCCTGATTGACGAATTAACGCAGGTTGACGGAGATTTATGCTAACTGATCTTGAGGCGTCGTGTGAGTGGGGAGGTGGCCAAGGATGGCGGGTCCGCTTCGCGACCTGCCCTACCAGAGGGCGGGGAGCTTGGCGGCGAGCCACTTGGCCAGGGCCGCGTTGACGTCGGTGGGGCGTTCCTGGGCCATCCAGTGGCCGGAGGGGACGACGACTTCGGTGAGGTCGGTGCAGTCCTGGCGCATGGGCTCGGCGAGGCGGGAGGTCATGGTTTCGCAGGTGTAGTCGTAGGCGCCGTGCAGGAAGAGGACCGGGAGGGAGAGTTTGCCAGCATTCTTGGCGTGCTTGGCGAAGGCGAGGTTGGCGGGGAAGTTCATGTACCAGCTGTCGGGGCCGAAGAAGCCGGTGCGGGTGAGGGCGGCGGTGTAGGCGTGCCAGTCGGCTTCGGTGAGGACGTCGGCGTCGCGGGGCACATCGGGGGCGGCGTTGGCCGGGCCGAACCAGCCATTGCCCTTGCGGACGAGAGCGGTGCGGGACGGGGTGCCGGCGGCGGCGGGGTTGCCCTTGCGGAACATGGCCTTGACCGTGTTGGCCACGTTCGCCTCGAAGCCCTGGTGGGCGCGGGCGAAATTCTCCTGGTAGAAGGCCATGTATTCCCACTGGGCGTAGGGGAAGTCCGCTTCCGGGTAGAGGGTGCGGTCGGCCTGGGGGAGAAAGTTCTCCGGCGCGAAGCCTTTGGCATAGTAGGGCACGCAGAGGTTGGCGATGCCGTGGCAGCGGTCCGGGTGGTGGCTGGCGAGCGACCAGACGACGGGGGCGCCCCAGTCGTGGCCGACCCAGATGGCCTTTTCGGCGCCGAGGTGATCGAGCAGGTCGATCATGTCTTGCACGGCGTGTTCCAGCGCGTAATCGGCATTGGTGGGATAGGTGCTGGAGCGGCCGTAGCCGCGCATGTCAGGTGCTACGGCACGCAGGCCGAGGGCGGCCATGGCGGGGAATTGGTGGCGCCAGGAGATGGCGAGTTCGGGCCAGCCATGGACGAAGATGATGGGCGTGGCGGAGGGGTCGCCGGCCTGCAGGTAGAAGCTGGTGTGGCGCGCGGTGCGGCAGACGTGCTCGGTGACCTGCATGGCGGGCTGCTCCTGGGGGATTCGTGCGCGCGGGGGGGAAGGAAGCGAAGGGGTCACAGAGACCACAGAGGGCCACAGAGGGCACAGAGAAGAACGGGGCTAGGAAGGCGTCGGGCCTTTCGGGCCATTGTTCTTTTCCTGCTTCTCTGTGATCTCTGTGGCCCTCTGTGGTCTCTGTGACCGCTGTGCTTGCTTTGGCGCCGCGCGGTAGCTGGGGGACCATATGAAAACAGGGGGCACGAGGCCCCCTGTTTCCCTAGGCAATGGGCGCGGGGCTTAGCCTGCAGCGGCGACGGCGCGCTTGGTGACCACGCCCACCAGGTGAGCGCGGTACGGGGCGCTGGCGTGGATGTCGCTGTTCATGTTGTCCGGGCTGATCGACACGCCGTCGAGCGACGCGGGCGACCAGGACTTGGACAGGGCGGCTTCGGCGCCGGTGTGGCGGAAGACTCCGCCCTGGCCGGCACCGGTGACGGCGACGCGCACGCCCTTCGGGCCGTTGGCGACGAACACGCCCACCATGGCGTAGCGCGAGGCCGGGTTCTTGAACTTGATGTAGGCGGCCTTGGCAGGGACCGGGAAGGTGACGGAGGTGATGACCTCGCCGGCCTCCAGGGCGGTGGTGAACATGCCCTGGAAGTAGTCGTCCGCCGAGATGCTGCGCTTGTTGGTGGTGATGGTGGCACCGAGCGCCAGCACGGCGGAGGGGTAGCAGGCCGAGGGGTCGTTGTTGGCCATCGAGCCGCCGATGGTGCCGCGGTTGCGGACCTGGATATCGCCGATGCCGCCAGCCAGGGCCGCCAGCGCCGGGATGGCGCGCTTCACGTCGGCCGAGGCGGCGACCGTGGCGTGGTTGGTCATCGCGCCGATGGTGACGCTGTCACCGGTGACGGTGATGCCGGAGAGGCCGAGCTTGGACAGGTCGACCACCTTGGTCGGCTTGTTCAGGCGCTGCTTGAGCACCGGGATCAGGGTTTGGCCGCCGGCGAGGGCCTTGGCTTCGTCGTCACCCGCGAGGGCGGCGACAGCGTCGGCGAGGCTCGAGGGCTTGGTGTAACCGAAATCGTACATGTCGGGTTCCTCGTGCTTACTCGGCGGCCTTGCGGCCGGCGTTGATGATGCCCCAGATCTTCTCGGGGGAGGCGGGCATGTTCATGTGGCGCACGCCGTAATCCTTCAGCGCGCTGATGACCGCGTTCATGACGGCCGGGGGCGAGCCGATGGCCCCGACCTCACCGCAGCCCTTCACACCGAGCGGATTGTGGGTGCAGAGGGTGTTCTCGGTGGCGACCGAGATGTTGGTGAGGTTGTCGGCGCGCGGCATGGTGTAGTCCATGAACGAGCCGGACAGGAGCTGGGCGTTGCTGTCGTAGACGGCGTGTTCGAGCAGCGCCTGGCCTATGCCCTGGGCAACGCCGCCCTGGACCTGCCCTTCCACGATCATCGGGTTGATGACGCGGCCGACATCGTCCACCGCGGTGAAGTTCACGATGCTGGTGACGCCGGTTTCCGGATCGATTTCCACTTCGCAGACGTGGCAGCCGCCGGGGAAGGTGAAGTTGGCGGGATCATAGAACGCGGTCTCGTCCAGGCCCGGCTCGATCTCGGTGATCGGGTAGTTGTGCGGGACGTAGGCGGTGAGCGCGATCTCGCTGAGGGTCTTGGCACGGTCGGTGCCGGCGACCTTGAAGCTGCCATCGGCGAACTCGATGTCGTCCACCGAGGCTTCGAGCAGGTGGGCGGCGATCTTCTTGCCCTTGGCGATGATCTTGTCCATCGCCTTCACCATGGCGGTGCCGCCGACGGCGAGGGAGCGGCTGCCGTAGGTGCCCATGCCGAAGGGGATGCGGTTGGTGTCGCCGTGGACGATTTCGACCTGGCTGAACGGCACGCCGAGCTGGCTGGTGACGAGCTGGGCGAGCGTGGTCTCGTGACCCTGGCCGTGGCTGTGGGTGCCGGTGAAGACCGAGACAGAGCCGGTGGGGTGGACGCGGATGTTGGCGACCTCATAGAGGCCGGCACGCGCGCCGAGCGAGCCGACAACCGCCGAGGGGGCGATGCCGCAGGCTTCGAGATAGGTGGAGATGCCGATGCCGCGCAGCTTGCCCTTCGCCGCGGCGGCCGCCTTGCGGGCCGGGAAGCCGGCGTAGTCGGCGTTCTTCATGGCCACTTCCATGGTCGTGAAGTAGTCGCCGCTGTCGTACTGCAGCGCCACCGGTGTTTGGTACGGGAAGGCATCCTTGGGGATGAAGTTCTGCAGGCGGATGGCGACGGGGTCGAAGCCGGTGTCGTGGCAGATGGTGTCCACCAGGCGTTCCAGCAGGAAGGTGGCTTCCGGGCGGCCGGCGCCGCGGTAGGCATCCACCGGGACGGTGTTGGTGAAGACAGCCTTCACTTCCGCGTAGATCACCGGGGTACGGTAGGTGCCGGCGAGCAGCGTGGCGTAGAGGTAGGTGGGCACCGCGGGAGCGAAGGTGGAGAGATAGGCGCCCATGTTGGCCAGCGTGTTGACGCGCAGCGCCAGGAAGTTGCCCTGGGCATCGAGCGCCATTTCGGCGGTGCTGACGTGGTCGCGGCCGTGGGCATCCGACATGAAGGACTCGGTGCGATCCGCGGTCCACTTCACCGGACGGCCGAGCTTGCCGGCGGCCCAGGTGACGGTGGCTTCCTCGGCGTAGTGGTAGATCTTGCTGCCGAAGCCGCCGCCGACATCCGGCGCCACGACGCGCAGCTTGTGCTCCGGCAGGCCGAGCACGAAGGCGCCCATCAGCAGGCGGATGACGTGCGGGTTCTGGCTGGTGGTGAAGAGCGTGTAGTCGCTGGTGTGGCGGTCGTAGTCGCCGATGGCCACGCGGGGCTCCATGGCGTTCGGCACCAGGCGATTGTTTTCCAGATCGAGCTTGACGATCTTGGCGGCCTTGGCGAAGGCGGCTTCGGTGGCCTCCTTGTCGCCGATGTGCCAGTCGTAGCAGACATTGCCGGGGGCGTTGTCGTGGATCTGGGCGGCGCCGGACTTCAGCGCATCCGTGACCGTGGCGGTGGCGGGCAGGTCTTGCAGATCGATCTCGATCAGCTCGGCGGCGTCGCGGGCCTGCTGCTTGGTTTCGGCGATGACGACGGCGATCGGGTCGCCGACGTGGCGCACCTTGCCCTCGGCGAGGACGGGGTGCTTGGGCTCGGCCATCGGCGAGCCGTCCTTGGAGTGGATCTGCCAGCCGCAGGGCAGGCCGCCGATCGCGGCGAGGTCCTCGGCGGTGTAGACGGCGACGACGCCCGGCGCGGACTTCGCGGCCGAGGTGTCGATCGAGATGATGTTGGCGTGCGGACGGTCGCTGCGGCGGAAGACCGCGTAGGTCTGGTTCGGACGGTTGATGTCGTCCGTGTAGTTGCCGCGGCCGGAGATGAAGCGCAGGTCTTCCTTGCGGCGGACCGAAGCGCCAATGCCTTCGAACGGTGCGTTCATGGTGCCCCCCATCCGGCGCGCATCAGGAGGCGCGCCGGGATCGTTTCTGTTCTGGCGTTCTTACTTCGCGTGCATCAGCGGTTGCGCCGCGTCGATCGCCTTGACGATGTTGTGGTAGCCGGTGCAGCGGCAGAGGTTGCCCTCCAGGCCGTGGCGGATCTGCTCTTCCGACAGGCCCTGCGGGTTCTTGGCGACCAGGTCCACCGCGGCCATGACCATGCCGGGGGTGCAGAAGCCGCACTGCAGGGCGTGGTGCTCGCGGAACATCTCCTGCATCGGGTGCAGGGTGCCATCGGCCTTGGCCAGGCCTTCGATGGTGGTGACGCTGCTGCCATCGGCCTGGACGGCCAGCATGGTGCAGGACTTCACCGAGTTGCCGTCCACATGGACGACGCATGCGCCGCACTGGCTGGTGTCGCAGCCGACATGGGTGCCGGTGAGGCCCAGCTTTTCGCGCAGCAGTTCGACCAGGAGGGTGCGGCCCTCCACCTCCACGGTTGAGGTCTTGCCGTTCACCGTCAGCGTTACCTGAGGCATCGCTTGCTCCCCTGTCGAACGTGTTTCACCGGGCGCCATGGGTGGCGCGCCTATGGTGCCGAGTGTTGGCACCCGGTGTGGATATGGTCAAGCGTTGCGCGGTGAAAACCCCCGCTCAAGCGCGTTCGATGCCTCAAAACGGCTGCGCCGGGCACAAGGCCCGGCGCAGGACGCAGCAAAATTGTTGGCGCCTTCAGGCGGCGACGGCGGCCTGGCGGTTGGCTTCCGGCACGGTATCCGGCACCACATCGAGATGGCAGGCGGACATGCGGCCCATCCCCACATCGCGCAGCTGCGGCTCGTCCACCTTGCAGCGGTCAAACACGAAGGGGCAGCGGGTGTGGAAGCGGCAGCCACTGGGCGGGTTGATCGGGCTGGGCACGTCGCCGCGCAGGATGATTCGCTGGCGCTTCACCGTGGGATCCGGCACCGGCACGGCAGAGAGGAGTGCACGGGTGTAGGGGTGGTGCGGCGTGGAGAACAGCGTCTTGCGGTCGGCCATCTCCACCATCTTGCCGAGATACATCACAGCGACGCGGTGGGTGAGGTGTTCCACGATGGCAAGGTCGTGGCTGATGAAGAGCAGCGTGAGGCCGAGTTCGTCCTGCAGGTCGGACAGCAGGTTGACGATCTGCGCCTTCACCGACACGTCCAGCGCGGACACCGCCTCGTCGCAGATGATGAGGTCGGAGCCCGGGGCGAGGGCGCGGGCGATGGCGATGCGCTGGCGCTGGCCACCCGAGAATTCGTGCGGATAGCGGTACATCGCGTCGCGCGGCAGGCGGACCTTGTCGAGCAGGTCGCCGACGCGGTCATCGAGTTCGGAGCCTGATGCCAGGCCGAAATTGATGATCGGCTCGGCGATGATGTCGCGCAGCTTCTGGCGGGGGTTCAGCGAGCTGAACGGGTCCTGGAAGACGACCTGGATGCGCTTGCGCAGCGGACGCAGCTCGCCGGCGGAGAGGTTGTCGATGCGCCTGCCATCGAGCAGGACCTCGCCGTCGGTGATGGGATACAGGCGCAGCACGGCCTTGCCGACGGTGGACTTGCCGCAGCCGGATTCGCCGACCAGCGACAGGGTTTCGCCGCGCTTGATGTCGAAGCTGACACCGTCGACGGCGAAGACGTTGCCGGTCTTTCCGCCGAGGATGCCGCCGTGGATCGGGAAGTGCTTCTTGAGGCCCTTGACCTCGAGCAGCGGCGTGCCCGGGGCCGGGGTCTGGGAGTTGCTCATTCTCTACCTCTTCAGGCCGCAACTGCCACGCGCGGGGCGTAGTGGCAGGCGACGAGATGGTTCGGGGCCTTCAGCTCGATGGCCGGAGCCATCTGGCGGCAGACATCGGTGACGTTCGGGCAGCGGCCGGCGAAGGCGCAGCCGATGATGGGCTTGCGCAGGCTGGGAACCTGGCCCTGGATCTCGGTGAGCTTGCTGCGGCCGGTTTCGTGCAGCGAGGAGCCGAGCTTGGGCATCGAGCCCATCAGGCCGCGCGTGTAGGGGTGGAGCGGGTTGAGGAAGATCTCCTCGGCCGTGCCCTCTTCCACCTTGCGGCCGGCATACATGACGATCACGCGCTGCGCCATCTCGGCCACCACGCCGAGGTCGTGGGTGATGAGCATGATGGCCGCACCGACGCGGGTTTCCAGATCACGCATCAGCTCCAGGATCTGCGCCTGGATGGTGACGTCGAGCGCCGTGGTGGGCTCGTCGGCGACCAGGAGCTGCGGCGAGCAGGCCAGCGCCATGGCGATCATGACGCGCTGGCGCATGCCGCCGGAGAGCTGGTGGGGGTATTCGCGCACGCGCCTGCCGGGGGCGGGGATGCCGACCAGGGTGAGCATCTCGACCGCACGCTGTTCGGCGTCGCGGGCGGAGACACCCTCGTGCAGCATCACGGTCTCGCCGATCTGGCGCCCGACGGTGAGCACCGGGTTCAGCGAGGTCATCGGCTCCTGGAAGATCATCGAGATGTCCTTGCCGCGGATGGCCTGCATCTCGGGCTCGGACAGTTCAAGGAGGTTGGTGCCCTTGAACAGGATCTTGCCGGCCATCTTGCCTGGGGGTGTCGAGATCAGGCGAAGGATGGACATGGCGGTGACGGACTTGCCGCAACCGGATTCGCCCACGACGCCGAGGGTCTCACCGGCATTGATGTGGAAGCTGACGCCCTCGACGGCGCGTACCACGCCGTCGACGGTGCCGAAGTGAGTCTGGAGGTTCTGGACCTCAAGCAGGGGAGCGGAAGAAGACATGTTGGATCAGATCCTCTTGGCCATGCGCGGGTCGAGCGCGTCGCGCAGGCCGTCACCCAGCAGGTTCACGGACAGCACGGTGATCGACAGGAAGACGGCCGGGAAGAACACGATGTAGGGCTTCACCTGCCAGAGCGCGCGGCCCTCGGCCATGATGTTGCCCCAGGAGGGGATGATCGGCGGGGTGCCGGCACCGATGAAGGACAGCGTTGCTTCCGCGATCATCGCCGAGGCGCACAGGAAGGTTGCCTGCACGATGACCGGGGCCAGCGTGTTGGGCAGGATGTGCTTGATGATGATCATCGGCGTGCGCGTGCCGGCTGCGATGGCTGCTTCCACGTAGGGCTGCTCGCGCAGGGTGAGCACCACGCCACGAACCAGGCGCGAGACGCGCGGCACATCGGCGATGGTGATCGCGATGATCACGTTCTCCACGCTCGCGCGGGTGAGGGCCATCATGGCGATCGCGAGCAGGATCGACGGGATGGACATCATGCCGTCCATGATGCGCATCACGACCGCATCGACGGCGCGGATGAAGCCGGAGATCAGGCCGATGAAGAGCCCGATCGAGGCCGCGCAAATGGCCACGCCGAAGCCGACGATCAGCGAGATGCGGGCGCCGTAGACGACGCGCGAATACACGTCGCGCCCCAGCATGTCGGTGCCGAACCAGTACAGCTCGCTGGGCGGGCGGGTGCGCCGAGCCGGTGCCAGGGCGGTGGGGTCCACGGTCCAGAGCAGTGGCGCGAAGATCGCCATCAGCACGAACAGGGACACCATGAAGCCGCCGACGGCGATGGTGGGGTGGCGGTAGGCGAACATGCCGAGCTTGGACCGCTCCTTGCGGGGCGGCAGCACGTCGGCGAGCTTCGGAGCCGGGGTGAACCCGTCCGGGGGCAGGGTTGTGGTGCTCATCAGTAGCGGATCCTCGGATCGAACACGGTGTAGAGCAGGTCGACGATGAGGTTCACGATCACATACGTGAAGCTGAACATCAGCACCACGCCCTGGATGACCGGATAGTCGCGCCGCAGGATGGCATCGACCACGAGGCGGCCGACGCCGGGGATGGCGAACACGCTCTCGGTCACCACGGCGCCGCCGATCAGGCCGGCGAAGCCGATGCCGACGATGGTGATGATCGGCACCGCGGCATTCTTGAGCGCATGGACGAACAGGATGGCGCGCTGGCCGACGCCCTTGGCCTTGGCGGTGCGCACGTAATCCTGGTTCAGCACTTCAAGCATGGTCGCGCGGGTGATGCGGGCGATCAGGGCGATGAAGGCGCTGCCCAGGGCAACGGCGGGAAGGGTGAGGTTGGAGACCCAGCCACCGATACCGTTGGAGATCGGCGTGTAGCCCTGCACCGGGAACCAATCGAGCTGAAGCGCGAAGGTGTAGGCGAGCACGTAGCCCACCACGAACACCGGAACCGAGAAGCCCAGCACCGCGAAGAGCATCACCAGACGGTCGATCCAGGTGCCATGCTTCCAGGCTGCCAGCACGCCCATCGGGATCGCGCAGCTGAGCGCGAAGGTGAGCGTGAGGAGCATCAGCGAGAATGTCGGCTCCAGACGCTGCTTGATCATGTGGCTGACCGGCAGGTTGGTGAAGATCGACACGCCGAGGTCGCCCTGCAGCACCCGCCACAGCCACTCGGTGAAGCGGATGATGAAGGGGCGGTCGAGGCCGAGCGAGGCACGGATGCGCTCCACATCCTCGGGGGTGGCCTGGTCGCCGGCGATGATCGCCGCGGGGTCACCGGGGGCGATGTAGAGCAGGCTGAACACGAACAGCGCGACGATGCCCATGACGGGGATCGTGGCGATGACGCGACGGACGGTGTAGGCGAACATCCCCTGGTTACCTCCGGGTTGTGCGCGCGGAGCGGCACGGCAAGGCGGCCGGGCCGGGGCGGTTGGGGGTATGGCGTGGCATCGTCGCGGCAAGCTCCATCATGACTGGCGCACCGCACATACGGCGTGGCACCGGGCGGCGTGCAAGGAAACAGCGTGCCCCAGCCTGGGCTGGCTGGCCATAGCCAACCTGCACAACTGTGGCCTGGACAAGCGAAACGGGGTCAATGGAAGCCTCCACGCTGGGCGCGGCCCACGGTAGGTTCGCCATGGGCATGGTCGCCAACGCTTCGTCTTCCTTCATGTCCCCATCCGAGTGGACCAGGGACCGGCATTTCCACAGCACCGTTATGTATGACCCGCGAATAGCGGGTCCAACCAAGCAGCGGTGCCTCCACCTGATCGGGTATGACAGTTATGCGGCGTGGAGACGGCTGCCGCAAGCCATTCCTGTCAGACACGACGCAAATTCCATGACAGCATCAGGCCCGGAACGCGACCGGTGAGATTCTTGCGCAAGGCGGTCTTGCCATAGTAGCTGCCGAGCGGGATGTACGACACTTCGTCCAGCGCCACGCGCTGAATCTCCATGGCGATGCGCTTCTGTTCTTCGAGCGTCGGCGCATCGAACCAGGCGTCGCGCAGTGTCTCCAGTGCGGGACTCGTGGGCCAGCCGGGCCAGCCGGCCACGCCGTTGCCGCGGATCATCGAATGGGCCGCGGGGTCGGCCTGGTCGAAGCTGGAGGAGGCGGTGCACAGTACCGACCAGCCGCCCTTTTCGACCGGCTCGCGCGAGGTGCGGCGCTGGATGACGGTGCCCCAGTCTGACAACGCGAAATCCATGTTCATGCCCAGGCGGCGGAACATGTCCGCGGCCACCTGGGTGAGGGCGGCCGGCGCCAGGATGTCGGTGGGGCCGATCAGGCGCAGGGGCTGGTTGGTGTAGCCGGCTTCGCGCAGGAGGGCTTTTGCGCGGTCGATGCTGCGCGGGGAGGTGAGGGCCTCCATGCCGGCGGCGTTCACCAGCGGGGTGTCTGGCGTGAACACGCCCACATTGGCGCGATAGACCGACGGATCGGTGCCGACGACCGCGCTCATGTAGTCGGTCTGGTCGATGGCCGGCAGGATGGCCTGGCGGATCTTCTTGTCGTTGAAGGGCGGGTGCAGGTGGTTGAGGCGCATCACCCCGCCCAGCGGCAGAGTGTCGATCAGGTCCACGGTGATGTCGCGGTTGCGGGCCAGGAGTTCCTGGATTTCCGGCGGCGGCTGCTCGAACCAGTCGATCTCGCCGCGTTGCAGGGCGGCGGCGGCGGTGGCGGCATCGGTGATGATGTGCCACTCCACGCGATCGAAGAACACGCGCTTGGGGCCGGCGATCAGGCTGGGCTCGCCTGCGGAAACCGGCACGTAGCGCGCGTTGCGCTCGAAGGCCATGCGGCTGCCGGTGTTGTATTCGCTGCGAATGAAAACAAACGGGCCGGAGCCGGTGGTGTCGTCGATCTGCTTGAACGGGTCGGTCTGAGCGACCTTTTCCGGCATGATGAAGCAGGCGCCGCTGACCTGGCCGAGGCCCTGGAACAGCATCGGGAAGGGCTTCTTGAGGCGGAGCACGATGCGCTTGTCGTCCGGCGCCGAGATTTCGTCGAGCACGTCGCGCAGCTTGAGGCCGTAGGCGGTGCGCTGGCTCCAGCGGCGGATCGATTGGGCGGCATCGGCGGCGCGGACGGGCTCGCCGTTGTGGAAGGTGAGGTCCTCGCGCAGCGTGATGGTGATGCGCTTGCCGTCATCTTCCACCAGGTGGCCGGCGGCCATTTGCGGGCGGGCGGTGAAGGACTGGTCGATGCCGTAGAGCGTGTCATAGACCATGTGGCCGTAGTTGCGGGTGATGTTGGCCGTGGTCCAGATCGGGTCGATCGAGGTGAGGTTGGCCTGCGGCACCGCCTTCAGCACGCGGGCAGGCTGCGCCAGGGCGGGGGTGGCCAGCACCCCTGCCCCGGCTCCGGCGAGAAATTGGCGGCGCCGCAATGCCATGTTCATGCCCTCCGCACGTTCCAGAACGTGGCGAAGCCGTTCAAGACGCCCGTGATGTCACTGCGATAGGCGGTGGGCTGCTGGTATTGGCCCAGCGGCATGTAGGGCACATCGACCAGGGCCTGCTTCTGGATATCGGCGCATATCTTCTGCTGGGTGGCCACATCCGGCGCGTCGAACCAGGCGTTGCGCAGGCGCTCGATCTCGGGGCTGACGCACCAGCCGGGCCAGGCGCTGGGCTGGTCGCCGTTGCCGCGCAGGGCGATGTGGCCGGCGGGGTTCAGGTGATCGGTGCCAGCCCAGCCGGTGACAAAGAGGTTCCAGCCGCCCTGCTCCGCCGGGTCCTTCTTGGCACGGCGCTGCAGCATCGTGCCCCAGTCGGTGACGATGTAGTCCACGTTCATGCCGCATTTCTGCAGCACGTCGGCCAGCACGTCGCCGAGGGCCTTGAGAATGGGATAGTCGACCGCGACCATCAGAACGACCTTCTCGTTCTTGTAGCCGGCGGCGGCCAGCTCGGCCTTGATCTTGGTGAAGTCCTTGTTGCCCAGATAGATACCGAGGCCTTCCTCGCTGGCCATCGGTGTCTTGGGCGTGAAGTAGCCAAGCGGGGTGTAGAACATGCTGGGATCGTCGCCGACGATGGCCTGCATGAAGTCGGCCTGGTTGATCGCGGCGTTGATGATCTGGCGGATCTTGGGGTTGTTGAAGGGGGTGGTGAGATGGTTGGCGCGAGCCATCATCACGCCGCCCGTCGGGTCCTGGATGCCGACGCGGATGCGGTTGTTGCGCTTCAGCAGCGGCATCAGGTCGTGGGTGAGGTATTCCCACCAATCCTGCTCGCCGCTCTGCAGGGCCGCGGAGGCCACGGAAGCGTCGGGCATGGTGGTCCATTCGATGCGGTCGAACCACGGGCGCTTGGGGCCGGCGGTCCAGTCCGGCGTGCCGCCTTCGCGGGGCTTGTACTGGGCGAAGCGCTCATAGACGTTCTTCGCGCCCTGCACCCGCTCGTCCATCTTGTACTTGTAGGGGCCGGAGCCGATGATTTCCTTGATCTGGGTGAAGGCATCGGTGTTGGCCAGGCGCTCCGGCATCATGGCGCACATGGGCGAGGGCGACTTGCCCAGCGCATCCGGCAGCAGCGGGAAGGCCTTCTTCAGACGAAACTGGATGGTCTTGTCGTCGGTGGCCGAAAGCTCGTCGGTGGCGGACATCAGCGCATCGCCGAGGGCATCGCGCTTGGCCCAGCGCTTGATGGAGGCCACGCAATCGCGCGCCAGGACGCGCTCGCCATCGTGCCACATCAGACCGTCGCGCAGTCTGAGCTTCCACTGCTTGCCGTCATTCTCGACCACGTGGCCTTCGACCATCTGGGGCGAGGCCTTGTAGTTGCCGTCTTGCCCGTAGAGCGTGTCGAACACGAGGTAGCCGTGGTTGCGGGTGACATAGGCCGTGGTCCAGTGCGGATCGAGGAAGGCGAGGTCGATCTGCGGGATGAACTTCAGCGTGGTCTGCCGCTGCGCGCGCACCACGGCGGGGGCAAGGGCGGCGCCTGCGGCGGCGGTGGCGAGGAAGGTGCGGCGCTTCATGGCATGTCACTCCAGGCAAACAGCGAAAATGGGTGCCGGGCAGGATGGGTGCCCTGCCCGGCTTCAGGTCAGGCGCGGCGGACGTTCCAGAACACGGTATGGCCATCAACCACGCCGGTGAGGTCCTTGCGGTAGGCGGTGGGGCCGACGGCCTGTCCAACGGGCCAGTACGGCACTTCCTCGAAGAACAGCGCCTGGATGCGGTCGCAGATCGCCTTCTGGGCGGCGACATCCGGCGCGTCGAACCATTCGGTGCGCAGCGCCTCCATCTTCGGGCTGACATACCAGCCGGGCCAGGCGGCCTGGCTGTCGCCGTTGCCGCGCAGTGGCGGGTGGCCGGCGGGCGTATCCACGCTGCTGCCGGACCAGCCAGTGGTGAAGCACGACCAGCCGCCCTGGGTGACCGGGCCCTTGTTGTTGCGGCGGGTGAGCATCTGGCCCCAGTCGGTGGCGACGTAGTCAACATCCATGCCGCAGCGCTTCAGCAGATCGGCCCAGACATCGGCCGTGGCCTTCAGGTCCTGGTAGTCGGTCGGCACGATCAGCACGATTTTTTCACCGGCATAGCCGGCGGCCTTGATCTCCTCGCGCACCTTGGCGACGTCGCGCGGGCCGGCGAGCACCTCCATGCCGACCTTGCTGACCATGGGCGAGCCGTTCGGGAACACGCCGTAGGGGTTGCGGATGAAGTCTGTCTCGTCGCCCACGATCGCTTCCATGAAGGCGCGCTGGTCGATCGCCTTGAGCAGCGCGCGGCGGATGGCCACGTTGTTGAACGGCGGCTGCAACATGTTGGAGCGCACCATGGTGACGCCGCCCATCTCATTGAGGACCTGCAGCGCGATTCTGGGGCTTTTCCGAAGCAGCGGCAGCAGGTCGTAGCCGGGGTTGGCCCACCAATCATGCTCCCCGGCGAGCATCGCATTCGCCTTGGTCGCGTTGTCGGGGATCGTGGTCCATACCACCCGGTCGAAATTCACCACCTTTGGGCCTGCGGACCAGGTGACGGTGCCATCCTTGCGCGGCACATACTTGTCGAACTTGGCATAGACGTTGCGCGCGCCCTGCACCCGCTCATTGGCCAGGAAGCGGAACGGGCCGGAGCCGACCATCTCCGTGACCTGCTTGAAGGCATCCGTCTCGGCCAGCCGCGCCGGCATGATGGCGCAGATCGGGGAGGCGACCTTGCCCAAGGCGTAGGGCAGCAGCGGGAAGGGCTTCTTCAGGCGGAAGACGATGGTCTTGTCGTTGGGGGCGGACAGCTCGTCGGTCGCGGCCATCATCGCCTCGCCGATCGGATCGCGCCTGGCCCAGCGGCGGATGGAGGCCACGCAATCGCGGGCGAGCACGCGCTCGCCATCGTGGAACAGCAGCCCGTCGCGCAGGGTGAGGGTCCAGAGCTTGCCGGCATCCTCGACGGTATGGCCCTCCAGCATCTGGTGGGACGTGCCGCCCTTGCCGTCTTCGCCGAACAACGTGTCGAACACCATGAAGCCGTGGCTGCGGGTGACGTTGGCCGGGGTGAAGTGCGGGTCGAGGAAGGTGAGGTCGATCTCAGCGATGAAGCGCAGGGTGGAGGCGGACTGCGCGCGCACCACCGATGGCAGGGCCAGGCCGGCTGCCGCGGTGGCGAGGAAACTACGTCGATGCACTGGGGGTCTCTCCCTTGGGAATGGCGGCGCGGGACCATGCCTGCGCCGTAAGTCGTCCGGTCAGGCGGTGGCGCGCTGCACGTTCCAGAACACGGGAATGCCCTGCAGCACGCCGGTGAGGTTCTTGCGATAGGCGGTGACGCCGCGCACCTGGCCGAGCGGGACATAGGGCACATCCTGGAAGGCTTGGCGCTGCATGTCAGCCGCGACCCTCTGCTGGCCGGCCAGATCGGGTGCCGCGAACCAGGCGTCGCGCAGCTCTTCGAGGCGGGGGCTGTCTGGCCAGCCCCAGTTGCCGCCGCGCTCGCCGGTACCACGCAGGAACACATGGCCGGCGGGGGTCAGGTGATCCTGGCCGGACCAGTAGGTGCAGGCGGCGTTCCAGCCCCCCTGGGCCACCGGCTCCTTCTTGATGCGGCGCTGCACCACCGTGCCCCAGTCCATCGCCGCAACTTCCACGTTCAGGCCGGCACGCTTCAGCATGTCGGCCGCCACGTCGCCCAGCGTTTTGACCGAGTTGAGGTCGGTGGCGTGCAGCAGAACGATCCTCTCGCCCTTGTAGCCGGCGGCCTCCAACTCGCGCTTGGCGGCGGCGAAATCGGGCTTTGCCGGGATCGCCTCGAACCCCGCGGTGCTGGCCATGGGCGTGCCGGGCGGAAAGAAGCCGGAGGGGACCGTGTACATGGAGGGATCACCGGCAGAGGCGGCCTCCATGAAGTCGGTCTGGTTCAGCGCCTTGAACAGCGCCCGGCGCGCCGCAGGATTGTTGAACGGCGGCTGGACGAAGTTGAGCCGCATGCAGCCCATGGAGCCCGCGGGGTCAAGAACATGCACGTTGAGGCCGGCGCGCGTGAGCAACTGGCGGAAATCGCCGCCGACCGCTTCCCACCAATCGACCTCGCCAGACTGAAGCGCGGCGGCGGCGGTGCCCTGGTCTGGGATGATGCGCCATTCGATGCGGTCGAAATGGACCACCTTCGGCCCGGCCGTGCCATTGGGCGTGCCCGATGCGCGCGGCACGTAATCGGCAAATTTTTCATAAGCAACGAGATGCCCGGCGTTTCGCTCACGCGCCAGGAAGCGGAACGGGCCGCTGCCCACCACTTCTGTGATCTGGGTGAAGGCATCGGTCTTGGCCAGGCGCTCCGGCATCATCGCCGCGAAGTTGCTCGGCGGCTTGGCCAGGGCATCGGCCAGCAGCGGGAAGGCGCGCTTGAGGCGGAACTGGATGGTCTTGTCGTCGGGGGCGGTTACTTCGTCGGTCACGGACATCAGGGTCTGGCCGAAGGTGTCGCGCTTGCCCCAGCGTTGGATGGAGGCGACGCAATCGCGCGCCAGCACCTTCTCGCCATCGTGGAACTTCAGACCGTCGCGCAACGTAATGCGGACCAGCTTGCCGTCGTTCTCGACGGTCATGCCCTCGGCCATCTGCGGCGTGGTCTTGTAGTCGCTGTCCATGCCGAACAGCGTGTCGTACACGAGGTAGCCGTGGTTGCGGGTGATGTAGGCCGTGGTCCAGATCGGGTCGAGCACGGTGAGATCGGCGTGCGGGATGAACTTGAGCACCCGCGCACCCTGCGCTGCGGCAATGGATGGGGCGGCAAGGCCAACACTCGCGGCCCCCACTCCCTTGAGCAGACTGCGTCGCTTCATATGGTAGTTCCCTGTGGTGAAGCCTGTTCCAATCAAAGTCTGTCCGCGCCCGGCATTGAGCCGTGGCGGGGGCTGGCGATCCCTGTCATGGCAGCGTAGCGGAATTCGCATCGGCCATGCACCCCCTTATCGTTCGGCGTGGTGGGCTTCCCTTGGCGGCGGCGGCGGATTACTCCGACGGCATGCAGGCCTTGCTCGAACGAATCCTGGGAGACGCATTGGCACGGCTGGCGATGCAGTTCCTGCGGTTCGGGACCGTGGGCGCAGCGGGCTTCGTGGTGGACACGGCCGTGGTGTACGCGTTGCGCGGCCCGCTCGGCATCTATGTTGCCGGTGCAGTCGCCTACTGCGTGGCGGCGACATTCACGTGGTTTTTCAATCGGCTCTGGACATTCCGGTCAGCTCCGCGCGGTGCTGCTGGGCGGCAGTGGATCCTGTTTCTCGCCACGCAGAGTGCTGGATTCGTGGTGAACCGTGGCGTGTTCGCTCTGTTGGTGACCTTCAGCCCGTTCTGCGCCACCTACCCGGTGGTGGCGATTGCCGCCGGTGTGGCTGCCGGCATGTTCCTGAATTTCGCTGCTGCGAAGCGCTTCGTGTTCGCGCAAGGATAGCGACGCTTTGGCCTCGACATCCCGTGGTATGCCCGGGACCCCTTACGAAGGACCACACGCATGAACCTCTACCCCGGCCTGGTGGCGCTTCAGGACGAGATGACCGAGTGGCGGCGGGATTTCCACGCCCATCCCGAGATTGGATTCGAGGAGCACCGTACCAGTGCGCTGGTGGCGGAGCGGTTGGAATCCTGGGGGATCGAGGTTCATCGCGGGCTTGGTGGCACTGGAGTCGTCGGTGTGCTGCGCGGTACCAAGGGCTCTGGCGGCGGCAACCGGGCGATCGGGCTGCGGGCGGACATGGATGCCCTGCCGATGGAAGAGGCGAATACCTTCGCGCATCGCTCCCGCACGCCTGGCCGGATGCACGCCTGTGGGCACGATGGGCATACGACGATGCTGCTGGGTGCGGCGAAGTACCTCGCGGAAACCCGCAACTTCTCTGGCACTGTCCACTTCGTGTTCCAGCCGGCCGAAGAGGGACTCGCGGGTGCCAAACGCATGCTGGATGACGGGTTGTTCGAACGCTTTCCCTGCGACTCCATGTACGGCATCCACAACTCGCCGGATGTGCCGTTGGGGAAGGTCCGCGCCATTTCCGGCACGGCACTGGCGGCGATCGACTATTTCGTGGTGACCCTGCGCGGCAAATCGACGCACGGCGCCACGCCGCAGAATGGCATCGACACGGTGTCCATCGCCGCACAGGTGATCGGCGTGATCAATGCGATTCCCTCGCGCCATGTGAATGCGCTGGATTCCGCGATCATCAGCATCGGCATGATCCACGGCGGGACGTCCAATATCGTGATCCCCGAGACGGTCGAGATCCGCGGATCGGTGCGCACCCTCAAGCCTCAGGTTCGCGACCTCGTGGAGGAGCTGTTCCATCGCGGAGTGGGGCATTGCGCCGCGGCACATGGAGGGACGGCGGAGATTGCCTACAACCGTGCCTATCCGCCGACGATCAATACGGCGGCCGAAACTGACCGGGCCGCCCAGGCGGCCGCCGCGGTGTTGGGCGATTCGAACGTGCTGCGGGGCGGGCAGCCGATTCTCGCGGGAGAGGACTTCGCCTTCTATCTCGAGCGGACTCCCGGGGCGTTCCTGTTGTTCGGTCAAGGCGAGGAGGATCGGTTTCGCGTGACCCCGCACAATTCGTATTACGAGTTCAACGACAACCTGCTGCCGATTGGGGCGAGCTTCTTCACCCGGATGGTCGAACAGGAACTGGGATAGGCGGACCAAAACAGCAAACGCCCCGATGACTGTGACATCGGGGCGTTTCCCAGCGCAGGAAAGCCTCGATGAACGCACAAAAGGCACCGCCCGTGAGGGCAGCGCCTTTTGTAATATCTCTAATCTGGTTGCGGGGACAGGATTTGAACCTGTGACCTTCAGGTTATGAGCCTGACGAGCTACCGGGCTGCTCCACCCCGCGTGGGTGATGATGTGTTGGGTGCATTGGAAGACCTGGCGGCGACCTACTCTCCCACGTCTTGAGA
>JAPLOI010000044.1 GCA_026400815.1 Alphaproteobacteria bacterium
AGCGCCACCTTCGCCTTGAAAGCCGGGCTGTGCATCCGTCGTGTCCGCTTCGTCATGTTCGCTCCTGATCTGCGGCAACATCGCCGCTGTCAGGCAGGAAAGCCACTTATCGAACTGTCCGAATTTCCCGAGCCAGCTCTAACTATCCACAACGCAACACCGGTGGGCAAGGAAAATTTAAGCTTTTGGGGGATTTTTTTCGGATGTGAGGTGGTGCCGGCTGGCGGGGTTAATGACCGATGCTATGGCGGGGGGAAAGGAACTGGATTGCTTCGCTTCGCTCGCAATGACGAGGGGGTGATGGAGTGGGGGTATGAAGATAATCGGTGGTGTGGCCGGCCAATGAATAAAAATTTTTTGCTTCTTTTTTCAAAAAAGAAGGGCTTTCTTTCTTCGTTGGCGGGTCCGGCTGCGCCGACCCGCCCTACGATTGTTGCTCTAGTCGGCGGCGAGTTTGTCGAAGCGGGACCAGGCGCGTTTGAAGCTGGGGCGGAGGCCGGTGCAGGTGAGGGTGGTGGCACGGGCGATCCAGCGGGCTTCGGCGGCGGCGGCGTCTTTCCAGCAGGCTTCGGTGATTTTCTGGCGGGCCTTGGTGCCTTCGGGGCCCTGGAGGGTGAGGACGGATTCGACGCGGGTGCGGAATTCGGCTTCCAGGGCGTCTCGCTCCGGGCGGAACCAGGCCATGGCGGCGGGGTAGTCGCCTTGGACCATGGCGCGGTGGAGTTGTTCGTGGCGCCACCAGAGGGTGGCGGGGTCGCTGCGGTCGCCGGGGCGGGCGCCCTGAGGGGGCAGGCCGCTGTCCAGGAAGACCGGCTTGAAGACGGAGGTGCAGGGGGCGGAGGTGCCGGTGACCCAGTGGACGCTGCCGGTATCGCGCAGGTCGGCGACCCAGGCGGCGACCGACTGGCCGGTGCGCCTGCCGTCGCCGGCGTGCATGCAGATGGTGGGGCGTTCGATCTGCTCGGGGTGGAAGCCGGGGTTGTTCTCGGCGGCGGCGCCGTGGTCGCGCAGGTTGGCCATCATGGCGGCGGTGTCCACCTTGCCCGACTGGCGTTCCAGCAGCGTGGTGGCGCGGGCGCAGCGGCCCTGGGCGCCGGGCAGGCCGGGGTTGTCGGGGTTGGTGACGGCGGCGGCGAAATCAAAGGGCTGGTTGGTGGGCCACCAGCCCTGGGCGCGGGCGAAGGCTTCGAGATCGGGGCTGGCGGCGGTGATGTTGGTGTTGATGGTGTAGGTGTTGGAGATGGCGCGGGTGGGGCCGGCTTTTTCGACGGCCCAGCGGCGGCCGATCGTCTCCAGCACGAAGGCCTCGTTGTGGTCGGCGATGATGAAGGAGTTGTCGTAGTAGCGGCGGGCCATGTGGCCGCAGCTGCCGCCCTGGCCGAATTCTTCGAGCAGGGACGTGATGACCTGGACGGCTTCGGCGGCGGTGGTGGAGCGTTCCAGGCCGAGGCGCAGGAGATCCATGCCGATGAGGGTAGGCTTGCGCTGGGGGAGTTGGCGGGGGTGGACGGCTTCGTTGCCGATGGTGACGCCGTGCTCGTTGGCGCCCATTTCGGCGCCCCAGATCCAGAAGGGGCGGGAAAGCAGGACGGCGTGGGTGCGGGCGGCCTGGGGGATGGCGACGTAGGTGCAGCGGACGACGGCGCCGCGGCCATAGGTTTGGGCGGGGATGAGATCCAGGTACTGGGCCTCGTTGCGTTCACGGTCGCTGTTCTTGGCGAACAGGGTGAAGCCGGTGGTGGTGGCGCCTTTGGTGGCGGCCATGGTGTCGCACATGGGGGTCGGTCCTCCGCTTGGGGCGGATTGGGGCCGAGGTGGGGCGGGGGTGTCAATGGGTTGGGGGTGGGGAGGGAAGAAAGGAAGCAAGAGAAGATTTGCCGGGAGGCGGGGAGAAGCAAGGCAAGGAAGATGGCGGGTCCGCTTCGCGACCCGCCCTACGGGTTTGAAGAGAGGAAAAGTTTTTTGGTTCTTTTTTTCAAAAAAGAACGCGCTTGCTTACTTGAGGGCTGCCACGATGGTGGTGGCGTTGTGGCGCATCATTTTGAGGTAGGTGTCGGCGGGGCCGCCCGGGGGGGTTAGGGCGTCGGGGTAGAGTTCGCCGCCGATCCTGATGCCGGTTTCGGAGGAGAGAGCGTTCAGGGCGGCGGGGTTGGAGGCGTTTTCGAGGAAGAGGGCGCGGATGTTCTGGCGCTTCACCTGGGCGGTGAGGGCGGCGAGGTCTCGGGCGGAGGGTTCGGAGTCTTTCCAGGTGCCGGCGATGGCGAGCATGTCCATGCCGTAGGCGGCGGCGAAGTAGGCGAAGGCGTCGTGCGAGGTGACGGCGCGGCGGAGGGCGCGGGGGATGGCGGCGAAGAGGGCGCGGATTTCGGCATCGAGCGCGGTGAGTTCGGCGGTGTAGCGGGCGGCGGCGGCGGTATGGGCGGCGGCGCGGCTGGGGTCGGCGGCGGCGAGGCCGGCGCGGATGTTTTCGACGTAGCGGCGGGCGTTGGCGATGTCTTGCCAGGCGTGGGGGTCGTGGGCGCCGTGGTTGTGGCCTGCATGAGAGTGGCCGGCGCCGGGCTTGTGGCCGGCCTTGAGCGCGGCGACGCCTTTCGAGGCGACGATGGCGGTGCCCTTGAAGCCGGCGGCTTTGGCGATGCGTTCGGCCCAGCCTTCGAGGCCGAGGCCGTTGACGACCATGACATCGGCTTGGGCGACGGCCTGGAGATCCGAGGGGCGGGGCTCGAAGCCGTGCAGGTCTTGGTTGGGGCCGGCGAGGGAGCGGACGGCGACGCGGGTTTCGCCGACCTGGTGGACCATGTCGGCGAGGATGGTGAAGCTGGTGACGACCTTGAGGGTTTTCTCCTGCGCCCGGGCGGGGGTGGCGAGGAGGGGGAGGAGGAGGGCCGTGCGCCTGGAGAGAAGTTTGGGGGTGATGTTCATGGTCAGAACTCGATGCCGATCTTCAGCTTGAGGGCCTGGCGGGGGAAGTTGCCGAGGTCGTAGGTCTGGGGGGTGCCCTGTTCGCGGCCGGCGAGCTGGAAGGCGTAGGTGGCGGAGATCCAGACGGTTTCGGTGGCGTGCCAGAACAGGGTGGGGCCGGCGAAGATGGCCCAGCCGCGGTAGCGGTCGGCGGCGAGGCCTTCGTAGGCGCGGAGGTAGCGGATGTCGGCGCCGAGGAAGAGGCCGGGGCGGAGCTGGTAGGTGAGGGCGGCGGAGAGGCCGATTGTGGAGGCGCGTTCCTGGGCGGCGCCTTTCGGGCGGAAGGCCTCGATATCGTAGATCAGGTTGGTGGCGGCGAAGAGCTTGTCTTCGATGAGGGCGGTGTCGGCGATGAGGCGGTTCTCGAAGGCGGTGCCCAGGCCTCGTTCGCCGGTTCGTTCATCGGTGACGCGCAGCGAGGGCTCGATGTGCAGGGTGAGGCCGATGGGGGAGGGGCCGCGTTCGAGGAAGCGCCAGCGGAGCTCGGTGCCGATGCCGTCGAAGGCGAAGGCGTTGAGGGTGGTCTGGCCGGGGACGCGGGCGCTGTTGCGCCAGCCGGCGAGGATGGAGCCGGCGACGGAGAGGGTCTCGGTGGCGCCGTAGGCGAACTCGCCTTTGAAGCCAAGGGCGCTGTAGCGGCCGGAGCGGGCGCCGATGCGGCCGTTGACTTCGAGGGCGGCGGCGCGGCTGCCGGGGCCGTCGATATCGGAGCCGAGGGTGAGGCCGAAGAGGTTTTCGGATTCGATGCCGTGGCCGGATTGGGCAGCCATGTCGGGGGAGGTGTGGGTTCGGGCGGGGACGGGGCCCTGCTGGAAGATCTGGGCGGCGGCGGGGAGGGGGGCGAGAAGGGCAGCGGCGAGGACGAGGGGGCGGGCGGGCATGGGCGGCCTTCGGAGACGTGATGTTATAGTATAACATCACAGGCCGCGGGGGTGGGCAAGGGGGGGAACGAAGGGAACCGCCAAGGCGCCAAGGACGCCAAGGGAGGCGCCAAGGATTGAGGGCTTGGCGTATTTCTTGGCGGTCTTGGCGCCTTGGCGGTTTCCTTGCCTTGCTTCAGTTCGCCCCGAGGTCGCGGACGATGTCGGCGAAGAGGCGGGTGGGGAGGCCGCCGCCGGTGACGTTGTTCATGGGGCGGTTGTCGTCGTTGCCGAGCCAGATGCCGATCATGCGGCCGCCGGGGCGGCCCGTATCCGTCCAGCCGATGAACCAGGCGTCGCGGTTGTCTTGCGTGGTGCCGGTTTTGCCGGCGGTGGCGCGGCCGGGGAGGGCGGCGGCGCGGCCGCTGCCGCGGGTGACGACGGCGCTGAGCATGCGGGCCATCATGGCGGCGTGGTCTGGCTCCATCACGCGGGGTGGGGCGGGGCGGGTTTGGGCGATGGTGCGGCCTTCGGAGGCCAGCGATTCGATGCCGGTGGGGGTGATGCGCAGGCCGGTGTTGAAGAAGCTGGCATAGGCGGCGGTGAGTTCGAGCAGGCCGACTTCGGCGGTGCCCAGGGCGAGGGATTCGTTGTTCGGCAGGCGGTCGGCGATGCCGAGGCGGGCGGCGGCGGCGGCGACGGGGCGGGGGCCGCCGGCCTGGATGAGCAGGCGGACGGCGGCGGTGTTGACGGATTGGGCGAGGGCTTCCTCCAGCGTGATTTCGCCGCGGAAGCGGTTGTCGAAATTGCCGGGGGACCAGGTGCCGCGGCGGATGGGGGCATCCAGCACGGTGTCGTCGGGCCTAGCGCCGGCTTCGATCGCGGCGAGCCAGACGAAGGGCTTGAAGGCAGAGCCGGGCTGACGGCGGGCGACGACGGCGCGGTTGAAGGGGCTGGCGCGGTAGTCCTTTCCGCCGACGAGGGCGCGGACATTGCCGGTTTGGGCATCCAGCACGACGACGGCGCCTTGGGTGACATTGGCCTCGGCGCCGGGGCCTTCGAGCAGGGATTTCAGGCGGGCTTCGACGGTGGCCTGCACGCGGGGGTCGAGGGTGGTGCGGATGGTGGCATCCGCGCCATCGGGCAATAGCGGGTCGGCCTGTTCGGAGACCCAGTCGCTGAACCAGCCGGCGGCGCGGACGGGGCGGGGGAGGGCGGTGATGGCGGCGGCGGCGGCGCGGGCCTGCTCGGCGGGGAGGGCGCCGGTTTCGGCCATGGCGTTGAGGACTTCCCGGGCGCGGGCGGCGGCAGCTTCGGGGTTGACGCGAGGGTTGATGCGCGACGGGGCGCGGGGGAGGCCGGCGAGCATGGCGGCCTGCCAGACATTCACCTGGCGGGCGGAGATGCCGAAATAGACGCGGGCGGCGGCGTCCATCCCGAAGGCGCCGGAGCCGAGATAGACGCGGTTGAGCCAGATTTCGAGAATTTCCTGCTTGGAGAACTGGCGTTCGAGCCAGAGGGTGAGCAGGAGCTCCTGCACCTTGCGGCGGAAGGTGCGGGCGTTGCTGAGGAAGAGGTTCTTGGCGACCTGCTGGGTGATGGTGGAGCCGCCCTGGACGACGGCGCCGGCCTGGAGGTTGACCCAGAAGGCGCGGGCGATGCCGATGACATCCAGCCCCCAGTGGTTCCAGAAGCGGCGGTCTTCCACCGCCACGGCGGCGGCGGGGAGATAGGGCGGCATGTCGCGCAGGCGCAGCGGGTCGCCCACCAGGTCGCCGTAGGTGGTGATGATGCGGCCCTGGGCATCGGTGAGGGTGACGCTGGGGCGGCGGGCGGCATCGAGCGCGGATTCCGGACGGGGGAGGTCCCAGGCGAAAAAGAGCAGGACGCCGCCGGCCATGAGGGCCGACCAGATTGTGAGGACTATGCTCCAGCGCAGGAAGAACAGCGACCAGCTGCGGCGGCGCCGCGGGCGGCGGGGCGGTGGGTCTGGGGGCTCGTGCCGGGGGGGGCGGTAGTCTTCCGGGTCGAGCTGGAGGACGCGGCCGGCGGTCATGCTTGCCTGTTGGGATGGGGGGCGGGCACGATCAGGGTTTCACCGAGCCGGAGACCGCCGCCATGCAGGGCCTGTTTGTCGATGCCACGGACGAGCTTGCCGATATCTTCCGCCGCGTGATGCGGGCAGGGGACCCCAAGGTGGGGGTGAATATCCAGGAGGAGGTGCGGCCGGAGCAGCTGCCGGCGCTGCTGGCGGGGCAGGATTTCGTGCTGAACGACCGGACCTACATGCCGACCGAGTGGATGGCGAAGTGCGCGGGGCTGAAGCACGTGATCTTCCTGGGCACCGGGGCGCGCAGCTACATGAACCCCGAGGAACTCGCGGACCTCGGGATCACCGTGCACATCATCAAGGGCTATGGCGATATCGCGGTGGCCGAGCACGCGATCGCGCTGATGTGGGCGGGGGCGCGAGGCCTGGCGCTGATGGATCGCGGGGTGCGCAGCGGGCAGTGGTTGCGCACCGAAGGGATGCAGCTGACCGGCAAGACGATCGGGCTGATCGGGTTCGGGGGCATTGCCGGCGAAGTGGCGCGGATCGCCGGGGGCTCCGGCATGCGGGTGCTGGCGTGGAACCGGACGCCGAAGACGGCGCCGGGGGTGGAATTCGTGCCGCTGGACCAGTTGCTGGCCGAAAGCGACGTGATCTCGCTGCACCTGCTGCTGAACGACGAGACGAAAGGCTTCGTCACCCGCGACCACATCGCCCGGATGAAGAAGGGCGTGCTGCTGGTGAATACCGCCCGGGGCGCCGTGATCGACGAGCCCGCGATGATCGAGGCGCTCAAGAGCGGGCAGATCGGCCACGCGGCGCTGGATGTGTTCGTGGAAGAACCACTGCCGCCCGGTAACCCGTTCGTCGGGCTGGAAAACGTGACCCTCTCCGCCCACAGCGCCTTCCGCACCCCGGAAGCCAGCGAAACCCTGCTCCGCCGCGCGCTCGACATCGCCGTGCGGGTGGCGCAGGGCGGGTAAGGCAGGAAGGCCGGGGCTTTCGCCCCGGACCCCAAGCAGGGGCCTTGCCCCTGCACCCCACTGGGGCCTTAGGCCCCAGACCCCTTTCGTTTGCGCGCGGACAGGGGGTGTCTGACCGGATCAGCGATCCGGTCAGACA
>JAPLOI010000087.1 GCA_026400815.1 Alphaproteobacteria bacterium
CGCGCTCGATACATGACACTGGAAACCATCGCCACACTCGGCGATGATCGCGCCGTCAGCTTGCCGCCCATGGCAGCCTGAGCGAGCAGCCAACGCTGCTCAGCACGCCGTTGCTACACCACGGCTTGGGACATGACCGAGGTTTTCACCAGAGGTGTATCCGATGCCCAAATCTCGACCAGCGTATTAGCCTGAATTTCATCGCCAGATGGTCGATCTGGTTCGAACCGGGCACGATCCGGATGAACTTGCGCGGGAGTTTGAACCAACCGGTCAATCCATCCGAGCCGTGGTTGCCAAATCCCGACAGAAAGATGGCCGGCGCGAGGCGGGGGGGGGGCCGGCCTCGCGGAGCCTGAACGCGACGAGGTGGTGCGGCTGCGTCGCAAGAACAAGCAACTTGGGCTGGAGCGCGACATTCTCTCAAAAGCCGCGGCCTGGTTTGCCCGCGAGACCGGAACGCTGCCTGCCCGAACCGGTTGTGGGCTGCCGATATCACCTACGTTCCGACGGCCGCAGGATTCCTGTTTGCCGCCGTCGTGCTCGATGCCTGCAGCCGCAAGGTCGTCGGCTGTGCGATGGCCAACACCCTGCGTGCCGGGCAGGCCAGACTGGCGACAGATGCAGCGGCTACCTCTTGAGCCTTTGAGGGGGACGAGAGCATGTCGTGGATCATTCACTGCATGCGCGATGATCGCCTTCGATCGCGAGAGACCTCTGGTGGGCATCGCGACAGGCGCTATCCCCGGTAATGCGAGAAAGGGGTTGGCGGCGGTGCCGGGCAGACGACGACAGGGGCGGGTGGGAAGGGGCTATCGCCGGTTTCGAGTGGGTTAAAAAAATATTGCTGATTTGTAAATCGTCGTTGCGTGTCGTTTCAGACTCCCGTTAAGTTCCGTTGCCAATGCAGGGCAAACGTTGACATACGTATGGCAAGCACCTTGTTCCGCCATCAGGCCGTTCAGGCCTCTGCCGACGCCGCGATGGGCGTGCCGATGGCGCTGATGCCGCGGTCCTAGTGGGCACTGACGGGGTTCTTTCTGTCCATCGCGGCCGGCACGCTCGGCTTCCTTGCCACCGCCTCGTTTCCCCGCAAGGAGGCGGCGAGCGGCATTCTGCGGTTCTCGCGCGGGGAAATCAGGGTGACGCCGCCGCGCTCCGGTATCGTTACCACACTGCATGTGCGCGATGGCGAGGCGGTGGCCGAGGGAGACTTGCTGGCCTTCATCACCACGGAGCAGCGGCTGGCCGAAGGCGGCATTGTCGACGCTCGCATCCTCGCCGCCGTGGCTGCGGAGCGGCAGTATCTCCGCCAGCGGCTGGAGCGGCTGAACGAGTCCGAGCCGCTCCAGGCGGCCTCGCTGCGCCAGCGTATCGCCGGTCTGACCGTGCAGTTGGATGAACTGACGCAGGACCGTGCGAGCCGGGCGCAGGCGTTGAAACTTGCGCGAGAAAGCCTGGCGGTGGCGGTGGCGCTGGCCGCCCAGGGCATCTACAGCGCCGAACAGCGGCGGCAGCGCGAGCAGGCGATGCTGGCGCTGGAGCAATCGGTGATCGAGCTGAAATCTCAGATGGCCAACATGGAGTCGCAGCGCGCCGACCTCGCCTTGCAACTGTTGCGGCTGCCGGTGGACATCGCCCAGAGCCGGTCTGAAATATTGCGTGCCTTGGCGGCGATCGAGCAGCGGGAGGCGGATGTCGGTGCCCAGAACGGCTTCGCCCTGATCGCCCGCACGGCGGGGGTGGTGACCGCGTTGCAAACGCAGATCGGGGCACCTGTGGATGCGGCCCGGCCGCTGATGGCGATCATTCCGCACGGATCGGTGTTGCAGGCGGAGCTGTATGTGCCCTCCCGCGCGATGGGCTTCGTGCAGGCGGGGCACCGGGTGCGGCTGCTGTTTGACGCCTTCCCCTATACCCGCTTTGGGCCGGGCTTCGGCACGGTGACGGAGCTGAGCACCACGGTGCTGCGCCCGGAAGAAGTAACCGCCGCGCTGAAAATCACGGAGCCGGTGTATCGGCTGGTGGTTCGGCTGCACGACACGGCGATGCAGGCCTATGGCAAGCGGCTGCCGTTGCAGTCTGGCATGGCGCTGACGGCCGATATTCTGCTGGAGGACCGGACGTTCCTGGACCTGCTGCTGGACCCGTTGCGGGCGGCCGCGGGGCGGACGTTGGGGTCGTGAATCAAACGAATGTGCGCCGGAAGCTGCGAACTTCGCGCTCAGCGCCAGGCAACTTGACCGTCCGTGCAGTGCGGTCGGCAAGACAACGAGAGGAGTTATCAAATGCTACGTGAACTGACCTTGGAGGAGTTGGCTTTTGTGGTTGGCGGCGAAGGTGAAGGCAACCAAGGCGATAGCCCCAGCGATAACACCGGCGGTGTCACACTCGGCTCTGACATAGGTGACGTCAACACAAGCGACGGCTCATATCAAGTTGCGGGATTAGGGTGGTTCGGGAAGATGGTGCGCGACGGTGTCGCTTGGGAAGGGTTAGTCTGGGGTGTCCAATACTTAGGCTCTTCTATTGCGCGAGGCCTTACCGGCAAAGAGATGTCTGACGCGGAACTTGCAGCGGCGGCGGCTCGTCAGAACGCCATTGACGATGCGGCGAGTGCGTACGGTCCACGCAGCGGAGGCGAAGGCATGGGCGGAGGCGGAGGCGGTTAGCAACAAAAATGCCACAAGTTTGGCTGGGGTTTACAGCATAGGAAATCCCAGCCACAATTCCTCATCCCCAGAAATGAAAAACACGATGAATCGAGTAGTGCAACTTCATAATTATCTATTTAAATATAATGGCAAATATTTTTTAAGATCATTGTTAATAGCAATTATTTCAATAACATGTGATATAATAGTTCTGTTTTTTATGGGACTGTGGCTATACATAGGTGGTTATGATTTCGAAGTTTCTCAAGAAGAAAATAGAAATCATTATTATTATTATTTTTTAATCCTGGTGATCATCGCGCCCATAACAGAAAATTTACTGCTAATCACGATATTCAAAATTAGTGATTCATTTTTTGAAAATAAAGAAATTATCCCTTTAATGCTAATTCCGTTTATAGCGGGATTCGCACATAAATTTTATTTTTTAGCTTTTTTCGGATTTTTTATTATGTCATATCAATATATGATGTATCGAAGAAATATTACAAAATTTAATGCATATATGTGCACAGTCTTAACACACGCAACACACAATTTTTTTGCATCTTTAGCACATTTATTGCCATAATTTTTTGATTTTTATTTACTCTGAATCCTTATGTTTAATTTTTGCTATCAAAATGGTGGGGTGGATAGGGGTTTGTAAAGAGCGTGTTCACGTTTTACTTTCATCTCTTCAACGTTCTCCCCCTAATTCGCCAGACAGAGGCCGCCGAGTGCGGCCTCGCCTGCATCGGCATGATCGCCGGCTATCACGGTCTGGACACCGACATGACGACCCTGCGCCGGCGGTTCGGGCTGTCGATGAAAGGAGCGACGCTTGAGGACCTGATCGCCACAGCGCAGGCGCTGGACCTGACGACGCGGGCGCTGCGCTGCGAGCCTGAGGTCTTTTCGCAATTGCGGCTGCCGGCGATCCTGCATTGGGAGTTCCGGCATTTCGTGGTGCTGAAAGCCGTGACCAGCTACGCCTCCGTCGACGGTGTGGTTGAGGATGCGGTGGTGAACTTCGAGAACATCACCGGCGGCAGCGGCAACGACGTGCTGGCCGGCGACGGGCTGGGCAACCTGCTGGATGGCGGGTCTGGCAACGACATGCTGCTGGGCCTGGGCGGGGAAGACCTGCTGGTGGGCGGTGCCGGGGCCGATACGCTGGATGGCGGGCTGGGCAGCGACACGGCGGGCTTCGCCGACCAGATCCTGCCGGTGGTGGTGACGCTGAACGGCGCCACGGACGCGATCGTGCGCTGTTATGCGCAGCGGCAACACCACCGAGGTGCAGACGGTGAAATGGTCGGTGGCCGGGCAGGGGAGTTCAACGAACGCTTTGCGGTAACGCTCTCTGGCCCCTCCACCGGGGCGAGCCTGGGTGTGGCCACGGCGGGTGGGCTGATCTGGAACGACGACATCAGCCTTTCCATCATGGCCAACAAGGCGGCGGTGGCGGAAGGCAATGCGGGCAGCACCGCCTTCGGCTTTACCGTGACGCGCGCGGGGGCTGCCACCGGGGCCACCGAGGTAAGCTGGGCGATCCTGCCCGGGGCGGCCGATGCGGCGGACTTTGCCGGCGGCGTGATGCCGCAGGGCAAGATCACCTTCGCGGCCGGCCAGACCGCCATTCCGCTGGTGGTGCAGGTGGCCGGCGACGTGGTGCCGGAGCCCGACGAGCTCTTCACCGTGGTGCTGTACGGCGCCAGCGGCGGGGCGGTCATCGGCACCATGTCGGCCAGTGCCGCGATCCTGACAGACGATGCGATCACCGGCACGGCGGGTGGCGAGCTGCTGATGGGCAGCACGAGCAACGACCTGTTCGTGCTGGCCGGCGGGCTGGATACGGTGATCGGCGGGGCCGGCGTGGACCGGTTCGTGTTCGGCCCGGCCACGCTGGGGGCGGCCGCGGCGCAGGCGGTGGTGCTGGCGGATCTCGACCGCTCCCTGGGCGAGGTGATCGACCTCGGCCCGATCAACGCGATTGCCGCGACGCTGGCCAACGACGCCTTCAGCTTCATCGGCGGCGCCGCCTTCTCTGGCGTGGCCGGGCAGCTGCGCTGGGCCGAGTCGGCCGGCGAGCGGCTGATCGAGGGCGATGTGAACGGGGACCGGGTGGCCGATCTCACGATCCGTACCCCCGCGCTGGGGCCGGTGGGGACCGATTGGTTCCTGCTTTAGGGCGCCGCCGGCGGCCCATCCGTCGAAATACGTAGGAACACCCCGATTAGTTTACCGATTGGAAGCATGACCCCGCCATCCTGGTGCCCGTCAGGACCGGAGGGGAAACCGCTTGGTGCGCTACAATCCAGCCGAATGCGGGCGCGCCGCCTTTGACTCGGTTGTCCAGCTCGGGATCACCCCGACCCCGGACAACTTTGCGATCTGGTACGAGTATCACTCCGGGCTGAACCCGGAGCTACGGCATCTGATCGATGTGCTGCTGACCAAGCCGGCGCATTACGACGACCAGACGATGGCGGCGATCTATCGCAAGTTCTTCGTGCATGCCCGTGAGCGCGATGCGCTGCGCGAGGCGTCTGACCGGATGCAGAACCTGCTGCACGAGGTGGGGGCCATGGTGGGCGATGCCGGGAACGGTGCGCGCGAGTTCGGCAGCGTGGTGCGCGATACCTCCCGCGCCTTCTCCGATGGCGGGGTGACGCTGACGGCGCTGATCCAGAAGCTGCGCGAGGAGGCCCGCGCGGTGGCGGACCGCAGCGAGGCGATCGGCCAGCACCTGACCGGTGCGGTGGAGCGCATCCAGCTGCTGGAACGCTCGCTGGACGACATGCGCCAGGATGCGGCAACGGACGGGCTGACGCGGCTGGCGAATCGCCGCAGTTTCGACACGCATCTGCGGGACATTGCTGGCAAGGCGATGAACTCCGGCGAGCCACTGATGCTGTTGCTGATCGATATCGACCACTTCAAGCGCGTGAACGATACCTGGGGCCACCAGACCGGCGACCAGGTGCTGCGCCTGGTGGCGAGCACCCTGGCTTCCTCCGCCCGCACCAGCGATTTCGTGGCGCGCTATGGCAGGGAGGAGTTCGCCGTGATCCTGCCGGCGACGCGGCCCGATGCCGCGATGGCGGTGGCGGAACGGGTGCGCCGCAGCTTCGAGGGGCGGGAGATCGTGGCCCGCACCTCCGGCAAGACCATCGGCAACGTGACGCTCTCGGCCGGTGGGGCGCTCTACGACCCCGGTGAGCGGCTGACGGAGTGGGTGGAGCGGGCCGACCAGGCGCTGTATACGGCCAAGAAGGGCGGGCGCAACCGCGTCATCCTGGCACCGGCCGTGCCTGCATCCATGGCCATGGCTGCCTCCGTAGCGTGACCGGATGGGGTGTTCCACCTGGGACGCCCCTGGCACGAGAAAGGGAACGATCGATGCCGATGGGATTGCGGATCGTGTTGGCGGTGGCGGACGCGGCGGAGCGTGCCGCCCTGGCCGAGCGCCTGGTGGATGGCGGGTTCAAGGTGACCGCGCCGCCTGGGATGCCGGATCTTGGCGCGGCGCTGGCCGACGCGGCGGGGCTGGTGCTGGATGCCCGCCTGGCCCTGCCCGACGCCCCCGCGCTGTGCGCCGCGCTGCGCCGGGCGGGTCATACTCTGCCGATCCTGGTGCTGCACGATGGGATCGACGGGCAGGTGGTGCGCTGCCTGGATGCGGGGGCCAACGATGCCATCGCCCGGCCCGTGCGCGCGCTGGAACTGGTGGCACGGGTGCGCGCGCAGCTGCGCCACCACGGCGCCAGTGCCGGCACGGCGCTGACGGTGGGGCCCTACCTGTTCCGCCCGAACCAGCGCGAGCTGGAGGAGCCGTCTGGCCGGGTGATCCGCCTGACCGCGACCGAGGCTTCGATCCTGCGCTTCCTGCACCGCGCCGGGGGCAGCGTGGTGACCCGCCAGGTGCTGCTGCACGAGGTGTGGGGGTATCGCGATGGCGTGACCACACACACGGTAGAGACCCATATCTATCGCCTGCGCCGCAAGATCGAGCCCGATCCGCGGCACCGGCGGCTGCTGCTGTGCGAGGATTCCGGCTACCGGCTGGATGTTTCGACCTGGGCGCCGGTGGCGCTGGACCTCTCAGCGCCGGCTTTCCGCGCCTCGGCATAATCGCGGGGGATTGAGGCGCGCGCTGCGGCGCAGCATGCTCCGGTGCCGCAACAGGAGCCGCGCATGGACATCCGTACCGCCACCGACTTGGGCGCCTTCGTCGCCGGGCCGCGCTGCCGCATCGCCGGGGCCGCCACCGGGCCGCTGGCCGGGCTGACCTTCGCGGTGAAGGACCTGATCGACGTGGCCGGCTGGCCCACCGGGGGCGGCAATCCCGACTGGCCCGCCTATGCCGGCACGCCGACGCGCCATGCCGCGGTGGTGGAGCGGCTGCTGGGCGCCGGGGCCTCCATCATCGGCAAGACGATCACCGACGAGGTCTCGCTGGGCATTCTGGGCGAGAACCCGCATGACGGCACGCCCGCCAACCCGGCGGCGCCGGACCGTGTGCCCGGCGGCTCTTCCTCCGGCTCCGCTGCCGCTGTGGCGGGTGGGGTCTGCGATTTCGCGCTGGGGACGGATACCGGCGGCTCCGTGCGCGTGCCGGCGAGTTTATCCGGGCTGTACGGGATCCGGCCCACGCTTGGCCGGGTGCCGTTCGACGGGATTTGCGTGCAGTCCCCTTCCTCCGACACCTGCGGCTGGTTCGCGCGGGACGCTGCCACCTTCGCGCGTGTGGGCGAGGTGATGCTGGGCGAAGCCGTGCCGGCCGCGCTGCCGACCACGCTGCTGGTGGCCACCGATGCGTTCGGCTTCGCGGACGAGGCGGTGCAGGCGGCGCTGGCGCCGATGGTGGCGCGGCTGGCGGCGCTGCTGGGCACACGACGGGATGAGACGCTGGCGCCCGCCGGCCTCACGGCCTGGCTGCGTGCCCAGCGCGTGCTGCAGCAAAGCGAGGCCTTCGCCACCTTCGCGCCTTGGCTGAACACCCACAATCCGCGCCTGGCCTGGAGCGTGGCGCGCGGGCTGGTGGCCGGGGGCGAGTATTCGGGATTGGAGCGCAGCTATGCCGCCATCACCCGGCGCGAAGTGACGGCGCGGCTGGCGCTGCTGCTGCCGCCCGGCACCATACTGTGCCTGCCGACCACACCCTTCCCCGCCCCGCTGCGCGGCCAGTCCGTCTCCGCCCTGGCGGAACCACGCGACCGGATTACCGCGCTGACCTGCGCGGCTGGGCATTCCGGCGTGCCGCAAGTGAACCTGCCCGGGGCCACGGTGGACGGTGCACCCGTGGGCCTGTCGATCCTCGCCGGCCGCGGCCAAGACGCCACGCTGCTGGCGGTGGCGCGCGCGCTGGGGTGAAGCGCCGGGGGTTTCACCCCCGGACCCCTGACCAGGGCTCTGCCCTGGACCCGCCAGGGACCTGAGGTCCCTGGACCCACGTGACCTTCCGCCTTCGGCGGGGAGGGGCCCTCGAGGTGGTGGAGAGACCCGGTCGGCCCCTCCCCGCCGAAGGCGGAACAGGTAAAGGGGTCTGGGGCCTAAGGCCCCAGCGGGATCCAAGGGCAGAGCCCTTGGTCGGGGGCTCGGGGGCGGAAGCCCCCGGCCTTTACTCCGCCGCGCGGGCCAGTGTCACCGGCGCGAGGCGTGTGTCGGGCAGTTGGTCGATGTGCCAGAGCTGGGCCAGCAGGGTTTCGGCGGCGGGGCGGCCGATGGCGGGCGTGGTGAGTTCGTAGAATTTGTCGGTGAGTTCGGCGTCGGTCAGCGGGTCGTCGGGGTCGCCGTGGCGGGTGGTTTGGTGGTGGCGCAGGGTGCGGCCATCGGCGAGGTCCACCGTGACGATGGCGGAGCGGGCGCCGGGGAAGGCGGCGTCGCAGGTGGGGTCCAGCACCACGGTGGTCTTGGCCATCAGCGCCTGGGTGTCGGGGTCGGCGAGGCGCGCGGGTTCGAAGGCGGCGAGGCGGACATTGCCGTGGACCAGCGCGGTGGCGACGGTGAAGGGCGTGCTGAAGCGGCCTTCGAAGGCGGTGGCGACCTGGTTGCGGCCGGTCACGTCCAGCGTGGCGCGGTAGCCGCCGACGGTGATGCGGGCCACCTGGTCGTGGGTGAAGCCGTGGGCACGTTGCAGGGCCAGGGCGCCATCGATGGCGGCGAAGGCGTGGCCGCAGCAGCCGTGGTTCTTGAAGGTCATCTGCGTGATGTTGTAGCGCGCGCCGAGGCCGTCCGTGGCCTTCGACCAGTCGGGGTTCACCGACATGGCGGCGCCGAAGCCGGCGGCACCCTCCAGCACATCCAGCGCGCCGGTCATGCCCTGGGCGGCGCCGAGGGCGGCCATGGCACCGGCATCCGCGGCGTGGCCGGCATGCAGCGGCTTGCTCATCGCATCCGACCGGAAGGCCTGTTGCAGGGCGGCGGCGAAGGTGCCGGCATTGGCCAAGGCGTGGGCGGTTTTGGTGGCGTCCAGCTTCAGGATGCTGGCCACCGCGGCGGCTGCGCCGAAGGTGCCGATGGTGCCGGTGGTGTGCCAGAACCGGTAGTGGGAGGGCTGCACGGCCACGCCGATGCGGGTGGAGATTTCGTAGCCGACCACGATGGCGCGCAGCAGTTGTTCGCCGGTGGCGCCCTTCGCCTGGGCGGCGGCCAGGGCGGCACCGATGACGGGGCAGCCGGGGTGATAGACCGCGTCCCTGAAGATGTCGTCGAACTCGATGGTGTGGCTGGCGGTGGCGTTGATCAGGGCCGCGGCGCGCAGGCTGGCGGGCAGGTTGCGGCCATAGACGATGGCGCGGCCGTGGCCGACCTCATCGGCCAGCGCCGCGGTGAGCATCGTCGCGGGGTCGAGCAGGGCGCCGGGCAGCAGGGCGGCGAACCAGTCGATCACGGCGCGGCGGGTGTGGTGGCGCACGTGGTCCGAAAGCGGGGCGGTGAGCTCGCGTTCGGCGTAGGCGCCCAGCTGTTCGGCGATGGTGGGCATGGTTCTTGGGCCTTCTTCTTGATCTGCAGGTTCATAGCATACGGTTTGAGCCGAGCTTCTGGCCCAGTACGATCTCGGAAACACACTCCGGCCGCCATACAATTCCCAGTTGTGCGTCACCGAGAGATTTCCCAATGTTTCTCCCGCTATACACGCCCATGAACATGCTCATGGGTCCATCAGAAACAGTCATGATCGACGTACGGCTACGATAACTGCCGTATCCACGCCAAAACACTGGTGCACCTGACATTCCTTCTCGGGTTGCTGTATCTATCAAGAACAATGTAAGTTTATTATAATTCAGGGAAATCTCTGAAGCTATGGATGCTCTTTTCCATATAGGAATGTTCGCTTTTTGCCGAATTCCAAGAGGAAATCCGATCACAAAGACGTCTTGTCCAATTGCAACAACTGCATCACTAACGGCGGGTAGATTATTTATTGGAGCGGCGAGCACGGGTGGCTGACACGTCAACCCAACTATGAAGGGGGATGTCTCGATAAATTGCAGCGCTGCTACGTCAACTCTTCTCCCAAATGTCGGATGCTCAAACCATTTGGCGTTCCCATTTTCATCGTCTAACATTAATGAAATTGGAAAAACGACATGAGGAAAAATAGCACTATTGCATAGCACTACGATGCGATTTGGTAGTGCGCCGTCGCGATGCTTAGGTTGGTCGTTATTGGGATCTCTTCCAGAAAATACATGCCAATTGGAAATCAAATATACTCCGGATTCGGCGTTCCACAAAAACCCAGTTGCAGCGCCCAGCAACTCCTCATCAAAGAAAATCTGAATGGGAAGCGTGGCAGTTGAATAGGGGTCGACCAAAGACACACTCAACTTCGTGGCCTGTCGCCCAGCATGGCGGCCACCTGCGGCTCGATCAACGCGGCAAGGCGGGCATGGGCCTGGGCGGTGGGGTGGATGGAAGGTTCGGGCGGGCGCAGCTGGGGATCGTAGTACTGGCTGCGGTCGATCGCGCCGGCCTGTTCGAACAGGGGCGTGGCGTCTGTTAAGGTGACGCCTTGCACCTTGCCGCCGGCGTAGCGCTGGGCGAGGCCGGCGTTCATGCCGCGCGTGGCCTGGGTGGTCCAGTCGCCGCGGTCGCTGGGCAGCACGGAGATCACCACCAGCTTCGGCACCGCGCGGCGGATCTCTGCCACGCAGGAATCGTGGCCTTTCAGGGAATCCTCCACGCTCCAGCGCAGCCGGCCGAAATTGTTGGCGCCGATCAGCAGCACGGCGCCCTTCGCCTGGGTGAGCTGGCCGTTGCGCAGGCGCCAGAGCAAATGGGCGGTGGCATCGCCCTTGAAGCCCAAATTCACCGCGTGGCGCCCGCCATAGAAGCGCTGCCAGACCGGGGTGAAATCCTGCCAGGCGGGCGGGCCGGACTTCTCCCAATCCTGCGTGATGGAATCGCCGATCCACAGCAGGTCCACGCGCCCGGCCTTCAGCTCGCGTAGCTTGGCGGCGTGGCGTTCGGCCCACCATTTGGCATCCATGCGCGACAGCGGCGTGGCCGCGAGCGGCGGGCGCGGGGCAGGGGCGGCGCCGGCCAGGGCGAGGGCGCCGGCGGCCAGCAGGGAGCGGCGGTTCATGTCGCCATGGCCGCTTCAATCTCGGCCGCGGCTAGCCCGGCCTGTTCCAGCACCTCCTGCGTATGCTCGCCCAGGCGCGGGGCGAGGCGGCGGATGGTGGCGGGGGTGCCCTGGTAGGTCACGGGAATGCCCACCAGCGTCATCTCGCCCTCGCTGGGGTGCTGCATGCGCGGGAAGAAGCCGATCTCGTTGAGGTATTCGTCGGCCAGCAGGTCCTGCAGGGAATTGGCCGGGCCGTGCGGCAGGTCGGCCTCGCGCAGCGCCACGAGCCATTCGGCGTTGGTGCGCTGCTTCATCCCTTCGGTGACGATGGCGTAGGCGGCCTCGATATTGTCCGAGCGCGCACTGCCGGTGGCGAAGCGCGGGTCTTCCATCAGGGCTTCCTGGCCGAACAGGGCGAAGAGCCGGGTCCATTGCGCGTGGGTGGCGACCATCACGCACATGAAGCCGTCCTTGGTGGCGAAGGGGCGGCGATCCGGCGTCAGCATGCGGGGGTAGCCGATGCCGAGTTCGGGCTGGCCGATGGAATGGCCCCACATATGCTCCGGCAGCAGGAAGCTCACCAGCGTGTCCATCATCGGCACGTGCACTGCCTGGCCCTGCCCCGTGCGCTCGCGGGCGTACAGCGCCATGGCGATGGAGCTGGCGAGCACGTGGCCGGTCAGCTTGTCCGCCAGCACGCTGGGCACGTAGCGCGGGCCATCCGCCTGGGCGCCGAGGCCATTGAGGTGCGCCAAGCCGCCCATGCCCTGGATGATGTCGTCATAGGCCGGGTCTTCCTCCTTGCTGCTGCCGGGGCGAAAGCCGGTGGCGCAGGCATGGATGATGCGCGGGTTCACGCGGGCGATGCTGTCGTAATCCAGCCCCAGCCGCGCGGCGGCGGAGAGGCGCATGTTGTGGACGAACACATCCGCCCCTTCCACCAGCCGCATCAGCGCCGCGCGCGCGGGGGCGCGCTTGAGGTCCAGCACCACGCTACGCTTGTTGCGGTTGAGGTTGGCGAAATAGGCCGCCATGCCCTCGCTGCGGCGCGGGCCGATGAAGCGGGTCATGTCCCCGGCCGGGGGCTCCACCTTGATCACATCGGCGCCGGCATCGCCCAGGATCTGCGTGCCCATCGGGCCCAGCACCACCTGGGTGAGGTCGATCACCCGCAATCCGGCCAGCGGTCCGCCCGTCCCCGGCGCCGTATCCATCGGTTCAGGCAGCCTTCGGGGTGAAGCCGGCGGCGTCGATCGCGTCCATCAGCGCGGCGGCCGGCTGGGTGGAATCGATCTCCACCAGATGCGTCTCCAGGTCGGTCTTCACCGTCGCCTTGGGGTCCAGCTTCTGCACGGCGCCGGTGATCGCCTTCACGCAGCCGCCGCAGGTCATGTCGGGAACCGTGAACCGGGCCATCGGTTTCTCCTTGCGTTGCATCAAGGCAGGGTACCGCCTGCCGCCGTCTATGGCATCGTCGCACCTGCAAGGCTGGCCCGCCAGCGGCGCAGATGCATCAGGACTAAGCTAGTCCCATTTAGGGCGAGGGTTCAGGAGAACGCGGCCATGGCGGAGATCGATCTCGGCATTGAGGGCATGACCTGCGCAGCCTGCGTCACGCGCGTGGAAAAGGTGCTGAAGCGCGTGCCCGGCGTGGCGGCGGCGGAGGTGAACCTGGCCACCAACCGTGCCCGTGTTCATGCCGATGCCGAGGTGAAGCTGGAGGCGCTGACCGAGGCCGTCTCCCGCGCCGGCTATACCGCCGTGCCGGTGGCGCAGGTGAAGCACGCCAGGCCCGATCCGCTCTGGCCGGTGCTGGTGGCGGCACTGCTGACGCTGCCGCTGGTGCTGCCGATGCTGGCCGATCCGTTCGGCTATGGCCACGTGCTGATGTTGCCGCCCTGGGTGCAGTTCCTGCTCGCCCTGCCGGTGCAGTTCGGCTTCGGCGCCCGGTTCTACGTGGCGGCGTGGAAAAGCCTGCGCGGCGGCAGCGCCAGCATGGATGTGCTGGTGGCGCTGGGCACCACCGCCGCCTTCGCACTCTCCACCGGCGAGATGATCGTCGCCTGGCCCGGTTATACGATGGAACTGTATTTCGAGGGCGCCAGCGTGGTGATCACGCTGGTGATGCTCGGCCGCTTCCTGGAGCACCGGGCCCGCGCCCGCACCACCGCGGCGATCGAGGCGCTGGCCGCCCTGCGCCCCGAAACCGCCCGCATCATGCGCGATGGCACGGAGCAGGAAGTGCCCACCGCCAGCCTGCGCGCCGGCGACGTGCTGGTGATCCGCCCCGGTGAGCGCATCGCCGCCGATGGCGTGGTGGAGGACGGCACCGGCAGCGTGGATGAAAGCCTGCTGACCGGCGAGAGCCTGCCGGTGGCCAAGGCGCCGGGTGAGCGCGTAACCGGCGGGGCGATCAACGGCGAGGCCCGGCTGCTGGTGCGCGCCACCTCGGTTGGCGCGGAAAGCGTGCTGGCGCGCATGATCCGCCTGGTGGAGGATGCCCAGGCCACCAAGCCGCCGATCCAGCGTCTGGCCGATCGTGTGAGTGCCGTGTTCGTGCCGGTGGTGGTGGCGATTGCGCTAGCGACCTTCCTGGGCTGGTGGCTGATCGGCGGCGATCTGGTGCCGGCGGTGATCCATGCCGTGGCGGTGCTGGTGATCGCCTGCCCTTGCGCCATGGGGCTGGCCACGCCCACGGCCATCATGGTCGGCACCGGCGTGGCGGCCCGGCGCGGCATCCTGATCCGTGATGCCGCCGCGCTGGAAGGGGCCCACGCCGTCACCACCGTCGCCTTCGACAAGACCGGCACGCTGACGGAAGGCCACCCGCGCCTGCTGGCGCTGCACCCCGCCCCCGGCGTTTCGGAGGAGGAGGTGCTGCGCCTGGCCGTGGCCCTGCAATCCGGCAGCGAGCACCCGCTGGCCCGCGCGGTGATCGAGGCGGCGCACGGCGTCGCCATCCCCGCCGCCGACGCCGTCCGCGCCCTGCCGGGCCGCGGCGTGGAGGGCGTGGTGGAAGGCCGCCGCCTCGTGCTCGGCAGCCGCCGCCTGCTGGACGAGACCGGCGCCACGCCCGGCGACCTTGCGGAGGCCGAGGCGGCGCTGTCGGCCGAAGGCCGCAGCCTCGCCTGGCTGGCCACCGCCGATGGGGAAACCCTGGCCCTGCTGGGCTTCGGCGACGCGGTGAAGCCCACCGCCGCGGCCGCCATCGCGCGGCTGAAGGCGCTGGGCATCCGCACCGTGCTGATCAGCGGCGACACCAAGGCCGCCGCCCGCACCGCCGCCCTGGCGCTGGGCATCGATGATGTGCAGGCCGAGGTATTGCCGGCCGACAAGGCCGCGCACGTGGCCGCCCTGCGCGCGGAAGGTGGTGTGGTGGCCATGGTGGGCGACGGCGTGAACGACGCCCCGGCCCTGGCCGCCGCCGATGTCGGCTTCGCCATGGGCACCGGCACGGACGTGGCGATGCACGCCGCCGGCATCACGCTGATGCGCGGCGACCCGGCTTTGGTGGCCGATGCCATCGACCTCTCCCGCCGCACCTGGGCCAAGCTGCGCCAGGGGCTGTTCTGGGCCTTCGCCTACAACGTGCTGGGCATTCCCGTCGCCGCGGCCGGCTTCCTGGACCCGATGCTGGCCGGCGGGGCCATGGCGCTTTCGAGCGTGAGCGTGGTGCTGAATGCGCTGTCGCTGCGGCGGTGGAAGCCGCAGTAAGCAAGGCCTTCTTTTTCTGAAGAAAAAGAAGCCAAAAGACTTTCCCCCTTTGGGCGGGGTCCCCTGGACATAAGGTGGGAAAAGTTTTTTTGGTTTCTTTTTTCAAAAAAGAACACGCTTGCTGTGCTGACCATCACGATCTTCGCCGCCACCTACGCCGTGGTCGCCTTCGGGCGGATTCCGGGCCTGCGCATCGACCGCACCGGCGCCTCCCTGCTCGGGGCCGCGCTGATGGTCGCCACCGGGGCGATCCCGCTGGAGGAAGCGTACCGGGCGATCGACTGGAACACGATCGCGCTGCTGCTGGGCATGATGATCGTGGTGGCGCATCTGCGCCTTGCCGGGTTCTTCGCCCTGGCCACCGCCTGGGCCGTGGCACGGGCACGCCACCCGCTGCCGCTGCTCGCCGCCATCGTGGTGCTGTCGGGCGTGTTGAGCGCCTTCCTGGTGAACGACACGATCTGCATCGTGCTGACGCCGCTGGTGCTGGATATCGTGCTGCATCTGCGCCGCAACCCGGTGCCCTACGTGCTGGCCATCCCGCTCGCCGCCAATATCGGCGGGGCCGCCACGTTCACGGGAAACCCGCAGAACATGATCGTGGGCAGCCTCTCCGGCATTCCCTACGCGCAGTTCGCCGCCAGCGTGGCGCCCGTCGCCGCCATCGGGCTGTTTCTCACCATCGCGCTGCTGGCCCTGCTGTGGCGCGGCGAGTTCCTCACCGGCGCGCGCCTGGCCGCCGAGCCGCCGCCCTGGCGCACCGATCGCAAGCTGTTGCGCAAGACCTCCGTGGTGGCGCTGCTGATGGCCGGGGCGTTTTTCGCCGGGGTGCCGCCGGCGGAGGCCGCGCCGGTGGCCGGCGCCGTGCTGCTCGCCACGCGCCGCGTGAAGCCCGCACGCATCTACGCCGAGATCGACTGGCCGCTGCTGGTGATGTTCGCCGGGCTTTTCGTGGTGGTGGCCGGGCTGGAGCGCGCGGTGCTGACGCCGGACCGCATCGCCGCCATCGCCGCGCTGGGCCTGCACCACATGCCCACGCTGGGGCTCGTCACCGCCGCACTCTCCAACATCGTCAGCAACGTGCCGGCGGTGCTGGTGCTGAAGCCCTTCGTCGCCACGCTGCCAGACCCCGCCCGCGTCTGGACCGTGGTGGCCGCCACCGCCACGCTGGCCGGCAACCTCACGCTGGTGGGTTCGGTCGCCAACCTCATCGTGGTGCAGCGTGCCCGCGCCCGCGGCGTGGAGATCGGGTTCTGGACCTACCTGATGGTGGGCGCTCCCTTGACGGTGCTGACGATCGTCGTCGCGCTGGCGTTGCTCTGAAGCAAGGCAGGGTTCACATGGAGACGGAGAGACAAAGAGAAGCGGGCCCCTCTCCGTCTCTCCGTCTCCATGTGAACCTTCTTGCTTCCTAGCGTTCGACCACCAGGGCTGGCGCACTGGCCCGCTTTGCGCTTTCCTCCCCCCAACGAACACCGCGGAGGAACGCCCATGTCGTCGCTATTCGATCTCACCGGCAAGGTTGCCGTCATCACCGGCTCCAGCAAGGGCATCGGCAAGGCGATCGCGCTGCGCATGGCCGAGCACGGCGCCAAGGTCGTCGTCTCTTCCCGCAAGCAGGATGCCTGCGACCTCGTCACCAACGAGATCATCGCCAAGGGCGGCACCGCCGCCACCAAGGTGTGCAACATCGGCCGCAAGGAAGAGCTGCAGGCGCTGGTGGATTTCGCCATCGCCACCTATGGCGGCATCGACATCATGGTCTGCAACGCCGCGGTGAACCCGTTCTACGGCCTGTCGCAGAACCTACCGGACGAGGCGTGGGACCGGGTGATGAACTACAACGTCCGCTCCAACCACTGGCTGTGCCACATGGCGGCCCCCAGCATGAAGCAGCGCGGCGGCGGCTCCATGATCGTGGTCTCTTCCATCGGCGGCCTGCGCGGCAGCACGCATCTGGGCGTCTATGCCATCTCCAAGGCGGCGGACATGGCGCTGGTGCGCAACCTCTGCGTGGAATACGGGCCGGACAACATCCGCGCCAATGCCATCGCCCCGGGCCTGATCCGCACCGACTTTGCCAAGGCGCTGTGGGAAGACCCCTTGAAGGAAAAGACCCGCAGCAAGACCACCCCGCTGCAGCGCATCGGCGAGCCGGATGAGATCGCGGGTGCCGCCGTGTTCCTCGCCTCCCCCTCCGGCAGCTTCACCACCGGCCAGACCTTCGTGATCGACGGCGGCGTGACCACCGGCGCCCCCGCGACCGGCGGCGGCGAGTAGCTGCCTTCTCTCCTGCGGTCGTGTAGAACGGCCGCAGGAGAGACCCATGATCCCCGTCACCCACCGCATCCAGCTTGATGAGCGCGAGCTGGAGGAGAGCTTCATCCGCGCGTCTGGCCCCGGTGGCCAGAACGTCAACAAGGTGAGCACCGCGGTGCAGCTGCGCTTCAACGCGCGCGGCTCCCCCAACCTGCCCGACGATGTCGCCATCCGCCTGCTGAAGCTCGCCGGCCACCGCGCCACGCAGGATGGCGTGATCGTGATCACCGCCCAGGAATTCCGCAGCCAGGACCGCAACCGGAGTGCGGCGCGCGAGATCCTGTTCGAGCTGATCCGCCGCGCCACGGTGGTGCCCATCAAGCGCCGCGCCACACGGCCCACGCTGGGCTCCAAGGAACGGCGCCTGGACGCGAAGAAAAGCCGCTCCGGCATCAAGGCGGCGCGGCGGCCGCCCAGTGAGTAAGCATGTTCTTTTTTGAAAAAAAGAACCAAAAAACTTTCATTCGTTCGCCGGTCGGGGAGGCCGGGCACAAACGAATAAAAGTCTTTTTGCTTCTTTTTCTTCAGAAAAAGAAGGCCTTCCTTCCTTGATCACCGCCGTGATCGTCGACATCGACGGCGTGGTGATCGACACCCCGCACGAGCGCGCCTGGCGCGAGGCCCTCGCCGAACGCTACCCAAGCGCCGTGCTTACCCCGGCTGCCTATGCCGCGTTGGTCGCCGGCAAGCCGCGGTTCGATGGCGCCCGCGCCGCGCTGGCCGCCCACGGCATCATAGCCGAGGCCGAGGTGGCGGCCTACGCCGCCGCCAAGCAGGCGCGTTTCCTCGCCTTGGTTGCGGCCGGCGACTTCACCGTGTTCGCCGATGCCGTTCGCTTCCTCGAAGCCGCCCGCGCCGCCGGGCTGCGCATCGCTGCCGCCTCCTCCTCGAAGAACGCCTCGGCCATTCTGGCCAGTGCCAACCTCGCCCGCCTGTTCCATGCCGATCTCTCCGGCCGCGACGTGGCGCACGGCAAGCCCGCGCCGGATCTCTTTCTGCGTGCGGCCGCGGAACTCGGCGTGGCCCCCGCGCACTGTCTGGTTCTGGAAGACGCACCCGCCGGCATCGCCGCCGCCCGCGCCGCCGGCATGGCCAGCCTGGCCGTGGCCCGCAAGGGCGATGCCGCCCCGCTTCTGGCCGCTGGCCCCACCTGTGTGGTGGCCACGCTGGACGACCCCGCCGCCCTCGCCCTTCTGCCCCAAGGTTCCGCTGCATGAACGATGCCGGCTTCCCGATCGAAGACCCCGCCTGGGCGCAGCCGGCGCCCGGCTGGCACATGCACGCCGATGGCCTGGAGCCGGCCCGCGAGGCCGATATCGAATCCCGCTTCACCACCGCCAACGGCCTGCTGGCGATGCGCGGCGCCCGCGACCTCGGCCGCGCCGCGTTCTGGACCAGCTGGATCACCACCTTCCGCCCCATTTCCTGGCCGCGCTGCTACGTGGCCGGCCTGTTCGACGTGCCGGATATCGAGCCGCCGATCCCCGTGGCCATGCCCGCGCCCGATTGGCTGCGCCTGCGCCTTTCCGTGGATGGCACGCTGGTGCGCCTGCGACAGGGGGCCGACCTGTCCCGCACGCTCCACCTGCGGCGCGGCCTGCTGCTCTCCGCGTGGCGCCACGAATGCGCGGACGGCACGGTGCTGCACCTGCGCACGCTGCGCCTCGCCGCCCGCCACGCCCCGGCGCTGGCGCTGCAGGTGGTTCAGATCGTCGCCAGCCGCGGCGGGCTCGCCCTCGCGCTCGATGCCCTGCCAGACCCCGCCGGCACGGGTCTCGGGCTCGCCAGGCTGGAACCCGGCCTCTCGGTATGGCGCGCCGAGCAAGCCCCGCACAGCGTGGCGCTGGCCACGCGCGCGTCCCTGCGCTGTGGCGACACGGAGCTTGTGCCCGAAACCGACACCCCGTTCGGCCACACCTGGCGCTGGACCACCCAGCCCGGCGAGATGATGGAATTCCACCGCGTGGTCGCCGCCGCCCGCGCCGATTCGCGCGCCGACGATCCCGCCCCGCGCGCCATCGCCGCCCGCGCCGCTGCCCCGCCCTGGCGCGCGCTGCTCGCCGCCCACGAAGCCGCCTGGTCCGATCGGTGGCGGGAATGCGCCGTGGAGATCGCCGGCGATCCCGGCGCCCAGCAGGCGCTGCGCTTCGCCGCCTACCACCTGGTCAGCGCCGCCAACCCCGCCGACCCCGCGGTTTCCATCGGTGCCCGCGCCATGACCGGGGACAGCTATCTCGGCCATGTCTTCTGGGACACCGAGATCTACCTGCTGCCCTTCTACACCCTCACCTGGCCCGAAGCGGCGCGCGCCCTGCTGCTTTATCGCCACCGCACCCTGCCGGCCGCCCGCGCCCGCGCTGCGTCACTCGGCTACCGGGGCGCGATGTTCGCCTGGGAATCCGCCGATACCGGCGCGGAGGCCACGCCCCCCACCATCCTGGGCGCCGACGGCGTGCCGGTGCCGGTGCAAACCGGCACCCAGGAACAGCACATCACCGCCGATATCGCCTATGCCGTCTGGAACCACATCCTGGCCACCGACGACACGGATTTCCTCGCAGAGGCCGGCGCCGAGATCATGGCCGAATGCGCCCGCTTCTGGGCCAGCCGCGCCGAGCCTTCGCCCGATGGCAGCCTGCACATCTCGGGCGTGATCGGGCCGGACGAGTACCATGAACTGGTGGACGACAACGCCTTCACCAACGCCATGGCCGCGCGCACACTGCGCAGCGCCGCCGAGGCCCTGGCCCTGCTCCAGGCGCGCCGCCCCGCCGCCCATGCCGCCCTCGCCACCCGCCTCGCCCTGGCCGAGGCCGAGCCCGCCGCCTGGCGGCGCGCCGCCGATGCCCTGGTGATCCCGCATGACCCCGCGACCGGCCTGATCGAGCAGTTCCGTGGTTTCTTCCTGCTGCCCCGAATCGACCTGCACGGCACCACGGGGGCAGAGGCCGCCGCCCTGGTGCGTGGCCGCGCCCAGCACACCCAGATTGCCAAGCAGGCAGACGTGGTCGCCCTGCTCGCCCTGCTGCCCGATGCCTTCCCGCCGGAAACGCTGCGCGCCAGCTACGACTACTACGAACCCCTCAACACCCACGAAAGCTCGCTCAGCGCCGCGCTGCACGCCGTGGTCGCCGCCCGCCTCGGCCATACCGCCCAGGCGCTGCGCCACTTCCGCCATGCCTACCTGCCGGACATGGAGGGCAAGCCCGGCAGCAGCGCCGGCGGCGTGCACATCGCGGCCCTCGGCGGTGTCTGGCAGGCCGCGGTGCTCGGCTTCGCCGGCGCCTCCTGGCAAACCGGCACGCTGCGCCTCAACCCCCGGCTGCCCGAGGCCTGGACCAGCCTCGCCTTCGCGCTCCACTGGCACGGCAGCCGGCTGCGCGTGCGGCTGGATCCGGTGCAGGTGACGCTGGAGATCGAGCAGGGCGACGGGATCGATATTGAGGTTTGCGGGGTGGTGATGCACGTGCCGGCGGGGCAAGCGGTGTCCGTGCCGTTGTGCGTTTAGGTTAAAGCGAAGTGGTCACAGAGAACACAGAGGGGCAAGGAGGGGCACAGAGAAGCAGATCGTGATTTTCTTCTCCATGCCCCTCTGTGGACCTCTGTGTTCTCTGTGACCCCTTTGCTTCCTTGCTTCCCTAGCCGCGGCCCTCGAAGGGCATCTTGCTTGCCTTTACCACCACGAACAGCGCGTTCGCATCCGCGTCCAGCTCGGCCATGTAGAGGATGGTCTTGCCCACATTGCCGGAATCCATGGTCGGCTCCACGCGGGTGGTCCCGTCCGGCTGCGGCACGCCCTTGGCCATGCGCGCGGTCATCGGCGTGGCGGCATTGCCGATATCGATCTGGCCGCAGGCGATGTCGTAGGTGCGGCCATCCAGCGCGATCGCCTTTGTCAGGCCGGTGATCGCGTGCTTGGTGGAGGTATAGGCCGCCGAGCCCGGCCGCGGCGTGTGCGCGGAGATCGAGCCGTTGTTGATGATCCGCCCGCCCTGGGGCGACTGGTCGCGCATCATCTGGAAGGCGCGGTTGGCGATCAGGAAGCAGCCATTGAGGTTCACCGCCACCACCTGGGTCCATTGCTCCCAGGTGAAGTCGCCGAAATTGGTGCTCGGCACGTTGCCGCCGGCATTGTTGAACACCAGGTCCAGCCGGCCATACTTGGCCTTGATCTCGGCGAACAGCGCGTCGACCGCTTCGGGCTGGGTCACGTCGGTCGGCACGCACAGGGTGCGGGTCCCTTGGGTGCCCGCCAGGCTCGCGGTTTCCTGCAGCGCATCGGCGCGCCGCCCGGCCAGCACCACGGTCCAGCCGGCGCCCAGCAGCGCCAGCGCCGCCGCGCGGCCCACGCCGCTGCCGCCGCCCGTTACCAGTGCGATCTTGCTCATTGCGTTCGTCTCCTCCGTCTCGGTCATGGCACTTTGCCACGGAGGTTGACGCCTGTCGCGTTTCGCGCTGCCCTCGCCCGGTGCCGCTCATTCCCCCCCGCATGATGGTCCCGCTGGTGGTGGCCTTCGCCTTCTTTCTGGAGGGGTTGGACAGCACCATCATCGCCACCGCCATTCCCGCCATGGCCGAAGGGCTGGGCGAAACGCCGCTGCGCCTCAACCTGGCGCTGACCGCCTACCTGCTCTCGGCGGCCGTGTTCATCCCGGTGTCTGGCTGGGTGGCGGACCGGTTCGGCATGCGCGCCACCTTCACCGCGGCGGTGGGGATCTTCGCGCTGGGCTCGCTGGCGAGCGGGCTGGCGCAGAACTTCCCCATGCTGGTGGCCGCCCGCGCGGTGCAGGGTTTCGGCGGTGCGCTGATGGCGCCGGTCGGCCGGCTGATCCTGCTGCGCAGCTTCCCGCGCAGCGAGTTCGCCACCGCGATCAGCTACATGAACATCCCCTCGGTGATCGGCCCCACCATGGGCCCGCTGGTGGGTGGGCTGATCGCGGAACATGCAAGCTGGCGCTGGATCTTCGTGGTGAACGTGCCGTTCTGCCTGCTGGGCATGTGGCTCGCCTGGCACCACGTGAAGGAGGTGGATGCCGCACCGCCCACCAAGTTCGATGCGCCGGGTTTCGCCATGGTGGGCATCGCCATGCTGTGCCTGCAGACCGGGCTGTTCGGCCTCGGCCGCGGCTTCCTGCCCATCGCGGTCGATCTCGCGCTGCTGGCCATCGCGGTGCTGCTGATCGTCGCCTATGTGCGCTGGAGCCTGGTGCGGCCCAATGCGGCGCTGGATTTCCGCCAGATGCGGGTGCGCAGCTTTCGTGTGGCGCTGTTGTGGGGCGGGCTGACGCGCATCGGCATGAACGCGGTGCCGTTCCTGCTGCCGCTGATGCTGCAGTTGGGCTTCGGGCTCTCACCGGTGGTCTCCGGCTCGCTCACCTTTGTCATGTCGCTCGGCACCATCGCCGCGCGCACCATTGCGCTGAAGCTCCTGCGCGCTTTGGGGTTCGACCGGTTGTTGTTCTGGAACACCCTGGCCAGTGCGGCGGGCATGGCGGGGTTCGCGCTGCTGGACCAGGGCACGTCGCATTGGCTCATCGCCGGCTGGGTGCTGGTGTTCGGCATGATCCGCAACATCCAGTTCAACACGCTGCAGACCCTGACCTACGCCGACATGCCGTCCGAGGGGTTGTCCAAGGCGACAAGTCTTGGCGGTGGCATCCAGCAGCTGACGATGGGCATCGGCATCTCCGCCGGCGCCAGCCTGCTCGCCATCGTCGCGGGCTCCGAGACGGTGCTGCCGGCGGAGGATTTCCGCACCGTGTTCCTGCTCGCGGCTGTGATCCCGCTGCTGGCCATTCCCGGCATCCGCACGCTGCGGCCGCAGGATGGGGTGACGGTCAGCGGCGCTACATCGTCCCGCTGAGGATCTCGCCCACCTGCGCGTCGGTCAGCGCGTGGCCGAAGATGTCGCGGTAGAAGAAGCGGGTTTCCGCCACGAGGTCGATGGATGTCATCCGGCCGGGATGGAACACGCTGGCCGCCCACAGCACCGTCAGCGGTTGTTCGGCGGTGCGGTTGGACCAGGTGTGCGCGCCCACCGGCACCACGAACACCTTCCCAGCCCGGGCTGCCTTCAGCTTGCCCAGCACGGCGTGGTTGCGGACGTAGGCCACATCCCTGGGGTCGGTCACGATCAGGATGTCGGGGTCCCAAAGCACCACCTGTTCCAGCGTGAAGGTCCGGCTTTCGGTGCTGCGGCCGTCGTCGCTCACGCTGGTGCCGCCGGCGGCCGGGATCCACCATTCCGCGATCAGGCGCGGCTGGGTCAGGGTGTCCGGCTGCAGGTAGAGCACGCGGGGTTTCGCGGCGCCGGCCACCAGCGCGGCCACGCGGGCGATGGTCTGGTCGAAATAGGCGGTGTAGGCCCGGGCTTGCTCCGGCTTGCCGAACACCTCGCCCAGCACTGCCATGCAGGCTTTCACGTCCTCCGGCTTCTGCCAGGCGAGGAACACCACCGGGATGCCGCGGCCTTCCAGCAGGGCGATGCTCTCGCGGTGCATGGTCAGCACCACGTCTGGCCGGGCGAGCAGGATCGCCTCCACGTTTGGCTCGCGGGTGGCCAGCTGCATCGCGGGCTGGCGGGCGACCTGCGGGGCGAACTCGGTCTGGAACTTCCAGCGCGGGCGGGCGAAATCGGCCAGGCCGTTCACGATCGTGGCGCCTTCGCCCATGGCATAGACGAAGCTGTTCAGCACCGGCAGCGAGCCGAGGGTCACCACGCGGGCGATGGTGGCCGGCAGCGCCACGCGGCGGCGGTCCATGTCGGTGATGGTGCGGGGCTGCGCCAGGGCGGGCAGCGGCAGGGTGGCGGCGAGGAGCGTGCGGCGCGTCAGCATGGCATCACCGGCTGGGCATCACGGGCACGCACAGCACCTGCCCGCGGGCGCGGCCCTCGGTGAGGGACACGACCTCGATCGGCGTGCCGTAGAGCGCTTCCAGCGTGGGGGAGGTGAGCAATTCGGTGGGCGCGGCGGGGCCGAGCAGGCGGCCATCCTTCAGCAGCGCCGCTGTGCCGCCGAGCAGGAAGGCGTGGTCGGGCAGGTGGGTGGTGAGCAGGATGGCGTAGCCGGCGGTGGCGAGGTCGCGCAGCACGGCGAGGATGCGCATCTGGCGGGCGAGGTCGAGGCTGGCGCAGGGTTCGTCCAGCACCAGCAGCTTCGCGCCCTGCGCGAGTGCCCTGGCGACCAGAACCAGCTGGCGCTCGCCGCCCGAGAGTTCGTCGAAGGCGCGCTGGGCGAGGTCGGCGATGCCGAGGCGGGTCATGGCATCGTCCGCCGCGCGGCGGTCGGCCGGGGTGGGGGCGGCCATGAAGCCGAGATGCGGGGTGCGGCCCATCAGCACGATGTCGGCGACGCGGAAGGCGAAGGCGGTGGTGCTGGCCTGCGGCACATAGGCGACCAGGCGGGCGGCTTCGGTGCGCGACAGGGCGGCGAGGTCATGGCCGGCCACGATCACCCGGCCGGCTTGCGGGCGTTCCAGGCCGAGCAGGCAGCGCAGCAGCGTGGTCTTGCCGGTGCCATTGGGGCCGAGCAGGGCGAGCGGCACGCCGGAGGTGGCGGTGAAGGAGACATCCTCCAGCACCGTCTGCCCGTTGGGCCAGGCGAAGCGGAGGTTGGTGACCTCCAGCACTAAAACCACTGCCTTCTTGTGCGGGCCAGCACCAGGGCGAAGAACGGGGCGCCGATCAGGCTGGTGAGGATGCCCAGCGGCACCTCCACCGTGCCGGCCATGCGGGCGAGGTTGTCCATGCCCAAAAGGAACCCGCCGCCGAGGAGGGCGGACATCGGCAGCACGATGGCGAAGCCGGGGCCGACCAGCATGCGCACGATGTGCGGGATCAGCAGGCCGACCCAGCCGACGATGCCGCACAGGCTGGTGGCGGCCGCCGTCATCAGCGTGGCGGCGACGATCAGGATGATCCGGACGCGGCGCACATCGACGCCGAGCGCGCGGGCCTCATCCTCCCCGGCGGCGAGCGCATGCACCTGCCAGCGCAGGGCGTGCAGTACGATGCCGGCGGCGGCGATCGGCACCAGGGCGCCGAGCAGGGTGGCGGGCGTGGTGCGGGCGAGGCCGCCGAGCAGCCAGAAGGTGATCGAGGGCAGCTGGTTCAGCGGGTCGGCCACGATCTTGGTGAGCGAGACCAGCGCCTGGAAGAAGGCGGAGACGACGAGGCCGGCCACCACCAGCACCAGCGTGGCGTGCCGGTCGAAGGAGCGGCCGAGCCAGACGGTCAGCGCCACGGCGACGAGGCCGAGGGCGAAGGCCATGCCCTGGATGGCGGCCCCGGGCAGGCCGAGCAGGATGCCCAGCGCGGCACCAAAGCCGGCGCCGGAGGAGACGCCGAGCACGCCGGGGGAGACCAGCGGGTTGCGGAACAGGTTCTGGTAGGCGGCCCCCGCGCAGGCCAGCGCGGCACCCACCAGCAGGGCGCCGGCGATGCGGGGGAAGCGCACGTCCAGCACCACCATCTCCATCGCTTCCGACCAGTGCCGTTCCGCCAGGGAGATCTGGGCGAGGAAGATGCGGGCGACGGTTGCCGGCGGGATCGGGTAGGGGCCGACGAGGAAGGACAGCAGGAACAGCCCGAGCACGCCAAGCGCCGAGGCGCCGAGGAGCAGGCGCGGGGAGGAGAGGATGTTGTTCATCGCAGGGGTGCGACGGTATCGAAGCACCCCTGCCAGGGCAACTAGACGCGCTTGACGTTCCAGAACTTCGGCACGCCTTCCAGCACGCCATCGAGATCGGCGCGCCAGGCGGCGGGCTGGTAGGTGACGCCGCAGGGGGCCATGGGCACGGACTGCACGAACTCGCGCTGGATCTCGCCGGCCAGGCGCTGGCGGGTGGATGCGTCTGGGCTGAGCATCCATTCCGCGCGCAGGGCTTCGTAGCGCGGGCTGTTGTACCAGCCGGATTCGTTGGCTGCGACGCCGCGGACGCGGGAGTTGACCAGCGGCGAGGCGACCGAGAGGCCGGGCACGTTCAGCATGTGCAGGTGGAAGCCACCCTCGTTCGGCAGGTCGCGCTTGATGACGCGGGTGGTCATGGTGGCCCAATCGGTGGTGACGACGTCGAGGTTGATGCCGATGCGCTTCAGCATGTCGGCCAGCACCTCGCTGGCGGCCTTGAGGTTGGGGTAGTCGCCGGGGACGATGCAAACGATCTTCTCGCCCTTGTAGCCGGCGGCTTCCAGGGCGGCCTTGGCCTGGGCGTTGGTGTAGCGGGGGCGCAGGGTTTCCAGGCCGGTATCGGAATGGTCGGGCGTGCCGGGCGGGAAGAAGGCGGCGGAGGCGTTCTGCAGGTCGGGCTCGCCGCCGGCGATGGCGGCGGTGAAATCCTCCTGGTTCACCGCGCGCAGGATGACGCGCCGGATCTCTGGATTGTTGAACGGCGGCTGGGTGTGGTTGAAGCGGATGAAGGCGAAATTGCCGAGCTTCTCCAGCACGCCGGAGCGCAGGTTGCGGTCGCGCCTGACGATCGGCAGGAGGTCCTGGGCGGCGTATTCCCACCAATCCTGCTCGCCCTTCTGCATGGCAACCAGGGCGGTGCCCTGGTCGGGCATGGTGGTCCAGACGATGCGTTCGAAGTGGACGATCTTGGGGCCGCTGTCGCCGTTGGGGGTGCCACCCTGGCGGGGGACGTAGCCGTGGAATTTTTCGTACACGTTGCGCACGCCCTGGAGGCGTTCGTTGGCGACGTATTTGAACGGGCCGCTGCCGACCATCTCGGTGATCTGCTTGAAGGGATCGGTTTCGGCGAGGCGGGCGGGCATGATGGCGCTCATGTTCGCGCCGGGCTTGGCCAGTGCCTCCGCCAGCAGGGGGAAGGGGCGCTTGAGGCGGAAGACGATCGTGCGGTCGTCTGGTGCCGAGAGTTCGTCGGTGGCGGCCATCAGTTCGATGCCCAGCACGTCGCGCTTGCCCCAGCGGCGCAGGGAGGCGACGGCATCGCGGGCGAGGACGGGTTCGCCATCGTGGAATCGGAGGCCGTCGCGCAGCTTGATGGTCCAGCGAAGGCCGTCGTTGTCGATGGTGTGGCCTTCGGCCATCTGGGGGTGGGCGCGCAGCGCGTTGTCGGCGCTGTAGAGGCGATCGAACACCAGGCCCGCGTGGTTGCGGGTGATGTTGGTCATGCTGAAGACGGGGTCGAGGAAGACGAGGTCGATCTGCGGGATGAAGCGCAGGACGCGGGTGCGCTCCGACTGGGCGAGGGCGGGCGCGGCAAGGCTGGCGGCGCCTAGGCTTGCAGCAGCATTGGCCATGAGGCCGCGGCGGGTGATGCCCGTCATTTGTCGTTTCCTCGGTTTGTTGGGGCGGAGTTTCGGCAATGGGGGGCCGGTTGTCCATTGGCTTGACGTGCGCGTGGCCAGGTCGTCAGGCTGAGGGGAATGGTTGGGGAGGGTGCGATGGCGGGGTCTTTGTCGGCGGAGCAGGCGGCGGCGTATGGGCGGGATGGGATCCTGTTTCCGATCCGGGTGATGCCGGAGGCTGATGCGGCCGAGGCGGTGCGGCAGCTGGAGGTGATGGAGGCGCGCTGGGACGGGAAGATCCCGAAGCGGCGGAACCAGAAGCTGCACATGCTGACGCCGTGGCTGAACGGGATCGTGCGCAACAAGGCGGTGCTGGATGCGGTGGAGAGCCTGATCGGGCCGGACATCATCTGCTGGAACGGCGGGTTCTTCACCAAGAACGCGGGGGATGGGGCGTTCATCTCCTGGCACCAGGATTCGACCTATTGGGGGCTTTCGCACCCCGACGTGGTGACGGCGTGGATCGCGTTCACGCCCAGCACGGTGGAGAGCGGGTGCATGCAGGTGATCCCCGGCACGCAGACGGCGGACCAGGTGGCGCACAAGGACACCTTCGCGCCGGGGAATTTGCTGAGCCGGGGGCAGGAGATTGCGGTGGAGGTGGATCGCTCGCAGGCGGTGGACGTGGTGCTGCGGCCGGGCGAGATGAGCCTGCATCATGTCAGGATTTTTCACGGGTCGGAGGCGAACCGGAGCAGTGAGCGGCGGATCGGGTATGCGATTCGTTACATTCCGACCTACGTGAAGCAGGTGAGCGGGCCGCGGACGAGCGCGTTCCTGGTGCGCGGGGTGGACCGGTATGGGCATTTCGATGATGAGCCGGTGCCGGCTTTGGACTACGCGCCGGAGGCTGTGGCGGCCCATGAGGCGGCGTTGGACCGGCTGGACAAGGTGCTTTACGCCGGGGCGGATCGGTAAGGCGTAACGATATTATATCGTAACAAATGGGGCGTGGCTGGGCGGGGACGGGCAGGCCGGTTTTTGAAGAAAGGCCGGGGCCGGGACGCTCCGGGTGGGGAGCGCGGGCGGCGGCGGGGTGTGCGGCGGTTGTGCCAGAGCTGAATCGCGCGTTTTCGGGCGGCGCTGTGGGCTGGCGGGTTCGGGAAGTATGATGTGGCACGCGGGCCGATGTGCCGGGGCGCGGGTGCTGCCGGCGGAAGGCCGGGACCGGATGCGGCGCGGGCGTGCGGTGGCCGGGCGGAATTCGGACGGCGCCTGGGCGAACGGCCAGAGCGCGGACAGGAACAAGCTGGGCCAGGAGAGGGTGGGCCAGGTGAGGGTGGGCGCCGGGGTGGCGGGCGCTTGCGTGGCGTGGGGAGGCGGGGAGGCGGGGAGGCGGGGGATGGGGCGCGAAGTTGGCCGGCCTGCCAGAGGTGGATCATGCCTTCCAGGCGCGTGAGGAGGCGGACGAGCAGGGTGAGGATGGCCGCCTGGATGACGGCGATGGCCCCGCCCTGGTTGGCCCGACTGGTGGCGTGGGCACGCAACTCGCCTGCCATGTTGGCGACGAGGGGCACGAGCGCGGTGGCCGGCGCAGCGTTCTGCGCGGGCGGACGCGCCTGCCTGGGTTGCGGTGCAATGAATGACATAGAGTGAATATATATAACCCATCGGCGTTGGGCAAGGTGTTTTAACCGGGCAAGGCATTTTAACTGGGCACGGCGTTTTTAGAACGTACGTATTCGGGCGAAGCCGGGCGGCGCGGCCCAACAGGAGCTCACGCGAGGGTGACAGGAGCTGACGTAAATTGTAACTTTTTTGGAATGATTGCGCATTAGCTAGAACACACATTCGTGGAAAGTTAATGAGTCATGTTAGGCATGATGAAGCGATGGCGCGATTTGTATTCCGCTCTCCCGTGGCTGCGGCTTGGCCGCAGGGGCACAGCCGCCCTGGAGTTCGCCATGGTGATGCCGCCCTTCCTGCTGCTGTGCTTCGGCTTCATCGGCACGAACGCGGCGCTGATGACACGATCTTCCGCCCAGAACTCGGCGCAGGTGGCGGCGAGCCTGATGGCGACCGGAAAGGTGACGAACTTCGCCACCGGCCCAATCACCGGGCAGATGGCCACGGCCACCACGACGTGCAGCGGCAGCTTGGCCACGACCACGGTGGAGTATTGGGCCTGCCAGGGCCTGCCGAGCTGGGCGACCTTCAGCGTGACAGCCTCCCGGAACTGTTCGGTGCCGAGCGTGACGGTGCAGACCATCGCCAGCGGATTCAACCAGACCACCACTGGCGACGTGTTCGGCGTGCTGCTGGGGCGGACGATGACGGTAACGGTGGTAATGATGAAGCAAGGGACATGCGAATGAGTATGATGATCGACCGGCGCGGCGCCGTGGCGGTGCTGGCGGCGATGATGCTTTCGGTGCTGGCCGGGATCGGCGCGCTGGGGTTGAACCAGGCGGGCCTGCACGGCCACGGCCTGCGGCAGCGCCATACCACGGATGCGGCGGCGCTGGCGGCGGCGCAGATGATTCCGACCTTCTATACCTCTGGCACCGACTCCACCACGGATATCGTTTCCGCGGCGCAGACCATCTCCACGGCCAACATGCCGACGGCGACGTATGGCACGATCGTGCCGGCCGGCAACGTGGTGCTGGGCAACTGGAATGCGTCGACGAAGACGTTTACAGCGCGGGCGGGTTCAACGCTCCCCGATGCAGTGCGGGTGACGGGCCTTGCTTCCGCGGCGAACGGCAATGCGATCACCAATCTGATGGCGATACTGGGGGACACCGGTTCCAGAACATACGAGACGGAGGCGATCGCCAGCTATCCCAGAGGGCAGACCTGGCACACGATCGTCACCAACGACACTTCCCCCACTCTAGCCGATTATATCGGCACCCATCGCGCGGTGAACAAGGCGATCCTGGACTGCATGCAAACGGCGGCGGGCAGCGGAAGCGAGTTCGGCATTATTGACCATGCCGGGCCTAGCCGAATTTTTCAGTCGGAGATCGCAGTGTCGACCAACTACAGGGCGCTGTCTGACAAGATCAAGACGCTGACGGGGTGTAGCGCTGCTTGGGGACAGGGCGGCTTGGGGGGGTGCTTCGGAATGAACTTGGCCGGGGCGCTTTACAAGGCGCGGCAGGAGTTTAAGTCGGAGCGCTTTATCGGGACGCGCAAAACCATCGTGATGATCACCCACGGCAATATTTCGGGGTTCGGCATGATGGATCACCAGAAGCAGGATGGCGTGTACTGGCCCGATGGTTCAAATACCAGAAACTGCGCAAGGCCGAAGTTGTGCACCGATGCCGAATTGTCGACCGCGGCGACTAACCAGGCGACGTTGGCGGGGCAAGAGGGCATCTCGGTTAACGTAATCTACTATCCCGGTGACGGAAGTCGACCAGCAAGTCGCGCAGCGATGGAGAAGCTGGTTAATGATGCGGGGACCGGGGTGTTTATGAATGCGCCGGCGCCATCCAAGGTCCCGAACCTGTTTGGCGGGCTCTGTAAGCCGACGGCGGTGCTCAACGCCTCTAATTAAGGCAAACGGTTCATTTTTGAAAAAAAGACCCGAAAAACTTTCATCTGCTTGCAATCGGTTTTACGGTTGCAAGCGGATAAAAGTCTTTTTGCTTCTTTTTCTTCAGAAAAAGAAGACCGTTGCTTACTCTACCTTGACGGCGACATGGCGGCGGAAGCCTTGCTGCGGCGCCATGCGGTTGTACCATTCGCGCAGGCCGGGCACATCAGGCCGGTTCTCGATCGGCATGTGGAACCAGCGGTGCAAATGCGGGGCGAAGGTGATGTCGGCCAGGGTGAGGCTGGGGCCGCACAGGAAGCCGCCCTTGCCCTGGGCCTGGTTGGCGCAGATGGACCAGATGCGGGCCAATTCCTTGACCGCGGCGGCGATGGCGGCGGTGTCGCGCTGTTCCGGGGGCGTGCGGATGAGGCCGAGGAAGATGGTGCTGGCGGGGCGGGACTGGGCGGTTTGCTGGAAATCCATCCAGGATTCGACCTGGGCGCGGGCGGCCGGCGCGGTGGGGTAGAGCGGGGTGGCCGGCGCGTGGGCGTTGCAGAGGTAGCGCAGGATGGCGTTGCTCTCGAACAGGCGGATCTCGCCGTCTTCCAGGCTGGGGACGAGGCCGAGGGGGTTCATGCTGCGGTAGTCCGGCGTGTCGGTTTGGCCGAAGGCGCCGCCGGCGTCGATGCGCTGGTAGGGGAGGTGCAGCTCCTCCAGCAGCCAGAGGACCTTCATGACGTTGCTGGACGTGGTGCGGCCCCAGAGTTTCAGCATGCGGCGTTCTCCTGTTTGGCGGGACCTTAGGCAGGGGGGCGGGGGTGGGCAACGGGTGCGCTTGATCGGGCGCGCTTGATCGGGTGCGCTTGATCCGGGGCGGGTTGCGGGAGCATAGGGGGCCATGCTGAGGATGACCCCTGGCCGGGCCTTTGGGCTTGCCACTGTTCTGGTGGTGGCGGCGTTGTTGACCGCGCGGGGCAGCGAGTGGTTCGGCGGCCTGGTGCCCTGTGCGCTGTGCCTGCTGGGGCGCTGGCCGTATCGGGTGGCGATGGGGTTCGGGTTGCTGGGGCTGGTGGTGCCGGACCGGCTGAAGCCGCTGTGCGGTGCTGGGATGGTTGCGGCGCTGGTGGCGAGTGTGGCGATTTCCGGGGTGCATGTGGGGGTGGAGGCCGGGTGGTGGCCGAGCCCGCTGGCGGAGTGCGTGGCGCGGTTCACGCCCGGGGCAGGGCTTGCGGGGTTGCCGGAACGCCCGGCCAAGCCATGTGACGAGCCGGCGTATCTGGTGCCGGGGCTGCCGGTTTCCATGGCGCTGATGAGCCTGGTGTTCTCGATGGCAGTGGCCGGCGGGATGGGGCTGTGGCTGGCGCGGTGGCGGGATGGGAGGGTGTGATGGCTGGGATGGGCGGGTTGCCGGGAGACCGGGCGCGGCGGACGGAACTGGCGCGGATGATCCGGGTGGATCATGCCGGGGAATACGGGGCAAAGCGCATCTACCAGGGGCAACTGGCGGTGCTGGGGCGGGGCCGCCAAGGGGACAAGGTTGTTGACCTGATCCGCCACATGCAGGCGCAGGAGCAGGTTCACCTGGATACCTTCGCGGCCATGATCGCACAGCGGCGGGTGCGGCCGACGGCGCTGCTGCCGTTCTGGCACCTGGCCGGGTTCGCGCTGGGGGCGGCGACGGCGCTGCTGGGCGAGCGGGCGGCGATGGCCTGCACGGTGGCGGTGGAAGAGGCGATCGACGAGCACTACGCGGCGCAGGCGGCTTCCCTGGGGGAGGACGAGGCGGAGCTGCGTGGGGTGATCGAGCGGTTCCGGGAGGAGGAGCTGGAGCACCGCGATATCGGGCTGGCGCATGAGGCGGAGCAGGCCCCGGCGTATCGGCTGCTGTCGGCGGCGATCAAGGCCGGGTGCCGGGTGGCGATTGCGGCCAGCGAGCGCGTGTAGCGTTGAAGCCGGACGCTGCGCGCATTAGCATGTGGTGTTTCGCAAGAGGTTTGCCATGTCCTTCAGCCTGACGACTCCGGCGACGGTGGTGGCGACCGGGACGCGCGACCTTGGCGACCCGCGGTTCTGGCAGGATTTCGCGCCGGGGCTGCATGTGGGCGACCCCGCCATGGTGCAGGGGCTGAGCGCGATCGCGCCGGCCGAGGCCGACATGGCGGCGATCCGGGCGATGGTGCGCGAGGAGGGGTATTTCCAGGCCAGCTCGATCAGCTGGGGGCTGGACCTGGCGCTGATGGCCAATACGGTGCGGGCGCTGGACCGGGCGGGGCTGAGCCCGGTGTTCGCGTTCCTGTACGACGAGTTCTGGCTGCCGTTCTACCGGCTGAGCCCGATCTACCGGGGGTTGCTGGGCGACTATATGGCGTTGCCGGATTTCTGGGTGTGGAACGTGGACCCGCAGCGCGGCGATGCCGGGTGGCGGCCGCACCGGGACAAGGACCGGCATTCGCTGCTGCCGGACGGGATGCCGAAATCGATCACCACCTGGATGCCGCTTTCGCGCGCCACGCCGCTGAACGGGTGCATGTATATCGTGCCGGCGCATCTGGACCCGACCTACAACACGGAGCAGGAGAAGGAGTGGCGGTTTGAACATTCCGCGATCCGGGCGCTGCCGGGCGAGGCGGGCGATGTGTTCATGTGGAACCAGGCGGTGGTGCATTGGGGCAGCCGGACCTCTCCGCGGGGTGGGGAGAGCCGGGTTTCGATGGCGTTCGAGTTCCAGCGGGCGGATGTGGCGCCGATGAACCAGCCGCTGCTGCCGCCGCTGGCGTTTCACGATTTTGCGTCCCGGCTGCGGCTGGTGGCCAAGCAGGTGCTGCAGTACCGGCACATGTACAAGGTGGATCCGGCGATCGAGCGGGTGGCAGCGCAGGTGCTGGGGCAGGGGTAGGCCGGGGCTGCCGCCCCGGCCCGGTTCTGGGGATCAGACCTTGAGGGTGCGGCTGGTTTCAACGCCGTGGCCGGCAACCTCGATGCGGTCGGCGAAGACGCTGACGGTGGCGTAGGCGGTGGTGGCGGCGGTTTCCACCATGCCCTTCATGTTGACGAAATGCTTGCCCTTCAGCTCGCCGTAGTTGCCGGCGTGGTTGTGGCCGCAGAAATAGGCCTGGAAGCTTTTCTGCGCGGTGAAGAGTTCGAGCAGGCGCTCGCTGTCCCACATGTTGTGCTCGTTGGCGGGGAAGATCGGGTAGTGGCCGAGGACGATCACCTTCTCGCCGGCGCGCTCGGCGGCGGTGAAGGTGGCTTCGAGGAATTTGTACTGCTCCTCGCTGGCGCTGCCGTTCCAGGTTTGGGCGTTGGCCGCGCCCTTTGCCTTCAGGGCTTCGAGGCGGGTGGCAGCGAGCTTGTGCTTCTCGCTGCCGGGGGCGTTGGCGAAGAGGCTGACGTCGTTGCCGTCCAGCACGATGAAGCGGTGGCCGGCGGCGGGGAAATCATAGTAGGCGCGCTTGAGGCCGGTGATGCGGTGGACGGAGGCGAGGTAGTCCGCGCCGACTTCGTAATCATGGTTGCCGAGGACGAAGAAGTGCGGGTGCTTGAGTCGGTCGTAGATCGGCAGGATGGCGTCGTAGCTGGACCAGTGGCGGTCGATGATATCGCCGAGCGTGGTGACGAAGGCGACGTCCTGGGTGTTGAAGTAGTCTACCGCGTCGGTGAGCTTCCAGAGCGAGTTGCCGTAGAAGCGGGTGCGGCGCGGGGCGACGGCGGCGTATTGCGGGTCTGAGACGATGCCGAAGCGGAAGAGGGGCGCGCCGGGGGTGGCGGTTTGCGCGGTGGCCGGGCGGGCGAGGCCGCCGAATTGGGCGAGCAGGGTGGAGGCGCCGAGGGTGGCACCGATGGTGCGGCGGGTGAGCATGCGAAGGGTTCCATCCATGGGGATGGGGCTTCGATAGCAGGCGCGCGTTGCGCACCCTTGGCAGTGCCGTGATGGTTCAGTGATGGATGCGGGCGGGGTGGTCAGGTTTTGCGGAGGCTGAAGCGGACGGCGCATTTGTCGTGGCCGTATTCGCCTTCCATGACGCCGTTGGCGATGCGGCCTTCGAACTTGATCACGCGGACGACGCTGGTGGTTTGGGCGCGGCGGCCGGAGCCGAAGACGGCGCCGTCGGGGGAGACGGTGACCTCGAAGGTGTTGCCGGCCCAGGTGCGGTTGAACTTGCCGTCGGTGACGGTGACGGAAGCGTTGTCGTTGTCCAGCTTGTCGCAGCTGCCGGAGTTGTCGTTGCGAATGGTGCGGTAGGTGCCCTTCCAGGTGCCGTCGTGCGGGCTGGCGGCGGGGGCGGGATGGGGGAGGAGAAGAAGCGCGGCGAGGGCGAGGGCTGCGCGGGACATGGCGGGCTCCTTTTGTATGCAAATTCGTAAAAGAACGATATTGCAACAAAATAGGTCGCGCAAGGGTTCGGGGGTATCAACAGGGTGTGATGGGGCGGTGGCCCGGCCTGGCGGCCGGGCCGGGGCGGCTATTCGGTCTTGAGGCCCTTGCGGGCCATCGCCTCTTCCTGGCTGGCGACGCCACCGTGGGCGGCGGACCAGGCGACGGGGTTTTCCAGGAACTTGCGGACCTCGGACAGGGCGCTGTCGGAGAAATACGGGCGGTCTTTGCAGGCTTCCAGCACGTCCCACCAGGTGGCGAGGTGGTGGAGCGTGATGTTCATCTTCTTCAGCGTGTCGAAGCCGCCGGGGAAGACGCCGTAGAAGAAGACGACGAAGGTGTGGTCGCAGATGGCGCCGGCATCGCGCAGGGCCTGGCAGAACTGGATCTTGCTGCCGCCATCGGTGGTGAGATCCTCCACCAGCAACGTGTTCTTGCCCTCGGGAACGTCACCCTCGATCAGCGCGTTGCGGCCGAAGCCCTTGGGCTTCTTGCGGACATACGCCATGGGGGCGGCCATGCGGTCGGCGATCCATGCGGCGAAGGGGATGCCGGCCGTTTCGCCGCCGGCGATCGCCTCGATGGATTCGAAGCCGATGTGGCGGCCGATCTTCTCGACGGCGAGTTCACAAATTTTGGCGCGCGCGCGGGGGAAGTAGATGATACGACGGCAATCGATATACACGGGCGACTTCCAGCCCGATGTCAGCGTATAGGGCTCCTCCGGTCGGAAGTTCACCGCCTTGATCTCAAGCAGTATGCGTGCCGTTGTCAGGGCGGCGTCGCGGTCCCAATCCGTCATGTGCAGCTTTTCCATCCGGGGTCTCCCCATGCGTCACGCCAATCCGGGCGTTCCTAGCCCTCCCCTGGCTGTTCGTCCATTGCGCGGAGTGGTCCATGCCTGAGGTGCAGCGGGCGGCGGAGGCTGCGGCAGACGGGGCGGCGCAGGTGCCGCAGGCGCGGGTGTGGGTGCTGGACGATCCGCGGACGGGGACGGCGAACCAGGCGATCGGGATCGCGGAGCGGCTGGGGGTGCCGTTCCGGCGGGTGCCGATGATGTGGAACCCGTGGACGGCGCATCTGGCGGGGCTGGTGCCCGGCGGCTCGCTGGCGGGGCTGCGGCAGCCGGCGCGGCGGATTGCGGCGGAGCTGGCGCGGAGCACGGCGGGCGTTTCGTTGCCGCCGCTGGTGGTGGATGGGCAGGTGGTGACGGTGCTGCCGCGGCCGGAGCTGGTGATTTCGGCCGGCCGGCGTTCCGGCGCGGTGGCGCTGTGGATGAAGCGCCAGTTCGGCTGCCGGCTGGTGCATTGCATGAACCCGGGCCTGGGCGGGCTGCTGCGGCATTCCATGTTCGACCTGCTGGTGATCCCGGAGCATGACCGGCCGACGCCGGCGCCCAATGTGTTTCCGGTGCTGGGGGCGCCGCATCGCGTGTCTCCGCTGATCCTGGAGCAGGCGCGCGGGCAGTGGGAGGAGCGGCTGGCGCACCTGCCGAAGCCACGGGTGGCGCTGCTGCTGGGCGGGCCGGTGCGCGGCATGGACATGCCGCCGGCCATGGCGCATGCGCTGGGCAAGCAGGTGGCGCGGATGGTGGCGGCGCGCGGTGGGGCTGTGCTGGCCACGACCTCCCGCCGGACCGGCAAGGAGGCGACCGAGGCGCTTTCGGCCGGGCTCTCGCCCGCGCTGCACCTGATCTACCGCTGGGGCGAGCCGGGGGAGAACCCTTACCAGGGGTTCCTTTCCAGTGCCGATGCGGTGGTGGTGACGGCGGATTCGATCTCCATGACCTCCGAGGCATGCGCGAGCCAGGCGGCGGTGTATGTGGCCTGCCCGGAGCTGGCGGGGCCGCGGCACCTTCGGTTTGCGGAGACGCTGTACCAGGCGGGGCATGCGCGGCCGCTGGGGACTTCGATCGCGCGCTGGCCGCGGCCGCCGCTGGACGAGGCCGGGCGGGTGGCGGCGGAGATACGGCGGCGGTTTGCGCTCGACTAGCTCTGCGGCATAAGTGCATCCCACGAGAGTGGGGGACGCATCCATGAGCAAGACCTATCGGCTGGCGGTGATTCCGGGGGACGGGATCGGCAAGGAAACCACGCCCGAGGGGCTGCGGGTGCTGGATGCGGCGGCGCGGCGGTTCGGGTTCCAGCTGAAGCTGGACCACTACGACTGGTCTTGCGAGACCTACAAGCAGACCGGGGCGATGATGCCGCCCGACGGGCTGGACATGGTGCGCGAGGCCGACTCGATCTTTCTGGGCGCGGTGGGCTGGCCCGGCGTGCCGGACCATATCTCCCTGTGGGGGCTGCTGATCCCGTTCCGGCGGCAGTTCGACCAATACGTGAACCTGCGGCCGTGCCGGCTGATGCCGGGCGCGGTGACGCCGCTGGCGGGGCGGACGGAGAAGGATATCGATTTCTACGTGGTGCGGGAGAATACCGAGGGCGAGTATTCCAGCAGCGGTGGGCGGCACTTCGAGGGGACGGACCGGGAGTTCGCCAGCCAGCTGACGATCATGAGCCGGACGGGGGTGGACCGGATCCTGAAATATGCGTTCGAGCTGGCGATGACGCGGCCGCGCAAGAAGGTGACCTCCGCCACCAAGTCCAACGGCATCATCCATACCATGCCGTATTGGGATGAGCGCTTCGCGCTGATGAGCAAGAACTATCCCGGCGTGACGACGGACCAGTACCACATCGACATCCTGTGCGCGCATTTCGTGCAGCACCCCGATTGGTTCGATGTGGTGGTGGGCAGCAATTTGTTCGGGGATATTCTTTCGGATCTGGGGCCTGCGGTGGCGGGTTCGATCGGGATTGCGCCCTCGGCCAACATCAATCCGGAGCGCAAGCATCCCTCCATGTTCGAGCCGGTGCATGGCTCGGCGCCGGATATCGCGGGGCGGTGGATCTGCAACCCGATCGGGCAGATCTGGTCCGGCGCGATGATGCTGGAGCATCTGGGCGAGCCGGTGGCGGCGAAGGCGATCGTGGATGCGATCGAGACGCTGCTGCGCGAAGGCGGGCCGCGGACGCGGGACATGGGCGGCCAGGCCGGGACCGTGGAAGTGGGCAAGGCCATCGCGGAGATCGTGGCGGCGGGCTGAGCGGCGGGCGCCGCCTTCGCGTTGATCTGCGGGGGCGGTTGGCTCTATACTTCCGGTATTGCGAGTGAGTCGCAATTAGGAGCGAGGCATGGGCCGGGATTTCAGCCATATCGCACGCAACTGCGAGCGGGCCGTGGTGACGGCGTATCGGGACCTGACGGCGCTGGGGAATGATGACCCCTCGGCGTTCCGGGCCTGCACCACGCTGTACCGGATCCATCACCCCGAGGCCTCGGTGAACGAGGCGCGGCGATTGGTGGCGGAGTGGATCGATCATCATGTGGTGAAGGCCGAAAGCGGGCCTACGCCTGGGTGTGAGTGCCCTTAAGGGAAGCAAGCGGTTCTTTTTTGAAAAAAAGAACCAAAAAACTTTTGTGACCTGCGCCTCGGCCGCAGTGGCCGGCGAACGAATGAAGTCTTTTTGCTTCTTTTTCTTCAGAAAAAGAAGATTCTTACTTACTTCTGATCATGTAGGCAGCGCCTTCCCCATAGGAGGCGAGCTTGCCCTGCGGCAGCGTGGCCGGGGCGAAGCCTTGCCGTGCCCAGAAGCCGGGTGAGCGGCCGACGGCGATCAGGGACAGGGGCAGGGCGTGGGCGGCGGCGAGCCGGGCCACGATGGCCTGGGCGGCGCCGGTGCCGCGGGCGCGTTCGTGCAGCGCCAGGTCGTGGATGTACCAGGTGTCTGGCTGCGCGGGCAGGGCGCCGAGGAGGGTATCGAGCGGTGGGGGGCTGCCCAGCGTCCAGGGGTGGCTGATGATGTAGCCGTCGAGGTTTCCAAGCGCGTGGCAGCCTTCGGGGCAGAGGCGCAGGCGTTCGGCGAAGACCTCCGGGCGCTCGGGGTGGGCCTGGTGGATGGCGTTGCCGAGGCGCTCGACGGCTTCGAGGTCCGACGGCGCCATGGGGCGCCAGCTAGGCGACATCGGGGGGCCTGAGGCGCGGGGGCAGGGTGGCGAGGCTTTCGGGGGTGTCGAAGTCGCGCAACACGGCGTCGTCGTTGACCTCGATTTCGGCGACCTGTTCGGCGTTCTCGCGGATGATGCGGCGGCCGCCGCCGCCGTCGCCGGTCATGGCGAGGAGGTCGGGGAAGAAGCGGCGGTCCCAGAGGATGGGGTTGCCGAGCTGGCCCTGGTGGGTGGGCACGGCGATGAGGCGGCCTTCATCGGCGTCGTGCGCGGCGAGCAGGCGGTCGATGATCCGCCCTGTGACCAGCGGCATGTCGCCGAGGCAGACGATGGCGGCGCGGGCTTCCGGCGGCACGGCGGCGATGCCGGCCTTGAGGCTTTCGGAGAGGCCAGCTTCGTAGTTCGGGCTGGCGATGTAGGTGACGGGGCGGCCCGCGAGTGCGGCCTTGATCTCCTCGGCATGGTGGCCGGTGACGATGATGACGGGGCGGGCGCCGGAGGAGAGCACGTTGTCCACCGTGCGGGCGATCATCGGCTTGCCGGCCTTGTCGGTGACCAGGAGCTTGTTGAACGGGGCCATGCGGGTGGATTTGCCGGCAGCCAGCACCACGGCGGCGATGGTGGATTTGGGGGCAGGGGCTGGCGCCGGGGCTTCGGGTTTGCCGGCGGCTTTCGCCCTGGGCAGGGGGCGGGCATCGGTGTCCTTCAGCAGGCCGCCGAGGCCCATGGCGGCCAGGGCATCGGCATCCACCGGCAGGCCGGCGAAGAGGCGGCGCAGGACCCAATCGATGCCGTTCAGCTTCGGCGAGCGGGCGCAGCCGGGGAGGACGAGGGTGGGGCGGCCTTCGAGGTCGCAGGTGCAGATGAGGTTGCCGGGGTCGACCGGCATGCCGAAATGGACGATTCGGCCGCCCGCGGCGACAACGCCGGCGGGGCCGACATCGCGGCGATCGACCGTGGCGGAGGCGCCGGCGACGAGGAGGAGGTCGGCACCCTCTTCCAGCATCTCGCGCAGGGCGGCGGCGATGGCTTGGGTGGTGTGGGGGCAGCGGCGGGCGGGGAGCATGGTGCTGCCGAGGGCGTGGATGCGGGCTTCCGTGGCCTCGATGGTGCCGGCGAGGACGGATTCCTTGAGGCCCGGCAGTTCCGACAGGACCAGGCCGACCTTGAGCTTGCGGAACGGGTGCAGCGCGAAGGGCGGGCCTTCGGCGCGGGCGAGGGATTCCGCTTGTACGAGCACGGTGCCGGGGACGGCGAAGGGGATGATCTTGATGGTGGCGAGCATGTCGCCCGGGGCCACCACCGTGTTGTCCGCCAGGGTGGCCAGGGTGAGCGATTCGTCCAGCCGGTTGAGGCGGGCGAGGTGGGCGGGGTCGACGATGAACAGGCCGGCGCTGTCGGCATGCAGATTGGCGCGGCCGGTATTGGCGCGGCCGGCGGAGATGCGCGGGGCGGCGATGGCGGCGGCGAGGCGGGCGGCGGCCTCGTTCTCCGGCACGTCGCCGGGTTCAAAGCGGGCGGCGATGATCTCGGTTTTGCCGGCGGCTTGCAGGGCAGCGATGGCGGCCTGGTCCAGCACCGTGCCCTTTTTCAGGACACGGTTGGGGGTGCGGTGCGAGTGGGCGAGGACAGCGCCTTCCGCGTCCTCAAGCGGAAAGCTGGCGAAGATCACGCGGCCTGCTTTTCAGGCTGTTTGGGGGCGAGCGCGCCGTTGCGGCGGGCGGCGACGAATTCGGCGAGGATGGAGACCGCGATTTCCGGCGCGGTGATGGCGCCGAGATCGAGGCCGACGGGGCCCTTGATGCGGGCGATGGCCTCGTCCGTGTGGCCGAGTTCCTTCAGGCGGGCAACGCGGCGGGCGTGGGTGCGGCGGCTGCCCAGCGCGCCGATGTAGAAGGCGGGGGATTTCAGCGCGCGGTCCAGCGCCGGGTCGTCCAGCTTGGGGTCGTGGGTGAGGGTGACGACGGCGGTGCGGACATCGGGCTTCAGTTCGTCCATCGCGTCATCCGGCCATTCGGAGCTGACGGTGACGTTGGGGAAGCGTTCCTCGGTGGCGAAGGAGCGGCGGGGGTCAACCACGATGACGGCAAGTCCCAGGTGCGCGGCCATGGGCACGAGGGCCTGGGCGATGTGGACGGCGCCGACGATGATGAGGCGCAGCGGCGGGTTGTAGGCGTGGAGAAACCAGGTTTCGTTGCCGATGACGTGGGTGCCCGACTCGTCGCGGTCGAGTGCCTTGGTGGCGGCGGCGGCGAGTTCGGCGGGGGCCGCGGGGTCGGGCAGGAGCAGTTGTTCGCCGCTCGGGAGCTTCGTGGCGACGACGATCGGGCGCTTGGCGGCGCGGGCCTCGGTGAGGGCCTTGAGGGTTTCCGGCGTCACGACAGCTTCTCCACGAACACCTTGAGCTTGCCGCCGCAGGCCAGGCCCACTTCCCAGGCGCGTTCGTCTGTGATGCCGAAATCCATCAGCTGGGGGGTGCCGGTTTCGATCGTTTTCATGGCGATTTCGGCCACGGCGCCCTCGATGCAGCCGCCGCTGACCGAGCCGGCCATGCGGCCAGACTTGGTGACGGCAAGCTGGCTGCCGGCGGGGCGGGGGGAGGAGCCCCAGGTTTCCGTGACGGTGGCGATGGCGACCTGCTCGCCCTGGGCGACCCAGGCGGCGGCGGTGGACAGGATATCGTCGGAATCGGGATTGGCGGTCATGCGGCTATCCTCCATCGGTCCATCGCGCGCAGGTCGGGCGGTGCCGAGAGCGAGGCGACCAGGGCGCGCAGGCTGGCGAGATTATGCACGGTTCGGAATTCGTCGACATGCGGCAGCATCGCGCGGATGCCCTGTGATTTCGGCTCGAACCCATCCCAGCGCAAGAGCGGGTTGAGCCAGATGAGGCGCGAGCAGGATTTGTGCAGGCGCTCCATGTTCTCCGACAGGCCGGCCGCCCCGTCGCGATCCAGCCCGTCCGTCACTAGCAGCACCATGGCGCCCTGGCCTAGCACGCGGCGGGACCATTGCTGGTTGAAGGCGGCGAGCGCCTCGCCGATACGGGTGCCGCCGGACCAGTCTGGCACGATCTGGCTGACCAGCTGGAAGGCGACTTCCGGGTCGCGATGGCGAAGCTGGCGGGAGATGTTGGACAGGCGGGTGCCGAAGAGGAAGGTGTGCACGCGGTCGCGGTCGTTCGCCACCGCATGCAGGAAGTGCAGCAATATCTGGGCGTAGCGGGCCATGCTGCCGCTGATGTCGCACAGCACCACCAGGGGCGGCGGCTTTGTGACCTTGCGGGTGCGGGCGAGGTCGAAGATCTCCCCGCCGGTGCGCAGGCTGGCGCGGATGGTGGCGCGCAGGTCGATGCGTGGGCCGTTGGCATCCGGCCGGGTGCGGCGGGTGCGTTTCTGGTCCAGCGGCAGGTGCAGGCGGGCGATCTCGCGCTTGGCGTTCTCGATCTCGGCGGCGCTCATCGCCTCGAAATCCATGGTTTGCAGATGCTCGCGCTCGGAGACGGTGAGCACCGCGTCGATCTCCTCGCGGGCTTCCTCCGGCGGCGTGGGTTTTTCCTGCTTGGCGGCCAGGGCCTCGGCCAGGCGGCGGGAGCCGGGCGGGGCCTTTTCCGGTGGGGGCTTGGGGCCTGCCAGCTTGTCCAGCATCTCCAGGACTTCGTTGTTCTCCTTGGCGCGCCAGTAGAGCTTGAAGGCCTGGTCGAACATGTCCTGGTGCTCGTGGCGATGCACCATGGTGGCGCGCAAGGCGGTGTGGACCTGGGCGCGGCGGCCGATGTCGATTCGGGTCATGGCATCCTGGGCGGCGAGCATGTCGGCGGGGCCGATCGGCAGGCCGGCGCGGCGCAGGAGGCGGGCGAAGTTCAGGATGTTCAGCGACAGGAGGCCGCGGGCGGTGAGGTCAGACATGAGCAAGGCCTTCTTTTTGTGAACAAAAAGAAGCAAAAAAACTTTGTTCGTTTGCTGATGGCGGCGGCGTGACTTCACGGGCGCGGGGGAGGTTATCCCCAGCGCAAGTCATGAAGTTTTTTTGCTTCTTTTTGTTCACAAAAAGAAGTCCTTCCTTAGTCCGCTGCCGCTTTCGCTTCGGTAACGAGCCTTGCCGCCTCCGCGCCTTTGATCTTGGCGATATCGTCCTGGTATTTCAGCAGCACGCCCAGGGTTTCATCCACCGCGCCGGGGGTGAGTTCGGTTTGGTTGAGGTAGGTGAGGGCGCTCGCCCAATCGATGCTTTCGGCGACGCCGGGTTGCTTGAACAGGTCCTGGCCGCGGATTTTCTGCACGAAGGCGACGATTTCCGCCGCCAGCTTGGGCTGCACGTGCGGGGCCTTGCGGGCGAGGATGGCGCGTTCGCGCTTGGCGTCGGGGTAGTCCACCCAGTGGTAGAGGCAGCGGCGGCGGATAGCGTCGTGCACTTCGCGGGTGCGATTGGAGGTGAGGACCACCACGGGCTTCGTCTTGGCGTGGATGGTGCCGTATTCCGGAACGGTGATCTGGAAGTCGGCCAGGAGTTCCAGCAGGAAGGCTTCGAAGGGTTCGTCGGCGCGGTCCAGCTCGTCGATCAGCAGCACTGCCGGGGGCTGGTCCGGGTCGATGGCGGAGAGCAGCGGGCGCGATTGCAGGTATTCGCGGGCGTAGATGTCGCTGGCGAGGGACTGGCGGTCGGCGGTGCCGGTGGCTTCGGCGATGCGGATGGCCATGAGCTGGCGGGCGTGGTCCCACTCATAGGCTGCCGCGGCGAGGTCCAGGCCGTCGTAGCATTGCAGGCGGACCAGGCGGCGGTTGAGGCCGTCGGCGAGTACCTTGGCGATCTCGGTCTTGCCGGTGCCGGGCTCGCCTTCCAGGAACAGCGGGCGTTCCATGGACATGGCGAGGTGGACGGTGGTGGCCAGTGCGGTGTCGGCGACGTAGCCGCCGGCTTCGAGCAGGGCGAGGGTGTCGGCGACGGTTGCGGGCACCATCAGAAGAAGCCCATCAGCAGCAGGATGCCGACCGGGATGAACAGCGCGATGCCGATCCAGGCGACGATGGGCAGGCCGGCAGGCTCGGCCGGAATGAGGTCCAGCAGCGAGATACTGGGGGCGGCCGCGGCAGGGGCTGGGGCAGCGGCGGCAACGGGTGCGGCTTCGGCCGTGGGTTCCGCGGTGGCCACCTGGGCGGCGAAGCGGTCGAAGAAGGCGTCGGCCATCTGCTTGGCGGTGGCGTCGATCAGGCGGGCGCCGAGCTGGGCGATCTTGCCGCCGACATTGGCCTTCACGTCGTAGGAGAGGATGGTGTCGGCCCCGTCCTGCACGAGGCGCACGCTGGCGCCGCCCTTGGCGAAGCCGGCCACGCCGCCCTGGCCTTCACCCTCGATGCGGTAGCCGTTGGGGGGATCGAGATCGAGCAGCTGCACCTTGCCGGCGAACTTGGCGGCGATGGGGCCGATCTTGATCGAGGCGGTGGCCTTCAGCTCGGTCTCCGAAAGCTTCTCCAGCGTGTCGCAGCCGGGGATGGAGGCCTTGAGGACCAGGGGGTCATTGAGGGCGGCCCACACCTTTTCGCGCGGCGCGGTGATCCGCCGCTCGCCGGACATGTCCATGTTGCTGCCGTTCTCCGTTGCGCGGGGCGGAAGTTACTTATAGGGGGGAGGGCGTGCAACCGACGCCCGGCCCATGTAGCTGGGGCGCCGCCCCCGTTCCGCCAAGGGAGACCGCTTCATGCCCTATTTGATCGCCGATGACCTGCCGCATGAGCCCGCCGGAGTGCGGTTCCGCCGCCTGGTGGAGCGGGGCGGCATTGCCCAGCTGCCTGGCGCGCATAACGGGATGGCCGCACTGCAGGCCAGGCGCGCGGGGTTCGAGGGGCTGTACCTGTCGGGTGCGGCGATGACGGCCAGCATGGGCATTCCCGATGTGGGGATGATCACGGTGGACGAGGTGTGCTTCTTCGTGCGCCAGGTGGCGCGGGCCTCCGGGCTGCCGCTGCTGGTGGACGGGGATACCGGCTATGGCGAGGCGCTGAACGTGATGCACATGGTGCGCAGCTTCGAGGATGCCGGGGCGGGCGCGGTGCATATCGAGGACCAGTTGCTGCCGAAGAAGTGCGGGCATTTGAACGATAAGAAGCTGGCCGATGCGCACGACATGGCGGCCAAGGTGGCGGCCGCGCGCAAGGCACGGCGGCATCTGTACGTGATCGCGCGCACCGATGCGGCGGCGAGCGAGGGGATGGACGGTGCCGTGGCGCGGGCCAAGCTGTACCTGGAAGCCGGCGCCGATGCGATCTTCCCGGAGGCGATGACGTCCGCCGAGATGTTCCGTGAATTCGCCAGCCGGGTGAAGGCGCCGCTGCTGGCGAACATGACGGAGTTCGGCCGCACGCCGTTCTTCACCGCCAGCGAGTTCGAGGCGATGGGCTACTCGATGGTGATCTGGCCGGTGAGCTCCATGCGCGTTTCCGCCAAGGCGAGCTCCGACCTGTATGCCGCGATCGCGCGCGATGGCGGCACGCAGAACATGGTGGACCGGATGCAGACCCGCGCCGAGCTCTACGAGACGATCGGGCTGCACGACTATGAGGCGCTGGACGCATCGATCGTGACGACGGTGCTGCCGACGGCTTCGTGAGGCCGTTCTACGTCGGCAGCGAGATCTATCGCCGGTCCAGCTACGGGCCGAAGCATCCGCTGGCGGTGCCGCGGGTGTCCGTGTGCACCGACCTGGTGCGGGCGATGGGGTGGATGGAGGAAGCCCGGTTCCTGGAGGCGCAGCTTGCCGGGGACGGGCTGCTGCACCGGTTCCATACGCCCGATTACGTCGCGGCATTGAAGCGGGCGGAGGCGGAACAGGCGGTCTCCGACGAGGTTCGGGCGCGCCACGCGCTGGGGGCGGCGGGCAACCCGATTTTTCGGGAGATGTTCCGCCGGCCAGCGACCTCGGCGGGTGGCGTGGCGCTGGCATGCCGGACGGTGCTGCCTGGCGGGGTGGTGCATTGCCCCGGCGGCGGCACGCATCATGGGCGGCCGGACCGGGCGAGCGGGTTCTGCTTCCTGAACGACTGCGTGCTGGGGATCTCGGAGTGGCTGGCTGCGGGGCTTTCCCGCGTGGTGTACCTGGATATCGATGCGCATCACGGCGACGGGGTGCAGGACGCGTTCCATGATGACGACCGGGTGTTCACGATCTCCGTCCACGAGGCCGGGCGGTGGCCGAATACCGGGCTGGCGCAGGATCGGGCTGGCGGCATGGCGCGGAATTTCCCGGTGCCGCAGGGCTTCAACGACAGCGAGATGCGCTGGCTGCTGCACGAGGCGATCCTGCCGCTGGTCGAACGCTTCCGACCCCAGGCGATCATGCTGCAGGCGGGGGCGGATGCGCTGGAGGAGGACCCGCTGGCGAAGCTGTCCCTCTCCAACAACGCCCATTTCCAGGTGGTGCGCGCGGTGATGGGCCTGGCGCCGCGGCTGGTGGTGACGGGGGGCGGGGGCTACAATCCGTTCTCCGCCGGGCGGTGCTGGGCAGGAATCTGGGCGACGCTGAACGGGATCGAGATTCCGGATCGAGCGACTCCGGAGGCTTCGGCGGTGCTGGGCGAATTGCATTATGCTCGCGTGGCCGGGCGGCGGCCGCCGGCGCATTGGCTGGAAACGCTGCGCGATGCGCCGCGCGAGGGCCTGGTGCGCGAGGAGATCAGGCGGCTGGCTGCGCTGGCGTTGGAGGAGTTCGCATGATGGTACGTCGAGAGCTGTTGCTCGGCCTGGGGGCCTTGATGCTGCCGCAGGTGGCGGCGGCGCAGGACGGGCCGCAGCCCGAGTTGCGCAAGGAACGGCTGAGCATCGTGACCGGGCGCGGCAAGTCGTACTACTTCATGGTGGAGATGGCGCTGGAGCCGGCGCAGCAATCCATCGGGCTGATGTTCCGGCCGCGGGTGCCGGCGGATGGCGGAATGCTGTTCGACTGGGGCCGCGAACGCCGTTCCCAGATGTGGATGCGCAACACGATCATCAGCCTGGACATGGTGTTCATCGCGCAGGACGGCCGCATCAAGACCATCGCCGAGCGGACGGTGCCGCAGAGCCTGGCCATCGTGGACAGCATGGTGCCGGTGCGCGCCACGCTGGAACTGGCGGCCGGCACCTGTGAGCGGATGGATATTCGGGTGGGGGATCGCGTTTCGCACGCGATCTTCACGGTGCCCAACGGCTGAATGCTTGCGCTGGGCGGGTCTCGCGCCTAGCTTCCGGCCCGTTCTGGGAACGGGGCGTGGCGCAGCCTGGTAGCGCGCGTGTTTTGGGTACACGAGGCCGCCGGTTCGAGTCCGGCCGCCCCGACCAGATCGAGTTTGTGACGAGGAGTGGCCATGCGGGCGCGCATCTACCAGATCCCCAAGAACGCCATGCAGTCTGGCAAGGCGAAGACCGATGACTGGGTGCTGGAGTTCGAGCTGGCCGAGGCGCGGCGGGCCGACCCGCTGATGGGCTGGATCGGCAGCTCCGACACCCAGGCCCAGGTGAAGCTGGTGTTCCAGAGCCGCGAGGACGCGGTGGCCTACGCGCAGCGCGAGGGCATTGCGCATGTGGTGGAACTGCCGAAGGCGCAGGTGATCAAGCCCAAGGCCTATAGCGACAATTTCCGCGCCGGCCGGACGGAGAACTGGACGCACTGACGGTGGCGGCGGCGGGAGCACTGGCCTGCCGCGATCTGCGCAAGACCTTCGGCGGCGCCGTACGGGCGCTGGACGGCGTTTCCATCGACATCGCGGCGGGCGCGTTCTTCACCCTGCTGGGGCCTTCCGGCTGCGGCAAGACAACGCTGCTGCGGGCGATCGCGGGGTTCGAGCCGCAGGATTCCGGCACGATCACGCTGGGCGGCCTGCCGCTGGATGGGCTGCCGCCGCACCGGCGGCCGGTGAACACGGTGTTCCAGAGCTATGCCGTGTTCCCGCACATGACCGTGGCGGAGAACGTGGCCTTCGCACTGCAAATGCAGAAGCGGCCACGGGCGGAGATTGCCGCGCGGGTGGAGGAGTTGCTGGCCCTGGTGCGGCTGTCCGGCCTGGGCGGGCGCAAGCCGAACCAGCTTTCTGGCGGGCAGCAGCAGCGCGTGGCGCTGGCCCGCGCACTGGCGGCTTCCCCCCGGCTGCTGCTGCTGGACGAGCCGCTGTCGGCGCTGGACCTGAAGCTGCGCAACGAGATGCGGCTGGAACTGAAGCGGCTGCAGGCGGAAACCGGCATCACCTTCGTGTTCGTCACACATGACCAGCACGAGGCGCTGAGCCTTTCGGACCGGATCGCGGTGATGCGGGCGGGCAAGGTGGAACAGGTGGGAACACCGGCTGAAGTGTATGAACGGCCGGCCAGCCGGTTCGTGGCCGATTTCGTCGGCGAGGCGAACCTGCTGCCGGCACGGCGGGTGGGCGCGCGCCGATTCGCGGTGGCGGGCGGCGAGCTGGAAGCGGCCGAAGACGGGCCGGAAGCGGCAACGCTGGTGCTGCGGCCGGAGCGGGCGATGATGGCGCCGGATGGCCCCGGCCTGGCCGGAACGGTGGCGCAGCTGGTGTATGACGGCGCCGATTCGACCTACCATGTGGCCTTGGCGGACGGGCTTGTGGTGCGGGTGCGCGTGGGCAACCGCGATGGCCGCCGCTTCGAACAGGGCGCGGCGGTGCGGGTTTCGGCAGACCCGGCTGCGCTGCGTGTGGTGACGTCGTGACCGCGTACGAGGACAGCCACTACGCCCGCACCGTGGAAACCACGGTGCGCTACCCGGCCCTGGACGGGGAAGTGCAGGCCGAGGTGTGCGTGGTCGGCGGCGGCATGGCCGGTCTGGCCACGGCGCTCGATCTCGCCGAACGCGGCCGCAGCGTGGTGCTGCTGGAGCGCAAGCGCGTGGCCTGGGGCGCCTCCGGCCGCAATGGCGGCTTCGTGGTGCCCGGCTACCCCACGCGGGTGGAAGACCTGGTGGCGCAGGTGGGCCTGCCGGATGCGTGCGAGCTCTATGGCCTGACGCTTCAGGCCCTGCTGCTGATCCGCCGGCGCATCGCCCAGTACGGCATCGACGTGGGCGAGATGGTCGATGGCCGGCTGATCTTCGCCATGGCCGAGGATGACGGCGAGATGGCCCGCTATGCCGAGTTCATGGCCCGGGATTTCGGGCGCGACCTGATCGTGTGGCCGCGGCAGACCGTGCGCGAAACGCTGGCCACCACGCGCTACTCCGACGGCATCCTGGACATGGCCGCACTCAGCCTCAACCCGCTGAAATTCACCCGCGGCACGGCCGCCGCCGCCGCCCGGCTGGGGGCGCGGCTGCATGAGGACAGCCCGGCCACCGGCCTCTCGCGCCTAGGCACGCGCCAAGTGGTGCGCACCCCGCGCGGGCGGGTGGTGTGCGACCAGGTGGTGATGGCCGGCGGCGGCTATCTCGGCCTGCTGGACTGGAAGGTCTCCATGGCGACCATCCCGGTGCCGACCTACACCATGGTCACGGAACCGCTGGGCGAAAACCTCGCGCGGGTGATCGCCACAAAGCACTCGCTGGCCGACCGCAGCTTCGCCACCAACTACTACCGGCCGCTGGAGGATGGGCGGCTGCTCTGGGGCGGCCGCGTGGCGGCGTTCAAGCCGAGCCATGCCTGGCTCACGGAATCGCTGCGGCGGGACATGGCGTGGTTCTACCCGGACCTGGAGAAGGTCAAGGTGGAGGTCGCCTGGGGCGGGATGATGCCGTACCTCAGGCACCGCATGCCGATGATCGGCGCGATCGGGCCCGGCCGCTGGGTGGCAACAGGGTTCGGCGGGCTGGGGATGGGGATCACCACCATGGCCGGCAACCTGCTGGCGTCGGCCATCACCGAAGGCGATACGCGCTGGCAGATGTTCCGCCGCTTCGGGCTGCCCTTCGCGGGCGGGCCCCTGGGGCGGGCGCCGGCGCTGATGATCTACTGGAAGCATAAATTGGCGGCGGCTTTGGCTCGGCCGAAGTAAGCAAGCGCGTTCTTTTTTGAAAAGAAGAACCAAAAAACTTTCATTTGTTTGCGCCGGGGATTGCCCCGGCGCAAACGGATGACGTCTTCTTGCTTCAGCCCACCGGCATGGTCTGCGCCATCGGGGGCAGCGCGACGACCTTCTCGTACCAGGCGGTCAGCTTGGGGTGCCCAGGCCGCCAGGGCTCATGCGGGAAGCGGAAATCCAGGTAGCCCAGGGCACATGCCACGGTGATCTCGCCATAGGTGGCGAGGTGGCCCAGCGTGTCGGCTTCGGCTTCCAGGGCATCCAGCGAGCGGACAACCTTGCCCTTCTGCTGCTCGATCCAGGTGGTGCGGCCTTCGTCCTGCGGCAGGGCGAGCTCACGGCGGCGCGGCTGGCTGGCATCCATGATGCCGTCGCCCAGGGCGGCCAGGCGCAGGGCGTTCCAGCGGGCCGGGCCAGGGGCCGGGAAGGTGCCGGGGCCGGTGCCGAGGCTGTCCACGTATTCGCAGATCACCGGGCTGTCATACAGCGCCATGCCGTCGTCGGTGACCAGGGAGGGCACCTTGGAGAGCGGGTTCATCACCAGCAGCGCGGGGTCGGTGGTGCCGATCTTGGCCTTTTCGATGCGGCTGTCGACACCGCGGGCAATGGCAACCGCCATGACCTTGCGGACATAGGGGCTGGCGGCAGAGAAGGCGAGTTTCATGGGCGTTTCCTGGTTGGTTCGCGGGGCGACTGTGCGGCGGCGGGCGCGGTCAGGCAAGCAGGGCGGCGGCCTCCGCCGCGCCGAGGGGCGCAGGGCGGCCAAGGGTAGGGGCGAGCGTGATGGGCGCGCCGGTGGCGCAGGCCTGCAGGATGGCGTCCATCACCTCCAGCACGTGCAAAGCGAGCTGGGCGGAACTGCGGTGCGGGGTGCCGGCGCGCAGCGAGGCGGCGAGATCGGCGATGCCCAGCGCGCGGTAGTTGGCCTGGTCCGGCCGTTCCGCGGGCCAGTGCCCGCCGCGGTAGTTCAACGCGCCAAAGGGCATGGTGTGGCTTTCCTGCGGTAGCCAGGGGCCGTCGCGATCCGAGACCTCCGGCGTGCCGCCGAACCAGTTGGGATCCGGTACGCGCAGCGAGCCTTCGGTCCCATACAGCTCGATCGGCGGATGGCCGTTCTTCCAGATATCCCAGCTGGCCATGAGGGTGAGCTGCGGGCCGGCGGCGAAATCCAGCAGGGCGGTGACGTGGGTGAGGGTCTCCACCTTGATGCGCTGGCCATGGCGTGGCCCCGGAGCGGTGACGAGTCGCTCGGCCAGGCCGATCTGCCCATGGGCCTGAACGCGGGCGACGGGGCCAAGCAGGTTCACCAGCGCGGTGAGGTAGTAGGGGCCGAGATCCAGCACCGGGCCACCGCCGGGCTTGAAGAAGAATTCCGGGTCCGGGTGCCAGTGCTCCATGCCGTGCGACAGCACCATCGCGGTGCCGCCAAGGACGCGCCCGATGCGCCCGGAATCGATGATCTGCCGGCAGAGCTGGTGGCCGCCGCCCAGGAACGTATCCGGCGCGCAGCCCAGCGCGAGGCCCTTGCTTTCGGCCAGTGTGATCAGGCGCTGTGCATCCGCCACGGAAACCGTGAGGGGTTTCTCGGAATAGACGTGCTTGCCCGCCTCCAACGCAGCTTGGGTAAGGGCGGCGTGGTCGTTGGGCGGCGTGAGGTTCACGACGATGTCGATATCCTCGCGGGCCAGAAGCTCCGCCACCGTGACGGCGGGCAGGCCGAGCGGGTCGGCGGCGCGTTGGGCGCTGGCCAGGGTGCGGCTGGCGCAGGCGCGCAGTTCCAGCCCGGCAAAGATCGGCATGTTGCGCAGGTAAATGGCCGAGATGTTGCCGCAGCCGAGGATCCCGACGCCGAATGTGCGTGCCGCCATGGAACGTTCCTTCCGCTTGACCCGGCAGGGCCGGCACCGCCACGGTAGAGGCATAACGAAGCGCATCAAGGGGAGGGCGTGATGGAACTGAGCGCGCAGCAGATCGAGGCGTTCCACCGCGAGGGCTACCTGTTCCTGCCGGAGCTGTTCACGCCGGAGGAGGTCGCCGTCCTGCGCGACGAAGCGGAAGCGATCTACGCCGCAGACCGGCCGGAGATCTGGCGCGAGCGATCCGGCGCGCCACGCACCGCCTTCGCGGCGCATCAGTACAACGAGGCATTCGGGCTGCTGGGGCGCCACCCGCGCATGATCGAGCCGATCGAGCAGGTGTTCGGCGAGAAGCTGTACATGCACCAGTTCAAGATCAACGCGAAGTCGGCCTTCACCGGTGATGTGTGGCAGTGGCACCAGGATTACGGCACCTGGGCGCGCGACGACGGCATGCCGGAGCCACGGGCGATGAACATCGCGGTGTTCCTGGATGAGGTGATGCACATCAACGGCCCACTGATGCTGGTGCCGCGCAGCCACACCCACGGCACGCTCGCCGCCGGCCACGACAAGAGCACCACCTCCTACCCGCTCTGGACCCTGGACGAGGCGACCGTCACGAAGCTGGTCGCCGAGGGCGGGATCGTCACGCCGGTGGGCAAGCCGGGCGGGCTGCTGATGTTCCACGGCAACCTGGTGCACGGCTCCGCCGGGAACATCACGCCGTATCCGCGCAAGATCGTGTACCTGACGCTGAACGCGTGCTCCAACCACATCCGCACGCCCACGCGGGCGGAATACATCGCGCACCGCGATTTCACGCCGATCGAGCCGTGCGAGGATGGGGCGTTGCTGGCCTATGCGCAGAAGGCGCAAGCCAAGGCAGCGTAAGAATGTTCTTTTTTGAAAAAAAGAACCAAAAAACTTTCATTCGCTTGCACGCGTGCTGGACGCCCAGCGCGGGTGCAAGAGAATAAGGTCTTTTTGCTTCTTTTTCTTCAGAAAAAGAAGAGCCTTGCTTAAGGGAGTCCCCACGTGAATCTCCATGCGTTGCTGGCAGCCCGCGCGACCCCGGTCCGTGTCGGCCTGATCGGCGCCGGCAAGTTCGGCTCCATGTTCCTGGCCCAGGTGCCTGGTATCGCGAACCTGGAGGTGGCAGCGATTGCCGACCTCGATCCCGACCGGGCCCGGGCGGCGGTGCGCGCTGTCGGCTGGGATGAGGCGCGCGTGGCGGCGACGCGGTTTGTGGACAGCGGCGCGGCGCTGATCGGGATGGATGGGGTGGAGGTGGTGGTGGAGGCCACCGGCAGCCCGGCGGCCGGGATCGCGCATGCGCGCGCGGCGATCGCGGCTGGGAAGCACATCGTGATGGTGAACGTGGAGGCCGATGTGCTGGCGGGGCCGCTGTTGGCGGCGGAGGCGCGGGCGGCGGGCGTGGTCTATTCCATGGCCTATGGCGACCAGCCGGCGCTGGTGGCGGAGCTGGTGGATTGGGCGCGGGCCAGCGGCTTCCGCGTGGTGGCGGCGGGCAAGGGCACGAAATACCTGCCGGCCTATCACGAGGTGACGCCGGATGATGTCTGGAGCCATTACGGGCTGACGCCGGAGGCGGCGCGGGCGGCGGGAATGAACCCGCAGATGTTCAATTCCTTCCTGGACGGGACCAAGAGCGCGATCGAGATGGCGGCGATCGCCAATGCGTGCGGATTGGATGTGCCCAGTGCCGGCCTGGCGTTTCCGCCCTGCGGGGTGGACGATTTGCCGCATGTGTTGCGCCCGCGCGCGGCGGGCGGGTCGCTGGAGCGCGCGGGGATCGCCGAGGTGGTTTCCTGCCTGGAGCGGGACGGGCGCCCGGTGTTCCGTGATTTGCGCTGGGGGGTGTACGTGGTGTTCGAAGCGCCGACGGATTACGCGGCGTCGTGCTTCGCGCAGTATGGGCTGAAGACCGATGCCTCCGGCCAGTATGCGGCGATGTACAAGCCGTATCACCTGATCGGGCTGGAGCTTTCGATCTCCGTGCTGTCGGCGGCGCTACGCGGGGAGCCGACGGGGCAGTCCCGCGAGTTCCGTGCCGATGTGGTGTCGGTGGCCAAGCGCGATCTGCGCCAGGGCGAGATGCTGGATGGCGAGGGCGGCTACACCGTTTGGGGCCGTGCGATGCCAGCGGCGGACAGCCTGCGGGCCGGCGCATTGCCGATTGGCCTGGCGCATCGCGTGGCACTGCGGCGCGGCGTGGCCAGGGGCGCGGTGCTGACCTGGGACGACGTGGCGGCGATGGACGGGCCGGCGGTTCAGGCCCGGCGCGAGATGGAGCGCGTGTTCACCCCGGCGCGATGATCGCCGCCAACTCGTCGGGCGTGCTCAGCATCGGGTAGTGGCCGGTATCGATTTCGTGCCACCGGGCGCCGAGCTTGTCCGCGGTGCGGCGCTGGTGCGCGAGCGGTGGGTTGGCGCTCTGGCGGCACCACACGACGTCGGCATTCCAACTTTGCCGCCAGAAGCTGGGAAGTTCCATCGGCGCCTCCATCGCCGCGCGCGGATGCAGGGTGGTGCGTGCGGCAGCCCAGTCGCGCAGGGTGGGGGCCAGGTCCCGGAACAGGCGGTTGGCGGCATCCTCCTTCGGCACGCCGGTGGCGAGTTCCGTGCTGACGGCGGTGGGGCGGGCGACGATATCGGCCAGTGCCTCGCCATCCAGCAGCGCCAGGGCATCGGCGAAGACCAGGCGGGCGATGCGCTCCCGCGCCCGTTCGGCCGCAGCGGCCATCACCATGCCGCCGCAGCTGGTACCGACCAGGATCGCACCGTTAAGGTCCTCAAAGTGCAGCAGGTCCGCGATCTCGGCGCCATGGCTGGCATTGGTGATGCCGGGCCGCAGCGCATGGCCGCGCTCGGCACAGCCATCCAGTGTGGGGGCAAACACTTCGTGGCCCATGGCGCGTAGCCGGCTGGCGACAGGTTTCCAGATCCATCCGCCCTGGTAGGCGCCGTGAATCAGCACGATGGCGGCCATGGCCGGTTCCTCCATTTTGCATTCATGTTGGCGCGGCCTTGGCCGATCGACAAATGCGCGTTGACAGGCTGGCTGGCAAAGTGGACGCTGCATTGCAAAAGCGTCATGGCCGCCCGCGCATCAGGGCGAGATGGCCAACGAACCAACAGGGAAAGACTGGGACATGAACCGAATCTCCTGGGGCGCGCCTGGCATCGGGCGCCGCGCATTCCTGCAATCAAGCTCGGCCGGGGTGGCCATGGCGGCGGCCAACGGCGCGCCGGCCTGGGCACAAGGGACGCCCTGGGCCGAGATGCCGAAGGGCAAGGTCGACAAGCTGAACTTCGTCGTTTGGACCTATGGCGACATCTACACGAAGATCGCGGCGAAGTTTAAGGAAGACTGGGGCGTTACGGTCGACAGCACGATCTCTGCTTTCAACGACCATCCACCGAAGCTGCTGTCGATGTTCGCCGGTGGCGAATCGATCGACGTATCGCAGTCCTCCCCGTATTCGTTCTGGAACTTCATTTCCCAGGGCCTGGTGGAGCCGATGGCGGACATGCCGGGGGCGGCCGCGTATGTCGCCGACATGACCGACATGATGAAGACCGTGGCGGTGCACAACGGCAAGCTGATGGGCATGCCGTATTTCTCCACCACCTGGGTGTGGAACTACTTCGAGCCGCTGCTGGAGAAGGCGAAGTTCGAGCCCTTCAAGACCTACGAAGAGTTCATGGAGCAGTGCCGCAAGGCGAAGAAGGACAAGATCTCGGAATATCCGGTGTTCTGGGTGGCCGGCGTGGGGCTGGAGCAGCTGCCGGGCACGTGGCTGCAGATGACGCACAACAAGGGCGGCGTGTTCTTCGACAAGGCCGGAAACCACCAGCTGGGCGCCGGCTCGATCGCGCGTGAGACGCTGAAGTGGTGGGTGCAGACCTTCACCGAGGGGCTGGCCGATCCGGAATCGCTGAAGCAGCAATTCGTCGGCTCTGCCAAGGCATTCAGCGCCGGCACCAACCTGTATCGCGGGCCGAACCACCACTACACGCTGCAGGTGGCCAACGATCCCACCCAGTCTCCCAACGCCGGCAAGATCAAGGTGATGGACAGCCCGGGCGACGGCCGCACGATCGGCACCGCGCACGTGTATTTCGTGACCACGGCGAACCGGAACAAGGAATGGGCCTGGAAGCTGCTGCAGTATCTCGGCGGCCGCACCAAGGACGGGCAGTATTCGCAGGCGATCAACCTCGCCAAGGATGCCATGCTCGGCTCCGGATACAACTCGGTGATGAACAGCGAGGCGATCAGCAAGGGCTGGGCACCGTATGGCGACGTGCCGAAGATCCTGGACATCTGGAAGAAGACGACCTTCGTCGGCGAGGTCTGCAACTCCATGTACAAGCCCTGGCACTTCCCCTGGAGCGACCGCCTGAACATCGAGGTGCAGAAGGCGCTGACCGGGCAGATCACGGCCGACGTGGCGTGCGACAACATCATCGCGGCCATCCGCCAGGTGCAGCGCGGCTGACGGGGCTTTTGGCATGAACGGTTCGGCCCCCGTCCACCGCTTCGGCCGCGAGCTTTCGCCGCGGGTGCTCGGCGTGGTGATGAACCTCCCGACGCTGCTGATCCTGGCGTTGGTTCTGGCCTATCCCATCTACTACGCCGGGTATCTTTCGATGCATCGGGTCACGCTGGTGCAGCTGCGCAGCGGCGTGTTCCCGTTCGTGGGCTTCGACAACTACCTGAAGGTGCTGGAAGACCCGCTCTTCCTGCTGTCCTTGGGCAACACGCTGCTGTTCACCGCCTTCACCGTGATCTCCGAAGTGGTGCTGGCGGTGATGATCGCCATCCTGATCAACCAGCAGGATATCTGGACCAGCCGGATCACACGGTTCCTGATCCTGCTGCCCTATGCGGTGCCGCCGATCGCCAACGGGCTGATCTGGTCGTTCATCTACAACGGCAAGCTCGGCTTCCTGAACCGGCTTCTGTATTCAGTGGGTGCGATCGACAGCCCGATCGACTGGACGGCCAATCCGGATACCGCGCTCTATGCCGTGGCGGTGCCGTATATCTGGCGCACGCTGCCGTTCGCGATCCTGCTGGTGCACGCGGCATTGCAGGGCATCAGCAAGGAGCTGTTCGAGGCGGCTTCGGTGGATGGGGCAGGGGCGTGGCATCGGTTTCGTCACATCACCCTGCCGCTGATCATGCCGGTGATCGTGGTGCTGCTGGTGCTGCGGACCTCCTTCGCGGTGGCGGTGTTCGACGAGATCCTGGCGATCACCCAGGGCGGGCCGGGCGATGCGACCTGGGTGGCGAGTTGGTACAGCTACAAGAAGGGCTTCGCGCCGCCATTCGACATCGGGGCGGGGGCGGCTTCGGCCTTCCTGCTGGCGTTGTTGGTGGCGACCTTGGCGTTCATCTACATCAAGCTGCTTTACCGGCGCGTGGATTAGGCCATGCGCAAGACACCGCTACAGAAGCTGCTGCTGCACTTTGCCAATATCGTCGTGATCGGCTTCATCCTGCTGCCGATGGCAGCCGTGGTGATCGGCTCCCTGCTGGCCGAGAAGAACCTGGCCGGCGATACGCGCTCGATTATTCCCGGGGAGATGACGCTCGACAATTTCCGGGTGATCGTGACGCAGGGGGCGCAGCGCGGGCAGGTGTTCGAGCAGGCGACGTACCTGCCGGATAACGTGAAGAAGATCTATCACGCGCTGTGGAATTCCACGGTGATCTCGATCTCCGTCACGTTGCTGACGCTGATCTTCGCTTCGCTCTCCGCCTACACCATCGTCAAGCTGAACCTGCGCTGGGTGGCGTGGCTGTTGACCGTGAACGTGTTTGCGCGGTTCGTGCCGATCATCGTGCTGATGATCCCGCTGTATGTGGTGTTCCGGAAGCTCGGGTTGCTGAATTCGATGTGGGGCGTGGTGATCGCGCTGACCGGGTTCCTGCTGCCGTACGGGATCCTGATCCTGGTGCCGTATTTCGCCTCCATCCCGAAGGAGCTGGATGAGAGTGCGCGCATCGATGGGTGTACGCGGTTTTCGGCGTTCCTGCGGATCACGCTGCCGCTCTCCACCCCGGCGCTGGCCAGCTATGGGGCGATCGTGTTCATCATCGCGTGGAACGACCTGTTGATTCCGCTGATCCTGAACAACCGGGCGGAGTTCATGACGCTGCCGGTGGTGATCGCCAGCCTGGTGGGCGACGTGTTCGTGGTGTTCAACCTGATGATGGCGATCTGCCTGATCGCGCTCACGCCCTCGGTGGTGCTGGTGTTGCTGCTGCGCAAGTTCGTGGTGGAAGGGCTTACCGCCGGTGGGGTGAAGGGGTAGCCCGAAAACATTCGGGGGCGGGCCTTGCGGCCCGCCCCCGTTTGCATCGCGATGAGCTTGTGGCTCAGGCGAGGTCGTAGCGGTCCAGGTTCATCACCTTGGTCCAGGCCTTGGCGAAGTCGGCCGCGAACTTCTGTTTCGCGTCGCTCTGGGCATAGACCTCCGACAGGGCGCGCAGCTGGGAGTTGCTGCCGAAGACGAGGTCGGCGCGGGTGGCCGTCCACTTCACAGCGCCCGAGCTGCGGTCGCGGCCCTCGAACATGTCCTGCGCCTCGGAAGTGGCCTTCCAGGTGGTGGAGATGTCCAGCACGTTGGCGAAGAAGTCGTTGCTCAGCACGCCCGGCGTGGCGGTGAAGGCACCGTGCGCGCTGCCGCCGGCATTGGCGCCGAGGACGCGCAGGCCGCCGACGAGGGCTGTCATCTCAGGCGCGGTCAGCTTCATCAGCTGGGCGCGATCGATGAGCAGGGCCTCGGCCGGGCCGGAGGCGGACGAGTTCTGCCAGTTGCGGAAGCCATCGGCCTTCGGTTCCAGGGCGGCGAAGGATTCCACATCCGTCTGCGCCTGGGTGGCATCGGTGCGGCCGGGGGTGAAGGCGACATCCACCGGGGTGCCGGCATCGTTGGCGGCCTTCTCGACCGCGGCGCTGCCGCCGAGGACGATCAGGTCGGCCAGCGAGACCTTCTTGCCGCCGGCGGCCGACGCGTTGAAGGCGGACTGGATGGCTTCCAGCTTCGCGATCACCGCGGCGAGCTGTGCCGGCTGGTTCACTTCCCAATCCTTCTGCGGGGCCAGGCGGATGCGGGCACCATTGGCGCCGCCGCGCTTGTCCGAGTTGCGGAAGGTGGCGGCCGAGGCCCAGGCGGTGGAGACCAGCTGGGCGACGGTGAGGCCGGAGGCGAGGATGGTGGCCTTGAGGGCAGCGATGTCCTGCGCGTCGATCAGGGCGTGATCAACGGCGGGGACGTTGTCCTGCCAGATCAGCGCCTCGCTGGGGGCGAGCGCGCCGAGGTAGCGGGACATCGGCCCCATGTCGCGGTGGGTCAGCTTGAACCAGGCGCGGGCGAAGGCGTCGGCGAACTGCTCGGGGTTCTCGTGGAAGCGCTTGGAGATCGGGCCGTAGGCCGGGTCCATGCGCAGCGCCATGTCTGCCGTGGTCATGATCGGGGCGTGGCGCTTGGTGGGGTCGTGCGCGTCCGGCACCAGGGTGGCGGCGGCGGGGTCGGTGGGGATCCACTGCCAGGCGCCGGCCGGGGACTTGGTGAGCTTCCACTCATAGCCCATCAGCATGTCGAAGTAGCCGTTGTCCCACTTGATGGGGTTTGGGGTCCAGGCGCCTTCGATGCCGCTGGTGATGGTGTCCACACCCGCGCCGGTGCCCTGGCTGTTCTTCCAGCCCAGGCCCATTTCGGTGATGTCGGCCCCTTCGGGTTCCGCGCCGACCTGGGCGGCATCGCCCGCGCCGTGGCACTTGCCGAAGGTGTGGCCGCCGGCGACGAGGGCGACGGTTTCCTCGTCGTTCATCGCCATGCGCTTGAAGGTGTCGCGGATGTCGCGGGCGGAGGCCAGCGGGTCCGGGTTGCCGTTCGGGCCCTGGGGGTTCACGTAGATCAGGCCCATCTGCACGGCGGCGAGCGGGTCGGCGAGGTCGCGGTCACCGCTGTAGCGCTTGTCGTCCAGCCAGGTGTCTTCCACGCCCCAGTCGATGTCGTCTTCCGGCTCCCAGATGTCGGCGCGGCCGCCGGCGAAGCCGAAGGGCTTCAGGCCCATGGATTCGATAGCGCAGTTGCCGGCGAAGATCATCAGGTCGGCCCAGGAGATCTTGTTGCCGTATTTCTGCTTGATCGGCCACAGCAGGCGGCGGGCCTTGTCGAGGTTGGCGTTATCCGGCCAGGAATTCTCGGGCGCGAAGCGGTGCGCGCCGTTGCTGGCGCCGCCGCGGCCATCCTGGATGCGGTAGGTGCCGGCGCTGTGCCAGGCCATGCGGATGAAGAGCGGGCCGTAATGGCCATAGTCGGCGGGCCACCAGGATTGCGTGGTGGTCATCAGCGCGAAGATGTCCTGCTTCAGCGCCTCGATATCCAGGGTCTTGAACGCCTCGGCGTAGCTGAAGCCGGTGCCCATCGGGCTCACCAGGGCGGAGTGCTGGTGCAGGATCTTCAGGTTGAGCTGGTTGGGCCACCAATCCTTGTTGGTGCGGCCGCCATAGGTCACGTGGCGCGCGGCGCCATGCATGAAGGGGCACTTACCCCCTGTATTTCCGTCCATCTTGCTCTCCCCTCGGGTGCTGCTTCGTGCGGGCCGGCCGGACGCGATCGGCCCGGCGCGGCGAACATGCCGGCGGGCTCGGTCGCGGTGGACCGTAGCGTGGAGGGGTTTAGCGCTTTTTGGGCAATAGAGGATAGGCCGATGTTGTGAAGGTTGTGATAGATACTGCCTATGATCGCATCCGATGACCGGACTGAGGGGGGGGCGTGACGCTGCGGGACCTGCGCTATGTGCTGGCGCTGGCGGATCACGGGCATTTCGGCCGGGCGGCGGAGGCGTGCGGGGTGAGCCAGCCGACACTTTCGGTGCAGGTGCGCCGGCTGGAGGCGGAGCTGGGCGTGGCGTTGTTCGAGCGTACGGCCAAGGGCGTGGCGCAGACGGATGCCTGCGGGCGGCTGATCGGGCATGTGCGGGCGGCGGTGGCGGAGATGGAGGCGATCCGTAGCGAAGCGGTGAGCCTGCGCGACCCGCTGGCCGGGCGGCTGCGGCTGGGCATCATTCCCACGCTGGCGCCCTATCTGCTGCCGCTGGTGTTCGCGCCGTTGCGCGCGGCGCTGCCGGGGCTGGAGGTGGAGCCGTGGGAGGACCAGACCGCCTCCTTGTTGCGGCGGTTGCGGGCGCATGAGCTGGATGCGGCGGTGCTGGCCACCGAGGTGGCGGAGCCGGATGTGGTGGGCCGGGCACTGTTCGCCGAGCCGTTCCTGGCCGCCTTGCCGCCGGAGCACCGGCTGGCCGGGCAGGCGGTGGTGGCGGAGGCCGATCTGGCGCCCGATGTGCTGGTGCTGGCGGATGGGCATTGTTTGCGGGACCAGGCGCTGGAGGCCTGCGGCGGCACCGGGGCGCTGGCCGGCACGTTGCGGGCGACGAGCCTGGCGACGCTGCTGAACATGGTGGCTGCGGGGTATGGGACCACGCTGATCCCGGCGCTGGCGGCGGGGGCGGCGCAGGATGCGGGGATTGTGCTGAAGCCGTTGGCGGCGCGGACCGGGCGGACGGTGCGGCTGGTGTGGCGGGCGCGCTCGCCGCGGCAGGCGGCGCTGGCGGCGGTGGGCGAGGTTATTGCCGGGCGGCTGCGCGGGTTTGCCGAGGCGGCGGCGGCGGGGGCGATCTAGGGACTGCCGGGCGCTGGGCATGAGTCATCGCCGCGGGAGGCGGGGTTTTGGCGACGGATTCGGGGTGATTTTGGGCGTGCGGCGGCTATGGGGGTGCGCGGGCAGACTGCGCCGGGCAGAGTTTGGGCGCGCGGTGGCCTGACAGGGTCATGCCCTCGTGGGGGGCGCAACGCAGAATCCAGCCGATCCAGGCGCGTTGGCGGCGGATCTTGCGCAGGGCGCGGTCGTCCCACAGGGAGTCCGGGTGTTCGGCGGCGTCGAGTTCGGGGGAGTGATACCAATCCTTGCGCGGGCGGCGCGTGGGGTTCGCCATGGAGAAGGCGGCGAGCAGGGCCAGCAGCAGGAGCTTCAACGGCGCCGGAATCTGGGCGTGCAGGATCGCCCGCGCCCAGGGGCGCGGTGCGTCGGCTTCGCTCGGTGCGGCGGGTTGATGGGGCATCACCGGGAAGATTAGCACATGCAATCCCGGTATGAAGGAATAAAATCTACGTACGTACGAAAAAAGAGCGCGGCATGGGATAGGTGAGGATTCTGCGGACCCCACGCGCGGGGGCTGCCCGGAGGCCTGTCGGCCCGGGCTGGGCGCGGTCGCCACAAGGCTGTGTTTCCGGCTTGTACCGTTTTCGTGCTAATTCCGGGGGTATCCGTAGGAGCCGTCATGGCATCCACACCCGCGCAGAGCCGCAGCTTCACCAACCCCGCCGGGTACGGCGGGCGGTACCTGCTGTTCAACCAGTTCGATCCCGCCCTGGGTGTATTGGAGGGCCTGCAGATGGGCGTTACGGCCAGCGTCTCGGGCAGCCTCCAGGTGGAGAACCTGGAAGCCGGGGCGAGCCAGGTGATGTACGAAACACGGGTTCAGGTGAACGCGTTCGCGCCGGATGGCACGCTGCTCGGTGGGAGCTTCGCCTCTGCCATCAGTTCCGGGACACTGGGTGCCTTCGACGGCACGGCCGATTTCTCCGGCGCCTCGGCAGCTTTGCTCAGCGGGACGAATAGCGGCACGGCAGCGTGGTCGATTGCGTTGGGTGCGGCGGCGAATGGCGGCCCTTATGCCGGAACCGGGCTCTTTGCCCTGCCGGTTGGTGACTATGCCTCCAATCGCATCGATGGCTCAGCCAACATGCGGGTGCTGGCGGAGGCCTCCTCCAGCGGGGAGGTGTCGCTGGGGTACGACTACGTGCCAAATGGCGGCAGCGCCAGCGGCGTGTTCACCTCCTCGGGGTCGAGCACGGATTCGTCGGTGCTGTACGTTTTTCGGTTGCCCGCCGTAACGGCAACCCTGCCGACCCAGGTTTTCCATTTCGGGCCGCAGATGACGGGTTGGCGCGACAGCATGGCGGTGGCCCGCTTCGATCCGGCGCTGGGGACGCTGGCGTCGGTGCAGATCAGGCTGACGACGGCGATCGACGCCTCTGCCAAGGCCGAGAACCATGGCGCCATGCCTGGCGTGATGCAGGTGGCGCAGTTGGCAGAGACCACAGTTTCGATGCAGGGAGCTTCGCTGGCCACCGCAGATGCGCGGGTGGAGCGGATGCTCAGCTTCGGTGGGAGCGACGGCGTTGACGATTTCAGCGGTGCCGGCGGCACCGTGGACGGGGCGCGGACGGCCCATGTGACCGAGGCCGTGACGCTGCGCGACGGGGCGACGCTCGCGGCGTTCTCCGGCAGCGGAACGCTGGACCTTGCGCTGCGCAGCGAGGGGCATGGCATGGTGACGGGCCCGGCGAGCTTCCTGGCCGAGATCGCGGCCCTGTCCGATGCGACGGTGGAGGTGACCTACAGCTACGTGGTGGATGCGGCGCAGTCCGGCATGCTGGTCGGCGATGGCGCGGGGACGCAATGGGTGCCCGCGGCCCCTTTCTCGGGGCCGGTGCCGGAGTTGCAGAACCAGTTCATTCGGGTGACGCCGGAGAACCTGAACGTGGCGGCGACGACGGATAATTGGCTGATCCACACCGGCGACGGCAACGATGCGATCGTGGCCTGCGGCGGGCGGAATGTGCTGGATGCCAGCGGGGGTTCGAACTACCTGACCGGCGGTTCCGGCTACGACACGTTCTTCGTGGATATCCGCAGGGCGGACAGCGATGTGTGGAACATCGTGACCAACATGCAGGCGGGCGACGATGCTGCGGTGTGGGGGCTGGATCAGGCGGATTTCAGCCTGGCGTGGGTGGATGGCCAAGGTGCTGCGGGGGCGACGGGGTTGACCCTGCTTGCGGTCTCTGGTGCGGGGCCGGTCGCAGCACTCACCCTGGCGGGCTACACGACGGCCGACCTGGCCAACGGCACGCTTTCGACGAGCTTCGGCAGTTCGGGCGGTATTCCGTATCTTTTGGTGCGGGCGAGCTAGGGTTTCGGGGCCTTCGTTTGCTGTGGCGGCCGACGCTCAAGGTGTTGCGCTCCTGGATGCTTCTGCACGCGGGCCTTCGGACGAGGCTCTCGACCAATTGAAAGAATGGCGCGCCCTGCTGGATTCGAACCAGTTGGCATGCTCCCGCAGGCAACCCACTAAGGGGTTGTACTTCAGCGCTGATTGAGCTAGAAAGGATCTTGTAGAAGAAGGAACCACGATGAACCAGATCTCCATGTTTGACCGGGTCCAGTTCGCTGACGCCTCAGCTGCATTCGTAGCTGAGATCGAAGCCTTCTGCGAGTTCGGTCAACGGACTATCGTGGAAAGCCGGGATGGCATTCCCTACTTCATCAACGAGTTTTGGACAGCTGGACAGCGTCAGGCCCATTCGATCCATGAGGTCTCCTACCGCGCCTGCTTCAAGGCCCAGTTGCCGGAGTTCTTTATCGAGCGGCTGACCCAGCCCGGAGACGTGGTGTTTGACCCATTCATGGGGCGCGGCACGACCCCGATTCAGGCTGGGCTCATGAAGCGGCAGGCCTTTGGAAATGACGTGAACCCACTGTCGGTACTTCTGGCCCGGCCACGGTTGCGGCCAATCACCATTTCAGCTGTCGCTGCGGCCCTTCGGACGGTGGACTGGTCCGCTGGCGAGGTCCGGCGCCAGGAACTCCTTGCGTTCTATCATCCAGAGACGCTGCGAAAACTAGAGGCACTTCGCCTGTGGATTGCAGAGCGTGCGCCGCTAGGGTCGGACGATGTTGACCCTGTTGCAGACTGGATCCGTATGGTTGCCATTAACCGGTTGTCTGGACATTCTCCCGGTTTCTTCTCTGGTAGGTCAATGCCGCCCAATCAGGCCGTTTCGGTCAAGGCCCAGCTAAAGATTAACGAGAAGCTGGGCGTGTCGCCGCCGGAGCGGGATATAACCAGCATCATTCTAAAGAAGTCCCGTACCCTGCTTAGGGACGGCAGTGCACCCAGCCAAGTCAGATCCAGCCTGCACACTGGACCAGCCTGGGCTACGGCTGGCATCCCGAACGGATCGGTTGATCTCACGGTTACCTCCCCGCCGTTTTTGGACATTGTCCAATACACAGGGGACAATTGGTTGCGCTGCTGGTTCGCTGGCATCGACCCTGCATCGGTAGCCATCGACATGCACAAGACCGAGGAAGCATGGACCTTGATGGTCGAACGTGTTTTGCGTGAGCAAGCCCGTATTCTCCGCCCCGGCGGTTATGTTGCCTTTGAGGTTGGTGAGGTCCGCAATGGCAAGGTTTTACTTGAGAAGCTGGTCTGGCGCGCCGCTGAGGGGCTCTCGTTCGACCGGTTGGGCGTCATGGTGAACGATCAGGAGTTCACCAAGACCGCCAACTGCTGGGGCGTGGACAACGGGTCCAAGGGGACGAACACGAACCGCATTGTGTTGCTTCAACGGCACTAGGGCAGAATCACCTTGTGATGCGGGCTCTGGGTAAGGAGCCGCTGAGAGGTCGAAGCCTCAAGGCGGACGCTGATTTCCGAACTTGGATCAAGGAAGTCAAGCCGTAGACCTGTTACCGTTGAGTTCGGTTCGCTATAGAGAACCGTGCACAGGAAGTGGGCCGGTGGAGCCCCAATCTTTTTGGTAGTCAACAGCTTCAGCATCTTCCTTGGCGTGCTTGTCAACACGCGCCGGTTGGAATCAATGTTGTTCCAATTTGATGTGGCCTTGAGTTCCATGCAAAAGCCGAGATTGCCGATATTGAAAATGCGGTCCGGGTAGCCGGCCCCCTTTGCATCAGTGATCGTGTGCAGCGCAGGCAGATGCGATGGCACTATCGACATCAAGTGATTTGCCGCCTTGTTGCCTTTGGATTGATTAGTGCCAGTAAAATTAGGTATCATCGACCCGAAAAGCGCGCTTGCAGTCACAGCTGCATTGATCGCTGTCTCTATGGATTTGATTTCTGATTTTGCCCAAGGCCTGACGAGCTGCACGGGTTGCAAACCCATTCGCTTTTGGACTTCGAGCAGATATTCATCAAAACGCGCCAACACCGAATCCTTGATTCTGTGACCGAACGATGGCAACTCGTCGGGAGATAACAGGAGTGGGGGCTTGATGCAAAGGCGTTTTCAACTTCGGTGGGATGAGGAGGAGCTTGCACGCGCCTTCAATGTCACGACAAAGGATGTACGAGAGTATCTCACTGACGGACGCCGGGTCTCGTTTATCATCGAGCGCCGTCTCATGTGGGAGAACCCCGGCTGGACGCTCGCTCCCTCCGAAGGGGCAGGCTATGATCTATTGGACCCAGAGGGTGGCAGGTCGTGTCCCCGGGCGTGGTGTAGGAGCGGTGGGTAAGTCGCCCGCCGTAGCGACCGCCGAGAGTCTGGCGGAGGCGGGCGACTTATCCACGGCGGTGGTCACCGTGGCAGTGC
>JAPLOI010000065.1 GCA_026400815.1 Alphaproteobacteria bacterium
CGGAACCGACGCCTGGCCCGCGATTTCGAGCGGCATTGCCGCATCGCCGCGGCCTTCGTGCGTATGGCGATGATCCGCATCATGCTGCGGAGACTGGCATCAAAGCCCTGAGCATGATGCAGAACTTCCCGGATGGGTTCTTACGTGCGAAATACAATTCTCAAGACAACAACAGCCCTTGCGGCATTGGTGGCCATCGGGCTCGCGGCACCGGGTGCTGCCAAGGCGGACACCATCCAGCTGGGCTTCATCCTCGATGAGTCCGGCAGCATCTCCTCGTCCTCGTGGACCCAGATCACCGGCGGGCTCGCCAACGCGATCAACACCCTGATCCCGATCGGTGGCCCGAACACCTATGAGATCTCGGTCGTCAAGTTCGATAACACGGCCGAAGTGGTGGTGAACCGCCAAGTGGTGTCCACGGCGGCCCAGCGTACCGCGGTGGCCAACGCGGTCTCCGCGGCGTCGCAGGGGGGCGGGGCCACCAACTACCAGGTCGCCTTCAACCTGATGCAGACTGTGCTGACCACCGGAGGCAACCTGCCCACGCTCTCCTTCGTGAACTTCGCGACGGACGGCGAGCCGAACCAGCCCAACAACGCCCAGGCGGCCGCGGTCACCGCGCGCAACGCCCTGATCGCGGCCGGCATCGACAATATCAGCATCGAGGGCATCGGCGTGAACGCCGCGGCCGCGAGCTTCCTGCAGAACTCGATCTGCTACCCGGGCCCCTGCGATATCACGGCGCCATACAACTTCCCAGCGCAGGGCTTCTATATCGGCGTTGCCGATGCCCAGGGCTATGTCAACGCCATCGGCAACAAGATCCAGGTGGTGACCCAGCAGCAGGTGCCGGAGCCCGCCAGCATGGCGCTGCTCGGCGCCGGCCTGCTGGGCCTGGCGGCGCTGCGGCGCCGGGGGGCGAAGGCCTAGCGCCTCCAACGCGCAGGGGGGCCGCCACCGGCGGCTTTCCCGCGCAAATGCGGCGCACCGATGCCGGCATGCCGCAATGCTTTACACCCTTCGCAAAGCCTAACAACCGCAGACATAGTAACGCCTTGAATCAACGAACGTTAAGGTTTTGGCACGGTGTTTGCTTTGTAGTGGAACACACGCACCGGTCTCCTGGTCCGTTTCGACGAAGGTGCTGTTTGCAGCCTTTCGTCTCCTGGTCCGGTTTGGGGTGCGTGAGACGATTTGAGGCGGGAGCGGGGGCCGCCGGCGCAAGCCGGCGGCCTCTTTTTTGGCGCAGCCCGTCAGCGCCGTGGCAGCGCGCCCATGAAACGGCGCAGCGGCGCCTCCCACTTCGCGGCATCGGTACCGGAGGCGAGGTGGCCGTGCTCGCTGTCGATCTCGAAATAGGCGGCATTCACGCCGGCGGCCTTCAAATCCGCCATCACGCCGGGCGCCAGGCTGGGCGGGAACAGCGCATCGGTGCGCGACAGCACGTAAAGCATCTTCGCCTTGATCTTGTTGAACCCAGGCGTCGCATCCCAGCCCTGCAGCACCCGGCCCAGCACCAGCAGCGAATGCCCGTCGAACGCATCGGCCCAGGCCTCGGCGCGGGCGCGGATGGCGGCATCCAGCGCGGCCTTCTCCGGATACAGCGGCGCCAGTTCCGCCTCCGCGCCGTAGCGCCGCAGCGTCTCCTCGCGGATATCGGCCATGGTCGCGCGGATGCCGCCGGCCTCGTAGTAATGGCCGCCATTCCAGTTCGGCGACTTCGCCATGCCCGCTTCCAGCTTGTCCGGCCCGCCATCCGCAGGGCGGCGCGGCGCGGTCACCGCCGGCACCAGCCCGTCCATGAAATCCGGGAAGGTGATGCCCCAGGCAAAGGCCTGAAACCCGCCGTACGAGGGCCCCACCACGGCGGCCAGGTGCTTCACCCCCAGCAGGTCCAGCAGCTTCTTCTGCGCCGTCACGATGTCCGTCAGCGTGATCGCCGGGAAATCCGGCCCATAGGCGCGCCCCGTGGCCGGGTTGAAGCTCATCGGCGCCGTGGAACCGTAGGCGGAGCCGATCATGTTCGACGACACCACGAAGAACCGGTCGGTATCGATGGCCTTGCCGGGCCCCACCAGGTCCGCCCAGGACCCCTCGGAGGAAACCGCCCCGGTGGGGTGCGCGAACATGTGGCTGCTGGTGTAGCCATGCGTCAGCAGCACCGCGTTCATCCCGTTGGGCGCCAGCCGCCCGTAGGTGACGAAGGCAAGCCGCGCATTGGGCAACACCTTGCCGCTTTCCAGCGGAAGGTCGCCGATCTGGCCGAGAAGGGTGCCGGGGAGGAGGGTTTGGGTCATGGGCGCGATCCTGCGGGGGCGCCACCGCGAAGGCAAGCCGGCCTCAACCTTCCGCCAGCTTCTCCCGGCTGGCCCTTACCCGCTCCACGCGGCGGCCATCCATCGCCGCCACCTCGAACATCCAGCCGCCAAAGGCGATCCGGTCGCCCTGGCGCGGCACCCGGCGCAACAGCGCCAGCACCAGCCCGGCCAGGGTGTGATACGTGCCGGTGGAAGGCAGGGCAGGCAGGTTCAGCCGCGCCTTTACCTCGTCCACCGGCATCATGCCATCGAGAATCAGCGCGCCCTCGTCCTGCTCCGTGCCGCGATCCGACGCCGGGGCGGCACTTTCCGGGCCGCCGACGATGGCTTCCAGCAGGTCATGCGCCGTCACCAGCCCCTCGAAGCTGCCGTATTCGTCCATCACCAGGGCAAGGCCGAGGTCGTCGCTGCGCAGCCGCTCCAGCGCATCCAGTGCCGTCACGGTATCCGGCATCACGATCGGCTGGCGCAGGGCGGCCCCGATCGCCAGCGGCCGGCCATCCAGCACCGCGTCCAGCAGCGTTTTTGCCTGCACCACGCCCACCACGTTGTCCACGCTGCCGTTGCACACCACGAAGCGTGAGCGCGGCCAGCGCTTGAGGGCCGCGGCGATTTCCGACTGGCTGTCGGTGATGTCCACCCAGGCCACCTCGTTGCGCGGGGTCATGATCGCGCGCACCGGCTTGTCGGCCAGGCGCAGCACGCGCTCGATCATGTCGCGCTCTTCGGTCTCCAGCACGCCGGTCTGCTCGCCTTCCACCAGCAGCGCCTTGATCTCCTCTTCGGAGACGGTCTGCTGCCCGGTGCTGTGGATGCCGGCCAGGTGCATCAGCAGGCGGGAGGACAGGCCGAGCAGCCACACCACCGGGGCGGCGGCGCGCGCCAGCCATTCCAGGGGCGCAGCGGCATAGGCGGCCAGCCGCTCCGGGTTCTGCAGCGCGATCTGCTTGGGCACCAGCTCGCCGATCACCAGCGAGAAATAGGTCAGCACCACCACCACCAGCGTGACGGCCAGCGTGTCGGCGAACGGGGCGATCAGGGGGATGTCCTGCAGCACGGGCGTGAGCGAGGCGGCCAGCCGGGCGCCACCGAAGGCGCCGGAGAGAATGCCGATCAGCGTGATGCCCACCTGCACCGCGGGCAGGAAGCGCTGCGGATCCTCGGCCAGCCGGCGCGCGCGATCGGCACCGCGCACCCCCTGCGCCTCCAGGATGCCCAGGCGGCTGCGGTTGGATGAAGCCAGTGCCATCTCGCTGAGGGCGAAGAACCCGTTGAGCACGATCAGCAGGAAGATGACGAGTATGTCGAGCGCGGCGGCCATTCCCTCGGGGTCCAGCGGCAGGGCAGAACCCTATACAGGATATCGGCCGCCGGCCCCAAATCGTTGTGGCGCAGGGGTGGTTCAGGCCGCCTTGAGCGAGGTCATGAAGCCCGCCACCGCGCGCTGCAGCGTGGCGGCCTGGGTGGAAAGCTCCGTGGCGGCCTGCAGCACGGTGGCCGCGGCGTGCCCGGCTTCGCCCGCACCCTGATGCACGCCCGCGATCGTGGAACCGACATCGCCGGTGTGGCGCGCCGCCTCGTGCACGTTGCGGGCGATCTCGGCGGTGGCCGCGCCCTGCTCCTCCACCGCGGCTGCGATGGCGGTGGAAATGCTGCGGATCTCGCCGATCACGGCCGCGATGCCCTGGATCGCGCCCACCGTCTCCTGCGTCGCGGTCTGGATATGGCCGATCTGGCGGCCGATCTCCTCCGTGGCGCGCGTGGTCTGCGTGGCCAGGGCCTTCACCTCGCTGGCCACGACTGCGAAGCCCTTGCCGGCCTCCCCGGCGCGCGCCGCCTCGATGGTGGCATTCAGCGCCAGCAGGTTGGTCTGCCCGGCGATGGAGCCGATCAGCCCCACCACGTCACCGATCCGCTGCGCGGCCTCGGAAAGGCGGCCCACCACGCCATCGGTGCGCTCGGCATCGTCGGCCGCGCGCGCGGCCACCTGGGTGGCCTGCGTCACCTGGCGCGAGATCTCGGAGATCGAGGCCGAAAGCTCCTCTGCCGCCGCGGCCACGGTGTGCACGTTGCCGCTCGCCTGCCCGGCCTGCTCGGCGGCGGAGGCGGCGCGGCTGGAGGTGTCGCTGGCGATCGCATCCAGGTTTTCCGCAGTGGCCTGCAACTCGGTGGAGGCCCCGGCGATGCCGGTCACCAGCCCGCTGGCCTCGCCGATGAACGCCTCGGAGGCCCGGGCCATCTGGTCCGTGCGCGCCTTCGCCTCGGAGGCGGCCTTGCCGTCGAGATAGACGGAGATCGCCACGTCCATGTCCATCATCACCGCCGTGGTCACCGCGGCTGCGGTCTCGGCGGTGCGGGTGGGGCTCATCCGGTGCGCCCGCGCGGCGAGGCGGATCAGCCGCTCCAGCACGTGGTTGTAGCCGGCGATGTACCAGCGCGGCTCCAGTCCGATCCGGGCATGCACCTCGCCGATGGTGCGCACGCTGGTGTGGTAGTCGTCGTCGAAGGCGCCGGAGAACAGCCGCGCCCAGTGCCGCCCCTGCGCCGCCTTCAGCCCGTCCACCCGCGTGCCGATCATCGCGGCCAGGGCCGGCGCGCTGCGGGCATGGGCGTAGAAGGAATCGAGGATCTCGGGCAGCGCCTTCTCCACGTGGGGCCAGAAGGCCCGCAGCGCCGTGCGGGTTTGCGGCGTGATGCCCATGAAGGCCACGCGCTGCTGCCAAGCGTCCATTTTCGGATCCATGTTTATCCTGCCTCCTGGAACGGTAGGCGACCGTGCGGCACAAGGATTAACCGGATGTCACCCAGCGTGGCAGAACGCCGTCGGGCGCGAAAAATCTCTTCTCAAGAGACGTTTTACCATTCATTAATCTTATGTCTCAGGAGGCATTCGATGTCCGACATTTCCAGCGCCCGCATCATTCCCTTCCCCAGCCGGTCCGCGCCCGCGCCCCGGCCGGCCGCGCCCCAGCCTGCAGCGCCCCAGCCTGCAGCGCCCCAGTCTACAGCGCCCCAGCCTGCAGCTGTCGTGCCCGATCATCCCCCCGAAATGGACAACCCCACCGAGCGCCTGCAGCGCGCCCTGGCCGCGCTGGAGCGGGCCGTGGCGGCGCAGCGCGATGCGGTGGGCCAGTGGCGCGGCGCGCTGCAGGGCCTGCGCGGCAACGTGGAGGCGCTGCGCGGTTCGCTGACCGAATACGACCAGAGCCTCGGCACGCTGCGCGGCCAGGTGGACCATGTGAACCGAACCGCCCGCGGGTTGGAAAGCTGGGCTGACGGTGCGTTGGAAGCGGCGAAGGCGAAAGGTGATCAGCCGAAGTAGCCGGTGATCTCCCCGCCCGGCAGCGAGGTGTCGATGTAGCCCATCGTGCCGCCCTGCTGCACTTCGCGTGCGGCCAGGATCAGACCGGTCATCGCGGCGCGATACAGCGAGGTGGCCAGGCTCACGCGCCGCACGCCGCAGGCCGCCAAATCCGGCACGGTGTGGGAGCGCTTCGGGATCCCGGCCATGAAGTTGAACGGCTTCTTCAGCGCGGCGCACACGGTGCGCACGGCATCGAGGTCGGTCACCCCCGGGGCCATCAGCACATCCGCCCCGGCGGCCTCATAGGCCTGCAGCCGGCGAATGGTGTCATCCAGGTCCGTCACGCCACGCAGATGGTTCTCGGCACGGGCGGTCAGCACGAAGCCAGTGCCGCGCACTGCTTCCGCCGCCGCGGCGACGCGGGCCACGGCGAGGCCGAAGTCGTAGATCGGCCTGTCCTTGTCGCCGCTGGCATCCTCGATCGAGCCGCCGGCCAGGCCGGTGGCCAGCGCCAGGCGGTAGGTCTCGGCGGCCTCCGCGGGCGAATCGGCGAAGCCTTTCTCCAGGTCGGCGGAGACCGGCAGGTCGGTGGCGGCCACCACATCGCGGGCGTGCTGCAAGGCTTCCTCGCGCGTCACCTGCCCGTCGCGCCGGCCCAGTATGCCGGCGCTGGCACCGCTGGAGGTGGCCAGGGCCGGGAAGCCGAGTCCGGCCAGCACCTTGGCGGAGCCGGCATCCCAGGCATTTGCGATCACGAAGCACCCGCTCTCATGCAGGGCGCGGAAGGTGGCGATCTTTTCCTGCTGCGTGGCCATGGCGGCGGTCCTCTCCATTTTGGTCAGCCTCGCGCGCGGCGGCGGCGGCGGCAATCTCCACCCGGTGCCGCAACGGCCAGACCACTCCTTGCCCAGGCGGGATGGCATGGTATCCCTGGCACCAGGAGGGCCCGCCGATGACCAAGGCCGAGATGATGCAGGCGCTGCGCGCCGCCCGCGTGGTGCCGGTGGTGCGCACCAGCACCGCCGCCCATGCCGCCACCGCCGTGCGCTGGCTGCGCGAGGCCGGGCTGCGCATCTTCGAACTCACCATGACCATCCCCGACGCGCCCGCCTTGATCCGCGAGTTGTCGGCCGACAAGGATTTGCTGCTGGGCGCCGGCACGGTGCCCGATGCCGCCACCGCCGAGATCTGCCTGGCCGCCGGGGCCCGCTTCATCGTCGCGCCCTGGACCGACCCGGCGCTGGCCGCCCCGTGCCGCGCTGCCGGTGCGTTGCTGATGCACGGCGCGCTGACCCCCACCGAGGTGCGGGCGGCGCTGGCGGCGGGGGCCGATGTGGTGAAGATCTTCCCGGCCTCATCCGTGGGTGGTCCCGGCCATATCAAGGCGCTGCGCAGCGTGTTCCCCGGCGTGGATTTCTGCCCCACCGGGGGCGTGGAGCCGGGCAACGTGGCGGCCTACCTGGCCGCCGGAGCCAGCTTCGTTGGCATGGGCGGGGCGCTGGTGGACGAAAAGCGCATCGCCGCCGGCGACAGGGAGGCGATCCAGGCCGCGGCGAGGGCGATCCTGTGACGGATATCGTTTGCATGGGCGAGCCGCTGCTGGAGTTCAACCAGCAACCCAGCGGCCCCGATGGCCGGCGGATGTATCTGGAAGGCTTCGGCGGCGATACCTCCAACGCCGCCGTCGCCGCGGCGCGGCAGGGGGCGAATGTGGCGTACCTCACCGCCGTGGGGCAGGACGTGGCCGGCGAGCGGTTCCTCGACCTGTGGCGTGGCGAGGGCATCGATGTCTCCGGCGTGCGGCTTTCGGCCGAGCGACCGACGGCGGTTTACTTCGTGACGCATTCCGCCAAGGGCCATGCCTTTCTCTACTACCGCAGCACCTCGGCCGCGGCCGGCTACGGGCCGGCCGACGTGGACGCGGCGACGCTGCGCGGCGCCAAGGTGTTCTACGCCTCCGGCATTTCGCTCGGCATCTCCGCCTCCGCCGCCGATGCGGTGTTCCATGCCATCGATCTGGCCCGCGGCGCCGGCGCCATAGTGGCGTTCGATACCAACTACCGCCCGCGCCTCTGGCCACCCGCCCGCGCCGCGGCGGTGATCCATGCCGCGATCGGGCGGGCCGATATCGCCTTCCCCGGGCTGGAGGATGCCCAGGCGCTGACGGGGCTTTCGGAGCCCGATGTGATCGCCGATTTCTACCTGCGCATGGGCCCGCGCCTGGTGGTGCTGAAGATGGGCGACCAGGGTGCGCTGGTGGCGACGCCGGGCACCCGCCTGCGTATCCCGCCGTTTCCCTGCACGCCGGTGGACGCCACCGGGGCGGGCGATGCCTTTTGCGGCAGCTTCCTCGCCCGCACCGTGGCCGACGATTCACCGGAGCAGGCCGCGCGTTATGCCGCTGCCTGTGCGGCGCTGAAGTGCCAGGGCTATGGCGCCGTTGCCCCGATCCCGACTGCGGCCGAGGTGCGTGCCGCCATGGAGGCCGCATGCTGGTAACCGAACGCCTGATGCTGCGGCCCTGGTGGGACGATGACTGGGAGCGGATGGCAGCGATCAGCGGCGATCCCGAGACGATGCGCTACTACCCCGCGCCACTGACGCGCGAGGAATCGGACCGGGCGATGGCGCGCATGCTGGTGCAGATGATGCAGGACGGCTTCGGGCCATTCGCGGTGGAGGCACCGCGCGTCTCGCCGTTGATCGGGCGGGTGGGCGCGCGGCGGGTGAAGACCGGGCTGCCGTGTGCGCCCTGCGTGGAAGTGGTGTGGCGCATCGGCAAGGATTGGTGGGGGCAGGGCTATGCCACCGAGGCGGCGCGGGCGGCGATCAGCGAAGTGTTCGAGGTGCACGGCGTGCCGGAGGTGGTGGCCGTGACGGCGGTGCAGAACAAGCCCTCCATCCGGGTGATGGAGAAGCTCGGCATGGTTCGTGATCCCGACGGGGATTTCGATCACCCCGACGTGCCGGACGGGCATGAGCTCAAGCGCCATGTGCTCTATCGGTTGAAGCGGCCGGCGGGTGGCGTGCCGGTCTGGTCGCGCTAGCGGCGCTCGGCCGTTGCCGCCCAGGTGACGGCGGCGATCACCACGGCACCGCCGATCAGCGTGAGGGTGCCGGGGTCTTCGCGGAACACCAGCCAGACCCAGATCGGCGCCAGCACGGCTTCCAGCACCGAGATCAGCCCGGCATCGGCCGAGGGGATCAGGCGGATGCCGGTGGTGAACATGATGAGCGCCAGGCCCATCTGGAAGATGCCGAACACGGCCAGCAGCGCCATGTCCTGCGCGGGTACGGCGAACTTGGCCATCGGCGCGCTGACCAGGGCGACGACGAGGACGCCGAGCAGGGTGGCTTCCGTGGTGGGCACGTGGCGTTCCATGCGGGCGAGCACGACGGTGAGCGCGTAGGTGAGGCCCATCACGGCGGAGATCAGGTTGCCCCACATCCGCCCGGCATCACCGGAGCTTGAGACGATCAGGCCGACGCCGAGCATGGTGAGCGCGATGGCGATGGCGGTGCGGCGGGTGACGCGCTCGTGCAGGAAGAAATAGGCGAGCACGGCGGCGAAGAGCGGGGCGGCGGCCTGGAAGACCAGTACGGCGGCCACCGTGGTGAGGGCCAGTGCGTTGATGAAGCAGATCATCGAGGCGGCGAAGCACAGGCCCATGGCGATGCCGACGCGGCCGAGGCGGCGGAAGCCATCCGTCCAGCGCGTGCCGTCGCGCCAGACCAGGTAGGCGAGCAGGCTGGCGGCGGCGAAGACGGAGCGCCAGAACAGCGTGGTCCAGGGATCCACATCCACCCAGCGCGCCAGCACGCCGGCGGTGCTCCAGACCACGATGGCGCCGGTGACGAGTAGGGCGCCGCGGCGGTAGTCGCTGGCGGAGACCGGATGGGTGGCGACGGACATGGGGTTCCCTAGCCCGTCGCCTGCCCGGTGGGAAGGCTCAGCGCCAGGGCTCGATCAGCACCTTGGCGTGGGTTTCGGGGTTGGCGAGGTCGGCGAAGGCCTGCTTGACGCCATCGAGGCCGATGCGGCCGGTGATGAGGGGGGCGACGTTCAGGCGGCCCTCGGCGATGTATTGCAGCGTGTCGGCGAATTCCTGGGCGGTGTAGGCCAGGACGAACTGCAGGCTGAGCTGCTTCACGATGCCGAAGAACGGATAGGAATTGTCGGGCTCCATGCAGACGCCGACGACGACGATGCGGGTGCTGGCGGGCGCGCCCTCCATGATCTCGTTGATCACGCCGGGGACTCCGACGCATTCGAACACCACGGCGGGGCGGCGCTTGGGGCCGGTGCCGAAGAGGGCGGCATAGCGGCTGGAATCGAAGCCCGGCGGGGTGATGCTGTCGGACAGTTGGGCGTAGGGGCTGGCCTGCTTGGGGTCGATCACGATGTCGGCGCCCATCTGGCGGGCGAGGTCGCGGCGACGGGGGGAGAAGTCCGACGCGATGATGGGGCTCACGCCGCGCATCTTGAGGGCGGCGATGACGGCGAGGCCAATGGGGCCGCAGCCGACGACCAGCGCCACGTCGTCTGCGCGCAGGTTGGCGAAGTTCACGGCGTGGACGCCGACGGCCATGGGTTCCACCAGGGCGGCGTGGTCCGGGTTCATGCCCTGCGGAACGGGGAGCAGCATGCGCTCGGCCAGTGGGATGTATTCGGCGTAGGCGCCGGCGATTTCCGGGTTGTAGCCGAGGCCGTGCACGGTGGTGCCGGCGATGGTGAGCGGCATGGAGGTGACCATGGTGCCCGGGGCGAAGCGGCCGGTGGTGCCGGGGCCGTAGCTGACGATCTCGCCGACGAATTCATGGCCGAAGACCACGTCCTTGTCGGGGGAGATGGTCCAGCGGCTGCCGCCGCGGCGGGAGAGTTCGGCGAACTGCTCCGGGAACTTGGCGGCGTGGAGATCCGAGCCGCAGATGCCGCAGGCGCGGATGCGGACGAGGACCTGGCCTTCCTGGAGGACGACATCGGGAATGGTGTCGACCACCAGATCACCCTTGCGGAATACCGCGGCGCGCATGGCATAACCCTTTCTTGGACGGCGCAGCCTAGCAGGGTGCGCGCCGGTGCAGAAGGAGACGGGATGATGAAACGCCGCAACTTCCTTGCCACCTCGGCCGCCGCGCTGGCGGCACCGAATGTGGCCCGTGCGCAGGGGCGTTCGGTGCTGAAGATCATCCCGGAGGGGGATCTGGCGATTCTGGACCCGGTGTTCACCACGGCGACGGTGGCGCGCAACCATGGTTATGCGGTGTTCGACACGCTGTATGGGCAGGACGACAGCTACGTGGTGCGGCCGCAGATGGTGGCCGGGCATGTGGTGGAGAATGACGGCAAGCAGTGGACGCTGACGCTGCGCGACGGCTTGAAGTTCCATGACGGCGAGCCGGTGCGTGGGCGGGATGCGGTGGCGAGCATAAGGCGGTTTTCGGCGCGCGATGCGTTTGGGCAGGCGCTGATGGCGGCGACCGACGAGCTTTCGGCGCCGGATGAAAAGACGATCCGGTTCCGGCTGAACAAGCCGTTCCCGCTGCTGCCGAATGCGCTGGGCAAGACGGGCACGCCGATGCCCTGCATCATGCCGGAGCGGCTGGCGATGACCGATCCGAACCGGCAGGTGACGGAGATGGTGGGCAGCGGGCCGTATCGGTTCGTGACCAATGAGCGGGTGCCGGGCAGCCGGGTGGTGTACGAGAAGTTCGCCGGCTACGTGCCGCGGGCGGACCAGCCGGCGACGTTCACCTCCGGCCCCAAGGTGGCGCATTTCGACCGGGTGGAGTGGCATGTGATCCCCGACAGCGCCACCGCGGTGAACGCGCTGGTGAACGGGGAGGTGGACTGGGTGCAGAATCCGGCGACCGACCTGATGGAGGTGATCCGCAAGAACCCCAGGCTGGCGACGCTGCCGGATGTGATCGGGGGCATCGCGGTGATGCGGTTCAACCATTTGCTGCCGCCGTTCGACAACCCGCTGCTGCGCCGTGCGCTGCTGGGGGCGATCGAGCAATCCGAGTTCATGACGGCGGCGATGGGCGAGGACAAGACGCTGTGGAAGGACCGGGTGGGGCTGTTCACCCCGGGGACTCCGTTGGCGAGCGAGGCGGGGCTGGAGCCGTTGATCGGAAAGCGGGACCTGGCCAAGGTGCGGGCCGACATCGCGGCGAGCGGGTACAAGGGCGAGAAGATCGTGATGCTCGGGGCCGTCGATTATCCGGCCACCAACGGGTTGGCGCTGGTGGGGAGCGACCTGTTCAAGAAGCTGGGGCTGAACGTGGATTACCAGGCGGTGGACTGGGGGACGACGATCCAGCGGCGGGCGAACAAGGGGCCGATCGACAAGGGGGGGTGGAACATTTTTTATACCTACCTGACGGGGACCAACAATTTCGATCCGGCGGCAAACCTTGGGCTGCGGGCGAATGGTGACCGGGCGTGGTTTGGATGGCCGAACAATCCAAAGATCGAGGCGCTGCGGGCGGCGTGGTTCGATGCGCGGGACATTCCTTCGCAGAAGACGATCTGCGATGAGCTGCAGGTGGAGTTCATGAAGGCGCCGGCGCATCTGCCGCTGGGGATCAATTTCGGGCCGACGGCGTTCAGCAAGGCGTTGACCGGGGTGCGGATGGGGTTCCCGCAGTTCTATGACGTGAAGCGGGCATGATTTAGATGCGATAACGTAATAAAATCGGCATGCGGCGGCGGAGCGGGGGAGGACCCCGTTCCGCCGTTTTCGTTTGTGCGGGCCGGCGCGGGCGGGGCGGATCGCGGGCCTGGCGCGGGCGGGCGGGGGGCATGCGGGCGGGGCGCGACGGGTTGCGCGGCGGCGGGCGGTGGGCGAGGGCGATGATGATTTCGTCGGCACCGCGGGCGCGGGTGGGGGGGAGGACGGAATCGTCCTGTTCGGTGGTGGCGGCCAGGGTGGCGAGGATCTGGCGCAGGTGGGGGGAGAGGGAGAGGGCGCGGCCGAGAGCGGCGGCGTGGGGGGAGCGGGCGAAGAGCAGGGCGAGGAGGTGGAGGAGGATCAGCTGGAGCGGGCCCGGAATCCGGACGCAGTTCTCCCACCCGGCCATGGGGGCGCGGTCGAGCGGGCTGACGCGCAGCTGGGGCTCTGTGGGGATTGCTGACATGCAGAGATACTAACATCAATGGTCGCGTCGGAGCAAAGGATTTTTTTCGGTGGCGGGTGCGATCAGAGGTTGAAGTGGTCGCGGATGCGCTGGGCGGTTTCGGTGGGGGTGAGGGCGGCGGTGTCGATTTCCAGATCGTAGGCGACGCCCTGGTGAACGCGGCCCCATTGCCAGCGGGCGAGGCCGAGTTCGCGGTCGCCGCGGGATTTCTCGCGGGCTTCGAGGACGGCGAGCGGGGCGTGCAGGGCGACGAGATGGAGGCGGTAGGGGGCGAGGAGCGTTTTGTAGGCTTCGGCCTGGTCGGGGGAGGTGAGCACTTCGTCCAGCACCATGGCGTTGCCCTGTTCCGCGAGGGCGACGATGGCGTGGCGCATGCCAGCGAGGGCGCGGTGGAGGATGGGGCCGGAGTGGATGGCGATGCCCTGGTCTGGCGTGCGCTGGAAGAGCAGGCCTTCGGGGTGGGAGAGGTATTTCTCCGGCAGCATGTCGATGAACGTATCCATCGCGACGTGGAGGAGGGGGGTGCGGGCGATGGATTGGAGGGCGCGGGCGGTGGCGGATTTGCCGACGCTGCCGATGCCGTTGAGGAGGATGATGGTGGGGGGCATTGGCGCCTTTGGGGAAGGAAGGAAGGAGGAAAGAAAGAAAGGGGACACAGAGGCACAGAGGCACAGAGAAGCAAGGCAAGGGAGAAGGAAGTAAGATGGCGGAATCGATTCAGATTTTGTACTGTCCTGCGTGCAATACCAGACTGCACAACCAATGACCGATGCTGCGGCGGGGAGGAAAGAACTGGATTGCTTCGCTTCGCTCGCAATGACGAGGGAGTGATGGGTTGATGGTAGCGGGGGGTGTCATAAATTAATTAAGTTTTTTTGCTTCTTTTTGTTCACAAAAAGAAGGCCTTGCTTTCTTATGTTCCCACGAACGCGTTGAAGGTGATGAGCGTGTAGGTGTCTTTCACGCCGGGGATGGTTTGGAGTTTTTCGGTGACGAAGAGGCCGGTATCCTGGGTGGGGGCGAGGTAGAATTTGCCCAGGAGGTCGTATTGGCCGGAGGTGGAGTGGAGTTCCGAGAGTTCCTCGATGCCGTCTGCGGCGGTTTGGGCGACCTTGTAGGCTTGGCCCATCTCGCACTTGATCATCACGTAAATCGCACGCATCGGGCTGCTCCGGGTTGGACGGGCGCAGCATAGCGCGGTGGCTGCCTCGCGGAACAGGCGGGGCTGTGCTACCGGCGGCTTGGTTGGCGGGAGGGCGCGGCGTGAAGAACCTGACGCGCAAGCGGGTGCTGGTGACGGGCGGGGCGGGCTTCGTGGGGTCGCATCTCTGCGAGCGGCTGGTGGCGCGCGGCGACGATGTGCTGTGCGTGGACAACTACTTCACCGGGCGCAAGGACAATATCGCGCATCTGCTGGGGCTGCCGAATTTCGAGGCGATGCGGCATGACGTGACGGTTCCGCTGAGCGTGGAGGTGGACGAGATCTACAATCTCGCCTGCCCGGCGTCCCCGGTGCACTACCAGGACGACCCGGTGCAGACGACGCGGACCAGCGTGTTGGGCGCGTTGAACATGCTGGAGCTGGCGCGGCGGCTGAAGGCGAAGGTGCTGCAGGCTTCGACCAGCGAGGTGTATGGCGACCCGACGGTGCATCCGCAGACCGAGGACTACCGGGGCAATGTGAGCACGATCGGGCCGCGCGCCTGCTACGACGAGGGCAAGCGCTGCGCGGAGACGCTGTTCTTCGATTTCCATCGGCAGAGCGGGGTGCGGATCAAGGTCGCGCGCATCTTCAACACCTATGGGCCGCGGATGCATCCGGATGACGGGCGGGTGGTTTCCAACTTCATCCTGCAGGCGCTGCGCGGCGAGGACATCACGCTGTATGGCGATGGGCAGCAGACGCGCAGCTTCTGTTTCGTGGACGATCTGGTGGAGGGGTTGCTGCGGTTGATGGACAGCCCGGATGCGGTGACGGGGCCGATCAACCTGGGCAACACGCATGAGATCCGGGTGCGGGAGTTGGCGGAGGAGGTGCTGGGGCTGACCGGTTCCGCTTCCACGCTGGTGTTCCGGCCTTTGCCGCAGGACGACCCGATGCAGCGCTGCCCGGATATCACGCGGGCGCGGGCCACGCTGGGGTGGGAGCCGCGGGTTTCGCTGCGCGAGGGGCTGTCGCGCACGGTGGCGTATTTCCGGCGGCTGTTGGAGCAGGGGGCGGACGTTCCGGCGGGGTGACGCGGCGCGGGCGCGTGGGTATCCTGCGCGGCAGAATAAGGTCCGGGAGTCGGGGAAAATGGCCAAGTCGGGTGGGAAGCCGGGTGCGCGCAGCGGCGGGCGGCTGATCGCGGATGCGCTGGTGGCGCAGGGGATCGAGCAGGTGTTCGCGGTGCCCGGGGAGAGCTACCTGGATGTGCTCGACGGGCTGTACGCGGTGCGGCAGCGGCTGCATTTGACGACGTGCCGGTTCGAGGCGGGTGCGGTGAACATGGCCGAGGCCTATGGCAAGCTGACCGGCAAGCCGGCGGCGGCGTTCGTGACGCGCGGGCCTGGTGCCTGCCATGGCGCGATTGGCGTGCACACGGCGATGCAGGATTCGACGCCGCTGCTGCTGTTCGTGGGCCAGATCCCGTTCGAGGAAACCGACCGCGAGAGCTTCCAGGAGGTGGATTACCGGCGGATGTTCGCGCCGCTGGCGAAGTGGGTGACGCAGATCGACGATGAGCGCCGCATTCCGGAGCTGATCGCGCATGCGGTGGATGTGGCGGTTTCCGGCCGGCCGGGGCCGGTGGTGATCGCCATTTCGGAAGAGATGCAGAAGCGGATGGCCGATGTGCCCGATTTGGGCCCGGTGGCGGTTTCGCCGGCGCATCCGGACCCCGCCGCGATTGCCAAGATGATGGCGATGATCGGCCGCGCGAAGAAGCCGCTGGCGATCCTGGGTGGTTCGCGCTGGAGCGAGCAGGCGCGGGCGGATATTCGCGAGTTCCTGGTGGCCAACAACATCCCGACCACCGTCAGCTTCCGGCGCCAGGCGCTGTACGATGGGACGCGGGACAATTTCGCGGGCGATCTGGGCGTGGGCAGCGACCCGGCGCTGGTGGCCAAGGCGCGCGAGGCCGACCTGATCCTGGCGATCGGGACGCGGCTGGGGGAGCCGGTGAGCCAGGGCTACACGTTGTTTGGGGCCGGGCATGAGGCGCCGATCGTGCATGTGCATCCCGATGGCAGCGAGATCGGGCGGGTGACGCGCCCGGCGCTGGGGATTGTTTCGGATGTGAATACGTTTGCCGCGGTGGTGGCGGGCGAGCGTTCGGCGCGGATGCCGTGGAAGACCTGGACCAAGGAGCTGCGCGCGATCCGCATGGCCGGGCTGGCGCGGCAGGAATACGAGGGGCTGAACCTCTCGGACGTGATGCACACGCTGGCCGAGCTGCTGGAGGACGATGCGATCCTGACCTGCGATGCCGGGAATTTCGCGACCTGGCCGCCGCGGTTCATCAACTTCAAGGACAACCAGCGCTTCATCGGGCCGACGAACGGGGCGATGGGGTATGGCGTGCCGGCGGCGATCGGGGCGGCGATTGCGTTCCGCAACCGGCAGGTGGTGTGCTTCGTGGGCGATGGCGGGTTCCTGATGACCGGGCAGGAACTGGCCACCGCGTTCCACCATGGCGTGGCGCCTGTGATCCTGGTGTTCAACAACGCGATGTACGGCACGATCCGGATGTACCAGGAGCGGACCTATCCCGGGCGGGTTTCCGGCACCGAGCTGACCAACCCGGATTTCGCCAAGTTCATCGAGAGCTTCGGCGGGCATGGCGAGGTGGTGGAGGAGGCCTCTCAGTTCGCGGATGCGTTCAAGCGGGCGGCTGCCTGTGGGCGGGCGAGCGTGATTGAGCTACGGATGAACCCGGAGCAGATTACCTCGCGCGGGACGATCACGCAGCTTCGCGGTGGGCCGGCGCCTAAGAAGAAGTAAGGGTCTTCTTTTTCTGAAGCAAAAGAAGCAAAAAGACTTTTGTTTGTTTTGCGGTTTTGGGCGCCCGGTTCTCTGTTTGGAGGGCCGGGCGTTTGCCATTGGCGAACTCATGAAGTTTTTTTGCTTCTTTTTGTTCACAAAAAGAAGAGTCTTTCTTTCTTCCCTGGGTTGGCTAGAGTTTGGGTTCGAGCCTGGAGGTTTTTGATGTCTCTTCCCCCGATGCGTTTCGTTGCCACCGGTGACAGCTTCATCACGCGGCGGTTGGCCTCATCCGAGGCGTTGTGGCAGCTGGCGGACATTGTGCGCGATGCCGATGCGCGGTTCACGAATTTCGAGGTGTTGACGCCAGGGGATGCGTTTCCGTTCGCGGTGAGCGGGGGGACGTGGGCGAAGGCGCCGGAGGGGGTGATCCACGATTTGCAGACCATGGGCTTCAACATGCTCACCTGGTCCAACAACCATACGTTGGACTATGGCTACGACGGGTTGGCGAATACGGCCGCGGCGCTGGACCGGAGCGGCATTCTGCATGCGGGGGTGGGGCGGAATTTGGCCGAGGCTTCGGCGCCGCAGTACCTGGAGTGCCCGCAGGGGCGGGTGGCGTTGATCGGGATCTGCTCGACGTTTCATGAGACGTCGGCGGCGGGGCAGCAGCGGCCGGATGCGATGGGGCGGCCGGGGATCAACATGCTGCGGTTCACGACGACCTATACGCTGCCGCGCGAGCAGCTGGCGGCGCTGGAGGCGATTGCGGGGTCGTGCGGGGTGAATGACGGGCACGCGATGCGGGTGAAGGCGGGGTTTGGGCGGGCGCCGGAGGCGGGGACGGTGCTGTTCGGGCAGCATACGTTCAAGGAAGGCCCGGTGGGCGTGGTGACGGAGGCGAACAAGGCCGACGTGGCGCGGACGCTGGCGGGGATATCGGAGGCGAAGCGGCAGGGCGATTATGTGCTGGTGAGCCTGCATGCGCATGAGGCGCTGGGGATGGACAAGGCGGTGCCGGCGGCGTTCCTGGTGGATTTCGCGCGGGCCTGCATCGATGCCGGGGCGCATGCGGTGATCGGGCATGGGCCGCACGTGCTGCGCGGGGTGGAGATTTATAAGAAGCGGCCGATCTTCCATTCGCTGGGCAATTTCATCTTCCACAACGAGACGATTCCGCATCTGCCGCAGGATTTCTACGAGAAGTTCGGGATGGGGCTGACGGAGAACGTGGCGGATGCGATCGACAAGCGGTCGGATTCGAATACGAAAGGGTTTGCGGCGGATCCCTGGGCGTGGAAGTCGGTGGTGGCGCGCTGGAACATGGTGGGGGACGAGGCGAACCTGATCGAGCTGATTCCGGTGGAGCTGGGGTTCGGGGTGGAGCGGTCTCGGCGCGGGACGCCGCGGCTTTCGGAGGATGAGGATATCCTGCCGCATCTGGCGAAGCTGTCGGAGGCGATGGGGACGAAGATTGAGATCGAAGGGAATATCGGGCGGGTGGTGCTGTGAGCGGTTCGAATACGGAACAGGTTTGGCGGCTGGTGGATGGGCACCGGGACGAGTTTATCGGGCTGGCGGACCGGGTGTGGGAGATGCCGGAGCTGGGCTACCAGGAACATCGCTCGGCGGCGGAGCATGTGGCGATGCTGGAGGAGCAGGGGTTTCGGGTGACGACGGGGGTTGCGGGGATTCCGACGGCGATCGTGGGGGAGGCCGGGGATGAGGGGCCGGTGATTGCCATTCTCGGCGAGTTCGATGCGCTGCCGGGGTTGAGCCAGGAGGCGGGCGTGGCGGAGAAGCGGCCGCGGGCGGGCGAGGGAGCGGGGCATGCCTGCGGGCACAATCTGCTGGGCTCGGCGGCGATGCTGGCGGCCACCGCGGTGAAGGACTGGCTGGCGGCGCAGGGGATCAAGGGGCGGGTGCGCTACTATGGCTGCCCGGCGGAGGAGAGCGGGGCGGGCAAGCTGTTCATGGTGCGGGAGGGGGCGTTCAAGGATGTGGACATCGCGCTCTCGTGGCATCCGGCGCCGTTCTGTGCGGTGAATCCGGCGCTGTCCTTGGCGCTGGTTTCCTATGATTTCGTGTTCACGGGGCGGGCTTCGCATGCCGCGGCCTCGCCGCATCTCGGGCGTTCGGCGCTGGATGCGGTGGAGCTGATGAATGTGGGCGTGAACTATATGCGCGAGCACATGCCTTCCGATGCGCGGGTGCATTACGCGACGATCGATCCCGGTGGGATCGCGCCGAACGTGGTGCAGAGCCGCGCGGTGGTTCGCTACATCGTGCGGGCGCGGGAGCTGCCGGAGCTCAATGGGCTGGTGGCGCGGGTGCAGAAGATCGCGCAGGGGGCGGCGCTGATGACGGAGACGGAGGTGGCGTGGAAGGCCATTTCCGGCATGTCTAACCTTCTCGGCAATTCGCCGCTGGAGCAGGCGATGTTCGACAATTTGATGCATCTGGGGCCGCCGGACTGGGATGAGGCGGACCGCACGCTGGCGCGGGAGATCCGGGCGACGTTGCGGCCGGATGATATCGCGGGTGCCCATCTGCGGTTCGGGCTGGCGCCGGATATGGAGACGGAGCTGTGCGACCGGATCGTGCCGCTGGGGAGCAATGGCGGCGGCAAGGGGATTGGCTCTACCGATGTGGGGGATGTCTCCTGGGTGGTGCCGACGGCGCAGATCCGCGGGGCGACCTATGCGATTGGCACGCCGGGGCATTCCTGGCAGCTGACGGCGCAGGGCAAGAGCGGGATTGCGCATAAGGGGATGGTGCATGCGGCCAAGGTGATGGCGGCCACCGCGGTGGATGTGATCCGCGATCCCGCGCTGCTGGCCAAGGCGAAGGCGGATTTCGCGGCGCGGACGGCGGGAAACCCCTATGTGTGCCCGTTGCCGGATGACGTGAAGCCGGCGCTGGACATGGCCGCGGGGGGCTGAGGCCGTGGCGGCTTGCTGACCATTGCGTGAAGTTGATGCCGATCCCGTGAGAGTGGGGGGCCAGGTGCTTCGCCGGCCGGGTGGGCGAGGCTATCCTGCCGCATGAGGCGCGCGAGGAGTGCGGGATGAGCAGGTTCGTGTCCTGGGCCGTGACGCATCCTGGTGCTGTGCGGCGGCACAATGAGGACAGTTTCGTGGATCGGCCGGACCTCGGCCTGTGGGCGGTGGCGGATGGGGCCGGGGGGCATGATGCCGGCGAAGTGGCGGCCGCGATGCTGAAGCAGGCGCTGGAGGGCGTTCCGGCGGGGCTGGCTGGGGGCGCGCTGATGGACGAGGTGCGGGCGCGGGTGGAAGGCGTTCACCAGGCGTTGCGCGCGGAGGCGGCGGAGCGGGGGCCGCGATCGATCATCGCTTCCACATTGGTGGTGCTGCTGGTTCAGGGCGGCGAGGTGGCGTGCCTTTGGGCCGGGGATGCGCGGGCCTATCGGCTGCGCGATGGGGTTCTTTCGCAGATGACGCGGGATCATTCGCTGGTGCAGGCGCTGGTGGATGCAGGCGCGATCACCGAGGCGGAGGCGGAGCGGCATCCGCGTGCCAATGTGATCACGCGGGCGGTGGGGGCGGAGGCGGCGCTGGAGCTGGAGGAGGTTCGCCAAGGCCTGGCCTCCGGGGACCGGTTCCTGCTGTGCAGTGACGGGCTGAACAAGGCGGTGCCGGAGGCCGAGTTGGCGGCGTTGCTGGCGGGCCCGCTGCCGGCAGAGCGGCTGGTGGATGCGGCGCTGGCGCGGCGGGCGAGCGACAACGTGACCGCCGTGGCGATCGCGGTGGGCTGACGGTTTTGCGGCATCACGATGCCGGAATGGCGCAACTGCACCGCGGTTGCCGCGTTGGTTGCCTGTTGTGGACCGGTGGGGCGCGGTGCCCCCGACCATTCAGGAGCACTGCACCATGTCGATCATCGGGTGGCTCATTCTCGGGCTGATGTCTGGCTTCATTGCCAGCAAGTTTGTGAATGACAGTGGCCAGGGGCTGGTGTTGAACATCGTGCTGGGCATTGTGGGTGCGATTGTGGGCGGCTTCATCTTCTCCTCGCTCGGTGGTGCGGCGGTGACGGGAGTGAACATTTATTCGATGTTCGTCTCTGTGGTTGGGGCGATTTTGGTGCTGTTCCTGTACCATGTGATTGCGGGGCGGCGGATGGCGTAAGAAAGAATCTTCTTTTTCTGAAGAAAAAGAAGCAAAAAGACTTTATTTGCTAGGGCGCGTGCTGGGGGTCTGGCGCGCGTGCAAATCAATAAAAGTTTTTTGGTTCTTTTTTTCAAAAAAGAACATTCTTCCTTCGCGTTGACCACGTATGCAACCGCAGCCGGTTGCATCGTGATGCCATGGCGGGCACAGAATGCTGCCTGCTGACCCAGGAGGCATCATGGCCGAGCGAGACCACAGCGACCGCATCACCCCGCTGGCGCCGGCGACCCATCCTGGCCAGGGCGTGTTGCAGGTGGAGCGGCGGGACTTCACCGACCTGGTGCCGGAGGACCGGCCGCGGGCGCAGCCGATGCGTGGGTTCGATCCGATCTATACCGACATCGTGGACTATATCGTGCGCTGCACGCACCGGATTTGGGATGAGCGCGATATCGGGCTGATCTACAGCCACTACACCCACAATGCCGCGGTGTACTACAACCTCGGTGCCGTGCATGACCGCGAGGCGATCGTGCGCGATACGATCCAGCGGCTGGTGAGTTTTCCGGAACGGCGCGGGCAGGCCACGCAGGTCGTGTGGCGCGGCAATGATGTGGACGGGTTCTATACCTCCCACCTGGTGACCGGGGTGGGGCGGCATACGCAGTTCGGGCATCTCGGTGCGCCGACGGGGCGGACATTCACCTCGCGCACCATTGCCGACTGCATGATCCTGAGCAACCGCATCTACCGGGAGTGGATTGTGAGCGACAGCATGGCGCAGCTGCGCCAGCTGGGGCTGGACCCGCATCCGATCGCCGAGAAGATGGCGAAGGACCTGCATTCCAAGGGGCAGGGGGCGCTGGATTTCGGCGAGAACCGGCGGCTGGTGGGGCAGTATCCGCCGGAGGCCGAGGCGGATATCTCGCTGGCGCATTCGGACAGTGAGGCGGAGTGCCTGCGCTGGATGCATGAGGCGTACAACAAGCGGATGCTGGGGGTGATCAGCCGCGTCTATGCGCCGACGGTGCTGTACCACGGGCCGAACATGCGCGAGCTGTATGGCTCGGCCGCGGTGCTGCAGGCGACGCTGAAGCTGATCGGGACCTTGCCGGATTGCGCCTTCGTGCCGCAGCACATCTGCTCCGTGCCGTGCGAGGAAGGCGGCGAGAAGATCGCGGTGCGCTGGAACCTGGAGGGGCATCACCTCGGTTGGGGCCTGCTCGGCGAGCCGACCGGGCACCGGGTGTTCCTGATGGGTGTTTCGCAGTTCCACGTGATCGACGGGAAGATCGTGGAGGAGTGGACGGTGTACGACGAGCTGGCGATGCTGGCGCAGATCAAGCTGGGCGCGATGGGGACCGTTCCCAGTTAGCGCTTCCTGGGCCAGAATGGCCGCATGCCAAAAGGTGGGGTGACATCGGGCGACGTGGCGCAGCTGGCGCGGGTTTCGCAATCCGCGGTGAGCCGCACCTTCTCGCCGGGCGGCAGTGTTTCGCCGGAGATGCGGGCGCGGGTGCTGGCGGCGGCGCAGCAACTGGGCTACCGGCCGAATGCGTTGGCGCGGGCGATGATCTCTGGCCGGTCGGGGCTGATCGCGCTGCTGGTGGCGTATCTGGACAATCATTTCTATCCGCAGGTGCTGGAGATGCTCTCTCGCGCGCTGCAGAATCGCGGGTTCCAGGTGCTGCTGTTCATGACCGATCGCGGGCGGCAGGACATGGTGGTGCAGCGGATGCTGCAGTACCAGGTGGAGGGGATTGTGATGGCGTCGGCCACGCTGTCTTCCAGCCTGGCGCGGGAATGTGCCAAGACGGGCACGCCGGTGGTGCTGTTTAACCGCACCGTGCCCGGGCTGCCGGTGAGTTCGGTGACATCGGACAATGCCGAGGGCGGGCGGCAGGTGGGGCGGCTGCTGGCGCAGGCGGGGCACAAGCGGATCGCGTTCATTTCGGGGCAGGAAGACTCTTCCACCAGCCGCGACCGGGAGGCGGGGTTCGCCCGGGGCCTGGCGGAATGCGGCATGACGGCCTTTGCCCGCGCGGTGGGCGGCTACACCCGCGAGGGGGCGGCGCGCGCGGTGCATGCATTGTTCGGCGCCGAGGTGCGGCCGGATGCGGTGTTCGTCGCCAACGACCACATGGCGTTCGTGGCGATGGACCTGCTGCGCGCGCAGTACGGCCTGCGCATCCCCGACGATGTCTCGGTGGTGGGCTACGACGACGTGCCGGAGGCGCGCTGGGCGGCCTATGACCTCACGACCGTCGCGCAGCCGGGGGCGGAGATGGTGGAGGCGACGGTGGCGATGCTGCTGGAGCAGGTGGAGCGGCGGGAGGTGACGCGGCGGGCCGCGGTGCTGCCGTGCCGGCTGGTGGTGCGCGGTTCCGCCCGCATTCCTGCGCCGGCGGCGGCGGGCGGACGCTAGACTCGAGGCCACGGGGGCGAAAGGCGGGCATGCCAACGCCGGACCAACCGGCGCAACATTTGGAAACCGTCTTGTAGGGACCGCGCGCTAGCCTGGGGATGGCCGATTTTGCCGAACGAGAGTCTTCCAGGTGGTGATCCGATGGCTGGACAAGCGCTGATGCCTGCCGCGCGCGCGGCCCTGCCGGCGGCAACGCTGATGGCGGCAGGCGCGTTCGCGGCCACCGTTGTCGTGTCGGCGGCGCTGCTGTTCGCGTTGCAGCCCATGCTGGGCAAGGCGCTGCTGCCGGCGTTCGGCGGCGGTGCCGCGGTCTGGACCGCGGTGATGCTGTTCTTCCAGATCGGGCTGCTCGCCGGCAGCCTGATGTTCCACCTGCTGGCCACACGCCTGTCGCTGTCGCTGGCCGCGGCCGTCCACATCGCGGTTGCCGCGCTGGGGGCGGCGCTGCTGCCGGTGTTGCCCACGCCGCAGGCCACCGGGCTCGGACCCGCGATCGACGTGCTCGCGACGCTGGCGGTGGGCTATGGCCCGGCCACCCTGGCGATGGGGGGAAACGCGGCGGCCCTGCAGACCTGGTACGCCCGCGCGGTCGGCCAGCCGCCGTGGTGGCTCTACGCTGTCAGCAACGCCGGCAGCCTTGCCGGACTGGCCATCTATCCCTTGCTGCTCGAGCCATCATTGTCGCTCAGTGGGCAGGGCGTTCTGTGGCGGTCGGCCTTCATGGCCTGCGTGGTCGGCCTGTCGGCCTGCGCTTGGCTTGCCGCGCGTGCCGCCGCCCCGGCGCAGGTGCACATTCAGGCGGTGGCGTCGGCTGATTGGCGGCGGCGTGCCGCATGGGTCGGTCTTGCCGCGCTGCCATCCAGCCTGCTGCTGGGTGTCACCGAACACGTCACGGTCTCCATCGCGCCGCTGCCGCTGCTGTGGGTGCTGCCGCTTGCCGTCTATCTGATGAGCTGGATCGTCGCCTTCGCCTGGCCGGCTGCCGCGGCGAGTGGTGGCCGCCTGCTGGCGGTGGTCCTGCTGCCATTGCTGCTGCTGGAGGTGATGGCCCCGATCATCAGCAATCCCCACCCCAGCCTCGGCGTTGCGCTGCATGTCGCCGGGCTGTTCGCGGCTGGCCTGCTGGCACATGGCCAGCTTGCCCTGCGCCGCCCGGACGCCGCAGGGTTGACCGGGTTCTACCTTCACGTCTCGCTCGGCGGTGCGCTGGGCGGCATGCTGAACGCCCTGGTCGCCCCGGTACTGCTCGACCGCACCATCGAGTACCCGCTTGCTCTGGCGGTGCTGTGCATCATGCCGGCCGTCGGCCGTGGTCGGGTGCCCATGGTCATCTGGGGTGCCATCGGCGCGATGATGGCCGCAGCCCCCTTCGCCGCCCCGCTGCTCGGCCATTCCAGCATCGCCCACGCGCGCGATTTCTATGGCGCCGTGCACGTGTCGCAGGAGGCCGAGCGCACGGTGATGTTCCATGGCCGCACCATCCACGGACTGCAATGGACCGACCCCGCCCGGCGCCTCGAGCCCACCAGCTACTATCACCGCGAGGCCGGGGCAGGGCGGCTGATCGCCGCAATGCAGGCGTTGCGCGGCGCCCGCGGCCCGATGGATGCGGTGTTCGTCGGCCTCGGCCCCGGCACCCTGGCCTGCTACGGTTCCGAGAAGCTGCGCCCTGTCTTCGTCGAGATCTCGCCGGCCGTGATTTCGGTGGCACGCAGCAGCTTCAGCTTCCTGCGCGAATGCGGCGATCCGCCGATCGAGGTGGGCGATGGCAGGATCAGGGTCCTCGCGCGCCCGCCGGGTTCGCTGGACCTCGTTGTGATCGACGCCTTCTCCGGATCATCGGTGCCGGCGCACATGGCGACAGTGGAAGCCATCGGCGCGTTCCTGGCTCGGCTGGCACAAGGAGGGGCGATCGCGATGCACGTGTCCAACGGCAATTTCTCGCTGGAGCCGCTGATCGCCGCCGCGGCGCGCGAGACCGGGTCGATCGCGCTGATGCTGACCGCCCGGCCGGCCGGCGTGCCGTCAATCTGGGTGGTGGTGACGCGCGACGCGGCGTTGGCCCAGCGCCTGGCCGATGACGGCTGGCAGGCCCCCGTACCGGCCGCCCGCCCGTGGCGCGACGACCGCTGGGACCTGCTGTCGGCCATGCGCCGATCGAAGGAGTAAGCTAGCCGCCGCGGCGGAACAGGCTGCGCATGCGGGCGAACACATCCATTCCCATCTGGTTCAGCATGTGCAGGATGTCGATCGGCACCCAGTTCTCGCGGATCAGGCCTTCGTGGTGGGCGTAGAAATCCATCACGCGGCAGGTGATGGCGCGGCCCGTGGGCGGGATGCCCATGAAGTCGCCGCCGCTGTGTTCGGTGGTGATGCTCGGCCACCCGCCGGTGGCGCTGAACGGGCCGTCGCCGATGCGGACATAGTGCTGGCCGCCCTTGATGTTGCGGAAGCTTTCGCGCCACGGGATGCGGTGCCAGTCCACGAAGCCGTCCATCCCGCGCGTGCTGCCGATGCCGGAGGGTCCGTACCACATCATGTGCGGGTGCCAGTGTTCCACCTGGTGCGGCTCGAAATAGGTGGCCCGGCCCATCGCTTCGTAATCCGCCAGGCTCAGCTTGGCCTGCATGTCGCGCATCTGGGCGAGGTTGGCGGCCCCCTCGGCGGGGTTGGTTTCGTGCAGCACGATGCCGTTGCCGGTGATCGGGCCGGGCCACATGCCTTCGGTGCCGAGGCTGGGGGCGACGGGCCAGAAGCCGGCCTGGCGGATGACATCCAGCACGTCGATCAGCACGGTGCTCTGGTCGATCTTGCCCGCCCGCATGCGGTGCATTTCGCCGTAGCGGATCCAGATCGGGCGGCCGGTGGCGGGGATGCCGAGCCAGCTCCGTGTGAAGGTGCCGCAGTAATGGCCCATGGCGCCGACGAACTCCGCGCCTTCGTAGCTGCCGCCGATGAGGATGGAATCGCGGCGTTCGAGATCGGGGAAGGCGGCGAGCAGGGGGCGCCAGACGGTGGCGGCGATGGCATCCAGCCCGCGCATTTCGTTGAGCGGGTGGGAGCCGCGCCATTCGGCATCGGGGTGGTAGGCGTGTTCCAGGCGCTGCATCAGCGTGCCTGGCGTGGCGCGGGCGAGGTCGTAGAGCGCCGCGTGGGCGAAGCGTTTGTTCGCCAGGTTTTGGTCGCCCATGCGCTGTCTCCCGCCTTGTGCATCGGTCCTTGCATACGTAGTCGGCATCTGTCAACGTAATGGCAAGCGGGGAAGGCCGGGCCGATGCCGGGGGCGCCGCAGTGGGGGCTGAAGGCGGATGGTGCAGGTGACGCTGCGCGGCGTGACCAAGCGGTGGGGCTCGTTCGTGGGTGTGCGCGAGGTGGATCTCGCCATTGCCGACCGCGAGTTCATTGTGCTGCTTGGGCCCTCGGGCTGCGGCAAGACCACGACCATGCGGATGATCGCCGGGCTGGAAGACCCCACCGAGGGGGACATCCTGATTGGCGGCCGGGTGGTGAACAAGCTGGAGCCCAAGGACCGCGACGTGGCCATGGTGTTCCAGAACTATGGGCTGTACCCGAACCTGACTGTTTATGAGAACATCCGCTTTCCGCTGAAGGTGCGGCGGGTGGATGCCGCCACGCATGATGCGCGGGTTCGCCGTGCAGCGGCGATGGTGGAGCTGGGCGACCTGCTGCACCGGCGCCCGCGCGAGCTTTCCGGCGGGCAGCGCCAGCGCGTGGCACTGGCCCGTGCGATTGTGCGCGAGCCGGCGGTGTTCCTGATGGACGAGCCGCTTTCCAACCTGGATGCCAAGCTGCGGGTTTCCACCCGGGCGCAGATCAAGAACCTGCAGCATGAGTTGCAGGTGACAACGATCTACGTGACGCATGACCAGGTGGAGGCGATGACGCTGGCCGACCGCGTGGTGGTGATGAACAAGGGCGTGATCCAGCAGGTGGGCGCGCCGATCGAGATCTATGACCGGCCGGCCAATACCTTTGTTGCCGGCTTCATCGGATCGCCGGCGATGAATCTTATTGAAGGCGTGCTGGAAGGCGGCGTGTTCACCGCGCCGTGCGTGCGTATGGCGGGGATTGCGGGGCCTGAGGGGCGCGTGACCCTGGGCTTCCGTGCCGAGGATGCGCGCATCGTGCCGGCGGCGGAGGCGGAGATCGCGGCCCCCATCTACACTGTGGAACTGCTGGGCGATGCCTCGCTCGCCACGGTGCGTTCCGGCGAAGCGCTGGTGACGGTGAAGGCCGAGAAGACCTTCCGCGGCACCATCGGCGAGACCATCGGCTTCACCGTGCCGCGCCCGGCCGTGCATCTGTTCGATGCCGGCAGCGGCGAGCGGCTTACCTGATCAACCCCATGACACACCCCGAACGCCGGAGACCCACCATGTTCAAGCGCACGCTTCTGGCCACCGCGCTGGCCGCCAGCCTTGCCGCCCTGCCGGGCGCGGCGGAGGCCGCCTGCGCCATCAAGAACACCGTGCCGATCAAGACGCTGTCGGCCAGCTTCGATGCCTGGAAGGCCGTGACCTCCGCCTGGGCGGAATGCGGCAACGTGCAGTCCGAGATGGACATGAACTTCCGCACCAAGCAGCCGACGGCGTTCGCGGCCAATCCCTCGCTCTACCACATCGGCGGTGTGGCCAATAACACCGTGGTGCCGTTGCTGAATGCCGGCACGGTGCGGCCGCTGGACGAATACATCGCGAAGTACGGCCAGATCCTGTCGCCGAACCAGCTGATCAAGGTGGACGGCAAGACCATGGCGGTGGCCATGATGGTGAACGCGCAGAACTTCATGGTGCGCGAGGATGCGCTGAAGGAAGCGGGCATCGCCGTGCCTACCACCTGGGATGAGGTGCTGGACGCGGCGGCGAAGCTCAAGGCATCCGGCAAGTTCGCCACCCCGCTGGGTGCGACGATGAAGCCGGGCTTCGATATCAGCCAGGAATTCCTCAATGTGTTCCTGGGCTTCGGTGGCGTGCCCACCAAGCCGGACAACACGCCGAGCATCAATTCCGAGGCCGGCATGAAGACGCTGGCGCTGATGAAGCGCATGACGGATTTCATGGACCCGGAATACCTCACCTCCGACAGCACCTTCGTGGCGCGCCAGTTCCAGCAGGGCAAGATCGCCATGGCGGTGCTGTGGGCCACGCGCGCCGGGGCGGTGAACGACCCGAAGGAGAGCCAGTTTGCCGGCAAGATCCTGCAGGCGGCCGCGCCCGCCGCGGTGAAGGGCGGCAAGCCCGCCACCACGCTGTGGTGGGACGGTTTCGTGATCGCCAAGAACCTGCCGGATGCCGAGGCTGAGCTGGCCTTCCGCATCGCGATGGAGGGGATCGACGAGGAGATGGTGAAGGAGGCGAACAACGCCGCCGTGTGGCTGGTGAAGGGCTACCAGCCCGGCCCGGCCGCCAAGGGCGCCATCGAATCCGCCATGGGCGGCGCGCCGGCCTATCCCTCCACTTCCGCGATGGGCCTGGTTTCCGCCGTGCTGGCGGAGAACGTGGCGGACTTCCTGAGCGGCAAGAAGACCGCCGAGCAGACGCTGCAGGCGATCGAGGCGGCCTACCTGACCCGCGCCAAGGAGCAGGGCCTGGTGAAGTAGCCAGCGGAGAACGCCGGCGCTTCCCCCTTCTGGGGTGTAGCGCCGGCCTTTCGAGGCGGATCGCGATATGAGGCTGCGCACGCTGCTGTTCTTCACCGCCCCTTCCGCGGTGCTGATGCTCGTGTTCATCTTCGGGCCGTTGGTTTCGGTGGCGATCCAGAGCCTGCACACCACCACGGTGGTGCGGGAGATGGTGACGGTGGAGACCTGCTCGCCGGGGTTCCTGGCGCAGATCTGCACCACCACCGAACGCTCCCAGGTGAAGATGGGGCCGGACGGCAAGCCGCTGACGGAAACCCGCTTCACTGGCCTCGACGCCTACCGCGCCGTGCTGGAGCTGGAGAAGGTGGCCGCCGCCTTCTCCGATGCCGGCAAGGGCGTGGTGGATGTGCTGCGGCTGGATTTCTGGCGCGCGCTGCGCTTCACGCTGACATTTACCTTCATCACCCTGCCGCTGGTGGTGGGCTTCGGCCTGGTGATTGCGCTGGCGGTGAACAATGCGATGCGCGCGATCCGCGGGCCGCTGGTGTTTGTTTCGCTGCTGCCCTTCGTGATCACGCCGGTGATTGGTGCGCTGGCGATACGCTGGCTGTTCGTGGGCGACGGGATCGTAACGGCCACCCTGCGGGCCTGGGTCGATCCGTCGATCTCGTTCTTCGCGCAGGGCTGGACGATCGAGCTGCTGATGCTGGTGTATCGCGTGTGGCACAACGCGCCCTTCGCCTTCATCATCTTCTATGCCGGGCTGCAGACGGTGGACCAGGACACACTGGAATCAGCGGTGATCGACGGGGCCTCGCGCTGGGAGCGGCTGCGCTATGTGGTGGTGCCGCATTTGGCGCCGCTGATCGTGTTCGTTTCGTTGATCCACCTGATGGACGCGTATCGCGTGTTCGAGGAGGTGGTGGGCTTCGGCAGCGAGGCGCATGTGATTTCGCTGCAATGGTTGACCTTCAACTACCTGATGCCGGATTTCACGGGGAACCGGTACATCGCCCGCGCCTCTGCCTCCTCCATGCTGACGCTGGTGGGGATTGTGCTGCTGCTGATCCCGCTGCTGCGTCGGGTGTGGCGCGACAACCGGGCGCGGAGCTAGGCGATGGAGCAGGACAACACCCCCGAGGCATTGCGGCCCGGCCCCGTGCAGCGGGTGGGCGTGGCGGTGTTTCTCACCGTGTGGTGCTTCATCGCGGCGTTTCCGCTGGTGTGGATCGCGGTGATGTCGTTCCGCGCGCCGCAGGATGCGCTGGCGGCAGACCCGCTGCGGGTGCTGCTGGGGCCGACGACGCTGGCGGCCTCCGGCGGGCTTTCGGTGATCGATATCGTGCTGGGGATCGGCTTCCTGTGGCTGGCCTGGCGCGCGGCCACGCGCTTTGTGCCGGGGCTGGCGGTGCGGATGGAGCCGGTGCCTGCGGTGCCGCGCTGGTTGGCGCTCGGGCTGGGCTATGTGCTGGCGCTGGGGGCAGGGGGGCTGTTCGTGCTGCCTCTCGTTGCCCGCGCGCTGGATGCGGTGTTGGCACCGGTGCCGGGGCTCGGCCTGCTGGCGGAGCCGGTGATCGGCATCACGCTCGATCATTATCGCGCGGTGTGGGTGCGGCAGGAATTCTATCGCAACTTCCTCAACTCCATGATGGTCACGCTGGGCGTGGTGGTGATCTCTCTCACTGTGGGCACGCTGGCGGGCTATGCGTTGGCGCGCTCGCAGAGCCGGGTGGCGTTCTGGCTGCTGGTGGCCGCCCTGGTGTTCCGCGCCTTGCCGCATTCCGTGCTGGCCACCGGCTACGTGCCGTTCTTCCTCAACAGCCGCGAGATCCTGGCGCCGCTGTGGGAATGGCCTCTGACGGGCTGGTTCTTCCACCTGTTCTCCAGCCGGCCGCCGCTGCTGTATGGCCAGCCGCTGGCCACGATCATCGTGCTGGTTTCGATCAACCAGCCCTTCACCATCTGGATGCTGCGCAGCTTCTTCCAGAACATCCCGGCGGAGTTGGATGAGGCGGCGCGGGTGGATGGGTGTTCGCACCTGGAGGCATTCTGGCGCGCGATCATGCCGGTGATGTGGCCGGGGGTGATCACCACAGGGCTGTTCAGCTTCCTGCTGGCCTACAACGACTACCTGGTGACGGCGCTGCTGCTGGATGCGCAATCGATGACGATGGTGCCGGCGATCACGCAGTTCCTGAACCGGGATGTGCGGCTGTCCGACCAGATCGAGGCGATCGCCGCCGCCGTTTCCATCACCGCCCCGCTGTTCGTGCTGGTGCTGGCCTTCCAGCGCCAGCTCGTGGCGGGGCTGACCCAAGGAGCCGTGAAGGGATGAGCAACCCGATGGAAGGCTTCGATCCCAAGTGGACGAGCCCCGAGCACTACATCATCGGCATCACTAAGGAGATCTGGGAGGATCGTGGCATCGCGACCCTCCAAGAGTATTATGCAACATCGATGGTCGTTCGTTCGCCGGGCGGATTGGTTTTGGGGAATGACGGCGTAATTGCTGCAACTATGGCCACTTTGTCTGAATTTCCTGATCGGACGTTGCTCGGAGAGGATGTAATTTGGTGCGAGGACGCCGATGGCGGGTTCCTCTCCTCCCACCGCATCCTCACCACCGCCACCCATGCGCGCGAAGGGGTGTTCGGCCCGGCGACCGGCAAGCGGCTGACCTATCGCGTAGTGGCGGATTGTGCAGCGCGGGCCAACGTGATTCACGACGAATGGCTGATCCGCGACCAGGCAGCCATCGTCCGCCAGATGGGCTGGGAGCCTAAGCAATTCGCCGCTGATCAGATCGCGCGCGAGGGCGGGCCCGATTGCTGCACACGTCCCTTCACCCCTCGGATCGACCAGCAAGGGGGGTACTTGGGAAGTGGCAACGCAGAATATCACGGGCACATTTACGAGGGCATACTTAGAGCAATAATGGATGCCGACATGGCCGCGATCCCGCGTGAATACGACCGCGCGGTGCAGCTGGAGCTGCCGGGTGGCGTGACCGCGCACAGCCATGGGGCGGCTGATCATTTCTGGATGGGGCTGCGGGCGGCGTTCCCCTCAGCGAAGTTCGAGATCCACCACCGGATCGGGCGCGAGGACGCGATGCTGCCGCCGCGCGCGGCGATCCGATGGTCGCTCACCGGCAAGCACGATGGCTGGGGCAGCTTCGGGCCGCCCTCGGGGGCGGAGGTGCATGTGATGGGCATCTGCCACGTGGAGTTCGGACCCTGGGGCATCCGCCGCGAATTCGTGCTGATCGACGAAACCGCTGTCTGGAAACAGATCCTCCTCAAGACCGGTTAGCTCTTTGCTTGATCACGTGATTCACGTCTCCGGCGTTTCCGCCTCCGACGATCACGCTCTGGGAAATACAGCCATGTCCGCTTACGCATCCCGCCTGATCCGCTATGCCGATCTGCGCCCCTGCCGGAATGCCTTCATCGACACGCGCTCGCCGGGCTCGGAGCAGAAGGAGAACTTCACCCTGGTCGGCCCGGGCGTTTCCGAGAACCCGGACCAGCACGTGCATATTCCGGAGCCGCACGGCTTCAACATCGGCGGGGCGCGCCAGCCGGGGAAGTGCCTCAACTCCCAACACAGCCACGAGACGGCGGAGGTGTTCATCGTCCATTCCGGCAAGTGGCGCTTCACGCTGGGGCCGAATGCCGATGAGGGCTACGTGGATATCGGCAAGGGCGACGTGATCGACCTGCCGATCCACATGTTCCGCGGTTTCGAGAATCTGGGCAGCCGCAGCAGCGCGGATTTCCTGTTCGCGGTGCTGGGCGGCGACGATCCCGGCAAGGTGACGTGGTCGCCCAAGGTGTTCGAGATGGCCAAGCATTACGGCCTCGTATTGCTCGAGGGCGGCAAGCTGGTGGACACGGTGAAGGGCGAGGCGATCCCGGCCGGCGCGGTGAAGCAGAAGCCGCCCACGGCCGCGCAGATCCGAAAGCTCGCCTCGCCCACCGCGGAGCAGATGGCGCAATGCGTGCACCGGCTGCGCGACCTCAAGGGCAATCCGAACTCGCCGCTGGCAGCACCCGGCGTGGAGGAATGCCCGATCATCGTGCCGAAGGTGACGCGGGACGGTTTCGCGCCCGGCCCGATTTCCGGCTGGTGGCCGCATGGCTTCAACCTGCGTGCGCTGAAGCTGCAGTCTGGCGCTGCGATTCCCGCACATGTGCGGCACGAGGAAGAGGTGCTGATGGTGCATGCCGGCCTGATCGAGGTCACCCTGCCGAAGGGCAGCGTGATGCTCGGTGCCGGAGACACCTTCACCACGCCGAAGGGGATTGCCCGCGCCTTTCGTGCCACGTCCTCCGACGGCTGCATCGTGCATGTGGTGCGCGGCGGGGAGGATATCGCGGCGCCCGAATTCGTGCGCGCGGGCAAGCGGAAGGCGGCCTGAGCCATGGCGATTCGCACAACGCATGTGGGTTCGCTGCCGCGCAGCGCGCTGGTGGCAGACCTGCTGTTCGGCGCAGAGAAGGGTCTGCCGTTCGAGCCGGCCGCCTGGCAGCGGGTGATGGATGAAGGCACGGCGGCGCTCCTGGCGCGGCAGAAGCAGGCCGGCATCGATATCCCGTCGGATGGCGAGACCTCCAAGATCTCCTACGCCACCTACATCAAGGACCGGCTGACGGGGTTCGAAGGTGATTCGCCGCGCTCCCCGCCGGCGGATTTGGAGGATTTTCCCGGCTTCCTGGAGAAACTCGCCAAGGCTGGCGGCACGCCGACCTATCGGCGCCCGCGCTGCACGGGCCCGATCACGGTGAAGAACCTGGAGCCACTGCACAAGGACATCGCCGCGATGAAGGCGGGCATGGCCGCCGCGGGCTACTCCGAGGGGTTCATGAACTCCGCCAGCCCCGGCGTGATCGCGCTGTTCCAGCCTTCGGATTACCACAAGACCCTTGATGACTATCTGTTCGACCTCGCCGAAGCGATGCGTGCGGAGTACGAGGCGATCGTGGCCGCCGGGCTGATCCTGCAGATCGATGCGCCGGATCTCGGGCTGGGCCGGCACATGATGTACAAGGGTCTGGACGAGGCCGGCTTTCTGAAGCGCGCCGCGGTGCACATCGAGGCGATCAACCATGGGCTGCGCAACATCCCGCGCGATCGCGTTCGTATGCATATCTGTTGGGGCAACTACGAAGGCCCGCACACCCGGGATATCTCGCTGGGCGCGGTGCTGCCGGAGCTGCTGAAGGCCAAGCCCGGCGCGCTGCTGTTCGAAGGCGCCAACCCGCGCCATGCCCATGAATGGACCGTGTGGCACGAGGCGAAGGTGCCCGACGACCTCGTGCTGATTCCCGGCTGCCTCGACAGCACCAGCAACTTTGTCGAGCACCCGGAGTTGATTGCCCAGCGGCTGGCGAACTATCTGCGCGCCGTGGGCCCCGATCGCGTGATCGCCGGCACGGATTGCGGGTTTTCCACCTTTGCCGGGTTCGGGGTGGTCGATCCCGGGATCGTCTGGGCGAAGTTCGAGGCGCTGGCCCAGGGCGCGGCGCTGGCAACGCGCCGGGCATAGAAAAAGGGGCGGCCTTCCCGGCCGCCCCTTCCTTCTGCGGCGGTCCCCTACAGGAAAAGCGCGTTCACCTGCGCCGAGGTCATGGCCCCCAGCTGGGCCGTGGTGAACCCGGCCGTTTGCGTGCTCGAAAGCGCTGCGAGGTCGGCAGTTTCCAGCGACGCCACCTGCGCGGTGGTGAGCGCTGCGATCTGCGCCGTCTTGAAGCCAGCCATCTGGGATGTGCTGAGACCCACGAGCTGGCTGGTGGTCAGGGCGACCACCTGGGCGGTGGTCAGGTTGTTGATCTGCGACGTATCGAAGGCCCGCACCTGGGTGGTGGTAAGTGCGGCAAGGTCGGCGGTTTCCATGGCGACGAGCTGGGCCGTGGAGAGGGCCGCCACCTGGCCTGTCGTCAGCCCCGGCACCTGCGCCGTGGTGAGCGCCACCACCTGCGCGGTGGTGAGGCCCCTGACGCCGCCGGTGGAGAAGCCAGCGAGCTGGGTGGAGGAGAGCTGGCCGAGCTGCGCAGTGGTCAGTGCGGCCACCTGGGTGGAGGAGAGCGGGTTGAGCTGTGCGGTGCCGAAGCCGGCCATCTGCGCGGTGGTGAGGTTGGCCAACTGGGCGGTGGTCAGCCCAGCAATCTGGGTGGAGGCGAGGCCGGCCAACTGCGCGGTGGTGAGGTTTGCAACCTGCGCGGTGGTGAGGCCAGAGACCTGGCTGGAGGCGAGGCCGCGCAGCTGGGCCGTGGAGAGGGCGGCCACGTCGGCGGTGTCCATCGCGGCC
>JAPLOI010000013.1 GCA_026400815.1 Alphaproteobacteria bacterium
CAAAAGGCGCGAAGAAGCCCCATTCGTCGTCGCTCAACAGACCCCGGACCAAGGCTGACCTCCTTCACAGAGGTCAGCTTCGAATCACACCGCACCGTGTCGGGGGAATCCTCTTCCGACAATTTGTCCACGCGGCCTAATTTTTCATCCATCGTTAAAGAGTCCACTGAAATTTTGAGGGAATTTCAAAAAACTTTGGGAGAGAAAAAATGAAAATCAACCCACTTCGCATTATATTTGATCATTTTGGAACGCTGTCCAATGCAACAACAGGGCGTCGCTCAATTTTTGATTTTTTTCTATTTTATTTTCTTCCATTTGCGCTGTCAATAACAGCTATTGACTCATTGATTCTATCCACAAAAGATTTTTTCAGTGTTTCTATAACTTTTTTTGGAATATTTATTGCACTACTTCTTAACATACAGGTAGCCATGTTCGGAATTTATCAAAGACGATGGCGTCGTCCTCAAGATTCTGCAGAGTTTGAGGAACAAACCGAAGCCATTCGAACACGAGGGAAACTTTTGGGTGAAATTAATAGCAATATTTCATATTGTATATTATTTTCAACATTTTCTTTATTCTTATTTTTGGTATTTTATGCTGTTGGAGAAAAAACAAAATTACCCACGTCAATATCCATTTTCATATACGTCCATTTTCTATTGACCCTCATGATGATTGTGAAGCGTGCACATGCTCTTTTCGAAAGGGAGTACCGCTGCGAACCGACTAATGATTGATCCGATACCCCAAATACGTATTGATCTGACTATTTTCGACGATTACTAATTATATTTGTATTTTCTAAATATTACACTTCAAATACTCTTTATTTTATTGAAAATAATATTTATTGTCGTAAATCGATCTCATAATTAAAATCTCTCGCCTAGCAGCACGATCGCACCAAATTCCATGCATCGCGACCAAGGAGAAGGTCAGATCTATGTTTGGCCATTTTTCCATCCGCCGCCGAGAACGAAGCCAATCCGTGCTATGAGGTCGCCGGCTACTTTCCCCCGCTTCGGGACTACGAGACCGAAGCCGCCGCCGCGGGCGACGGCTTCGTCACCTGGCTGTCCTGAACCGCAGGCGTTGCAATGCCCCAGCTGTTTCTTACATGATGAGGTAAGACACTCGGAGCCACCCCATGCGCATCACCTCCAAGGGCCAGGTCACCATCCCCGCCGACATCCGCGTCGCGGCCGGCCTCATGCCCAACACCGAGGTCGCCTTCGAATACGACGGCACCGCCGTCCGCATCGTCCCCGTCGCCGGCACCCGCAAGCCCAACCGCGGCGAAGTCCTGGTCGCCCACCTGCGCCGCCACGGCAAAGGCCAGAACACCATGACCACGGATGAGATCATGGCCCTCACCCGGGGCGATTAGCCAAGGGGCAGCACATGGCCATCTTCGTCGACAGCAACGTGCTGCTCGATGTCCTCACCGAGCCCTCCGAGTGGGCCAAATGGTCCGCCGCCACCCTCGCCGCCGCCGCCAACCGCGCCCCCCTCGTCATCAACGCCATCGTCTACGCCGAAATCTCAGTCCACTTCCCCACCATCGAAGCCCTGGAAGCCGCCCTGCCGCGCAACCTCCTGCGCCGCGAGCCCATTTCCGAAAACGCCGCCTTCCTCGCGGGCAAAGCCTTCCTCGCCTACCGCCGCCGCGGCGGCACCCGAACCGCCCCGCTCCCCGATTTCCTCATCGGCGCCCACGCCGCCACCGCCGGCCACACGCTCCTCACCCGTGACAGCAACCGCTACCGCACCTACTTTCCGCGTCTCCCCCTCATCGCCCCCTCCTAGGAGGCAACCCATGGCAACCGGCTGGGCCCCCGACAGCGCCGTCACCGACCAGATCGACGACACCATCAAGGATGCCGTCACCCGCGCCCGCGCCCATCTCCCCACCGGCAAATCCCCCACCCACTGCGACGAATGCGGGGAGCCCATCCCCGAACGCCGCCGCCTAGCCCTCCCCGGCGTCCGCACCTGCGTCCCCTGCCAGTCCGAACGCGATACCTCCGCCGCCCACAGCCCCTACAACCGCCGCGGCAGCAAAGACAGCCAACTCCGCTAACCCCCCTCCCCCGCAGCCAACGCCCCATCACTCCCCCGTCATTGCGAGCGACGCGAACCAATCCAGTCCTTTCCCCCCGCCGTCGCATCAGTCATTGATTTTGCTGGCTGGTACACCCCACCCGCGCAAATTTCCCCTTGGCGCGGCCACCGCCCCAGGTATAATTCCCCAATCCACGATAGCGGCCCCTCAACCGGCCCGCCGCCACACCCCAACCTCTCCCCCGCGCCCCACCCGCCCGCGCCCTGCGCCGGCGGCCGCAAACCCATGTCCAGGAACCCGATCATGCGCCGCCGCCCTGCCTCCCAGGCTCTCGGCCTCATCCGCACCCTCATCGCCTCGGGCAGCCACGATCAAGCCGCGCGCAGCCTCACCCAGCCGCACACCCCGCCCCCGCCGACCACCCCCATACCCCCCAACGCCACCCCCACCCGGCGCCGCAACCCCACCACCTCCAGCAGCCTTCACCAACCGCCCCAGCCCTCCCCCGCCGGATGGCCCAGGCCCCGCACCTGATCCACCGCCCACCACACCAACGCCAGCCCGCAAGCACCCGAGCCACCAGGCCCCGTCCCTACACCGCGCCTGCCACCGCCAGCGCCCGCTCCGCCGCCACCTGGCTCATCGTCATCGTCTGCTCGATGTCGCTGTAGAACAGGTCAACATCGCACCCGAACCGGAACACGCCGGCCATCTCCGTCCCCCCCTCTTCCACCATCGGCGACACATACTCCCGGAACACCCCCGCACTGGCCGCCATGAAATTCGCCACCTCCACGTAAACCCCGGCATCCGTGCACAGCACCCCGATGCGCATCCGCCCCGCCGCGTCCCGCACCACGAACTCCCGCTGCCGCGTGCTCGCCGCCGGCACCAACCGCCCCAACGCCACCCGCAATCCCGCCTCATCCACCATCACTGATCCTCCGATACGCCAGAGCACACGACATGCCCTCTCCCCTTGGGGGCTTGAGCCGCGAAGCGGATCAAGGGTTGGGTGAGGGGTAACTCACCCCCATCCACCCATTCCCCCCAACCCACACCTGCCCCATCCTCCCCTAAAGCAGCAGCATCGGCCGCCCCAGTGATCGTCTCAACCACCCAGGTCCCAACCGCCAGCCTGCTCTACCCCGCCCAGGTCGCCGCCGCCTGGTTCCGCGATTGCCACACCATCCCCCTCCGCCACCCCCAGGCCGGCATGGCGCAGCTCTTCCACGCCATCTTCTCCCACCACCCATCCTGGCTGAAACGCCTCCTCCTCCTGCGCAATCGCATCGCCGCCCGCGCCGGCCTCGCCGTCCCCCCGCCACAAGCCATCCTCGCCCCCACCGCGCGCCCCGCCTACGCGGTCGGCGACACCATCGGCCCCTGGCCCATCTTCGCCCTCACCGAAACCGAGCTGGTCGCCGGCCGCAACAACCCCCACCTCGATTTTCGCCTGTCCATCCTCAAGCTGAACACCCCCGCTGGCCCCGCGCTGGCCGTCTCCACCATCTGCACCGTCCACAACCTCGCCGGCCGGCTCTACCTCGCCGCCATCATCCCCTTCCACCGCGCCGGCATGCGCATGCTCCTGGCCCGCGCCCACGCCGCCGGGCGCATCTAGCCCCCAGAATTGGACCACCCGAAAACCCACCAACCGGCCATTCCCCCCAAGCCACTCCCGCCCCATCCTGCCCCCAAGTAGGAGCCGTAGCCATGTACACCCCACCCGCCTTCCGCCTCGAAGACCTGGCCGAAATCCACGCCGCCATGGCGGGATCCCCCCTCGCCACCCTCGTCACCCCCACCGCACAGGGCCTCCAGGCCACCCCCCTGCCCCTCTTCCTCGAACCCGCCGAAGGCCCCCACGGCACGCTCTACGGCCATCTCGCCCGCGCCAACCCGCACTGGTCCATCCCCGCCACCGGAGACTCCCTCGTCCTCTTCCAGGGCCCCTACGCCTATGTCTCGCCCAGCTGGTACCCCTCCAAGCAGGAGCATCACAAGGTCGTCCCCACCTGGAACTACCAGGCCATCCACGCCCACGCCCCCGCCGAATTCTTCCAGGAAGCCGATCGCCTCCTCGCCATCGTCACCCGCCTCACCGCCCTGCACGAAGGCGAAATGCCCACCCCCCGCGCCGCCCCGCCCTGGGCCGTCTCCGATGCGCCCGCGGATTTCATCGCCGCCCAGCTCCGCGGCATCGTCGGCCTGCGCCTCCCCCTCACCCGCATCGAGGCCAAGCGCAAAATGAGCCAGAACCGCCCCCCGGCAGATCGCGCCGCCGTCGCCGCCGCCCTGGCCGCCAGCCCCCGCCCCGGGGACCAGCAAGCCGCCGCCCTCATCCCCCGCTAAGATTTTTTTCAAAAACCTCTTGCGTCACTAACTCAGGTGAATTATATTCACCGCCATACCCAACCTCGCCGCATATTTCGCGCGCATTCTCCTTGGCCTGCGCACAATGGCGCGCGCCCGGACTCTGCCCGATGCGGCCGCCGCCACCATGCTCTTCGCCCTCTCCGCCTATCTCATCCGCGCCAGCCAGCGCTTCGAAAGCCTCCACGCCCGCTGGCTCGCCGGCAAACTCCGCCCCAGCACCCCCCGCACCCTCCCGGCCAAGCCGCGCCCGGCCCGCCCGCAGCCTGATCCCGCCCTCAATCCGGCCCGCCCGCGCCTCACCCGCAGCCGCGGCTGGCTGCGCCGTGCCCTCGGGCCCGATGCCGGCAATTTCGGCAGCCAGATCATCCACATGCTGCTCCGGCCCGATATGCCGGCCTTCCTCGCCGCCGCCCCCCAGGCCGCCCGCATCCTGCGCCCCATCCTGAACCTCCTCGCCACCGACCTCCCGCCCGAGCTGGCCCTCCCCCCGCGCCCGCCCCGCCCGCGCAAGCCCCGCCCCCCGCGCCCTCCCGAGCCGGAAATCCGCTGGGGCAAGTACGATCTGCGCGCCATTCGCCGCTACAGCCCAGGCCGCATCCCCAAGCCCTTTTCAAAAACCGCCTAGCCCCACCCCACCTCGCCACGCCCTAATTGTTCCGTTTTCAAAACACTTTCCCGCAGCGCAAAATCCCCTAAACTCCGCCCATGACGCTCCGCAGCCAAACCATCCTCCCCGCCGGCACCTGGGATTCCTCGGGGGCCACCGACGAGGTCCTGATCGATTTCGATCGCCGCCACCGCCGCCGCATCGTCCTGAAAACCGAAGCCGGCCAAGATCTCCTGCTCGACCTCCCCCAAGCCGCCCGCCTGCGCGACGGCGACGGCCTGCAACTCGACAGCGGCCCCATCGTAAAGGTCCGCGCCCGCCCCGAACCCCTCGCCGAAATCCACGCCCACTCCGATGCTGAACTTGTCCGCATCGCCTGGCACCTCGGCAACCGCCACCTCCCGGTCCAACTGAAAAGGGACAAGATCCGCATCCGCCGCGATCACGTCATTGAAGCCATGGTCGAACAACTCGGCGGCCACGTAGACATCATCGACGCCCCCTTCGACCCCGAAGCGGGAGCCTACGCCGGCGGCCACCAGCACAGCCACGACGACGACGACGATCACCACCACCATGGCTGACCCCGCCACCCTGCGCCTGCTGTCCTGGCTCTCGCCGGCCTTCCCCACCGGCGGCTTCGCCTACAGCCACGGCGTCGAATGGGCCGTGGAGTCCGGCGACATCAAGAACGGCCCCACCCTGCAAGCCTGGCTGGAAACCCTCCTCCGCCACGGCACCGGCCGGTCAGATGCCATAATCTGCCGCCACGCCCACCGCGCCGCCAACAACCCCGAAGCCCTCGCTGCCCTCACCGAACTCGCCCTCGCCGCCACCCCCGCCGCCGAACGCCGGGCAGAGACCATCCACCAGGGCAACGCCTTCCGCGCCGCCGCCACCCCCTGGCCCCCCCACCCACCCCACGAAGGCGATACCCCCTACGCCATCGCCGTCGGCGCCATGGCCGGCCTGCACGCCATCCCGGAATCCACCGCCACCGCCGCCCTGCTGCACGCCTTCGCCGCCAACCTCATCTCCGCCGCCGTGCGCATCATCCCCCTCGGCCAAACCACCGGCCTGCAGGTCCTCGCCGCCCTCGAACCCACCATCCTGGAAGTCGCCCAGTCCACCGAAACCGCCACGCTGGACGATCTCGGCACCGCCACCTGGCGCTCGGATCTCGCCGCCATGCACCATGAAACGCAGTACACAAGGCTGTTCCGCTCATGACCAAATCGCCCCACGGCCCCCTTCGCGTCGGCGTCGGCGGCCCCGTCGGCACCGGCAAAACCGCGCTGATGGACGCCCTCTGCAAGCGCCTCGCGCCCCACTACGACATCGCCGCCATCACCAACGACATCTACACCAAGGAAGACGCGGAATTCCTCACCCGCGCCGGCTCCCTGCCCGCCGAACGCATCATGGGCATCGAAACCGGCGGCTGCCCCCACACCGCCATCCGCGAAGACGCCAGCATCAACCTCGCCGGCGTCGCCGAACTGCGAAAGCGCTTCCCCGCGCTCGATGTGATCCTGATCGAATCCGGCGGCGACAACCTCGCCGCCACCTTCAGCCCCGAACTCGCCGACATCACCATCTACGTCATCGACGTCTCCGCCGGCGACAAGATCCCCCGCAAGGGCGGCCCCGGCATCACCCGCTCCGACCTTCTGGTGATCAACAAGATCGACCTCGCCCCCCATGTCGGCGCCAGCCTCGAAGTGATGGACCGCGACAGCAAGCGCATGCGCGGCGAACGCCCCTACCTCTTCGCCAACATCCGCGCCGGCAAGGGGGTAGAGGAAATCGCCAGCTTCATCGAGCGCTCGGGGGGTCTTGCCGCCTAGCCTCCACCGCCTCCACCCGCGCCCGCAAGCTGTCGAGCGATTCCGAAACCCGCGCCAGATCGGCCGCGGCATTGCCGATCGCCGCCGACAGCGTCGTGGCATTCTCCTGCTTGCGCACCCGCTCCGCATCCCGCTCCGTCTCCAGCGCGCTGACCACCACGCCGATGAACAGGTTCAGCACGATGAAGGCCGAGACCAGCACGAACGGGATGAAGAACAGCCAGGCATGCGGATACTTCTCCAGCATTGGCCGCATCAGCCCGTCCGACCACGCATCCAGCGTCATCACCTGGAACAGGGACAGCATGGAAGCCCCGATGCTGCCGAACGTCTCCTCATGCGTCTCCCCGAACAGCTTCGTGCCCATCACCGCGAACACGTAGAAGATCAGAATCAGCAGCAGCATGATCGACCCCATGCCCGGCAGCGCGCCCACCAGGGCCGAGACCACCGCGCGCAGCGAAGGCACCACCGTGATCAACCGCAGCACGCGCAGGATCCGCAGTGCCCGCAGCACTGAAAGCGACCCCGTCGCCGGAAGCAGCGCGATGGCCACCACCAGGAAGTCGAACACGTTCCACGGATCGGCAAAGAACCGCGGCCCCCGCACCACCATCCGCGCCGCCAGCTCCGCCACGAAGATCGTCAGCAGCAGCCGGTCCACCGCGACCAGCAGCCCGCCATAGGCCTCCATCACACTTGGGCTCGTCTCCAGCCCCAGCGTGACTGCATTCACCATGATCAGCGCGATCACGACCTTCTCGGTCAGCGGGTGGTCGACAAGGCGGCGCAGCATGGGAGGTCTCCAGGCATGGGGAACGCGATGCTATGCCACCGCCCGATTCGCCCGCGACCCTAACGCCGACCCAGCATCCCCAGCCCCGCGCCGGCCACACCGAGCACTGCCACCACCCATCCCAGCGTCGGCCAATCCCCGGCGGCAGCAAGCATCCCGCCCACGATCGCCGACGTCACCCAGCCCACGCTCGCACAGGTGATGTTGATACCCAGCACCGTGCCCCTTATCTCCGCCGGCACCCCGCTCAGCAGGCTGATCAGCGCCGGACGGCTGATGCCGTTCACCAGCCCATACAGCGTCGCCAACCCGATCGCCGCAATGGCACCCGGTGCCGCCACGAACAGCGCAATCGCCACCGCCCCGGTGCCCACCGCCGAGACGGCATAGAGCGCCCGCCGGTCCGGCACCGCATCGGCCATGCGCCCGCCGATCATGTTGCCCAGGAAATTCCCGCCCGCCACCAACGCCAGCGGCACCACCAGCTCGGCCAACCCGAAGCCGTGGGCCAGCTGCAGGTAGGTGGCAAAGAACGTCGCCACCAGGCCGAAGCAGGTGCGCTCCATGATGCTTGCACCCAGCACTGCGAGTATCCGCGGCTTCAGCGCCGCGCCAACCCCCGGTGCCCCCGCCGCCCCCAGCGCACGCGCCGGCGTGCCGGGGAAGACCAGCCTTGTTGCCACCGCCACGGCAAAGGCACTCACCGCGATGATCGCGCTCACGCCCCGCCAGCCCACGAAGCTGCCGATCCAACTTGCCGCTGGCACGCCCAGCAGCAATGCCAGCGATTGCCCGCCGATCACCCAGCCCATCGCCCGGCCGCGCATCGAATCCGCCACCCGGTCCGCGACCTCGCCGAACACCGAGCCCATGTAGGCCCCGCAGGCCGAGCCGCCGATCGCCACGCACACCACCGCCTGCCAATAGTGTTGCGACAGCGCGATGCCGATCATGCTCAGCCCGAGCACGATCTGCCCGCCCATCAGCACCCGCCGCCGGCCGAACGCCGCCCCCAACGGGCCGGTGAAGAAGGCCGTGATCCCCCAGGTGACGGCGGTGACCGACAGCAAATGGGAGACCAGCACCAGGGTCACGTCCAGGTCCCGCGCCATCTGCAGCAGGAAGGGTGCGCGCGTCATGCCCGTGGCGCTGGCCATGAATACACCAGTGCCGGCAACCGCGAGAAGGGCGAGAGGGTATGCGGGGGGTTTCGTCACCCCCCATCCTCGCGCGCCCGCGCGGGATCGCCTAGCCTCCGCACGTCAGGGAGGCGGACATGGCAGACACGACACGCCGCACGGTGCTGGTTCCGGCCGAAGAAGCCGTGATCGAAACCATCGTCGAGGGCGCCGGCCCCGCGCTGGTGATGCTGCCCTCGCTGGGCCGCGACGGCTACGAGGATTTCGACGAGGTGGCCGCGTTGCTGGCCGCAGGCGGTCTCACCGTGCTGCGTCCACAGCCGCGCGGTATCGGCGCTTCCAGCGGGCCCATGGATGGCGTAAATTTGCATAACCTCGCCGCTGATATCGCAGCAGTGATCCGTGCCGCAGGCGGTGGGCGCGCGGTGATCCTGGGGCATGCCTTCGGGCATTTCGTGGCGCGCATGACGGCGGTGGATTTTCCGGACCTCGTGCGCGGTGTGGTGCTGGCCGCAGCGGCGGCCCGGCACTATGCGCCGGAGATCGCCGCCACGCCGCGGCGCGCCGGTAACCTCGATGCCCCGGAGGAGGAGCGCCTGGCAGCACTGCGGCTGGGTTTCTTCGCGCCGGGGCATGATCCCCGCCCCTGGCTGCACGGCTGGCACCCCGCCACGCAGCGCATGCAGATCGACTGCCGGGAAAAGCAGGGCGTGCAGCAAAGCGACTGGTGGCACGCCGGCACGGCGCCGATGCTGGAACTGATCCCGGCGTTGGACCCGTTCAAGCCACGCGAGAAATGGGGCGAGCTGCGGGCGGAGTTTGGCGACCGGGTGGAGGCGGTGGTGATCGAGAACGCGAGCCACGCGCTGTTTCCAGAACAGCCAGAGGCCGTGGCGGCAGCAGTGCTGGCATGGATGAGGGAGTAAGGCTCTTCTTTTTCTGAAGAAAAAGAAGCAAAAAGACTTTGTGACCTTGCGCCTCGCCCTCCTGATGGAGAGCGAGACGCAAGTCAGAAAAGTTTTTTGGTTCTTTTTTTCAAAAAAGAACGTCTTACTTCGCCTTCAGGAAATCCCCGACTTCGAGCAGGATGAACTCGTTATCATCCGCCTTGTTCGGCTCGCGCGAGGTGGAGAACGGCAGGTTGTTGTCGTTGCCGACGATGATGTGGGTGGCATCCACCACGTCGACGTTCTCGATGGTGAAGAACGGGAAGGTCAGCACGCCGTCGTTCAGCGGCTTGCGGGCCTTCTTGTTGGGGTCGGCGATCTTCATCAGGTCGATATGGCCGATCTTGCGCACCGGGCCGCCCACGTTCGCCTCGGACATCTCGATCTTGTAGACGCGCTTGAACTTGGCGATATCAGGGAAGCAATCGGTGCCGCGCTGGCCGGCCGGGCAGGCCTTGTCCGCGGTGCCTTCGCCGTTATCGCGCTCGATCACCAGGGCGGTGGTGCCGTCGATCATGTTGAAGTCGCCGATCGCCAGGCCGTTGGCTTCCAGCATGTATTTCCAGTGCCGGCCGGTCCACTTTTCGGCGGCGACGTCGAATTCCAGGATGCGCAGGTATTCGCGGCCATCCTGCTTTTCATAGTCCTTCGTGGCGGCGTCCCACAGCGGGCCTTCCAGCATGCCGTAGAGGAACTTGCCGTCCTTGCTGGCGGCGAAGCCCTCGTAGCCCTTGGAGCGGCGCAGGTTGAAATTGCCGGCCTGGCCGGGGATGCCGGGGGAGGCGACCGCAAAATGCTCCGGCGAGCGCACCGGCTTGCCGTCGGCCATGGTCTCGAACACGGCCAGAACCTTGCCGGTCATGTCGGCCTTGATCACGTAGGGGCCGAACTCGTCGCCGATCCACAGCGTGGTGCCGATGATCTGGAAGCCCTCGGTATCAAAGTCCGAGCCGGTGAGGTAGCGCTTCTCGGTGCCCTCGTGGGTGATGCGGAAGGGCACCTTCTTGTCGGGGTCGTGCAGGAAGATGGTGGCCAGGCGGGCGAGCGAGCCGGCGGCCCAGTCGATGCGGTACTGGTTCAGGTAGAGCATCGAATCCGGCGAGTTGGCCTTGGAGCCGGAGCCGTTGTCGGTCAGCACCCAGAAGCTACCGTCCGGCATGGTCTTGATGCCGGAATGGCCCTGGATGGGCTGGCCGGGCAGCGGCAAGGCGATGCCGGTAGGGCGTTCGAAGGACATACCCATCACGGTGCCAGGCGCTTCCACGCGGCGGCCGGTGGTGAACTTGCCGGCGCTCTTGAGGTCGGCGGGGGCATCGGCCGGGGCCTGGATGTAGGTGGCGGCCGGGATCATGGCGTGGCCGGCGAGCGTGGCCGGGAAGGCCTGGTCGGCGCGGGCGGGCGTGATGGCGGCGATCAGCGCGAGCGCCGATCCGGCCAGGAGCAGGGCGGGGAACACGGGGACACCTCCTTCATGCGGGAGGCTCCGTGTTCCATTGGAATCGTGTCAGGCGCTTTACGCCTGTACGACCGGGCGATGAAACCTTACATCACCAGACCACCATCCACGTGCAGCACCTGGCCGGTGATGTAGGCGGCATCGGGCCCGGCGAGGAAGGCGATGGCCGCGGCGATATCCGCCGGCTCCGCGATGCGGCCCAGGGGGATCCATTGGGTGCGGTCCGGCATGCCGGCCAGGCTGAGGGCGACATGGGCGCCGGCATCCTTGCGGACGAAGCCGGGGGCAACGGCGTTCACGGTAACGGCCGGCGCCAGTTCGATGGCGAGCGCCTTCACCAGGGCTTCGAGGCCGGCCTTGGCGGCGGCGGAGGCGGGGAAGAGGGGCAGGCCCGGCCGGTAGGCGTGGGCGACGAAGCTGCTGACGGCGACGATGCGGGGGTCCGTGCCCTCACGCAGATGCGGGGCGGCGGCGCGGGCGAGGCGGAGGAAGCCGGCGATCATCGGCTCCGTGGAGCGGGCGAAGATTTCGTCGGTGAGGTCCATGGCGGCGGTGCGGTCGGCGAAGCCGGCATTGGCGATGACGGCATCCAGGCGGCCGAAGCGGGCGACGGCGGCGGCGACCAGGGCCGCGGGGGTGGCGGGGTCGGCGAGGTCACCGAGGATGGTTTCGGCCTGGGCACCCTTGGCGCAGGCCTCCGCGGCCACCGTGGTGAGGCCGGCTTCGTTCTTGCGGGTGTGCAGCAGCAGGGCCACGCCGGGGCCGGCGAGGCGGCGGGCGGTGGCGGCGCCGACGCCGGTGGCCGCACCCGTGACGAGGATGGCTCTCATTCGGCGGCCTGGGCCAGGGTGGCGGCTTCGGCGCGGAGCCAGACGGCGGTATCGTGGAAGACGGCGCCGCCATCGGGCAGGGCGGGCTCATCGGAGGTGAGGGCGTTGATGCCGACGCCGCCATCGTGGTCGGCATGCGGCCAGATGCTTTCGGCGACGAGCACGCCGGGCTGGGCGCCTTCCACGAGGCGGGCGTGCAGCACCACCTCGCCGCGCGCGTTGCCGAGGCGCACGCGCGCGCCTTCGGTGATGCCGAGGCGGGCGGCATCCTCCGGGTTCACCTGCAGCGTCGGCCTTCCCTCGCGGGCGCGGGTGTAGGGCATCTCGGTGAAGCTGGTGTTCAGGAAGCTGCGCGCGGGCGCGGCGACGAGGCGGAAGGGGCGGTCCTGCGTGGCGGAGTCGATCACCTCGATATGGTCCGGCAGGGCGGACATGCCGTGGTGGTTGGGGCCGATCGCGGCCCAGTCGGCCTTGAAGTGGAATTTCTTATCGGCGTGGCCGAAGCCGTTCAGGAAATGGGCGGTGTCGAAATCCGGCTGGGCGTCGTGCCAGCGGTTTGCCATGACCGTGGCGGCATCGGGCCAGCCGGAGACGCGCAGGGTTTCGTCGACGATCTCCAGGTCCGTCATGCCATAGGCGCGGTGGGTGGCGCCGAGGCGGGGGGCGAGGCCCTGCAGCACCTCGTGGTTGCTGCGGCATTCGCCGGGGGGGTCGATCAGCTTGGGGCCGATCTGGATGTGGCTGTGGCCGCCGGCCTGGTAGAGGTCGTGGTGCTCCATGAACATGGTGGCGGGCAGGACGAGATCGGCGAGCCTGGCCGTCTCGGTCATGAACTGCTCGTGGACCACGGTGAAGAGATCCTCGCGCAGGAATCCGCGGCGGACCTTGTGGCTATCGGGCGCGACGGTGACCGGGTTGGTGTTCTGGATGAGGAGGGCGTTCACCGGCGGGCCGTCGCCGAGGTCGCGGCGGTCGCCGGTGAGGACGGCGCCGATGCGGGACTGGTCGAGCGCGCGGGTGGCGGGGTCGATGAGGTCCAGGCCCTCGATGAGGGTCTTGTCCCAGTGGTAGATGGCACGGTTGTTCCAGAAGGCGCCGCCGCCCTTGTGCCGCCACTTGCCGGTGACGGTGGGCAGGCAGGTGACGGCGTGCAGGGCGGCGGCACCGTTGCGGCTGCGGGTGAAGCCGTAGCCGGTGCGGATATAGGCGCGCGGGGTCTCGCAATAGAGCTTGGCGAAGGCCTCGATCTCGGCGACCGGCAGGCCGGTGATGGCGGAGGCCCAGTCCGGGGTGCGGGTGGCGACGTGGGCTTCAAGTGCTGCGGGGTCGTCGGCGTACTGTTTCATATAGGCACGGTCGGCGTGGCCGTCGCGGAAGGCGATGTGCATCACGGCGCAGGCGAGTGCGGCATCGGTGCCGGGGCGGACGGCCAGGTGCATGTCTGCCACCTTGGCGGTGCCGGTGCGGTAGGGGTCGATCACCACCAGCTTCGCGCCGCGTTCCTTGCGGGCGCGGGCGACGTGGGACATCACGTTCACCTGCGTGTTCACCGGGTTGCCGCCCCAGGAGATGATGAGGTCGGCCTCGCCCATCTCGCGCGGGTCCGGCCCGGCGATCTTGCCGACGCCGGCCATCCAGCCGCTTTCGCTGGTGCGGGTGCAGATGGTGTTGACCTGGCGGGAGTGCTTCAGCTCATGGCGCAGGCGGTTGATGCCGTCGCGGTGCACCAGGCCCATCGTGCCGGCGTAGTAGTAGGGCCAGACGCTTTCGGAGCCATGGGCGCTTGTGGTGGCGAGGAAGGCCTCCGCGGCGCGGTCCAGCGCTTCCTCCCAGCCGATGCGGCGGAACTGGCCGCTGCCCTTGGGGCCGGTGCGCAGCAGGGGGTGGGTGAGGCGATCGGGGTGGTGGATGCGCTCCGCATACTTGGAGACCTTCGTGCAGATCACGCCCAGCGTGTAGTTGTTGGCAGCCGCGCCGCGCAGCGTGCCGATGCGGGTGCCATCGTGGACCTCCACCTCCAGCGCGCAGGTGCTGGGGCAATCATGCGGGCAAGCCGAGGAGCGGATCTGCGGGGGCTGGGTCATGGCGGGGTCCGGCGCTGGCGAGGGGTGGAGCGTGCCAGGGATGGGGCCCGGGAGGCAATCATCGGATGGCATCGGGCAATTGATCGGGGCGGCGCGGCGTGGTTCGCTGCGGCATGTCCATCGTTCCTTCGCGATCCCGCCCCGATGCGCGGCCGGCTGCGCGCGTGAGTATCCGACTCGACCTGCCCTCCGGCGCGCGGGTGGGGCCAGGGAAGATCGCGCTGCTGGAGGAGATCGCTCGGCATGGCTCGATTTCGGCCGGCGGGCGGGCGCTGCGCATGTCGTACCGGCGGGCGTGGGAGTTGGTGGAGGATTTGAACCGGCATCTGGGTGCGCCGGTGGTGGCGGCGGTGACCGGCGGCAGCGGTGGTGGTGGGGCGCGGCTGACGGAGGCCGGGGCGGCGCTGGTGGCGGCCTATCGGGCGATCGAGCGGGCCACGGTGGACGCGGCGGCGCCGTATCTGGCGACGCTGGGGCGGGCGGAGGGAGAGGGCTGAAATAGGAAGCGGCGGCGCCTCAAGAAGGGCGCCGCCGCGATGGAGAAGGCTTGGTGCGTCGGCTTGCTATCAAACAGCGCGGCGGCGGCGAGCGGCAAACAAGCCCAGCAGGCCGGCGCCGAGCAGCGCCATGCTGGCGGGCTCCGGCGTGGCGGTGGGGGGCTGCTCGATCGGCGTTATGTTGGTGAGCGTCAGCCAGCCCTGGCGGGGGGTCTCGCACTCCTGATTCTCAAAGTCGAAAAGCTCGCAGGTTCCATTCGTGCGGCGGAACGTCCCGTTCAGCGCGGGGAACTCCGTCTCCACGGAGAGCGAAGGACGCAACTCAATGACCGAGCCTTGGATCTCGTCGTTCATGGCGTTCACCAATTCGGCGGGAAACCAGGTGAGCGAGAGGCGGAAATCACCATCCTCGTTATAGAACTCAACACCCGTGTTGTAGGTGGAAGCGGGCGAATACCCATCTCCACCGCTGACATAGGTATTGGCGAACAACGTCGGATCCGTCCCGCCAAAGGTTCCTGGAGACGTCGAAATATTCCACGAGCTCATCGTGAACGTGGAAGCACCGGTGCGGGTCAAGGTGAACGAGCCGGTAGCGTCGGCACCCTCCGCCTCAAAGCCTGGATTCGTATAATTGCCGGCAACGCGTTCCGCATTGCGGTACCAGTACAAATCCACGGACCAAGTGTAATCCTGGGCATTTGCAGTGGAAGCTGCTGCACCGATCAGCGCCGCCGCTCCAACAAATCCCTTCAAAAATTTGTTCACCAAACCTTCTCCATTTTTTGCTTTCGTCCCCGGAGACGGATCACCGATAGGCCGCGAGCGAGCCGCAGCATTAATCAGGAACGCTGTTGCAAGCAGCATGCCAGAGCATGAAAACGACATGCTTTCAATAGGTTAATCGGGCCCCGATGCATGCTGGAGCATCCTATCGTCGCCGAGTGTAAATTTATCCGACACTGGATCCAGGAGGTATGCAGGTAGGACGGCGCAGATGTGGGATGAAGGCGTTTCTTATCAACATCTTAACGTGATGTGCAGAGTGCCGGATGGTGTAAAGTAATCCGACTCTGAACGACCACGGATGCCGCCGATGCCATCGCCTGGCCTGCCCGCCTGGGCCTCTGTTCTGCTCGCCCTCGCGGCTGGGCTCGCGGCACTCTATGGCATTGTGATCGCATCGCTTTTTCTGCTGCAACGGCAGATCCTGTTCCGGCCGGCGCAGGACCGGCCGGACTTCGCGCGGGTGGAGGTGGCGGGGCTGGAGGAGGTGGCATTGCCGACCGCGGACGGGTTGCGGCTGCTGGCCTGGTTCCTGCCGCCGCGGGGCGAGGGGCCGGTGCTGCTGTTCCTGCACGGGAACGGGGGGCATATCGGCCATCGCACCGAGCGCATCCGGCGCTTCGCGGCACAGGGATGGGGCGTGCTGCTGGTGGAATACCGCGGCTATGGCGGCACGCCGGGCACGCCAAGCGAGGCCGGGCTGCGGCTGGATGCGGCGGCCGGGCTGGCGGCGCTGCGGGCGCGCGGGATTGCGGACGGGCGGATCGTGCTGTGGGGGGAATCCCTGGGCAGCGGCCTGGCGACGTGGCTCGCGGCGCGGGAGCCCGTGGGGGCAGTGGTGCTGGAGACGCCGTATACCTCCATCACCGCGGTGGCCAAGCGGCGCTACCCCTTCGCGCCGGTGGACGCGCTGCTGCGCGACCGGTTCGACTCCCTGGTGCACATGCCGGCGATCCGCAGCCCGGTGCTGGTGCTGGTGGCGGGGCGGGACGTGATCGTGCCACCAGACATGGGCCACGCGATCCACGCCGCCGCGCCCGACGGGGAGCTGTGGGTGGCAGAACAGGGCGGGCACACCGACCTGATGCAGCATGGCGCGATCGAGGCGGTGGCGGGGTTCCTGCGCCGGCGCCTGCCCGCCATGCCCACGGCTGATGGCTTGCCTCGGCCCGCCGGCGTTGCGACAACCGTGCCATGACACCTGCACGCGCGCGCGACCTGGGGCTGGCCTGTGGAAAACTGCCGCCGGGGCGGCTCAACCGCATCAGCGACGTGCCGGGCGTGACCGTGGGCCACTGTACTCTTCTTGATGGCGACATCCGCACCGGGGTGACGGCGATCCGCCCGCATGCCGGGGACATCTTCCGCGACAAGCCGGTGGCGGCGAGCCACGTGCTGAACGGGTTCGGCAAGAGCATCGGCCTGATGCAGGTGGACGAGCTCGGCCAGCTGGAGACGCCGGTGCTGCTGACCAACACTCTCTCGGTCGGCACCTGCGGCACGGCGCTGATCCGCCGGGCGGTGGCGGAGAACCCGCGCATCGGGCGGCAGACCAGCACCGTCAACCCCGTGGTGGGCGAGTGCAACGACGGGTATCTGAACGATATCCAGGCCCTGGCGGTGACGGAGGCCGATGCGCTGGCGGCGCTGGATGCCACGACGGAGGCGTTCGAGGTGGGCGCGGTGGGCGCCGGGGCGGGCATGAGCTGCTTCGGCTTCAAGGGCGGGATTGGCAGTGCGTCGCGCCTGGTGCGGCTGGACAAGGCGGCGTTCCATCTCGGCGTGCTGGTGCTGGCGAATTTCGGGCGGGCGGGGGATCTGATGCTGCCGGATGGGCGCGTGGTGGCGCCGCCCAAGGCGGAGGCGGTGCCGGAGCGTGGCTCGGTGATCGTGGTGATCGCCACCGACGTGCCGCTGGAGCACCGGCAGCTGCAGCGGGTGATCCGCCGCGCAGGCGCCGGGCTGGCGCGGGTGGGCAGCTTCTATGGCCATGGCAGCGGCGACACCTTCCTGGGCTTCACCACCGCGAACCGGGTGCCGCATGACGGGAAGGCGGACATTCTGCCGATGCGCGCGATTGCGGAGGGAAAAATCGACCTGCTGTTCGAGGCCGCGGCCGAAGCGACGCAGGAAGCGGTGCTGGATGCGCTGGCGGCCGCCCCCACCACGGTGGGGCGGGCGGGGCATGTGCGGCCGGGCTTGGCGGATTCCTTATAGAGGGGCGGGCGATGCGGATCTTCATCTCGGCGGATATCGAAGGCGTGGCGGGCGTGGTGAACGCTCAGCAGGGCACGCCGGGGAACCCGGAATACGAGCGGGCACGGCGGCTGATGACGCAGGAGGTCAACGCGGCGATCGCCGGGGCCTTCGATGGCGGGGCCACCTACGTGCTGGTGAACGACAGCCACGGGCCGATGGTGAACCTGATCCCGGAGGACATGGACCCGCGCGCCGAATGCATCATCGGCCGGCCGAAGCCGATGAACATGACGGCGGGGCTGGATGCCAGCTTCGATGCGGTGTTCTTCACCGGCTACCATTCCGGCGCCGGGCGGCATGGGGTGCTTTCGCATACCGTCAGCGGCTTTGCCTTCCAGGGCATCCGCATCAACGGCATCGAGACGGCGGAGGCAACGCTGTATGGCGCCTATGCCGGCAGCCTGGGCGTGCCCGTGGCGCTGCTGACCGGGGATGACCGGCTCGCGGAGCAGTGCCACGAGACCTTCCCCGGTTCGGTGATGGTGCAGGTGAAAACGGCGCTGGGGCATCGCTCTGCCCGCGCGCTGTCGCCGGAGATGGCGCGTGCGCGCATCCGCGAGGGGGCGGCGCAGGCGGTGCGCGCGATCCCGGGCTGCACGCCCTATGTAATTCCGCCGCCGTGCCGGCTGGAGGTGGATCTGGCGACGGTGGCGATGGCCGATCTGTGCGGGGCGGTGCCCGGCGCGGAACGCACCGGGCCGCGCGGGATCGCGTTCGAATGCCCCGGGATCACAGAGGCGCAGCAGTGGATCGGGGTGATGGCCACGATGTGCGGAACGCTGCGGTAGGGAAGGTACTGCGCCCCTACTCCGCTTTGGACAGCATCCGCATAAGGGCGCGGGGGCCGCTGAGCTCCGTCAGGGCGGCGGGATCGGGGATGCGCCCCCCGTTGCCGCGCACGCGCAAGACTTCTACCGGCGCGCGCCCCTCGGTGATGAACACTCGCTCGAACCTGCCGGGCGCTTGCTCGAGCAGCGTGGTGAACTGGCCGATATGGCCCCAGGCGTCGGGCCGGGTGCTCCGCTGGAAGATCACAACGGCAACCCCGTAGCGGTCGATTGCCGGCAGGATTTCGGCCGGCGTCGCGAAACGCGGTTGATAATCCGCATTGTTGAAGCCTCCGCCGCCCAGCAGCCGAGCCCCACGGATGACCCAGGCGCGGGGCCGGCGCGGCTCGGAGATGGCGATCTCGGCAATCAGGGCGGGTTCCGTCTCCGCGTCGGCGACAAGCAGGATGACGGGATTGGCGTGCGGCAGTTCCGTCTGCATCGCCGCAACGGCAGCGGCGAGCGTATCCTGCGGCTGCCTTGCAGGGGGCAACACGGCAAAGGCCGCCACGGCAACAGGGGCTGCGATGGCGAGGGCGCGCCACGCGGGCTGGCGCAGGCGCAGCACCAGGCGGCCGAGTTCGCAGCCGGCCAGCACCAGAAGCGCCGCCAAGGCGGGAAGGAGGTAGCGGTCCTGCAATGCAACGGGCACGGCCAGCAGGAAGAGGAAGACGGCCAGCGCGAGGCTGGCGCAGACGACCTCGATCATGGAGACGGCACCACGGTCGCCGCCGTTCCACAGCACGCGCCCCAGGCCAAGCAACGCAAAGGGGACCGCGAGCGGGGTAAGCCCCTCGAGCAGGCTCGCCAGATTGTAGGTGGTTGCCAGGCGGACATACTCGACCCCCCAGGTGAACCGGAAGCCCTGTTCAGCGAAGCCGTGTGTCTTGAGATAGAGGGGCCCAACCAGCACCGCGACCACCACCGCGGGGAGATAGAAGCTTGGACGGAGCAGGAGATCCCATCGCCGCAGGATCAACACACACAGCGGCGGGACAAGCGCGAGGGCGAGCGCATTGTATTTCACCAGCATGGCCGCCACGGCAATGGCACTGAACAGCAATGCGAGCCGCCAGGTGCCGCGAGCGAGGTAGGCGGCGTAGGCTCAGGCAGCGAGGAAGCTCGCGAGCGCGCAAGGCAGGTCGAGCATCAGTTCGGCCGCGGCGCGCTGGACCAGCGGGTTGGCCGCCATGAGCAGCCCGGCCACCAAGCCGCACGCCCAACCGGCCTGGCGCGCAACAGCCAGCCCGACGGCCGCGCCAGTCAGCGCCGCGACGACGCCGGACAGCAGCAGGACGCTTGCCTTCGAGGTTCCCGCCACCACCATCCAGACCGCCAGAACGCCATGGTAGAGCGGCGGCCACAGGCCGAAACCGGTCAGCGGCAGGTGCGCGTGATAGTCGATCACAAAACGAAGAGGGTTGCCGCTGAGCGTGCCCGGCAAGCCGCGCAACCAGTCATGGACGGCCAGCCCGGTGACGTAGTGGGCTGCGGCGTCGTTTGCGATGAACCCCGTATTGGCATCCCCCTGCCATTGGATTCCAACGACAACTGCGAGCAACAAGACAAAAAGACCAGCGGCACGAGTGGCGCCGATCACAGTTACTGCCAGAAATGGCGAGGCTGATTGCATAGAATGCCCGATCGCATGTGAGGTCCGTGCAACCCAAAAAATGTGCAGGCCACGTTGATAACGAATTTGCATTCTGCACGCCGAAGCGGCAAGAGGATAGACCAGAGCGAGGGACGATCCGAGATACAGGAAGTTCCAGTGGCCGAATGCATGACATTGAGTGGAGAGCCGCACGTGCTGAGTGGTCCAGGGAATGGCGTGAACATCGCGAGCGCCGCCGGGCCTGTCGGCCCGAACCTCGAACTGACGATCCTGATGCCCTGCCTCAATGAGGCCGAGACGCTGGCGATTTGCATCGACAAAGCACAGGCGTATCTCGCCCGCAGCGGGATCGCGGGGGAAGTATTGATTGCCGACAACGGCAGCACCGACGGGTCACAGCAGATTGCGCGTGACCATGGGGCGCGGGTGGTGGACATCGCAGCGCGCGGCTACGGGTCGGCGCTCATCGGCGGCATCCATGCGGCGCGCGGGCGCTTCGTGATCATGGGCGACAGCGACGACAGCTACGACTTCTCCGATCTCGACCAGTTCGTGGCCAAGCTGCGCGATGGCTACGAGCTGGTGATGGGCAATCGGTTCAAGGGTGGGATCAAGCCCGGCGCGATGCCGGCGCTGCATCGCTACCTGGGCAATCCGGTGCTGACGATGGTCGGCCGGGTGTTCTTCCGCAGCCCCTGCGGTGACTTCCATTGTGGCCTGCGCGGCTTCGACCGCGCGGCGATGCTGTCCCTGGGGCTGTCCGCCCCCGGGATGGAGTTCGCCAGCGAGATGGTGGTGAAGGCGACCATCCAGCGCCGGCGGATCACGGAGGTGCCCACCACGCTCTCCCCCGACGGGCGCTCGCGCCCGCCCCATCTGCGCAGTTGGCGCGATGGCTGGCGGCACCTGCGGTTCCTGCTGATCTTCTCGCCACGCTGGCTGTTCCTGTATCCCGGCATGGCGTTTGCGGCGCTGGGCGCTTTGGTGATGGTTGGCCTGATGAGTGGCGAGAAGTTCTTTGCCGGCATCGGCTTTGGCATACACACGATGCTGTATGCCGGCATGGCGGTGGTGCTGGGGGTGCAGGCGATCCTGTTCTGGGTGTTCGCCAAGATCTATGGCGCCAGGGAGCGGATCGTGCCGCCCGATCCCGGGTTCTCCGCCGTTCTCGCCCGCACGACGCTGGAGCGCGGCCTGATCTTCGGCGGCCTGATGCTGATCGCCGGCATCCTGCTCGGCATCTATGCGCTGGGCGAATGGCAATCGGCCCGGTTCGGCTCGTTGGACCCGACCCGCACGATGCGACTGGTCATTCCATCCGCGGTGCTGGTGCTGACGGCGATGCAGGTTGTCTATGGCGCGTTCTTCGCGGCCCTGCTGGGCATCCGCGGCACACCAGACCCGGCGGCAAACTGACGCGGCCGGGCAGCGCATGCTGAGGGTGGAGGGCCGCGGCCGGGAGATCGCGCTGTTTCTGCTGGTGGGCGGTGGCAGCGCAGCGGCTTACACGGCGCTCGGCGTGCTGTTCACGTCCGGGCTGGAACTGCGCCCGAGCCTGGCGGTGTTACTGGCCCTGGCGATTGTCCTGCCGCCCACCTACCTGCTGCAGCGCGGGCTGACATTCCAATCACGCCGCGCCCATCGCAGTGCCTTCATGCGGTATCTGGCGACCCAGGCGATCAGCAACGGGGTCGCGATCCTGGGCGCGGAGTTGTTCGCCAACGCGATCCGGGCCCGGCCCTGGTTCGCGTTCATCGCCATTGCTGTGCTGGTGGCGTGCCTCAATTACACCCTGCTGAAATCCTGGACCTTTCCACATGAACGATAGCGCGCCGAACGCGCAGTACAACATGGCCGGCGCGGATTCGCTGTCGATCCGCGTGGCGACGCGAATGCGGGAGCACATGTTCGAAAGCTTCATGCGCGAACTTCGCCCCACCGCGGCGGAAACCGTTGCGGATGTGGGGGTGACGTCGGACCAGAGCTACACGTCGTCGAACTATTTCGAGCGGCTCTATCCCCACAAGCACCGCATTACCGCCTGCGGGCTGGATGACGCCCAGTTCCTGGAAACCCTTTACCCCGGGGTGCGGTTCGTCACGGCGAACGCGCTGGACCTGCCCTTCGAGTCCGCAAGCTTCGACCTGGTGCATTCCTCCGCCGTGCTGGAGCATGTCGGCAGCCTGGCGAATCAGGGCCGGATGCTGGCGGAATGCCTGCGCGTGGCGCGCCGCGGCGTATGCCTGACCACGCCCAATCGTTGGTATCCCATCGAGTTCCACACCCAGCTCCCGCTGGTGCATTGGCTGCCCAAGCCCTGGGGCCGCGCCGTGTTCCGGGCATTGGGCATGCCGTTCTTTGCGCGCGAGGAAAACCTGAACCTGATGACCCGGCGCGAGCTGGCGGGGCTTTCGGCACGGCATCCAGACTGGCAGTTCCGGTTTGCCTCGCCACGCCTGCTGGGCTGGATCAGCAATCTGGTTCTGATCGGAGAGCGGCGCGGGCCGTGAGCCCTGCCCGGGGTGGAGCAACACCTGGGTGGACCAGCACCTGGGTGGACCAACAGTTGAGCCTTCGCCAAAGGCTGCTATGAACGGCCCGCTATCGAGCGACGCTGGCAGCCTTACGTCGGGCCGGCCGGCCGGGTTGGCAGACAGCAATTGATCGCCGCCGGAACACGGCAGCGGTTTGCGCTGCAGCAGACTGGAGAATAGGACATGGCCTACAGGGTCGCAGTTGTGGGTGCCACCGGCGCGGTGGGCCGCGAGATGATCAAGACGCTGGTGGAGCGCAACTTCCCGGTGAGCGAAGTGGTGGCCCTGGCCTCCGCACGCTCCGTGGGGCAGGAGATCTCGTTCGGCGACAAGAAGGTGCTGAAGGTGAAGAACCTGGAGACCTTCGATTTCACCGGCTGGGATATCGGGCTGTTCAGCCCCGGCGCCTCCATCTCCGCCGTGCATGCCCCGCGCGCGGCCGCCGCCGGCTGCGTGGTGATCGACAACACCAGCCACTTCCGCATGGACCACGATGTGCCGCTGGTGGTGCCGGAGGTGAACCCGCAGGCGCTGCTGAAGATCAAGCGCGGCATCATCGCCAACCCGAACTGCTCCACCATCCAGATGGTGGTGGCGCTGAAGCCGCTGCACGACAAGTACAAGATCAAGCGCGTGGTGGTCTCCACCTACCAGTCCGTCTCCGGCGCGGGGAAGGAAGGGATGGACGAGCTGCTGCTACAGGCGCGCCGTTCGCTGGTGCACGACCAGATCGTGCCGCAGCAATTCACCAAGCAGATCGCCTTCAACGTGATCCCGCATATCGACCGCTTCATGGATGACGGCTCCACCAAGGAAGAGTGGAAGATGGTGGCCGAGACCCGGAAGATCCTGGACCCCGATATCAAGGTGTTCGCCACCTGCGTGCGTGTGCCGGTGTTCATCGGCCATTCCGAGGCGGTGAACGTGGAATTCGAGAACCCGGTAACGGTGGAGGGCGCGCGCGCCGCGTTCCGCCATGCGCCGGGCGTGCGGGTGATGGATACCCGCGAGGATGGCGGCTACATGACCCCGCTGGAATGCGCCGGCGAGGACGACACCTATGTCAGCCGCATCCGGATCGACCCCACCGTGGAGCACGGCCTGGCGTTCTGGTGCGTCAGCGACAACCTGCGCAAGGGTGCCGCGCTGAACGCGGTGCAGATCGCCGAGACGATGGTGGCCCAGGGGCTGCTGAAGAAGGCCGCCTGAACGCGGCTGGAATGCCGGGGTCGCGTTGACCCTGGCCGAGCGCAAGAGTATGGACCCGGAACCGATTCCGGGGGCCTGGGAGTAGTCGATACATGGCGGACGTGCGCGACGCGCTGATGGTGGGCAAGACCTCCGACGGCAAGCTGGTGCGCCGGCCGCTGTCGCCGCATTTGCAGGTGTACAAGCCCCAGATCACCTCGGCCCTTTCGATCTTCCACCGCGTGACCGGGGTGGCGCTGTCGGTGGGCACGCTGATGCTTGTGTGGTGGCTGGTGGCCGCGGCCACCTCCGATGCCGCCTATGCGACGGCGAGCGGCTTCATCGGCTCCTGGTTCGGGATGCTGCTGCTGTTCGGCTGGACCGTGGCGCTGTGGTACCATTTCTGCGCCGGCATCCGGCACCTGTTCTGGGATGCCGGGTACGGCTTCGAGCTGCCGACGGTGCATCTCACCGGCAAGCTGGTGCTGGCAGCCACCGTGGTGCTGTCGGTGCTGACCTGGATCGTGATTTTCGCCGTTCGCTGAAGGGCTCCGAGCATGGCCGACACCAAGGGACCCGAGATCGCCATCCGCCGCTCCATGCTGGGGCGCGCGCGTGGCCTGGGTGCTGCGAAAAGCGGCACCGCACATTGGTGGGCGATGAAGGCCACCTCGCTGGCGCTGATCCCGCTCACGCTGTGGATGCTGGGCAGCATGATCGGGCTGCAGGGCGCCACGCGGGCGCAGGTGGCGGCCTGGGCCGGCGGGCCGATCACGGCCACTTTGCTGCTGGCCACCATCGCCGCGCTGTTTCATCACATGTACCTGGGTGTGCAAACCGTCATCGAGGACTACATCCACAATGAGCGGCCCCGGATCGCGTGGCTGATGGTGACGAAGGGCGTGGCATGGTTGCTGGGCCTGGCCTCCGCGATCTCGGTGCTGAAGCTCGCCTTCACGGGTTGACCCCAAGGATAGCCGGACGGCCGGCGACAGGACGCACATGAACGCGGTGACCAAACCTTCCCTCGGCGCCTACAACGTGATCGACCACACGTATGACGTGGTGGTGGTGGGCGCCGGCGGCTCCGGCCTGCGCGCCACGCTCGGCATGGGCGCGGCGGGGCTGAAAACCGCCTGCATCACCAAGGTGTTCCCCACCCGCAGCCACACCGTGGCCGCCCAGGGCGGCATCGGTGCCGCGCTGGGCAACATGGGCGAGGACGATTGGCGCTGGCACATGTACGACACCGTGAAGGGGTCGGACTGGCTGGGCGACCAGGACGCCATCGAATACATGTGCCGCGAGGCGATCCCGGCGATCTATGAGCTGGAGCACTTCGGCGTGCCGTTCAGCCGCACCGAAGACGGCAAGATCTACCAGCGCCCCTTCGGCGGCCACATGACGGAATACGGCAAGGCCCCGGCCATGCGCGCCTGCGCCGCCGCCGACCGCACCGGCCACGCCATCCTGCACACCCTGTATCAGCAGAGCCTGAAGCACGAAGTTGAGTTCTTCGTGGAATACTTCGCGCTCGACCTGATCATGGACGAGGACGGCGCCTGCCGCGGCGTGATGGCCTGGAACCTGGAAGACGGCACGATGCACCGCTTCCGCGCCCAGTCCGTGGTGCTCGCCACCGGCGGCTATGGCCGCGCCTACCTCTCCTGCACCTCCGCCCACACCTGCACCGGCGACGGCTCCGGCATGGCGCTGCGCGCCGGCCTGCCCGTGCAGGACATGGAATTCGTGCAGTTCCACCCCACCGGCATCTTCCCCGCTGGCTGCCTGATCACCGAGGGCGCGCGCGGCGAGGGCGGCTACCTCACCAATTCCGAGGGAGAGCGCTTCATGGAGCGCTACGCGCCGACGGCCAAGGACCTCGCCTCGCGCGACGTGGTCTCCCGTTCCATGACGTTGGAAATCAACGCCGGGCGCGGCTGCGGGCCGAACAAGGACCACATCCTGCTGCACCTGGAGCACCTGGGGGCGGACATCCTGAACGAGCGCCTGCCGGGCATTTCCGAGACCGCGCGCGTGTTCGCGGGCGTGGACCTGACCAAGGCGCCGATCCCCGTGCTGCCCACGGTGCACTACAACATGGGCGGCGTGCCGACGAACTATCATGGCGAAGTGCTGCGCCCGACCAAGGACAACCCCGACGGGATCGTGCCCGGCCTGATGGCCGTGGGCGAGGCCGCCTGCGTGTCCGTGCATGGCGCCAACCGCCTGGGCACCAACTCCCTGCTCGATCTCGTGGTGTTCGGCCGCGCCGCCGCCCACCGCGCCGCCGAGGTGGTGAAGCCCGGCACCAGCCAGGCCCCGCTGCCGGCCCGCGCCGGCGAGGCCAGCCTCGATCGCTTCGACGGCACCCGCCACGCCAAGGGCGGCACGAAGGTGGCCGAGCTGCGCGACGGGCTGCAGCGCGCCATGCAGGCCCATGCCGCCGTGTTCCGCGACAGCGCGAGCATGATCGAGGGCGTCGGCAAGATGCAGAAGATGTGGAAGGGCATGGACGACATGTCCGTCTCCGACCGCTCGCTGGTGTGGAACTCCGACCTGATGGAAGCGCTGGAGCTCCAGAACCTCATGGGCAACGCCATGACCACGATGGTCGGCGCCGAAGCCCGCAAGGAAAGCCGCGGCGCCCAGGCGCATGACGACTATCCGGACCGTGACGACGAAAACTGGATGAAGCACACCCTGGCCTGGTGCAACGACCACGGCGAGGTGAAGCTCGACTATCGCGGCGTGAAGATGCAGACCCTGACCAACGAGGTTCAGGTCTTCCCGCCGAAGAAGCGCGTGTACTGATCGGAAGGCGTCGAACACCAGATGGCCAACTTCTCGCTGCCCGCCAACAGCCGCGTTCAGCCCGGCACAACCCACAAGGCCCCTGCCGGGGCGAAGAACGTGCGCGCGTTCAACATCTACCGCTGGAGCGCGGATGATGGGCAGAACCCGCGCACCGACACGTTCGAGATCGATCTCGACGCGTGCGGCCCGATGGTTCTGGACGCGCTGATCAAGATCAAGAACGAGGTCGATCCCACCCTCACCTTCCGGCGCTCCTGCCGCGAGGGGATCTGCGGCTCCTGCGCGATGAACATCGACGGGACCAACACGCTCGCCTGCCTCAAGCCGATCGAGGAAGTGGCCGGGGAGGTGAAGATCAACCCGCTGCCGCACATGCCCGTGGTGAAGGACCTGGTGCCCGACCTCAGCCAGGCCTACGCCCAGCTGCGCTCAATCGAGCCCTGGCTGAAGTCCGACACGCCTGCCCCGCCCGACGGCGAGCGCCTCCAATCGAAGGAAGAGCGCGCCAAGCTGGACGGCATGTGGGAGTGCATCCTGTGCTTCTGCTGCTCCACCGCCTGCCCCAGCTACTGGTGGAACGGCGACCGCTTCCTGGGCCCCGCCGTGCTGCTGGCCGCCTACCGCTGGATCGCCGACAGCCGCGACGAGGCCACCGGCGCCCGCCTGGACGCGCTGCATGACCCGTTCAAGCTGTACCGCTGCCACACCATCATGAACTGCACCCAAACCTGCCCCAAAGGCCTGAACCCCGCCAAAGCCATCGGCGAAATCAAGGCCCTGATGGTCGAGCGCGAAGGCTGACGACGGCCTTCCTGGGAAAGAAAGGCCGGGGCTTTCGCCCCGGCCCCCAAGCAGGGGCTTTGCCCCTGCACCCCACTGGGGCCTTAGGCCCCAGACCCCTTTACTTTTTTGCCCATGGCACGGGGTGGGCTATCGGGAGCTATGATCCGGATAGCCCACCCCGTGCCATGGGCAAACTAATGTGGGTCCAGGGACCTCAGGTCCCTGGTAGGGGTGTCGGGGGCAAAGCCCCTGACCGGGTCCAGGGCAGAGCCCTGGCCTTCCTTCCGGGAGAGCCAGCATGAGGTTCGACGGGCGGCCGTTTGCGGCGTGGATGAATTCGTTGTGGGTGGATCATGCCGTGTTGCGCACGGTGTGGCGCAATTTTGCCGTGGTGGTGCCGGGCCAGTGGTATCGGGCCAGCCATCCCTTGCCGTGGCGCATTGGCGGCTGGGTGCGGCGGATTGGGCTGCGGACGATCGTGAATTTGCGTGGCCCGCGGGAATGCGGGTCGGATGCGTTGTCGCGCGCGGCGACGGGGCGGCTGGGCGTGAACCACGTGTACATGCCGTTCGAGAGCCGTGGGGCACCGCACCGGGACCGGATCCTGCGGTTCCATGAGATCTGGCGCACGGTGGAAACCCCGGTGCTGATGCATTGCAAATCGGGCGCGGACCGGGCCGGCCTGGCCTCAGGCCTGGTGCTGATGTTCGGGGGCGGCACGGCAGCCGATGCGCTGGGACAGTTGTCGCTGCGCTTCGGGCATGTCCGCGGCGCGCCACCAGGGATCCTCGATGCGTTCTTCCTGCGCTACCAGGCAGAGGCAGAGGGGCGGTTGCCGTTCCTCGATTGGGTGCGCGACGAGTACGATGAGGAGGCGCTGCGCCGGGATTTCCGGGCGCATGGCCTGGCCAGCTTCCTCAACGACCAAGTGCTGCGGCGGGAATAGCGCGCAGGCGGTAGGCGGCGTTCTCGAACGAGACGGGATAGGTGGCGACGAGCGCGGCCAGGATCGTCGCTTCCTCGCTGGTCTGCCAGCGTTCCTCGATCACATAGGCCGGGCGATAGGTGGCGAGCGTGGCGCGCCAGCCCTCGGGCGTCAGGGTTTCGGGCCAGGTGTGGCTGGGCAGGCCGGCGTAGAGTGCGAAGATGCGCGGGTTGCGGGCGATCAGGCGGGTGCCGGGGGGATTCTCGCGCAGTTCGGCCAGCAGGGCCTGGAACTCGGCGCTGTCGGCGGTGAGGGGCGCCTGGGCGCGGGCATCGTGCTGCCAGTAGAACGGCCCATAGAGCACGGCGAGCCCGGCCAGCACGGCGGCGGGCGGCAGGCGGCGCAGCGGCTCCAGCGCCAGCCACAGCAGCAGCGGCAGGATCGGCAGGGCGTAGCGCGTCGGCTCCAGGTGCACGGGGTAGGCGATCAGCGCGGCGCCGTAGAGCAGCACGAAGATCACCACGGCATCCGGCCCACGGCGCAGGTAGCGCCACAGCCCCCAGCCGATCAGCCCCAGCAGCGCCAGCAACACCGGTCCATTCGCCAGCCGCCCGAAGCTGAGCCCGAACAGCTCCACCACCGCAAAGGCATAGGCCTGCGCCGCGGAGGCGAGGTGGCGCACCACGCCAACTTCCCGCAGCCGCTCGACATATCCGGCATAGGTGGCGTTGTCGACGCGCAGCCACAGCGTTGCCAGCAGGGCCACTGACACGCCAGCCAGCAGCGCGGGGACCAGGCGCCGGCGCATCGGGCCCGGCCGAAACAGCAGGTCCAGCACCAGCGCCATGGCCAGCACAATGCCGATGGAACGGGTCAGGATCGCCATCGCCACCCCGATGCCCAGCAGCACGGGCCTTCCGCGTGCGCCGAGCAGGGCGAGGTAGCACCATGCGGCGAACACGATGTCGGAGCCTACGGCGTCCCGCCGCATCAGGATCGCGGGCGAAAGCCCGGCGGCCAGCACCAGCACCGCACTCCAGCGCGGGCCCAGCGTTAGTTCCGCCAGCCGGTGCAGCGCCCACAGCATGGCCAGCAGCGCCACGAGCATTAGCAGCTTGATCAGCGTGCCATCCAGCCCGAACGCGGCCACCACCGGCGCCAGCAGCAGCGGCAGGCCGGGCGGGTAGGCGGCGGGGGACATGATGGCGTTGGCCGGGTTGAACACGAAACCCGTATCGGCATAGCCGCGCCCCTGCACCAGCGCCTGGGCATGGGCGAGATACAGCGCGAAATCCCCGCCCCCCATCACCGAAAGCCCGGGCCGGAACAGCGCGAGATACAACAGTGCCAACCCGGCCAGCGCGGCCGCCGGCCACCAGCGTTCAGCGCGCATTGGCCGACGCCGAAAGCGGGAACAGGTGGCGGCGCCACACCAGCGCGATCCCGCCGGTGGCCAGCAGGCCGAACAGGCAATAGGCCGTGGCGGTGGCCACGAAGCCGAACTTCGCGATCATCCATCCGGCCAGCAGCAGGCCCAGCGGCATGCTGTACACCGCCAGCATGCGCACCCCCATCACCCGGCCGCGAAAGCGCGGCTCCGTACTGCGCAGCAGCATCACGGCCATCGGCACCATGCTGAAACTCTGCATGAACCCCGCCAGCATCAGCAACGGAATTCCCAGAAGCGGCACGCTGGTATGGGCATACATCAGCAGCATCACGTACCAGACGAAGGTGAAGCTGATCATCACCCGCCCGGCCGGAATGCCGCGCGCCGCCGTGCCCAGCAGCAAGGAGCCGATCAGCCCGCCAGAGGCGAACCCCGCCGCCAGGAAGCCCAGCCCCCCCTGCCCCATGCCGTAGATGTCGCGCGCCACATAGGGCAGCAGCCCGCCGGAGAGAGGAAAGGCGCAGAAATTCACCAGGAAGGCGATCACCATCGCCGCCAGCAACCGCGGCGTGGCCGCGACATACCCCAGCCCCTCCCACACCTCCCGGAACGGCGATGCGTGCGAATCCGCCTTCGCCCGCGCCGGGTTGGCGATGCAAAGGGTCAGGCCGAGGCTCACCACGTACAGCCCGGCGATCATCACATAGGCCGCCCCCAGCCCCAGCAGCGCGAAGATCGCCGCCCCCACCAGCGCGCCCATGATGCGCGCGGAATCCATCGTGGTGCGGGAGATGCTCACCGCCCCCATCAGCTGCGCCGGAGACATCAGCCCGCCGATCAGCGTGTTGCGCACCGAAAGGTCGCAGGGCCGCACCAGCCCCATCACCACGGCAACGCACACCACATGGATCGGCGTGATCACGCCCGTCAGCGCGAAAACCGCCAGCAGCGTGGCCTGCGCCACGTACAGCCCGCGCATCAGGCACAGCATGTTGCGCGCGCCGATCCGGTCGCACGCCACGCCGTACAGCGGCGCGATCAACGTGCCGAGAAACTGCAAGGAGCCGAACACCGTCAGCCACACCACCGACTGCGTCTCGACCAGGATGTACCAGCCGAGGATCAGGGTCTCCATCTCGAAGGCCCAGGAGGTCAGCAGGTCGGCCGGGAACATCACCCGGTAGCTACGGTTGCCGAACGGCGCCAGGAACGGCACCCGCGCGTTGTCGGCCGGCCGCGGCAATGTGGCCTGGCTGGCCATGCCGTGCGTTTCCTCCTGCTTTGGCGTTGCCCGAACGCTCGCAGAAGGCCCGGTCCGCTTCAAGCCGCCGGGATGCGGGGCAGCGTTGAAGCTACTGTCTCCAGCGGCGGTGAAACCAGAGCCACTGCGCCGGCTCCTCGCGCACCCAGCCTTCGATCACCGTGTTGATCATCTGGGTCGCGCCGCGCACGTCGATCTCGCCCGCGGCGTTGCGCGGCAGGTCCAGCGGGCCGGTGGTGGTGACATGGAAGCGCAGCCCGGGTCGGCGGATCACCCGCACGCCATACACCGGGCACTCATACCGCTTCGCCAGCCGCGCCAGGGTGGGGTTCGCCTTCGTCTCCCGCCCGAAGAAGGTGATCGGCTCGCCGCGGCCGAAGAACTGGTCCACCAGCATGCCCAGGTGCTCGCCACGCTCCAGCGCCGCCGCCATCTCGAACGCACCGGACCGGCGGGACGAGATCAACCGCCCCATCAGCGGCCCACGGATCGCCTCGATCTGCGCGGCCACGCTGCGGTTGTTCGGCATGCGATACAGCACCGCCGTCGGCAATCCGTGCCGTTGCGCCGCCACCGCCGGCAGCTCCCAATTCGCCAAATGCGCCGTGAACAGCAGCGCCGGCTGCCCGTCATCGCGCAGCCGCTCCAGCACCTCGCGCGCATCGGTCGTGATGCGCCCGGCCAGCGGGTGATTCTCGTCGTAATCCCAGATGCGATCCAGGTGCACATACTCGCCCGCCACGCGCCCCAGATTCTCCCAGGCATCGCGCAGCGTTGCCTCCACCCAGGCGGCGTCCTTCTCCGGAAAGCTCGCCGCCAACTGCCGCCGGCCCACGCGATGCTCCGGCAGCAACGGGCCAATCCGCCGCGCCATCCCACCCACGAAATCGGAGGCGCGCTCCGGGGACATGCGGCGCAGCAGGGAGAGGATGCCCCCTACGAGGCCACCGAGGATACGATCAAACATCAGCAAGACTCTTCTTTTTCTGAAGAAAAAGAAGCAAAAAGACTTTTATTCGCTCGCACCCGATCCAGCGAACGAACAAAAGTTTTTTGGTTCTTTTTTTCAAAAAAGAACATACTTGCTCGCTTCAAAGGCTGACCAGGATCTTCCCGAACACATCCCTGTGTTCCATCCGCCCCAGCCCCTCCTCGTAGGTCTCCAGCGTGTATTCGGTATCGATCACCGGCCGCACGCCCGAGGCGATCCGGTCCAGCGCCGAGACCATGTTCGCCACCCGGCAGCCGAAGCTGCCTGTGATCCGATACTGCTGCTGGAACAGCTGCATCAGGTTGATGCTCCCACTCGGCCCGGAAGTCGCCCCGCACGTCACCAGCCGCCCACCGCGCTTCATGGACAGCAGCGAGCCCTGCCAGGTGTCGGCGCCGACATGCTCGAACACCACGTCCACGCCCTTCTTGCCGGTGATCCGGCGAACCACGCCCTCGAACCGGTCCTCGCGATAGTTGATCACATGGTCCGCCCCCAACGCGCGCGCCTTCTGGGCTTTGTCCTCACTGCCCACGGTGGTGATCACGGTGCAGCCCATGGATTTCGCAATGCGGATGGCGATGCTGCCGATGGCGGAACCGCCGGCATGCACCAGGATCCACTCGCCCGGCTCCAGCTTCGCGTTGTCGAACAGCATGTGCTCCACCGTGCCGTACGCCACTGTCACGCAGGCGGCATCGGCGGTGGAGACGGCATCGGGCACCGGCACCAGCAGGCGCGCGGGGTGGTTGGTCAGCTCCTGCGCGAAGCCGTCGATATGGAAGCCGCGCACGCCGGCGACGTTCTCGCACAGATTGTCCCGCCCTTCGCGGCAGGCGCGGCAGGTGCCGCAGGTGATGGCGCCGAACGGCACCACGCGCTGGCCCGGGCGCAGATGCGTCACCCCCTCGCCCACGGCCACCACCTCGCCGGCGGCCTCGGCGGCCACGGTCAGCGGCAGCTTGCGCTTGGCAAAGGCCATGCCGCGGAAGCCCCACACATCCAGGTGGTTCAGCCCCACCGTGCGCACGCGGAACTGCGCTTCGCCCGGCCCGGGCGGCGGCGGGGGTTCAAGCTCGACCAGCCGCACATCGCGGTCGCCGAAGAGCTGGAGGGCACGCATGGCTTCGTCCTCTAGGCGGTCGCGGCAGGCTCTACGCAGCCCGCCGCCCGAAGGCAAGCACGCGCCATTGCCGCCGCCACACCCCGCCGCGTAGCGTGCCGGCCAACAGCCGCCAGGGAGCACCCGCCATGGACTACCCCTACGATCTCGGGCCGTACTCCCGGAAGGTCACCACCGCCTCGGCGGAGGCCCAAAGCTGGTTCGATCGCGGCCTGAACTGGACCTACGGCTACCATCACGAGGAAGCCGTCGCCTGCTTCGACAAAGCCGTCGCCGCCGATCCCGGCTGCGCCATGGCCCATTGGGGCATCGCCTACGCCATCGGCCCCAACTACAACTACCCCTGGGTGCTGATGGACCCCGCCGGCAAGGCCAAATCCCTCGCCCGCGCCCACGACGCAAGCCGTACCGCCCTGGAACTCGCCGGCCCCGTCACCCGCGCCGAACGCGCCCTGATCGAGGCGATCCAGGCCCGCTACCCCCAGCGCGACGTGATCGAAGACCAGCGCCCATGGGACATCGCCTTCGCCGACGCCATGCGCGCCGCCCACAAGGCCAACACAAGCGACCTCGAAATCCGCACCGTCTTCGCCGAGGCCATCCTCAACATCACGCCGTGGAAGATGTGGGACCTGCGCACGGGGCTCCCCGCCGAGGGCGCCGGCACGCTGGAAGCGCGCGAGGTGCTGGAATCCGCCTTCGCCCGCGTGCCCGGCGCCATGGACCATCCAGGCCTGCTGCACCTGCACGTCCACCTGATGGAAATGTCCCCCACGCCCGAAGCAGCCCTGCTCACCGGCGACCGGCTGCGCGAACTCACGCCAGACATGGGCCACCTGGTCCACATGCCCACCCATATCGACGTCCAGTGCGGCCACTACCGGGACACGATGCACTGGAACCAGAAAGCCATCATCGCCGACCGCAAGTTCTACGACCGCGCCGGCCCGATGAATTTCTACACCGGCTACCGCATCCATAATTACCATTTCGCCGCCTACGGGGCGATGTTCCTGGGCCAGTTCGCCCCCGCCCTCGCCGCCATCGACGAAATGCTCACCACCATGCCAGAGGCGATGCTGCGCATTCCCTCCCCGCCCATGGCCGATTTCTTCGAAAGCTACGTCTCCGTCCGCCAGCACGTGCTGGTGCGCTTCGGCAAATGGCGCGAGATCATCGAACAACCCCTGCCGGTGGACCAGGCGCTCTACTGCAACACCACCGCCACCATGCACTACGCGAAAGGCGTCGCCCACGCCGCCCTCGGCAACGTGCCCGAAGCCGAGGCCGAGCAGGCCCTGTTCCGCGCCGCCGTGCCGCGCGTGCCGAAATCCCGCTGGATGCACAACGTCAACTGCCTCGATGCCCTGGCCGTGGCGGAGGAGATGCTGGAAGGCGAAATCGCCTACCGCCGCGGCGAGCACGATGCCGCCTTCGCCCATCTGCGCGCCGCCATCGCCCTGGAAGACGCCCTGCCCTACGACGAACCCTGGGGCTGGATGCAACCCGTCCGCCACGCCCTCGGCGCCCTGCTGCTGGAACAAGGCCGCACCGCCGAAGCGGAAGCCACCTACCGCGAAGACCTCGGCCTCGCCGGCACCCTGCCCCGCGCCCAGGTCCACCCGGACAACGTCTGGGCCCTGCGCGGCCTGCTCTCCTGCCTGGAAGCGCGCGGCGAGACCGTGGAAGCCAGGCTCATCCGCCAGCGGCTGGACTACGCGCTGGCGCGGGCGGATACGGAGGTGCGGGTGTCGTGCTTCTGCGCAACCCAATCGTGCTGTGAGTAAGCAAGGATTCTTCTTTTTCTGAAGAAAAAGAAGCAAAAAGACTTTTTAACTTTAAGGCCGCGCTTTCATGGCAACGTCGCATCCAATGTTTCCGGATGGCTTTCAGACCGCTCGCCTGGCGCTCCGGCCCATCGCGGCGGGCGATGCACAGCCGATCTTTGATGGATATGCGCAAGACCCTGACGTGACCCGGTTCCTGACCTGGCGGCCGCATCGCAGCCTCGAAGATACCAACGCCTACATCCAACACTGCACACGTGCTGCCTCATCGCGAACCTACGTGTTGATCAGGCGGCACGACGAAGCGCTCATCGGGGCGTTCGACCTGCGGCAGGAACGGCCACACGGGTTGGGCTACGGCTATGTCCTTGCCCTGTCCGCCTGGGGGCTGGGACTGATGACCGAGGCATTGCGTGAGGTGAGTCGCTGGGCCCTGCTGCAGCCCGGCATATGGCGGATCGGAGACTGCTGCGACGTGGAGAACCGCGCCTCGGCGAGGGTCATGGAAAAAGCGGGAATGACCTTCGAAGGTGTCGCCCGGCGCTGGGCAATGCACCCCAATATAAGTGCCGAGCCGCGCGATTGCTTCATCTACGCCAAGGTGAAGTAAGCCAGGCTGCTGCAGCCTCTCCACCGCAAACAAACAAAAGTCTTTTGGTTCTTTTCTTAAGAAAAGAACACGCTTAACTTCTTGGAATCCCGAGCGAGGCAGTCAGCCCGCCATCAACCGGAATCACCGTGCCGGTGACATAGGCAGCACCGGGCGAGGCGAGGAAAGCGGCGACGGCGGCGATTTCGTCCGGCGCGGCATAGCGCCCGGCCGGCACGCGGGTCTCGGTCGCCTTCCGGTAGTCAGCGAAGGCGGCGACCATCTCGGTCTCCACGAAGCCCGGCGCGATGCAATTCACCGTCACCCCGCGCTTGGCGCTCTCGATCGCCAACGTGCGCACATAGGAGGCCAGGGCCGCCTTGCTCGCCCCGTAGGCCGCATTGCCCTGGCTGGCCTGCTGGCCGACCACGGAGCCGACGGCAATGATCCGCCCGGTGCGCGCCCGCATCATCGGCCGCACGGCGGCACGGGCCAAGCGGGCGAAGGACCAGAAATTCACCTGCATCAGCGCCTCGGCCGGATCCTGCTCCATGATCGCGGCCAGCTGGTCGTAGGTGGTGCCGGCAACATGCACCAGCGCCCCAAGCGGCCCACCGCCCTCGATCTCCTCGGCGAAGCCGTCCACGGCAGCACGGTCGGCCAAGTCCAGCGCACGAGCGGCGAAGCTGCGGCCGGGGAAGCGCGCATGCAACTCGTCGAGCCGCGCCGCCATGCCCTCGGGGTCGGAGCGCTGGGTGAAGGTAACGTCGAAGCCCGCGGCGGCGAGTGCCTCGACCACCGCGGCGCCAATGCCCCGGCGGCCGCCAATGACGAGCGCCGTCGGCACTAGACCGGCTCCGCCCGCATCACCAGGCACACGTTCTGCCCACCGAACCCGAAGGAGTTGGAGATGGCGCAGGAGACCTGGGCGTCACGCGCCACGTTCGGCACGCAATCCACCGGCAGGGCGGGGTCGGGGTCGTGATAGTTGATCGTGGGCGGAATGCGGCCGTTGCGGATGGTCAGCAGGCTGAACACCGCCTCGATCGTGCCGGCGGCGGTCAGCGTGTGGCCGATCATCGATTTGTTGGAGGAGATCGGGATGGACCCGGCCCGGTCGCCAAACACGGTGGAAACGGCGAGCCATTCCATGCGCTCGTTCTCCGGCGTGGAGGTGCCGTGGGCGTTGATGTAGTCCACCGCCTCCGGCCCGATTCCGGCATCGGCCAGGGCGGCATGCAGGCAGGCGATCACCGGCTTGCCGTCCGGGCTGGACCGGGTGCGATGGAAGGCATCGGCGCGTTCGCCGCAGCCGGCCAGCACGCCCAGGATGCGCGCGCCGCGGGCCAGCGCATGGTCCATGCTCTCCAGCACCAGCGCCCCTGCCCCCTCCGCCATCACGAACCCGTCGCGGTCCTTGCTGAACGGGCGCGAGGCCCCCTCCGGCGGGTCGTTGCGGGTGGATAGGGCCGAGAGCAGCGAGAAGCGGATCAGCGATTCCGGGTTCACCGAGGCATCGGTGCCCACTACCAGCGCGGCGTCCGAAAGCCCGGCGCGGATCGATTCCACGGCAAGCTGGATCGCGGTCCCGCCAGAGGCGCAGGCGGTGGAGGTGGCGATCGGGTTGCCCCTGGTGCCGAAGCGGTCGGCCAGGTGCTCGCCCACGGAGGCGAACAGGAAGCGGCGATAGGTGTCGCGAAATTGCGGCTGGTCGGCCACCGCGATCAGGTCGGCATAGGAAACGCCGTCGTTGCGGCCGGTCGCGGCGGCCAGTGCCTGCCGCTGCGGCCATTCGATCTCCACCGGCGGCAAGGCAAGAAAGAGCGGGCCGGGGAAGTTCCCCTTGGTGCCGATGCCGGCCTCCGCGATGGCCTCCTCGGCGGCGCGGTCGGCCAGGCGCTGGGAGAGTTCCGGCGCGCAGAACGGATCGGCCGGCACGAAATCCACCGTGCCGGCGATGGTGGTGCGCATGTGGTCCAGCGGAAAGCGGCTGATGCGCTTGATGCCGGAGATGCCGCCGGTCAGCTTCGCCCAGTTGTCCTGCTGCCCCTCGCCCAGCGAGGTCAGCACGCCCATGCCAGTGACGACGACGATCGGGCGGCCGTGGGAATCGGTATGTGCCATCGCGCCCTCCTTAGGCTTTAGTCACCAGCGCCATGCCCTCGCCGCGCCAGTGGCCCCAGGCGGTGACCAGGGCCTGCGACAGCGTGCCGGGCATGGCGGCCTCGCCTGGTTCCAGCGGCGCGAACAGGCTGCCGCGCGAGACGGCATCGGCCGCCAGGGCCAGGTTGGCCACGAAGCTCGGCTCCATGGAATGCCCCAGCGCGGTGGCGGTGGCGCGGATCGGCAGGCCGAGCCCGTCCAGGAACGCAAGCTCCTCCTGCGTCGGCGCCGCCACGCCGCTGGCGCCAGAGAGCACGGCGGCCCCCGCGCCGGGCGTCATGGCGGCCAGCTGGCGCTGCGCGTTGGCGGTGGCAGCGCCGGGGCTGCGGTTGCAGCGGTCGGACTCCACCGCGGCGATGCGGGCGATCGCGGTGGCACCGCGCGCCTCGGCATGGGCGCGGCTTTCGATCACCAGGAAGCAGCCCAGCGCGCTCAGCACCATCCCGCCGCCGGCCGCTTGGCGGGCGCGCACCGGGGCAAAGTCACCGGCCAGCAGCGCGTGGCCCATGGCGTAGTGCATCGGCGTCTCGGGCCGCTGGGCGTTGTGCGAGCCGCCCACGAGAAAAAGCTCGCCCTGCCCCGCCCGGATGCGGGCCACGGCGGTGCGCACCGCATCCACCCCGGCCCCTTCCTCGCCCATAAAGGTGCGCGAGGAGCCGACGACGCCGTGCACGATGGAGATGTTGCCGGCGAGCAGGTTCGAGAGTTGGGCCAGGAACAGCGTGGGCCGCAGATCGGTCAGCAGGTGTTCGTTCAGGAACGCCGCCGGGTTCTCAGCCTTCGGCAGGCCGGAGAGGATGGCGGCATCCACCGCCGCATCGCGCTCCCCGCCGCCGGCGGCGACGATCATGTGCGTGCGGGAGAGCAGTTCCGCATTGCCCTTCACCCCGGCATGCTCCAGCGCGGCACCGGCGGCATAGGTGCCGATGCGTTGCCAGGCTTCCATCTGGCGCTGGTCCTGCCGCTTGGGGATCTGCTTGTCCCAGGCCAGTTCCACGATGGGGTGCACCGGGTAGGGGGCGTAGCTCGTGCCATCCACCACCGGGACGAAGCCGCCCGGGGCATCCAGCGCGGCGCGGTGGGCATCGGGGCCTTCGCCCAGGCAGGAGATCAGGCCAATGCCGGTGATGACAGCGTCGCGCTCATGCATCGGCGAGCAGCTCCTCGGGCACGCCCACGCGGCGGGCGACCTCGAACAGGCCGGCCCGCAAGGCCGGGTTGGGGAAGTCCATCACGCGATAGGTAATGCCGGCCTCGGCCACCAGCTTGCCGCCGGAGCGGATGCGGCCGGAGAGCACGGCGTAGCCGGAGCCGTCATGCTCCTGCGTGGCTTCCACCTGGATCACCTGGCCGGGGGTGAGGAAGCTGCGCATCTTGGCTTCGGACACCTTGGCCAGGAAGGCCATCTGGCGGAAGCGCAGGCCCGCCATCACCAGCCAGCCGCCGGCCTGGGCGATGGTCTCGATCATCAGCACGCCTGGCAGGATGGGGTAGCCGGGGAAGTGGCCCTCGAAGATCGGGCTTTCCTGCGGCAGGGTGCAGTCCACCACGATGGTGCGCGCAGCGAGGTCCATCGCCGCGATGCGGTCCACCATCTGGAAGTATTCCAGGCGCATCGCGGGCGGCCCTTCAGCCCTTGGCGGCGACGAGCTTGTCGATGTTGCGGGCCAGGCCTTCGAGTACGAAATACTCTTCGCCGGAGACACCGCCCTGGTTCACTTCCTGGGTCCACTGCTCCAGCGGCATCTTGATGCCGAAGGCCTTGTCGATGGCGAAGGCGACGTCCAGGAAATCCAGGCTGTCGATGCCGAGGTCGTTGATGGCGTGGCTCTGCGGCGTGATGGTGGCGCGGTCGATGCCGCAGATCTCCGAAATGATATCGGCGACCTTCTCGTACGTCGCGGAGTCGGACATGGGCGGGGGCCTCGCTTCAGGACGGAATCGGAATGCGCCCGGCGGGCGGGCATGGAATCAACGCGGCAGACACCACACCCCGCCCCCAAAGACAAGCCGCGGGGGCGGCGGGGCGGGCGGGTCAGGTGAGCGTGACGGTGACCTCGCCCAACCCGTCGAACACCACGCTGACATGGCAGGGGCGGTCGAGCCAGATGGGCGGCGTGACGCTGCCGAGCATCACCACCTGCCCGGCCTTGAGGCCGCCGAAGGCCGCGGCGGTAGGGGAACCGGCAAGCCAGGCCAGCGCCGCCAGCGGGTGGCCCAGCAGGTCCCGCCCGTGGCCGGCGGCGCGTTGCATTCCATCGACGGCGACCCGGCCGGGGATCGCCGCGAGGTCGAGGTCGCGCCAGTTGGCCGGGCCGGCGGAGAGGATGGCGGCGCGGTGGTACACCTGGTCGGCCACCAAAGTGGGGGTGCCGATGCGGGCGAGGTCGCCCAGCGGCGGGGTGCCGTAGCGGTTCTCGACGATCTCAATGGCGGCGAACACCTCGCCCACCGCCGCGGCGGCCGCCTCCTGGGTGCAGGGGCCGAAGGGGATGTCCTGGGCGAGGCGCAGGCCGATCTCGCATTCCGCGCCGGGGCCGCGCAGGCTGGCATAGGGGATGCGGGTGCCGGACGGGAGCAGGTTGGCGGCCACCATGTAGCCGGCGGCGGGGCCGGTGAGGCCGAGATAGTCCTGCATGCGCTTGGTGGTGGCGCCGATCTTGTAGCCGGCGGGCGGCACGGCGCCGCTGCGGCGGGCGCGTTCGAATTGCACCGCCACGCCTTCCTCCAGCGTGGCGGGGCGGATGGCGTCGGCCAGGGAGGATTCGGCGCCGGTGCGGCGGGCTTCCTCCAGCGCGATGGCGGCGGGGACGGGGTCGTACGACATGCGGGGCTTCCTAGCGGCGGGCCAGTTCGTAGAGGGCGATGGCGGCGGCGGTGGAGACGTTGAGGCTATCGAGCAGTTCGTTGCGGCCGGGCATGGCGATGGCGGCGATCTCGTCGCAGGTGTCCCGCGTGAGGCGGCGCAGGCCTTCGCCTTCGCTGCCCAGCACCAGGGCGACGCGGCGTTCGGCCAGGGGGGGGCCGGCGAGGCGGGTGCCGCCGGCATCGAGCCCGATCACCCAGAAGCCGGCGGCGCGGAGTGCCACCAGCGTGCGGGAGATGTTGACGGCACGCAGGAAGGGCACGGTTTCCAGGGCGCCGGAGGCGGCCTTGGCCAGTGCGCCGGTTTCCTCCGGGGCGTTGCGGTCTTGCGTGATGACGGCGGCGACACCGAAGGCGGCGGCGGCGCGCAGGATGGCGCCGACGTTGCGGGGGTCGCTGACCTGATCGAGCACCAGGATGGGGCCGGAGCGGGCGACGGCGGATTGCAGGCTGGGCGGGGCGAGCGGATCGACCAGCAGGGCGGCGCCCTGGTGGATGGCGCCGGCGCCGAGCAGATGGTCGAGGCGGGCGCGGTCCACGCGTTCCACGCTGAGCGCCCAGGGGCGGCGCAGGCGGGTGGCGATGGCGGCTTCGGCTTCCTCGGTCAGCAGCAGGCGGCGCAGGTGGCGGGCGGGGTTGGCCATGGCGGCGGCGACGGCGTGGGTGCCGTAGAGCCAGAGCGAGTTGCCCGGGGCTTCACGCGCAGTGCGCTCGGCCGGGGGGCGCGTGGCGCGGGCGCGGATTTCGGCGGGGCGGACCTCCGCGACGCGGGGGGTGCCGAGGGTGCGGGTTTCGGGGGCGGGACGCTCCTTGCGGGTGGGGCGCTCCTCCTTGGGCAGCTCTGCCTTGGGCAGGGCGACCTTGGGACGCTCCGGCTTGGCACGGGGGGTGGACGGGCGGGGGCCGCCGAAGCGATCGGGGGAGCGCTTGGGCGGGCGCGGGCCGGCCTGGTGGGCGGGGCGATCGGGGCGGGCGCGCGAGGGGCCGCCTTGATCGGAGTCGGACTGCGGGCGGCGGGGGGGCTTCATGGGGTGGGTATAGCGATGCAGCGGCCCCGGGACAAATCGGGGGGATAAATCGGGCATGGAGGCGATTGACAAGAGGCGGGCTTGGCCGTAGGTGCCCTGCTTCCGCGCCGTGGCCATGCCAGGGCGTGCCGCGATGGCGGAGGGGTGCCCGAGTGGCTAAAGGGGGCGGACTGTAAATCCGCTGGCGCACGCCTACGTTGGTTCGAATCCAACCCCCTCCACCAATCTGCGACGATGACTTTGGTCTGCGACGATGGCTGTGGCCGTACGCTGATGCGGGTGTAGCTCAATGGTAGAGCTCCAGCCTTCCAAGCTGGCTATGAGGGTTCGATTCCCTCCACCCGCTCCAGCCGCGCAGCCCTGATTTGCCGGCATTCTGCGTGTTGCCCTTGACATCCCGGCCCTGGCGCCGTTTCTACGGCGCCCGGGCCGCGTGCAAACGCGGGCCGTGCCGCTTGCGGGAGTGACGACCGGCGAAGTATTGCCGACGTCGCTCCGCCGGGCGGATGCAGGGGTGTAGCTCAATTGGCTAGAGCGCCGGTCTCCAAAACCGGAGGTTGGGGGTTCGAGACCCTCCACCCCTGCCAGCCCCGACCGGTGCGGCTGGGTGCTGCTGGGCTCGGTGCTGCTGGGCTCGGGGCTGCTGTTCGGCGCTGGTGCCGTATGGGGGCGGATTGAGATTTCTGTTGGGAGCGTGATGCGCGTGGCGATCGATCCGTTACGTTTCGTGCGCGAGGTGCGCAGCGAAGCCGCGAAGGTGACCTGGCCTTCGCGCAAGGAGACGCTGGTGACCACCGGGCTGGTGGTGGCCATGGCCACGGTTGCGGCAATCTTCTTCTTCATTATCGACCAGATCATCGGCGTGGGCGTGCGCGCGCTCTTCGGCGTGGCGGGCTGAGGGACAGAACCATGGCGAAGCGTTGGTACGTCGTTCACGTCTATTCGGGCTTCGAGAAGAAGATCGCCCAGCAGATCAAGGAGCAGGCTGCCCAGAAGGGCCTGGCCGACCAGATCGACGAGGTGCTGGTTCCCTCCGAGGAGGTGGTTGAGCTGCGCCGCGGGCAGAAGGTGAATGCGGAGCGGAAGTTCTTCCCCGGCTACGTGCTGGTGAAGATGGAGCTTTCGGACGAGGCCTGGCATCTGGTGAAGGACACCCCGAAGGTGACGGGGTTCCTGGGCACGAAGATCCGCCCCTCCCCGATCACCGAGGCCGAGGCAGAGCGGATCATGAAGCAGACGACCGAAGGGGTGGAACGTCCGCGCCCGGCGATCCTGTTCGAGATCGGCGAGCAGGTGCGGGTGGCCGATGGGCCGTTCACCAGCTTCAACGGCACGGTGGAAGAGGTGGACGAGGAGCGTGGCCGGGTGAAGGTGAGCGTTTCCATCTTCGGCCGTTCGACCCCCGTGGAACTGGAATACAGCCAGGTCGAAAAGGCCTAGGCAGTGCGGCGGCCCTTCGGGGCCCCTGGCGACGAGCCCTGCCCCGCGAGGGGTGGGGCTTTTTGTTTTATATCCGGAACAAATTGGGCGTGGGTCTGCCGGGTCAGTCGCGGCCGTATTTTTTGTGGAAGTAGCGGGCGGCGGCGATCTCGTAGGGGCGCAGGTTCAGGATCGGGTCGGTGAGTTTCAGGCGGCGGGGTTTGGCCGCCCTGGGCTTGCGCGGGGGTCTGGGGGGTGGGGGGAGCTTCAGCCACGCCGGTTGGTCGACGCCGAGGGCGTGGCAGAGCGGGCGCAGCAGGCGGGCGGCCTGGGGGGCGGCCTGGACGAACTCCTGGGTGTTGGGCTGTTGCAGAAGATCGTGGAGGGCGCCGGCGCTGGGGCCGGATTCGGGGATGCGCCTGGTGATCCAGCCGCGGCCTCTCGGCAGGCGCGGGGGCGCGTTGACCAGGGGCATGCCGGGGGCGGGGAACTCGGGGATCTGGGGCGGGGGTGTGCGGACGGTTTTCGGGCGTTGGGTGGCTTTGCGGGGAGTGGGGAGGGTGTTGGTTTGCCAGCGCTCGTAGAGGCGGGTGAGGCGGTTGTTGAGGCGATGGAGGCGCAGCCAGAGGAGGGTCCAGACGGGGCCGGGGAGGAGGGGGAGGTCACCGTGGGGGGCGATGATCCAGCGCAGCTCGGGCCCGGCCCAGATCGGGCGTGCGGGCGCGCTGACGACAGGGGCTGCGCGCGCGATGACGCGGCGCAGGCCCTGGATCAGGCCGGTGAGGAAGGGGGTGAACTGGATCATGGTTAGTTATATAACTAACCTTCGGCGGCGGCGCAAGGGGTGGATAGGAATATTTTTTGGCAGGTGAGCGGGGGAGATCCAAGAGCCCGCCTGCGGCGAGGGGAGAGAAGTCAGTCAGGAAGCAAGGAAGAAAGCGGCCACTAAGACACTAAGACACAAAGGAAGTGGGAAGAGGCGGGGGGTGTGGAGAGGTTAAGAAAGAAAGGGGCCACAGAGGCACAGAGACACAGAGACACAGAGACACAGAGGAGCAAGGCAAGGGAGAAGAAAGCAGGTGGTAGAAGCGCTTCGCGTTGCGGCCATCTTCGGGTAGGAGCGATGATTGGCTTCTCCCTTGGATTGCTTCTTTGTGTCTTTGTGTCTTTGTGGCCGCTTTCTTGTTTGTTCTCCGTGCGGTGGCGGGCTTGAGCCTGCTCTACGGCGGCAAGGAGAGATGGCGGAACCGCTTCGCGTTCCGCCCTACTCTGGGTGATGGGGTACGTTGTTTGGAAGTCTTTTTGCTTCTTTTTCTTCAGAAAAAGAAGACTCTTGCTGGCCTAGGGGGTTCGGTCGCGCAGGACGCGTTGGAGGTCGTTGTCGATCGGCCCCAGGTCCGCATCGAATATCTGGCGGGCTACGTGGCGCCAGTCGGCGAGGTCGATGACCCTCGCGGGGTTGTCGCGCAGCAGCTCGCGCTTGATGAAGGGGAAGCGGCTCTCCATCAGCTGTCGCCAGAGTTCCGCCGTGGGGTTCATCGGGACGCGGTGCGAGGAGGAATAGAGGATGTGGGTGAGGTGGGTCTTGCGGTTGATCACGAACGGGTCGGTGTCGTTTGGCTCGTCCCGGTCCTTGCGGACGAGCGACGTGGGATCGATGCGTGACACGAGATCCTTGTAGGTGACCACCGCGGCGCAGCGCAGGCCATATTTCAGCATCGACCGGGTCATGCCGATCTCGTAGTTCATAATGACCCAGAGCTTGTTGCTGACCGGACGGACCGACTTCCAGAACATGTTCCAGGCCTTGCTGCCCAAGGCGACGGGACCGACGGCGAAGAAGTAGGACTGCAGGTGGTAGCGGTTCTGGTAGCTTTCCGTCGCACCCCAGACATCCGCGCGGGAGAAGTCGATCCCTTCGAGGAGCGGGCCGATATCGCAGAGCGGGCCGTAGACGCTGTCATTGAGCACCAGCACCATATCGGTATTCTCGGGCTTGGCGGCCGCGAAGAACAGGCCGTCACGCATGGCGCCGAAATCGTAGCCGATGTTGCGCCGGGTCAGTACGGCAGCGCACAGCGGCTGCAGCACCGCCTTTGCGTCCTTGACCAGCTTGCCCGAATTGCTGACGAAGACGATGTCGAATCCATGGCTGCGCAGGGCCTGGAGGTACGGCAGCACATAGGGCTGCACTTCGCCGGCGGCATCGTAGTGGACGAAGACGGCGATCCTCCGGCCGAGCTTCTGACCATTGGTCCAGGTGTCGATTACCTGGTTGGTCCCGCGCAGGAAGCTGAAGAAATAGTTGAGATAAGCCTTAGAGAGATGGTACCGGAAATGCCAGCGCCGATAGAAGGCCTGAAGGACGTTCAGGATGCTTCGAAGGAATTCCATCGCTGTACCGTCATCCGCCAATGTTGCAGGGTCCGCGCCACACGAGACGGTGGCGGCGGAACGGTAACGGTATAGTGGCACACGGGGCTTAGGCCAATGCTGCGGAGCGCAACGAACCGCTGGCGTGTTTACATTTCTTCATCCGCAGCGTGGGTGCGCAGATCTTCCAGCCGGCACCAGGCCAGGGCGCCGTGTTCGGTGGCCTGGAGCACGACGCCGGGGGCGTGGCCGGCTTCCAGCGCCTGTTGCCAGCGCGGAGCGCAGAGGCACCAGCGGTCCCCGGGCTTGAGGCCGGGGAAGCCGAATTGCGGCAAGGGGGTTGAGAGATCGTTACCGACAGCACGGCTGTAGGCAAGGAAGCCCGCCGTCATGACCGCGCAGACGGTGTGGCTGCCGTGGTCTTCGGCGCAGGTGCGGCAGGTGCCGTCGCGGAAGAAGCCGGTGACGGGGCCGTAGGAGCAGGCGGCGAGCGGGCCGCCGAGCACGTTGCGGGCGGAGCGGCCGCCATTGCCGCCGCCGCCAGTGGCATCGAGGGGCATGGCTCAGGCCTGGGTGCGGTATTTCACCACGCAGCCATAGGGGCGGGTGACTTGGGTGGCGATGGGCTGGCCGGCGGCCAGGGCGGTGAGGGCATCGCGCACATAGGGGGTGGCGCGGGGGATGTCTTCCGCCCGGGCGGAGGGGATGCTGTCGGCGCCGCCCATGTAGGCGAGCTTGCCGGTGGCATCGACGATGAAGATGTGCGGCGTGACCATGGCGCCGTAGAGCCGGGCGAGCTTCTGGTCCGGGTCCAGCAGGACATGGGCCGGGGCGGCGTTGCGGGTGCGGGTGAGCTCGTTGGCGTGGGGGCCTTCGGCGAAGCCCTGCTCGCCCGGGGGCGAGGAGATGACGGAGAGCCAGATGGCGCCCATGGCGGCGGCCTGGCGCTGGAGGTCCTGCATGGCGCCGCTGCTGTACCACTTGCGGACATAGGGGCAGCCGTCGTTGGTCCATTCGAGGATGACCGGCTTGCCGGCGAACTGGGCGAGCGCGATGGCGGCGCCGTTGCTGTCGGTGCCGGTGAAGCCGGGGGCCAGGGCGCCGATGGTGGGGTTCGCGTGGGCCGGCGTGGCGAGGGTGGCGGGCAGGGCCATGGCTGGCAGGGCGAGGAGGTGGCGGCGGCGGAGCGTCACGGTTGGTCTCCCTGTTGGGTGCGGGCGAGTTCCTGGAGCAGGCGGGCTTCGGTGAGGATCTGCGGCAGGATGACGGGGGCGGCGGCCTTGCCGGGGTAGAGGACGTAGAGGGGCACGCCGTCTCGGCCGAGGGCGCGGAGGTATTCGGTGATCGCCGGGTCGCGGCGGGTCCAGTCGCCCTTGAGATAGGTGATGTTTCCGGCGGCGAAAGCCTGGCGGATGGCGGGCTGGGCGAGGGCGACCTGTTCGTTGACGATGCAGGTGACGCACCAGGCGGCGGTCATGTTGATGAAGACGGGGGTGCCGGCGGCGCGGAGTTCGGCGAGGCGGCGGGGGGTGAAGGGTTCCGACGCGTCCGGCTGCGGTTGGTTGGAGGGGGCCGCGGCGGTGGCGGTGGGGGTGGTGGCCAGGGTGGTGAGGACGGCGATGGCGCCGAGGCCGGCGAGGAGGGCGGAGGCGGTGCCGAGGCGGCGCCAGCTACCACCGCGGGATTGGGACAGGCCGACGGCCCAGAGGGCGAAGGCGACGAGGAGCATGCCGCTGGCGGTGGTGAGCACGCCGGTGGGGCCGGCCTGGAGGCTGACGACCCAGAGCAGCCAGACGGCGGCGGCATACATCGGGAAGGCCAGCGCCTGGCGCAGGATGTCCATCCAGGCGCCGGGGCGGGGGAGCATGCGGGCGAAGCCGGGGATGGCGGCGAAAAGGACGTAGGGCAGCGCGAAGCCGGCGCCCATGGCCAGGAAGCCGAGCAGGGTGACGGCGAGCGGGGCGGCGAGGGCGCCGGCGATGGCCGCACCCATGAAGGGGGCGGTGCAGGGGGTGGCGACGAGGACGGCGAGCAGGCCGGTGAGGAAGCTGCCGAGGAGGCCGCCGCGTTGCGTGGTGCCGGCGCCGAGTGTGGCGACCCTGCCGCCGCCGATGGCGTAGAGGCCAGACATGTTGAGGCCGATGGCCAGCAGCAGCCACGCCGTTGCGGCGACGAAGACCGGGGACTGGAACTGGAAGCCCCAGCCGACGACGCTGCCGGCGGCGCGCATGGCCACCAGCGTGCCGGCGAGCGCCAGGAAGGTGGCGAGCACGCCCGCGGCATAGGCGCCGGCCTGGGCGAGGGCGGCGCCGCGCGACTTGCCGGCGAGGGCAGCGAGGCCGATCGCCTTCATGGCCAGCACCGGGAAGACGCAGGGCATGAGGTTCAGGATCATGCCGGCGGCGAGCGCGAAGGCGACGAGCTGCCAGAGCGGCAGGGTGGCGGCGGGGATGGCGGTGGGGCCCGGCGTGGCGGCTAGTTCCATCGCGGTGGTGCGGCCGGTGTGGTCGGTGACGACGACGATGCCGGCGAGGCCGGCCTGGTGGCGGAATTCGGTGCCTGGACGCAGGGCGAGGCTGAAGCCGCCCTCGGCCGTGGTGAGGGTTTGCGGGGCGCTGTGCTCGATCTGGCCCCAGGCGTAGGGGGCGAACCAGGCCTCGCGGACCTGGGTGGCGTCCAGCCCTGGGAGGCGGAGGGAGAGGAGGCCCTCGGGGGAGATCTCGGCCTGCCAGGGGGTGTTGGTGGCGGCGGTATGGGGGGTGTTGGCGTCTGCCGTGGCGAAGAGGGGGGCCTCGGCGGATGGGGTGGGGGTGCCGGACGGGAGGGTGAGGGTGAAGTCGGCTTCCTCGGGGACGCAGATGCGTTCGCAGACCAGCCAGGTGGCGTGGAGCTGGAGGGTGAGGGGCTCGCCAAGGGACAAGGGGGGGAGGGTGGCCGGGAGGGTGAGGGTTACGGGGAGGAGGATTTCGCCTTCGTAGCCGTAGCTCATCACCGGGCCGGTGGCGTGGCGGGTGGGGGTGGGCCAGGCGATGGGGCCGGCGGTGGCGCCTTCGGGGAGCTGGAAATCGAACTCGGCGGGGGCACCGGCGTCGCCGGGGTTGCGCCAGTAGGTGTACCAGCCCGGGGCCATGCGCAGGCGCAGGCCGATGCGGAGCGGCTGGCCGGGCTGGAAGGCATCGGATTCGGAGACGAGGCTGACCTGGGCGCGGGGGCTGGTGGCGACGTTGCTTTCCAGCGCGCGCGCCGGGAGGGGCGCGAGGCCAGCGAGCAGGAGGAGGAGGGCGAGGAGGCGCGCGGTCATTGGCGCGGGGGATACCAGAATTTCCCTCCTGTGTCGTGAACGGCGTGGGGTGCTATGGGCGGGCGGTGACCTATTCATTCCCAGACGACGCCGCGGCAGGGTTGCCGGTGGCGGACTGCCTGCCGGCGTTGCGGGCTGCGCTGCTGGCGCGGCCGAATGCGGTGCTGATCGCGCCGCCGGGGGCAGGCAAGACGACGCTGGTGCCGCTGGCGCTGCTGGGCGAGGCGTGGGTGGGGGATGGACGGATCGTGATGCTGGAGCCGCGGCGGCTGGCGGCGCGGGCGGCGGCGACGCGGATGGCGTTCCTGCTCGGCGAGCCCGTGGGGCAGACGGTGGGGTATCGCACGCGGCTGGACAGCGCGGTTTCGGCGGCGACGCGGATCGAGGTGGTGACCGAGGGGCTGCTGGTGCGGCGGTTGCAGTCCGACCCCGGGTTGGAGGGGGTGGCGGCCGTTATCCTGGATGAGGTGCATGAGCGGGCGCTGGATGCGGATCTGGCGCTGGCGTTCTGCCTGGATCTGCAGCGCGGGTTGCGGCCGGAATTGCGGCTGCTGGCGATGAGTGCGACGGCGGATGGGGCGCGGCTGGGGCCGTTGCTGGATGCGGAGGTGATCGAGAGCGCCGGGCGGGCCTATCCGGTGGCGGTGGGGCATGCGGGGCGGGATATCCCGCATATTCGCGATCTGGCGGATGCGATGGCGAAGGCGATCCGGGGGGTCTTGGCGCAGCATCAGGGTGATGTGCTCGCGTTCCTGCCGGGGATGGGGGAAATCCGGAAAACCGAGGCGGCGTTGGCTGGGTGCGGGGCGCTGGTGTTGCCGCTGCATGGGGAGTTGCCGCCGGCGGAGCAGGACCGGGCGTTGCGGGTGGCGGAAGGTCGGCGGGTGGTGCTGGCGACGTCGATCGCCGAGACGTCGTTGACCGTGCCCGGGGTGCGGATTGTGGTGGATGGGGGGTATCGGCGGGCGCCGCAGCTGGATCCCGCGACGGGGCTGACGCGGCTGGTAACGGTGCGGATCAGCCGGGCGGCGGCGGAGCAGCGGGCGGGGCGCGCGGGGCGCGAGGGGCCGGGCGTGGCGGTGCGGCTGTGGACGACGGCGCTGCATCGCGGGCTGCCGGCGTTCGATCGGCCGGAGATATTGCAGGCAGAGCTTTCGGGGCTGGCGTTGGATTGTGCCTCCTGGGGCGCGGCGCCGGGGGATTTGCCGTTTCCGGATGCGCCACCGGCGGGGGCGCTGGCGGCGGCGCAGGCGTTGCTGGGGGAGTTGGGGGCGCTGGATGGGGCGGGCCGGATCACCGGGCTGGGGCGGGAGATGGCGCGGCTGGGGGCGCATCCGCGGCTGGCGGCGATGATGCTGGCGGCGCGGTCCCCGGGCGAGGCTTCGATGGCGGCGGAGTTGGCGGCGATTCTGGAGGAGCGCGATCCGCTTAGGGCGCCCCCGGGAAAACCATTCGATGCGCCGGCGGATATCGGGCTGCGGTTGGCGGCGTTGGCGGGGCATGAGGCGGCGGATCGGGGGGCGGTTTCGCGGATCAACCGGGCGGCTGCGCAATACAAGCGACGGTTGCGGGTGCGGGAGGCGCCGGAGGGGGATCCGGCGCGGTTGATCGCGGCGGGGTTTCCGGACCGGATCGCGCAGCGGCGTGGGGAGCCTGGCAGTTTCCGGATGGCGGGCGGGGGCGGGGCGCGGCTGGCGGTTTCCGATCCGCTGGCGCGGGCGAACCTGCTGGCGGTGGCGAGCCTGGAGGTGAAGGCGGGGGCGCGGATCAAGCTGGCGGCGGTGCTGGATGTGGCGAACCTGCCGGATGCGGTGGCGGCGCGGGTGACGGAGGCGGTGGAATCCGGGCTCGATCCCGCCACCGGGTCGGTGCTGGCGCGGCGGCGGCGGTTGGGGGCGCTGGTGCTGGAGGATCGCACCGAGGTGGCCGATCCCGCCGAGACGGCGGCGGCCTTGGCTTCGGTGGCGACGATGGCGCAGCTGCCGTGGAGCGATGCGGCGCGGCAGTTCCAGGCGCGGGTGGCGTTGATGCGCGGGTTGGAGCCGGAGGGGGGATGGCCCGATCTGTCCGACGCGGCGCTGGCGGCGGAGCGGGGGTGGCTGGCGGCGCAGCTCGGTGGGTTCTCGCGGGTGGCGGACCTGGCGCGGCTGGATATGGCCGAGGCGTTGCGGGCGGTGCTGGCGGGGCTGGAGGATGGCTGGGCGCGGTTGCAGCGTCTGGACCGGGAGTTGCCGACGCATCTGCCGCTGCCGAAGGGGCGGGCGGCGGTGGACTACACCCAGCCGGTGCCGCTGGCCGAGGCGCGGGCGCAGCATTTCTATGGGCTGCGCGAGACGCCGAAACTGGCCGGCGGGCGGGTGGGGCTGCGGCTGGCGCTGCTTTCGCCGGCGGGGCGGCCGGTGGCGATCACCGGCGACCTTGCGGCATTCTGGCGCGGGGCCTGGGCGGATGCGCGCAAGGATATGCGCGGGCGCTATCCCAGGCATGACTGGCCGGAGGATCCCTCCGCCCCCGCATCCGGGCAAGTGTCGTGACCGTAACTTGTTGTGGGCCTTCGGCGGCACCACCTTTCCGTTGCCAATGAAATGCCCGGGAAGGTGCGGCCGTTGGAATGGAACCCATGCGCACCGGACCAGTCCTTCAGTGTGACCAGGGCCAGGAGAGACGAATGCCATGCCTGAGACTGCCATGACCCCCTGCCCCGCCACCCACGGGCCCACCCCCCACGGGCCCACCCCCCACGGGCCCGCCCTGCCGCGGCGCCGCATCCTGGCGGCCGCTGCCTCGGCCGCCGCCCTGGCGGCGCTGCCCGGACGCGCCGGGGCACGCACGGCGCTGCAAAGCTTCGCGCCGCTGGTGAAGCGGGTGATGCCGACGGTGGTGAATATCGCGGTGACCGAGACGGTGGCGGCGGGCAATGACCCGCTTTCGATGCTGCCGCCTGAGGTGCAGCGCCAGCTGCGCGAGCGCTTCCGCCAGCGCCAGCGCCAGCAGGAGACCACGGCGGCGGGATCCGGCTTCATCGTCGATCCGGCCGGCTACATCGTGACCAACCATCACGTGGCGGGCACGGCGACGCGCATCATGGTGAGCCTGCACGACGGCACGCGGCTGGCAGCGAGCCTGGTGGGCAGCGATGAGCTGACCGACGTGGCATTGATCAAGGTGAACGCGCCGAACCCGCTGCCGGTGGCCGCCTGGGGCGACAGCGGGGCCGCGGAGGTGGGCGACTGGGTGCTGGCGGCGGGCAATCCGTTCGGGCTGGGCGGCTCGGTTTCCGCCGGGATCATCTCGGCGCGCGGGCGCGATATCGGCACCAGCCCGTTCGACGACTTTTTGCAGATCGACGCGCCGATCAACCCGGGCAATTCCGGCGGGCCGCTGTTCAACACCGAGGGCGAGGTGGTGGGGGTGAACACGGCGATCTTCTCGCCCACCGGTAGCTCCGTGGGCATCGGCTTCGCCATTCCGAGCGAGCTGGTGCGGCGGATTGTGGGCGAGTTGCGCAGCAAGGGGCGGGTGGAGCGCGGCTGGCTGGGGGTTTCGCTGCAGGATGTGCAGGCCGCGACAGGGCCGGCGGGCGCCACGCCGGCCGGTGTTGGCATTGCGGCGGTGGAGCCGCGTGGGCCGGCGGCGCGCGGCGGGTTGCGGCAGGGCGATATCGTGACCGGGATCAACGGCGAGCAGGTTCTGACCGCCCGCGCGTTGATCCGCGCGGTGGCGGGAACGCCGCCGGGTGATTCGGTGAAGCTGGCGGTGCGGCGCCAGGGACAAACCGTGGAGCTGACCGTGGCGGTTGGCCGGCGACCCAACGTTCAGGAGAACTGACCCATGCGCATCCTGGTGGTGGAAGACGACAAGGACGTGGCCGGCTTCGTGGTGAAGGGGCTGCGCGAGGCCGGGCATGTGGTGGAGCATACCGCGAATGGGCGCGACGGGCTGTTCCTGGCGGCCAGCGAGCAGTTCGACGCGATCGTGCTGGACCGGATGCTGCCGGGCGGGGTGGACGGGCTGCGGCTGCTGGAGACGCTGCGCAGCCAGGGCAATGCCACGCCAGTGATGTTCCTCTCTGCGCTGGCGCAGGTGGATGACCGGGTGCGCGGGCTGAAGGCGGGCGGCGACGACTACATGACCAAGCCCTTTGCCTTCGCCGAGCTGCTGGCACGGGTGGAGGCGCTGACCCGGCGCGGCAAGAGCGAGGGGCCGGCGACCAAGCTGGCGGTGGGCGACCTGGAGATGGACCTGCTGTCGCGCAGCGTGAAGCGGGCCGGCCAGAAGGTGGACCTGCAGCCGCGCGAGTTCCGGCTGCTGGAATACCTGATGCGCCATGCCGGCCAGGTGGTGACGCGCACCATGCTGCTGGAGGGCGTGTGGGACTACCATTTCGACCCGCAGACCAACGTGATCGACGTGCATGTGTCTCGCCTGCGGCAGAAGGTGGACAAGCCCTTCGCCACCCCGTTGATCCATACCGTGCGCAACGCCGGCTACATGCTGCGGGTGGAGGCGCCCTGAGACGGCGGGCAGGACGATGACCGACGCACCCGGCGAACGGCAAGCGGAGGCCTGGCGGCCGGCGCCGCACCGGGATGGCGGGGCCGGCGGCTTCTTCAGCCAGGCCGGCGTGCGTTTCGGCATGATCTATGCCTGCCTGTTCGGCGCCAGTTCGCTGGCGCTGGCGGCGTTCCTGTGGTGGTCCACCGCCGGGCTGCTGGACCGGCAGAACGAGGCGGCGATCACGGTGGACACGCAGGGGCTGGTGGACCGGCTGGCCGAGGGCGGGCTGCCGGCGCTGATCGACACGATCGAGCAGCGCATCGCCGGCAATATCGACGACGATTCCGTGTATCTGCTGGTCGATTCGGGGCTGAAGCGGCTGGCGGGGAACCTGGACCGCTGGCCCACCTCCGTGCCCGCGGATTTCGAGTGGACCGATTTGCGGATCGATCGCGGCGGGCTGAAGGCGCTGGCGCGGGTGCATCATGAGGAGCTGGCCGGCGGGATGCACCTGCTGGTGGGGCGCGACGTGGAATCGCGCGTGCAGCTGCGTGGGATCGTGGCCGATGCGATGCTGTGGGCCGCGGTGATCGCGGTGCTGCTGGGCACGGTGGGGGCGATGGCGGTGCGCGGGCTGTTCCGCGCGACGCTGGCCGACATCTCCGCCACGGCGGCGGCGGTGAGCGCGGGCGACCTGGGCCGGCGGGTGAAGGTGACCGGGCACAGCGACGAGTTCGACGTGCTGGCCGAGACGATCAACGACATGCTGGACCGCATCGCCCGGCTGATGGACGGGGTGCGGCAGGTTTCCAACGCCATCGCGCATGATTTGCGCACGCCGATCACGCGGGCGCGGATGCGGCTGGAGGACGCGGCGACGACGGCGCGCAGCGAGGCCGATCTGCGCCAGGCGATCGAGCGGGCGCAAAGCGACCTGGACGGCATCGTGGCGGTGTTCCAGGCGCTGCTGCGCATCGCGGAGATCGAGGCCGGGTCTCGGCGTTCCGCCTTCACGCAGGTGGATGTGGCGCCGCTGCTCTCGGACCTGGCGGAGCTGTACGAGGCGGCGGCGGAGGAGACCGGGCAGACGCTGGCGGCGCGCATTCCGCCGCATGCGATGGTGTTCGGGGACCGCGACATGATCCAGCAGGCGATGGCCAACCTGCTGGACAACGCGATGAAGTTCTCGCCACCGCAAGGGATGATCCGGCTTTCGGCGCAGGCGGTGGCGGGCGCGATCGAGATCGTGGTGGCCGATGACGGGCCGGGCATTCCGCAGCAGGATCGCGAGCGGGCGACCGAGCGGTTTTTCCGCGGCGAGTCGGCGCGCAGCACGCCGGGCTCCGGGCTGGGGCTGGCGCTGGTGCAGGCGGTGGCGATGCTGCATGGCGGGGTGCTGCGGCTGGAGGACAATGCACCGGGGCTGAAGGCGGTGCTGCACCTGCCGGCGGCGGACCCGGCTGCTGGGTCGCAGGTGGTGGAATGAGCCGCCAGTGCCTGCTGCGGGCGGCGCTGCTGGCCATCCCCCTGGTGGTGCCAGCGGGCATGGTGCGCGCCAGTGGCGAGCGAATGGGCGACATGCCGCGGGTGATCACGCATACGCGGGAATATTGCGAGGAGCTTTCGGCGCGGGCGGGCCAGTTGCGGCTGGCGCATGGGCGCGGGCCGGCGGAGGCAGAGTTGCTGGCGGCCGAGGGCGACCGGCTGTGCGCGCAAGGGCAGATCCGGCCCGGGATCATGCGGCTGCGGCGGGCCATCATGCTGTTGCGGGCGGAGGGAACGGCGCCCCGGTAGGCGTGCGTGCGTGGACGCTGCACAAGCGGCTTGGCATAAGGCCTGGGTGATCGCGCGGTACCCCTTCTGGAGGGGTGGGCGGCGCGGCTTGGGAGCAGCAAGTGGCCACGGTTTCGATCGAGCAGCGCGCGCAGGTGATTGTTCTGGGCAATGAGAAGGGTGGGTCCGGCAAGTCCACCGCCGCGATGCACCTGATCGTGGGGCTGCTGCGCGACGGCTACCGGGTGGGGGCGATCGACCTGGATGCGCGGCAGGCGACGCTGGGGGGATACCTGGCGGCGCGGGAGATCTTCGCGGCGGCCAAGGGCCTGGCGCTGCCGATGCCGCTGCGGGCGGCTGTGCATCGCAGCGAGCGCGATAGCCGGGCGGACGCGGAGGCCGAGGAACGCGAGCGATTCGGCGCCGCGCTGGACGACCTGGCGCGGCGCTGCGAGATCGTGGTGATCGACTGCCCCGGGAGCGACACGTATCTGTCTCGGTTGGGGCATGCGCATGCCGATACGCTGGTGACGCCGATCAACGACAGCTTCGTGGATTTCGCGATGCTGGCGAAGGTGGACCCGGACCGGCACGACATCGTGCAGCCCAGCATCTACAGCGAGATGGTGTGGGAGGCGCGCAAACGGCGCTTTTCGCGGGATCGGGGGCGGATCGACTGGATTGTGATGCGCAACCGGCTGGGTGCCTCCGAAGCACGCAACAAGCGCGATGTGGGGGCGACGCTGGATGCGCTGGCCAAGCGGATCGGGTTCCGGACGGTGCGGGGGTTCGGCGAGCGGGTGATCTTCCGCGAGCTCTACCTGCAGGGGCTGACGCTGATGGATGTGAAGGAGGCGGGGCTGGGGATCAGCATGGGGATGAGCCACGTGGCGGCGCGGGCGGAGGTGCGCAGCCTGATCGGTGCGATCCGCAAGCCGGCGCCGCAGCTGGAACTGACGCCGCCGGCGGCCTGAACTGCGCGATACGCGGTTGCGACGGGCGGGGCATGGGGGTATATGCGCGGCCTTGGCCAAGGCCACCTGCATGGGGCCGACGTAGCTCAGTGGTAGAGCAACTGATTCGTAATCAGTAGGTCGTCAGTTCAATCCTGACCGTCGGCACCAGCATTTTCCCCCATTGCGACATCATTGATGCCCGCTGGCGCGGTTATTCGCGCGGGAGGGCTGTCTGGCCCAGGACCCAGCCTTCCCAGGTGGTGAGCCAGGGGTCGGCGGGTGGGGTGTCTGGCCGGTGGCCTG
>JAPLOI010000006.1 GCA_026400815.1 Alphaproteobacteria bacterium
CGCCGTCAGCTTGCCGCCCATGGCAGCCTGAGCGAGCAGCCAACGCTGCTCAGCACGCCGTTGCTACACCACGGCTTGGGACATGACCGCGTCGGGGAATCCAATCTGATTCATATCGGACGGCTTTTGCTCTAGAACTGGGACTTGCTATCCGGCGATGTCTCGTAGATTACCTCTGCGAAACAAAAATAGATGGAAACGTCCGTCATGTCGCCAGGATCCGACGTTCCGACGGCGGCCGGTCGATGAGTCCAACACCTTGGACCCGGCAGGACACACTGATTGCCGTCGCCCTGGCAGCCGCGTCGATCGCTGTCGTGGCCCTGATCAACGCGGGCTTTTCAGCCTATGCCTCCCCCTGGATCGGCGACTCGCCTGCCTATATGGAGGCCGCCCGCAGCCTGCTGCGCGGTGAGCCGCTCTATAACCGCTTCGGCTTCGACCCGCCGACGCCGATATATCTCTGGCCGCCCGGTTTCCCGACGCTGATCGCGCTGGTGTCGCTCACCGGCCTGGGTGTGCTGCAGGCCGGGATGGTGCTCAGTGCCGGGGGCGTCGCTGCTGCGGTGCCCGCCGCTTACTGGGCCGTGCGGCCAGCACTGGGGCGGTGGGCCGCCGGGGGCGTGGCGATGCTGTGCCTGTCAGGCCCGGGGATCATTCTCTATGCGAACACATTCGGGACGGAGCCGGTCTTCCTGTGCCTCGTCCTCCTGGCCCTTGGGTGCATGATCCGGGGCCGCTTTCTCGTGGCCGGCTTCGTCGTGGGGCTGTCCCTGCTGCTGCGCAATACCGGCCTTGCCCTTGTTCCAGCGCTCGGCATTGCCATCCTGGTTGGCGCCCGGGGGCTGGGACCGGTCCGGGCAGCGGCCTTGCGGGCGGCAGCCGGGCTTGCGGGACCGGTCCTGGTCCTGGTGCTTTTCAACGTATTGGCGCACGGCACACTGCGGCCCTACATCATGGCGCCCTCCACGCGGCCCCTGGCGCTGATCCTGCAGGACATGGGCCGGTTCCTCACCTTTGCGGTGGTGCCGTCGACCACGCTGGCCGAACAGGTTCCCTGGATTCTTCCGCTGGCCGGCTCCGTGCTGGTGTGCCTGGCGGCCCTGGCCGTGGCCCTGTGGCGATCCGACATGCCGCTGGCCCTGCGGCGGGCCCATGGCGCCATCGCCACCTATGCCCTTGGCGGCATCGCGATCACGGTGCTCGGCCGCCTCCGCTACGAGTGGGGCGCCGAGATCACCGTGCGCCATGCCTCGCAATACGATTGGGCGATCCTGTCCCTGGCCGCGGCTGTCGCTGCCATGCCGCTGTTGCGGTGGGCCCGCCCTGCCGGGATCGCAATCGCGGGGGTGGCCGCCACCATCATCGTCCTGCGTGCCGGAGACGTGGTGGCCCGGTTCGACATACTCCGCGCATCGGATCCGCTGGTGGCCGAGACGATCGCAACCGGGTCCATGCCGGATCACCCCCTCGCCAAGCATATCCAGGTGCGTCAGTTCTTCCGCCATTATGAGGCGCGTGAGGATCTGCGAAGCATCGCCCTCACCACCCCGCGCACGTGCCGCGTGGTGGCAAGCGTGTTCGAGGTACTTGTCACGCAATACGACATCCATGCCACCCAGCCGCGCCTCGGCATGCCGGCGGAGACCAGCACGATGGTGATCGACGCCCTGCTGCCCGCGGCGGAACTGGGACTACCCGGCGCGTTGCCGCCCGCATTCCGCCGCGTCCTGGCCGACAGGCTGCCACCGGCGATCAAGGTCTATACCAACGACCCAGAACGGTGCCTCGCGCCGTAGTCGCCTAGCGGCCGACGAGGCGGAACACGGTGGCGCCCACGCCGCCGCCGACAAACCCGCCGCCGCCGCTGGTGAAGCGGCCGATCCGCGCCTCTGCCACGTAGTCCTGCGCCAGCGCCGCGTGCAGCAGCGCCAGCACCGTCCCCTGTCGCCCGGCATGGACCGTTCCCGGCAGCCAGAGGTCGTCCACCACCACGAAGCCCGGCCGCGCCGCCAGCAGGCGACCCATCTCTGCCGCGCCGTCCAGCGGGGCGTAGCTGCTCCAGAGATGCGGGACAAAGGGAAAGCGCGTCGGCGGGTGGGTGCCGGTTTGGCGGTAGAGGCCCAGCATGCGGCTGGCCACGAACAGGTCGTGCCCGCCATCCAGCCTGGGGCGCAGCAGGGCCGCGATGGTTGCGGTGCGGTCGCCCCAGTGCGCCACGCCGTTCACATGCCGCTGCCACAGCGCCTCGCCGGCGGCGCGCAGGGGGGCGTGCAGGCTCCAGCCCAGCAGTGCCAGCATCGCCACGCCGTGCACCCAGCGGCGCCGGGCCTGGGCCACCAGTGCCGCGACGCCCAGCGCCAGGGGCGGCGCGAGCTGGATCATCATGTGGTCGGCGAAGCGGCCGAGCAGCAGCAGCATCGCGGCCACCGCCGCCAGCCAGGCGCTGAGCACCGCGGCAGCCGGCCAGGCGCGGTGCCAGGCCAGCGCCACCAGGCCGGCCAGCGCCGCGGCAATGGCGATGGCGTAGGTGGCAAGGCCGTCCCGCATCCCTTCCAGGTTCAGCCCGGTGGCCCCGGCCTCCCCGGCCGCGCTGAGCGCCCCCAGCAGCAGGCCCAGTTGGCCGGCGGCGGCGTAGATGCCCGCGGCGAGTACCACCGGCAGCACGCCGCCGAGCGCGAAGGCCGGCAGCAGGCGCGGCGTGCGCAGCAGCACCAGGCCGGCCACCGCCGCCTCCGCCAGCGCCACCCGTTTCACCAGCAGCGCCGCACCGGCCAGCACCCCCGCGCCGAGCGCCAGGCCGTGGCCCCTGGCCGCCAGGGCCAGCGCGATGCCGCCCACGGCGAACGGGGCCAGCAGTAGCTCGCCATTGGTGCCATCGCCCACCCCGCGCATCGACAGCATCACATAGGCCAGCCCCGCCAGCATGCCAGCCGCAGGCACCCCGGGCAGCAGGTGCCGCCCGATGGTGCGCAGCCCGAGCGCGGTGGCCGCCACCAGCAACGCGGTGCCCAGCCGCAGCGCCAGCACGCTGCCGCCGCCGGCGATGTGGAAGGGCGCCAGCAGCGCAAACAGCCCGGGCGGCTTGCGGTCCCAGGTGGCGGTGTAGGGCAGGTGCCCCGCCGCCAGCTCGCCGGCCATCTGCCAGTACAACGCCTCGTCCCAGTTCAGCTCCACGAACGCCAGGGCAGGGGCCCGCACCGCCAGCGCCGCCAGCGTGAACAGCAGCGCGGCGCGCACGGTGTCAGCCATGGCGGGCCAGAGCCTTCTCCATATCCACGAAGGTGGGGTGGGCGTAGCCGGGATGGGCGTGCTGCGCCGTTTCCACGAAGCCGCAGCGCGCGAACAGCCGCCGGTTGTCGGCCAGCACCAACCGCGTGGAGAGCAGCAGCCGCGGCAGCCCGCGCGCCCGCGCCTCCTGTTCCAGGGCCGCGATCATCGCCGGTGCGATTCCCTGCCCGCGCTGGGCCGGATCCACCGAAACCCGCCCGAGATACAGCCCGCGGTCCTGCACCTGCCAGATCACGCAGCCGGCCAGCGAGTCGCCGACCCACGCCCCGATCCCGCCCTGGTCCTGCTCCGCCAGGCTCGCCGCCACGCTGGCGCCGGTTTCGCGCAGCGCGGAGGGCGGTGGGTCCGTGGCCATCGTCTGGGCGGCGAAGGCCAGGCGGATCAGCGCCGCCGCTGCTTCCGCGTCCGATGCGCGCAGGGCACGCAACACGTATTCGCGATGCTCTTCCATGCCTGCCACGGTAGCCCCGGGCGGGCCGGCTGCCTATCTTCCCTCCATGTCCGAACCCTCCGGCTTTCATGCCCCCGCCTTCCTCGATGCCGACCGCCCGCCCGTGCCCGACCTCGTCGTGCCGCGCGGCGTGGTGCCCTTCCACTTGCCCAACCGCCCGGTGCGCGGCCGGCTGGTGCGCCTCGGCGCGCTGGCCGATGCGCTGCTGACCCGCCACGACAACCCGGACCCCGTCACCCGCCTTGCCGGCGAGGCGCTGGCCCTGGTGGCGGCCCTGGCTACCGCACTGAAATTCCGCGGCTCCTTCAGCCTGCAGGCCAAGGGCGACGGGCCCGTGGGCATGCTGCTGGCCGATTGCACCGAAGCGGGCGCCCTGCGCGGCTATGCCCGCGCCGATGAAGAAAAGCTCGCCGCCCTGCTGGCCGAAACCGCCACGCCCAGCGCGGCCCAGCTGCTCGGCACCGGCTACCTGGCCTTCACCGTGGATCAGGGGCCCGACATGGAGCGCCACCAGGGCATCGTCGGCATCGAGGGCGCGAGCCTGGCCGACATGTCGCTGCACTACTTCGCCACCTCCGAACAGCTGCGCTGCGCCATCCGCATCGCCTGCGCCCACACGCCGGCCGGCTGGCGCGCCAGCGCGTTGATTCTCGAGCGCATCGCCGGTGCAGGGGGCATCGCGCCGGACCTCGATGAAGCAGCCCAGGAGGAAGCCTGGAACACCGCCACCATCCTGGCCAGCACCCTCAGCGATGCGGAGCTGCTGGACGACACCCTGCCGCCGGAGCAGTTGCTCTACCGCCTGTTCCACACCGAGGGTGTGGCCGCCGATCTGCCGCGCGCCCTGGCCTATGGCTGCCGCTGTTCGCGCCAGCGCCTGTCCGGCATTCTCACCACCTTCGCCGAGGATGATCTGGATCACATGGCGATTGATGGCCGCATCGTGATGACCTGCGAGTTCTGCAACTTCAACTTCAGCTTCGACCGCGCCGAGATGCGCGGTGCCCAAGTGGAATAGGGGCGGCATTGACCCCGCCCGCCGGCGGCGCCACGTTGCGGGTACAGACCATGTTGCTGTTTCAATCGGATGCATGAACGCGAATGACCCTTGCCCGCCGTTCCCTGATGGCCCTTGGGCCCCTGCTGCTGCTGGCCGCCTGCGGCGATGAGCCGGCGCCGGCCCGCTACCCGCCGCCCAGCTACGACTACCTCAACAAGGTGGAGCTGAAGGTCGGCCGCATCGAGATCGATGACAGCTGGGCGCCGCGCGGTGCCGGGCGGCGGGTGGAATCCCAGGCGCCGATCTCGCCGCGTGAGGCGCTGCGCCGCATGGCGGAAGACCGGCTGGTGGCCGCCGGCACCAGCGGCCGCGCCGTGTTCGTGATCGAGGACGCTTCCATCATCCGCGGCCCGCGCGACTACCAGGCGAGCCTCGCGGTGCGGGTGGATATTGCGGACGCCGCCGGCAACCGCCTGGGCCAGGCGCTGGCGCGCGTGGTGCTGGTGCGCCCGGTGCGTGGCGAATCCGAGCGTGCGGTGCGTGACGACCTCTACGCCTTCGTGCGCGAGCTGATGAACGAGATGAACGTGGAGTTCGAGTACCAGGTGCGCCGCACGCTGCGCGATGCGCTGCAACAGACGGTGCCGAACGCGCCGGAACCCGGCCCGGTGGAGGCGCAGTCGCTGGACAGCCCCGGCGCCGCCCCGGCAGCCCCCGCCGCGTCCCCAGCTTCGGACCGGCCGGACCCGCCGGTTTCGATGTCGCCGCGCCCGGCCGATCTCGGCACCCCGCCGGTGCCCCGCCCGGTCGGCGCGCCCACCCCGCTGGCGCCCACGCCGCTCGCGCCGCGCTGAGCCAGACGCAGAAAGGGCCGGGAACGTCTCCGTTCCCGGCCCTTTTCGGTGTCTTGGCGGCGCTCAGCGCCCCGTCATGATCCGTTCCACCAGCTGCTTCACCGTCGGCACGAAGCCGTTGCTGTAGAACGGGTCGGAGCCGAAGCGGTAGGCGTTGTGGCCGGAGAACATCAGGTTGGTGTCCAGCACCTCGTCGCTGTCGCTGTGGTGGGCGATGTCCTGCAGCGTTTTCTGGATGCAGAAGCTGCGCGGATCCGCCTTCTTGCCGTTGGTGAGGTCCTCGGCATGCTGTGCCCAGTTGGAGAAGCGGCACTGGCTGAGGCAGCCCATGCAGGCGACCTGGTCGGCCAGGATCTCGCGACCTTTTTCGGGGGTGACGAAGATCAAGGTCGAGTCGGGCGTGCGCAGCGCGTCGGTGAAGCCGGCGCGTTCCCAGGCCAGCGCCCGGTCGCGGTCGGCGGCGGTGACATGGACGATGCGCTTGCGCGGCCCCACGCCGTATTCGGCGGTCAGTTCGCCCGCCGGCTCCGTCACGAAGGCGATCTGGCGGTCGTTGCGGGCGCGCAGCTCCTGGATGAAGCTGTTGTTCACGGCCGAGGAATAGAACCCGGTGGGGCTGAAGCGGTTGAGGAACACATCCCCTTCCTTCAGCGTCAGCAGCCGGCGCTTCCAGGCCGCCCCGATCGGGCTTTCCTGCGTCAACAGCGGGCGGGTGCCGAACTGGAAGGCGATGGGGCCGAGATCGGGGTTGTCGATCCAGTCCGCCCATTCCTCCAGCCACCACACGCCGCCGGCCATGATGATCGGCGTGTCGCCCAGGCCGAATTCGCGCATCAGCTTGCGCAGCGCCATCACGCGCGGCATCGGGTCTTCAGGCTTGGTCGGGTCTTCGCTGTTGGACAGGCCGTTATGCCCGCCGGCCAGCCACGGATCCTCGTACACCACCCCGCCCAGCAGGCTGGCCGCCTTATGGTAGGCGCGCTTCCACAGCGCGCCGAAGGCGCGGCCGGAGGAGACGATGGGGTAGTAGTGGACGTTGTATTTCTGCGCGATGTCGGCCAGGCGATAGGGCATGCCGGCGCCGCAGGTGATGCCGTTGATCAGCCCCTTGGCGCCTTCCATGATGCCGTTGGCCACGCGCTCGGCCCCGCCCATCTCCCACAGGATGTTCATGTGGATACGGCCGCGGCCGCCGGAGATCTCGTGCGCCCGGCGCGCCTGCTCGATGCCGCCCTGGATGCCGTAGGCCACCAGCTCCTCATGCCGCGCGGCACGGGTTTTGGCGTGATACACCTGGGGGATCGCCTTGCCCTCGGCGTCGTAGCTGTCGGGGTTCACTGCCGACAGCGTGCCGGCGCCGCCGGAGGCAGCCCAGTGCCCGGCGGTGATGCCGTTGGACACGGCCACGCCCTTGCCGCCTTCAACCAGCGGCAGAACGTCTACCCCGCCCATCCGGATCGCGTTGATCGCCTTCATCTCGCCCTGATGCCCCGTTTCCGATCGGCCAGTTCCCGACCGTATCATCCGAGTGTAGCACAATCGTAACCCCGGGGGCGCGGTTGCACCCCCGGGGCTTTCGGTTGAGAGGCGGTTAGCCCTCGCCGGCAGCTTCGCCGGCCGGGGCGTCGTCGCCACCGGAGCGGCGCTCGCCACGGTCGCGGCCCCGCCCGCGATCACCACCACGGTCGCCACCGCGATCGCTGCGCTCGCCGCGGTCACGGTCGCCGCCGCCAGCCTTCGGGCCGACCTGCTCGGAGATGTCCGCACCCGTCTCCTGATCGACCACGCGCATGGACAGCTTCACCTTGCCGCGATCGTCGAAGCCCAGGACCTTCACCTTGACCACGTCGCCCTGGTTGACCACGTCGGTGGTCTTGTTCACCCGGCCCTGCTGCAGCTCGCTGATGTGCACGAGCCCGTCCTTGGAGCCGAGGAAGTTCACGAAGGCGCCGAACTCGGCGGTCTTCACCACCTTGCCGGTGTAGATCACGCCCACTTCCGGCTCCGCCACGATGCCGCGGATCCAGTCGATCGCCGCCTGCGCCTTGGCGCTGTCGTTGGAAGCGACCTTGATGGTGCCGTCGTCCTCGATGTCGATCTTGCAGCCCGTGTTCTCCACGATCTCGCGGATCACCTTGCCGCCGGTGCCGATCACTTCACGCACCTTTTCCTTCGGCACCTGGATGATGCTGATGCGCGGTGCGGTGGCGGCCACGTCGGTACGGTTGCCGGTGATGGCGCGGGCCATCTCGCCCAGGATGTGCATGCGCCCACCCTTGGCCTGCGCCAGCGCCACTTCCATGATCTCCATGGTGATGGACGTGATCTTGATGTCCATCTGCAGGCTGGTGATGCCCTGGTCGGTGCCGGCCACCTTGAAGTCCATGTCGCCGAGGTGATCCTCGTCGCCCAGGATGTCGGACAGCACGGCGAAGCCGCGGTCTTCCTTGATCAGGCCCATCGCGATACCCGCCACGGGGCGCAGCAGCGGCACGCCGGCATCCATCAGCGCCAGCGAGGTGCCGCAGACAGTGGCCATGGAGGAGGAGCCGTTGCTCTCGGTGATCTCGGAGACCACGCGCAGCGTGTAGGGGAAGTTCGCCTTGGTCGGCAGCACCGGGTGGATCGCGCGCCAGGCGAGCTTGCCATGCCCGATCTCACGACGGCCCGGCGAGCCCATGCGGCCGGCCTCGCCCACCGAGTACGGAGGGAAGTTGTAGTGCAGCATGAAATGCTCGCGGTACTCGCCCTCAAGCGCGTCGATGATCTGCTCGTCCTGCCCGGTACCCAGGGTGGCCACGCACAGCGCCTGCGTCTCGCCACGGGTGAACAGGGCGGAACCATGGGCACGCGGCAGCACGCCCACTTCGGCGACGATCTGGCGCACGGTCTTGGTGTCGCGGCCGTCGATGCGCAGGCCGGTATCGAGGATGGCGTTGCGGACGATGTCCGCTTCCAGTTCCTTGAACAGCCCCTTCGCCTTGTCGGCATCCAGCCCCTCGGCGGCCAGCGCGGCGGCTGCGGCCTTCTTGGCGGCGGAGACCTTGTCCTGGCGGACCTGCTTCAGCGGCTCCTTGTAGGCATCGGCGATCCCGGCGCGCGCCAGCGCATCGACGCGGGCGGCCAGGGCCGTCACTTCGGCGCTCTGTTCCGGCAGCGGCCAGGGGTCCTTCGCGGCGACCTCGGCCAGTTCGATGATCGCCTGGATCACCGGCTGGAAGCTCTCATGGCCGAACTTCAGGGCGCCGAGCATCATGTCCTCGGACAGCTCCTGCGCCTCGGACTCCACCATCAGCACGCCTTCGGTGGTGCCGGCGACGACGAGGTCGAGCTTGGACTCCTTCACCTGTGCGGAGGTCGGGTTCAGCACATAGGCGCCCTGGATCACCGCCACGCGGGCGGCGGCCACCGGGCCGAAGAACGGAATGCCGGACAGCGTCAGCGCCGCCGAGCAGCCGATCATCGCCACGATATCGGGATCGTTCTCAAGGTCGTGGCTGAGGACGGTGGCGACCACCTGGACCTCGTTGCGGAAACCCTGGGGGAAGAGCGGGCGGATCGGGCGGTCGATCAGGCGGGAGACCAGGGTCTCCTTCTCGGTCGGGCGGCCTTCGCGCTTGAAGAAGCCGCCGGGGATCTTGCCGGCAGCGAAGGTCTTCTCCTGGTAGTTCACCGTCAGCGGGAAGAAATCCTGGCCCGGCTTGGCGGTGCGCACGCCGACGGCGGTGCACAGTACGATCGTATCACCGTAGCTGATCATCACCGCGCCATCGGCCTGGCGCGCGATCTTGCCGGTTTCGAGCACAAGCTTGCGCCCGCCCCATTCCAGCTCCTTGCGGAAGTAGTTGAACATCGTCGAATCCTTCATGGATGGCGATGCCGCGGCCGGCCAGGCGCCGGCCCGTCCTCCTCATGCGGAAGACGGCGTCTCGGGCGGCATGGGGCGGACCACAGCGGGAGTTCTGGGGGGTCCGCGGTGCCGTGAGTTGCCTCACGACGACCATGTTGCCGGAAACGCCGTTCTGCCCTCCGCGGTTGGGTCGGGGCGCGGTGTTCTGCCGGTCCGCCGCATCGGCGGCGATCGGGGGCGAACCCCCGATATGTCAAACCCCGGCGCCACCATGGCACCGGGGCCAGTCATGCCCCCTTATATCGAATCAGGGGGCAATTTCGCCAGCGCAGCGTGGGAAGGGCAGCACTGCCGCCCTGTCCCGACTCAGCGACGCAGGCCGAGCTTGGCGATCAGGGCTTCATAGCGGCCCTGGTCCTTCCGCTTCAGATAGTCCAGCAGGCGGCGGCGGCGGCCGACCAGCATCAGCAGGCCGCGGCGGCTGTGGAAATCCTTCGCATGGATCTTGAGGTGCTCGGTCAGCATGGAGATGCGGGCCGAGATCAGCGCCACCTGAACTTCCGGGCTGCCGGTGTCGTTGGCGGTGGTGGCATGGGCCTTGATGAGAGCGTAGCGGCTCTCGGCGGTGATCGACGACATCGTGATACTCCTGAACGGGGTTGCGGATGCGCGCGCGGCCTACATCAGCCGTTCGGGTTTCAGCCAGCCATCCTGCAGCCGGCACAGCCCGATCACGCGACTCCCCGCCATGGCGCGGGCCAGGCCCCCATCGGGGTTGGCCGCCTGTGGAATGCGGCCCATCAGGTCAACCAGGCTGATTGCCTGGCCGTGTGACAGGCCGAAGGCTTCCGCCTCCGTCAGGGCCAGCGCCGGGATGTCGGCCAGCGCGGTCGCAACGGGAAGCAGGAAGTCCGGGGAAGTGGGCGGGGTATCCTCCCCCCGGATCAGTTTGTCCAGCGGAATTGCCTGCGTTTCGGTAAAGGGTCCCACGCGCAGTCGGCGCAGGGCAGCGATGTGGCCGAGCGTGCCGCAGGCCGCCGCGAGGTCGCGGGCCAGGCTGCGCATGTACACGCCCTTGCCCGACTGCACCTCGAACACGGAATGATCGGCATCCAGGTGTTCCACCAGCTCGAACCGGTCCACCCGGGCCGGGCGCGGTTCCAGCACCGGGGGGCGGCCTTCGCGCGCCATGTCGTAGGCGCGCTCGCCGGCCACCTTGATGGCGGAAAACACGGGCGGAATCTGCATGATGTCGCCACGCAGCGCCGGCAGCGCCGCCTCGATCTGGGCGTCGGTCGGGCGCGCGTCGCTGGTGCCGGTGATGGCGCCATCGGCATCGTCGCTGTCGCGGCCTTCGCCCCAACGCAGGGTGAAGCGGTAGAGCTTGGTGCCGTCCATGATGTAGGGCACGGTCTTGGTCGCGGCCCCGAACGCCACCGGCAGCAGCCCGGTGGCCAGCGGATCGAGCGTGCCGCCATGGCCGGCCTTCTGCGCATCGAACCAGCGCCGCACGCGGTTCACCACATCAGTACTGGTCAGGCCGGCAGGCTTGTCCACAATCAGCCAGCCGTCGAGCGCGCGCCCGCGCGGTTTGCGTTGTCGTGCCACGTCGGTCGCCTTATCAGTCTCGTCGGGGAAAGTTCAATCGCGCTTCAGGTCGCGCGCCACGTCGGGCGCGCGCAGAAGCTCGTCCACATGCATCGCGTAATCGATGCTGGTATCGGCCACGAAGGAGATATCGGGCGCCACGCGCAGCCGAAGCTGCTTGGCCAGCTGCCCACGCAGGAACGGGGCCGCGCGCCGCAGCGCCGGCACCTTCTCCGCCATGTCCGACCGGCCAAGCCGGGTGACGAACACGGTGGCGCGCTGCAGGTCTGGCCCGATGCGCACCTCGTTCACGGTCACGACGACATCGGCCAGCTCGGGATCGCGGATTTCGCCGCGGGCGAAGATGCCGGCCAGAACGTGGCGGATTTCTTCGGCCACCCGCAGCTGGCGCTGCGACGGCGGCTTGGCGCCAAGAGCACTGCCCTTGGCGCCGCGCGGCTTGCTCACGGCAGCACTCCTCAGCCGGGAACCATCTCCACCTCGAAGCACTCCACCACATCGCCTTCGCGCAGGTCGTTGTAGTTGGCGAAGGACAGGCCGCACTCGTAGCCGCGGGCCACTTCGCGCACATCGTCCTTGAAGCGCTTCAGCTGGGTCAGCTCGCCGTTGTGAACCACCACGCCCTCGCGCAGCAGGCGCACGCCGGCACCACGCTTCACCAGGCCTTCGGTGATCATGCAGCCCGCCACCTTGCCGGTCTTGGTGATGTCGAACACCTTGCGGATCTCGGCGTAGCCCAGGAAACGCTCGCGCGCCTTCGGGGCAACCTTGCCCTTGACCAGCTTCTCCACGTCATCAGCCACGTCGTAGATGATCGAGTAGTAGCGGATATCGACGCCGTCGCGCTGCGCCATCTCGCGCGCCTGGGTGGTGGCGCGCACGTTGAAGGCGACGATCACGGCGTTGGAGGCACGCGCGAGCTGGATGTCGCTCTCGGTGATCTGGCCCACGCCGGCGATCAGCACGCGCACGCGCACTTCCTCATGCGCGAGCTTGGTGACGGTGGCGGTGATCGCCTCCGCGCTGCCCTGCATGTCGGCCTTGATGACGATCGCGACTTCCTTCTGGGCGCCGGCCTGGATGCGGGCCAGCATCTCGTCCAGCGTGCCGCGCGCCGCGGTCATCACCCCGGCCTGCTTCTCGCGCAGCTTGCGCTGGCGGAACTCGCTGATCTCGCGAGCCCGGCTTTCGCTGTCCACCGCCACGAACGGCTCGCCGGCGGCGGGCACGCCCGAAAGGCCCAGGATCTCCACCGGGGTGGAGGGCGGGGCGTAGCGCATCTGCTCGCCCTTGTCGTCCAGCATCGCACGCACCCGGCCCCATTCGGCGCCGGCCACCACGATGTCGCCCTGGAAGAGCGTGCCCTTCTGCACCAGCACGGTGGCCACCGGGCCACGGCCGCGATCCAGCCGGCTTTCGATCACGCTGCCTTCGGCCGCGCGTTCCGGGTTGGCCTTCAGGTCCAGGATCTCGGCCTGGAGCAGGATCGCCTCCTCCAGTTTCTCGATCCCGGTGCGCTGGGTGGCGGAAACCTCCACGTCCTGCGTGTCGCCGCCCATCTCCTCCACCACGATGTCGTAGCTGAGCAGTTCCTGGCGCACGCGGTTCGGGTTGGCGTCGGCCTTGTCCATCTTGTTGATGGCCACGATGATCGGGGCATCCGCCGCCTTGGCGTGCTTGATGGCCTCGATCGTCTGCGGCATCACGCCATCGTCGGCGGCCACCACCAGCACCACGATATCGGTCACCGAGGCACCGCGCGAACGCATGGCGGTGAACGCCTCGTGGCCCGGCGTGTCGATGAAGGTGATCGAGTTGCCGCCCGGCAGCGCGACGTTATAGGCGCCAATGTGCTGGGTGATGCCGCCGGCCTCGCCGGCCGCCACGTCGGTGGCGCGCAGCGCATCCAGCAGGCTGGTCTTGCCGTGGTCGACATGGCCCATGACGGTGACGACGGGGGGGCGCGGGATCAGGTCGGCGACCACATCGCGCTCGCCCTCCAACCCGATCTCCACGTCGTCCTCGCTGACGCGCTTCACCTTGTGGCCGAATTCCTGGACCACCAGCTCGGCGGTGTCGGCATCCAGCGTCTGGGTGATGGTGGCCATCACGCCCATCTTCATCAGGGCCTTGATCACGTCCGGCCCACGGGCGGCCATGCGGTTGGCCAGCTCCTGCACCGTGATCGTCTCGGGCAGGATCACGTCGCGCACCACACGCACCTGGTCGGAGCGCAGGCGCTCCAGTTCGGCCTGGCGGCGCTCACGCTCACGCTGGCGGCGGACGGAGGCGAGCGAACGAACGCGGTCGTCCTCGCCTTCGATCGCGGCCTGCACGTCGATGCGCCCGGCGCGGCGGCGGTCGTCGCCGACCTTCTTCGGGGCCACCACGGGGGGCTTGCGCGGCGGCATGCCGCCGCCGGGGCCCGGGCGGCGAACCGTGCGGGCTTCCTCTTCTTCCTCCACGGCGCGGGTGCGCAGGCGCAGCGTCTCGCCGGGCACCGCGGGGGCGGCCGGCGTGGTCGCGGGGCGTGCCACGCGGCGCTGCTCGTCGGCAGGGCGGGCCACGGGGGCTGCGGTGCGGGCCACGGTCGCGGCGGTTTCGGCGGCCTTGCGGGCCTCTTCCTCGGCCTTGGTCCGGGATTCCTCCTCGGATTTGCGGCGCGAATCTTCCTCGGCGGCCTTGCGGGCCTCCTCCTCGCGACGGCGCGCTTCCTCGGCGGCGGACAGGATGGAGATCTTTTCCTGGTCGCGGCGTTCCTGCTCACGGCGCTCGGCGTCGCGGCGTTCCTGTTCGCGGCGCTCCGCCTCGCGGCGCGTGGCCTCGCGCTGCTGCTCGATCAGCGCGCGCTGGCGTGCGGCCAGTTCGGTGGCGGTGAGTGCGCGTCCGCCCGGCCCGCTGGTGCGCCCGGCGGGCGACCCCATGGGCTTCGGCGCGGGCGGTGCCACGGTGGCGCCGGCCGAGGCCAGCGGCGCCGCACCCACGGGGGCTGCCGCGGGTGCAGCGGGCGCGGCCGGTGCCGGGGCGCCCGGGGTGGGCGCGCGCTTCTTGCGCACCTCCACCTGCACCACCTTGGATCGCCCATGGCTGAAACTCTGCCGCACGGATCCGGCATCCACGGTACGGCCCAGCTCCATGCGCCCTGCCGGCCGCAGTGAAAGCCTGCCTTTGCCCGCGTCCTGATCGTTGCCTTCGCTCATCTACCCGCCTGTATCTCTCGCCCGACCCGCGGCACCGCCGTGGGATCTGCTGTCATGCTCCCGGGAACACCGGGAGAGTCCGCCGCCGTGGGGATGCCGCGCACCCCGTCCAGCCGCTCCGATTCCATCCGCATCCGCTCGGCCAACCGGCCGGGCTGAAGCACCACATGCACCGCGTGGTCGCGGCCGAACACCCCTCCAAGCTGCGATGCATCGAGCGGCGCGACCACCGGTACCCGGCCTCGCCATCCGCTCAGAAATCGCTGCCGTTCCTCCGGGCTGCCGTCGCTCGCCTGGACCACCAGGCCGGCTCGACCGCCGTCCAACCACTCCCGCGCCTTGCCGTAGCCTGCCACGGCCTGCCCGGCGCGGCGGGCGAGGCCCATTGTCTCCACGACCCGACGGGTCAGCCCCGCCACCAGGTCGGACGTGAGATCGGGGGAAACCATCACCGGACAGCGGGCTGCCCGGGCGAACGCGCCGCGCAAGCGTGCCGTTTCTACCACATCCCGAAGCGCGCTCAACCAGATTCCCCGGCCGGGCAGCGTTGCGGCAAGGTCGGGAACGACCTCCACCAGCTTGCGCCCCGCCGCAGGATCCGCCGGCCGCAGCACGAAGCGGATCATCCGCTCCTTCGGCCGCCGCTCACGCGTGACGATGCACCGGCGCAGCGGGCCCGACTCAGATTCCTCCTGGTCGGGTGCGTCTGGCTCGGCCCCGTTCTGCGCGGGCTCGTCCTGCTCGGGAAGCGCGTCAGTCGTGGCTCGCCTCCTTCTCCCCGCCTTCGGCATCGCCGCTTGCGGCGCCTTCGGTATCATCGCTTGCGGCGCCTTCGGCATCGTCCTCGGCTTCGTCCGCGGTGGCCTCGTCGTCGCCGAACCAGTGCGCGCGCGCGGCCATGATCACGGCGTTGGCCGTTTCCTCGTCCATCGCCTCGGTGCCCACGATCTCGATCAGCTCGTCCGACGCGAGATCGGCGAGATCGTCGAGCGACTTCACGCCCTTCTCGCCCAGCGCCACCAGCATGGCGGGCGTGAAGGTTTCCATCGCCCCGATATCGTCGGACACGCCGAGCTCGATGCGCTTCTCGTTCAGCTCGGTGTCGCGCTTCAGCAGATGCGTTTCGGCGCGGCGGATCAGCTCCTCGGCCACCGCCTCGTCGAAGCCCTCGATATCGGCCAGCTCGTCCACCGGGGTGAAGGCCAGTTCCTCGATCGTGTTGAAGCCCTCGGTCACCAGCAGCCCGGCGATCACATCGTCGACATCGAGCGCTTCCACGAACAGCCCGGTGCGGCGGCGGAATTCCTCCTGCCGGCGCTCGCTCTCTTCCGCCTCGGTCAGGATGTCGATGTCCCAGCGGGTGAGCTGGCTGGCCAGGCGCACATTCTGGCCGCGGCGGCCGATGGCGAGGCTCAGCTGCTCGTCGGGCACCACCACTTCGCAGCGGCCGGCTTCCTCATCCAGCACCACCTTGGTCACCTCGGCCGGGGCCAGGGCATTCACCACGAAGGTGGCGGTGTTGGGCGACCAGGGAATGATGTCGATCTTCTCGCCCTGCAGCTCCTGCACCACGGCCTGCACGCGCGAGCCGCGCATGCCAACGCAGGCGCCGACGGGGTCGATGGAGGCATCGCGCGAGATCACCGCCATCTTGGCGCGGCTGCCGGGGTCGCGGGCCACGGCCTTGATCTCGATGATCCCGTCGTAGATCTCGGGCACCTCCTGCGCGAACAGCTTGGCCAGGAAGCCGGGATGGGTGCGGGACAGGAAGATCTGCGGCCCGCGCACTTCCTCGCGCACGTCGAAGATATAGGCGCGCACGCGGTCGCCGTTGCGGAAGCTTTCGCGCGGGATCAGCTCGTCGCGGCGCAGCAGCGCCTCGGCGCGGCCCACTTCCACCATCAGGTTGCCGTACTCGGTGCGCTTGACCACACCGTTGATGACTTCGCCGACGCGGTCCTTGAACTCGTCGAACTGCTTCTTGCGCTCGTATTCGCGCACGCGCTGCACGATCACCTGCTTGGCGGTCTGGGCGGCGATGCGGCCGAAATCGATCGGCGGCAGCGGATCGACGATGAAGTCGCCCACGCCCTTCTCGGGGAACATGCGCTTGGCGATGTTCGCCGCCATCTGCGTCTCTTCGTTCTCCACCGTCTCCACGATCTCGGTCCAGCGCGACAGGCGCACATCGCCGGTCTTCTTGTCGATGGTGGCGCGGATATCCTTCTCGTGGCCGTACTTGGCGCGGCCGGCCTTCTGGATGGCCTGCTCCATCGCTTCCAGCACCTCGTCGCGATCGATCGACTTCTCGCGGGCGACGGCATCGGCGACCAGCAGCAATTCCGGGCGAGCGATCGCGGTGTCCATGGGTGAACCTCGTGGTGGAACGGCGAAAGGGGTTAGTTGGTCGGGGTCGGGCGGGCCGTCGCGGCAATCAGCGCGTCGGTCAGCACCAGCTTGGCGCGGCGAATGTCGTCATACGGCAAGGCGAGCTCAACGCCGTCGTCCAGCCGCATGCGGGCATGGGTCTCGTCGGCGCCCAGCACCACGCCGGAGATGCGCCGGCGGCCCTCCACCGGAATGGCCATCTCGGCGCGGGCCAGGTGGCCGGCGAAGCGGTTCCAGTCCTTCACCCGCGTCAGCGGCCGGTCGATGCCGGGGGAGGAAGCCTCTAGCGTCCAGGCGCCGGTGATGATGTTCGCCACGTCCAGCACGGCGCCGATGCCCTGGCTGATCGCCTCGCAGTCGGAAACCGAGATCGGCGCGCCATCGGCGCGGTCGGCCATGATCTGCACCGTGGGGCGTTCGCGGCCGAGCACGGCGACGCGCACCAGCTCATACCCCATGCCGGAGAGGGAGGGGGCGATGGCGGTTACGATTCGCGCCTCAAGGCCGGCCGCGCGCGGCAGGTCCTCGTGCGGCGAGTCGTTCGCCAGGTCATCGCTGTCGGGATCGTCGTGGGGCATGTGCTCGTCGAGCAGGTCTGTCACCGCAGATGGGGGCGCCGCAACGGGGGGCCGCAAAACAAAAAAGGCGGCCCGTGAAGGCCACCCCCCGAAAGACACCGGAAGATATGGTCGGCTGTCTATAGCGACTTGCCTCGCCGAAGGCAAGGTTGCTCAGCGTGGCCGCATCACGGAGACGTCGATCCCGCTGTCGTCCCGTGCACCGCCGCGCAGCAGGCGAAGTTCATTGTGGCTGGCTGAAAACCCTGCCACGGCGGCCTCGTGCCGTGCCGTGGCGCGCCGGGTGACGATCCAGACTGTCTTGTCGGGTGCGAGCGCCGGCATCGCCGCGCCCGGTGCCAGGGACCGCCCCGGGAAGCGGCCGTACCACGCAACGTCCCGGGTGCCGTAGAGCTCGTACCCCGCTGCATTCCAGCCATGGTGGCGCAGCATCAGTTCGGCCTCCATCGGCACCACCAGGATGGCATCGCCGGGCTGCATGCGTGCGCTCAACAGGGCGGCGACCTCCGGCCAGCGCTCGGCCGCGGCGGTGGGGCGCCAGAACGGCACGGCGTGCAGCTGGGCCGCACCCAGCAGGGCGGCCAGCGCGAGGCCTGCCCACCGCATGCGCCCCAGTGCCACGGCGACCAGCACGATGAACACCGGCACCAGCCAGAGCAGCACGCGCCCGTTCATCAGCGGGCGCCACTGGCTGATGATCCAGGTGGCCGCCGGCACCGATGCCAGCACCGCCACCAGCCCCAGCGCCGCCCAGCGGCCGAGGTTTCCGCGCCGCACCAGCAGCGCCGCCCCCGCCGCGCCAAGCCCGATGAACGCCGCATCCGCCCTGGGCTGCGGCCAGTCGATCCAGGGCAGGCCCACCACCTTCTGCACCGCGTAGCGCAGGGCCGTCAGCGAGGGCACCGGGATCCAGAAGCGCCCCAGCGTGTCGCCCAGCTGGAACAGCACCGTCGGCAGCCAGAACAGCCAGGCGAGCGCCACGCCGCCCTGCACCGCCAGCCAGCGCCGCTCCATCCCCGGCCGCACCTGGCCACCGAGCCACAGCACCAGGGCGAAGCCGTTCAGCGCGGCCAGCATGATCGCGGCCACGTTGTGGGTGTAGAGCGCCAGTGCCTCCACCAGCCCCAGCGCCGCGAACCAGCGCCAGCGCCCGTCGCGCAGGGCGGTGAGGGCGAGCAGGATCGCCAGCAGCCCGAGCAGCCCGAGCAGGGAATAGGCCCGTGCCTCCAGGCTCAGCTCGATCAGCGTGGCAGAGCAGGCCACCAGCCAGGCGGCTGCCAGCCCCGCCAGCGCCCCGCCCAGCCGCCAGGCCAGCAACCCGGCCACGGCGGCGGTGGCGGCATCCGGCAGGATGGAGAGCAGGCGCAGCCCTTCCGGCGACAAGCCCAGGCGTGCACCGATCCCGGCGAGGGCGTAGAACAGGGGTGGGTTCGTCTCCTGCCGCCCGGCGGCGCCCCACAGCTCCGACCAGGGGAGGGAGGCGAAGTAGGCGGTCGCGGCTTCGTCGAAGGTGAGTTCGCGGTGCGGCAGCATGAACAGGCGCAGCGCGAGCCCCAGCAGGCCCGCGGCGGCAATCCCCGACGCGACAAGGCGCTGTTTTCCGACCGGCATGAGCCCAGCTTGACAGTCGTTGCGGGCGTGGCGCAAGGCTGCCGCTTTCCGAACCCTGCATGAGGCATGGCCGATGATGGAGGCCCCGATGGATCAGCCTCATGGCGCCGTGCCCGAGTTGTGCGTGGTGATCCCCGTGCTGAACGAGCGCGACAACATCGCGCCGATGGTCGCGCGGCTGGAGGAGGTGCTGGTCGGGGTCGACTGGGAGGTGATCTTTGTCGACGACGACTCGCGCGATGGCACGCGAGAGGCGGTGAGGGCGACGGCGGCGATGCAGCCCCGGGTGCGGCTGCTGCACCGGATCGGGCGGCGGGGCCTGGCCTCGGCGTTCATCGAGGGCGCGCAGGCGAGCCTGGCCACGAATATCGCCGCGATCGATGGGGATTTGCAGCACGACGAGACGTTGCTGCCGAAGATGCTCGCGGTGCTGCGCGAGGGCGGGACGGATATCGTGGTGGGCAGCCGCCATGTGGAAGGCGGCGGCATGGGCGAGTTCGCCGCCGCACGGGTGGGGATGAGCAACTTCGCCACCCTGCTTGCGAAACCGGTGCTGCGCACCCCGCTATCGGACCCGATGAGCGGGTTCTTCATGCTGCCGCGCAGCGTGTTCGACCGGGCGGTGCGGCGGCTGTCGGCGATGGGGTTCAAGATCCTGCTCGACATCGTCGCCTCGCTGCCGGAGCCGCCCCGCATCCGCGAACTGCCCTACGAGTTCCGCACGAGGCAGCATGGCGAGAGCAAGCTGGATGCCGGGGTGCTGCGCGACTACCTGCTGCTGATCGTGGACAAGCTGATCGGGCATATCCTGCCCGTGCGCTTCGTGCTGTTTGCCGGCGTGGGCGCGGTGGGGATCGCGGCGCATCTGTTCGTGCTGCGGTTGTGCCTGTCGACCTTCGGGCTGGAGTTCGCCGTGGCGCAGACGGTGGCAACCGGCGTGGCGATCCTGGGCAACTTCCTGCTGAACAACATCTTCACCTTCAGCGACCGGCGGCTGAAGGGGAGGCGGTTCGTGTGGGGGCTGCTGACCTTTGCGGCGATCTCCGCCATGGGGGCGGCGTTGAACATCAACATCTCGTCAGTGCTGTTCGGACCGGCGCGCTGGAGCTGGTATTTCGCCGGCTTCGCGGGGGCGGCGATGAGCCTGGTGTGGAACTACGCGGTCTCGTCCGCCGTGACCTGGCGCCGCTAGGGGCGGCGATAGGCCGACCAGTAGAGCGGGCCGCGGCCGGCGGCGAGCGCCTTGGCTTCGTAGCGGGTGGGGGGCCAGCCATCGGGGCGGATGGTGGCCGGCGAGGGCACATCGAACAGGGTTTGGGCCGCGAGCACGTCGGCGGTCCAAGCCTGGTAGGTGGGATCGTCGCTGGCGATGCGCCATTCGGCGCCGGGCTTCAGCACGCGGGCGACGAGCTTCAGCATTTCCGGATGCACGAAGCGGCGCTTGGCGTGGCGGGCCTTGGGCCAGGGATCGGGGAACATCAGGAACAGGCGGTCCAGGCAGGCATCCGGCAGCGCGCGCAGCAGCACGCGGGCGTCGTCGTCCCATAGGCGCAGATTGCCGGGCAGCGGCGCGGTGGCTTCGCCGCCTTCGGGGACCACGCGGGAGAGCAGGGAGCAGATGCCGTTCTCGAACACCTCGCAGGCGATCAGGCCGATCTGCGGGTGGGCGGCAATCTGGGCGAGCGCGTGTTCGCCGCCGCCGAAGCCGACTTCGAGCCAGAGTTCGCGGGGGTGGGTTGTGAAGGCGGCGCCTGGGGTTTCGACGGAATCGAAGCGGAGGCGCGGGAGGGTTTCGGCCAGCAGAAGCTTCTGGCGGGGCCGAAGCGTTTGCCCCCGCTGGCGCCCGTAGAGGCGGTCCGGCGGGGGCTTGACGGTAGGCGTGTTCAGTTTAGCGGCCGAAGGCGGACTTCAGGGCGGCGACCAGATCGGTCTTTTCCCACGTGAAGGTGCCCTTTTCCAGATCCGGCTCGCGGCCGAAATGGCCGTAGGCGCTGGTGATGCCGTAGATCGGGCGGTTGAGGTGCAGGTGCTCGCGGATGCCGCGGGGGCGGAGATCGACCAGCTCGCGCAGGGTCTTTTCCAGCTTGCCCTCATCCACCTCGTAGGGGTTGCCGTGCAGCTCGACATAGAGCGAGAGCGGGTGGGAGACGCCGATGGCGTAGCTGAGCTGCAGGGTGCAGCGATCGGCGAGGCCCGCGGCTACCACGTTCTTGGCGAGGTAGCGGCAGACATAGGCGGCGGAACGATCGACCTTGGTGGGGTCCTTGCCGCTGAACGCACCGCCACCGTGGGGCGCGGCGCCACCATAGGTGTCCACGATGATCTTGCGGCCGGTGAGGCCGCAATCGCCATCCGGCCCGCCGATGACGAACTTGCCGGTGGGGTTGATGTAGATTTCCTTCTCCGCCGGCATCCAGCCCTTCGGCAGCACGGATTCGATCAGCGGGAGCAGCTTCGCCTTGAGGGCGACCTGGTCCATGCCTTCCTCGTGCTGGGTGGAGATGACGACCGAGGTGGCGGCCACCGGCTTGCCGTCGATGTATTTGAGCGTGACCTGGCTCTTGGCATCCGGCAGCAGGCCGGACACGGAGGCGTCGCCGTTGTTGCGGCGGTCGCGGATGGTGCGCAGAAGCTCGTGCGAATAGTAGAGCGGGGCCGGCATCAGCGTGGGGGTTTCGCGGCAGGCATAGCCGAACATGATGCCCTGGTCGCCCGCACCTTCATCCTTGTTGCCGGAGGCGTCGACGCCCACGGCGATGTCGGCGGACTGGGCGTGCAGGTGCACGGCGATGTCGGCGTGCTTCCAGGAGAAGCCTTCCTGGTCGTAGCCGATGTCCTTGATCGCCATGCGGGTGAGGTGGGTCAGCAGCTCCGCCGTGACGCTGTCGGGGCCGCGGGTTTCGCCGGCCAGGACCACACGGTTAGTGGTGACCAGCGTTTCGCAGGCGACGCGGGCGTAGGGGTCGGCGGCCAGATAGGCATCCAGCACCGTATCGCTGATGCGGTCGGCAACCTTGTCGGGATGGCCTTCCGACACGGACTCGGAAGTGAACAGGAATTCGCCCTTGTCGCGCATCGCAGGTTCCCGAAAAAAATGACGTGTCCAGCCGCAGCCAGGCCCCGAGGGAATCCGGGGCGACGCTGTGTGGCGGAAAGGGCCGGGGGGGTCAAGGCTTCGACCCCCCGCGCCATGTCACACGATCGCGTGGATGCTTTATTAAGCAGACGCGACGGCGTCAGCGCATCCCGAGCACGTCGCGCATGTCGTAGAGGCCAGGCGGTTTGCTGGCGACCCAGAGCGCGGCGCGGATGGCGCCGGTGGCGAAGGCGCGGCGGTCCATGGCGCGGTGGGAGAGGGTGATCTGCTCGCCCGCGGCGGTGAAGATGAGGCTGTGCTCGCCGACGATCTGGCCGCCGCGCAGGGCGGCGAAGCCGATGGCGCCGGTTTTGCGGGCGCCGGTGTGGCCGTCCCGGCCGGATTCGGTGACGTCCTCCAGCTTCACGCCGCGGCCGGCGGCCACCGCGCGGCCGATGCCGACGGCGGTGCCGGAGGGGGCATCGACCTTCTGGCGGTGATGCATCTCCAGGATTTCGGCGTCGTAGGTTTCGGCAGGCAAGGCGGCGGCCATGCGCTCTGCCAGGACCATGGTGAGGACGACGCCGGGGGAATAGTTGGGCGCGTACATCACCGGGATGGATTTGGCGGCCTGGGCGACGGCTGCTTCCTGTTCGGCATTGAGGCCGGTGGTGCCGATGAGCCAGGCGCGGCCGGAGGCGGCCATGGCGGCGGCATGGGGCAGGGTGGTGCTGGCGTGGGTGAATTCCACGACCACGTCCGACGCGGCGGCGAGGGCGGCGAGGTCGGCGAAGCTGCCGGCGGTGTTGGGCAGCGCCGTGCCGGGGGCGTCGATGCCGCCTGCGAGGGTGGCGCCTGCTGCGAGGGTTTCCTCGGCGAGGAGGCGGCCCATGCGGCCGGCGATGCCGGCGATGCCGATCCTGGTGGTCATGCTTTTGTCCCTGTGACGGCCCGGTGGGGTGCGATGCTGGGGCGCGATCCTGGGGCGGGTGGGGGCGGCGTGCAAGTTGCACGTAGGTGGAATGGGTTGTTAGTGGAATGAATTGGGTGTGGGTTGGTGGTGGGGATCAGGCGCCTTTTCCGAATCTTCGGCGGTTGTAGCGGGCGAAGGCCAGGGCGTTTTTGGGGATGGGGTGGTCGGTGGGGAGGAGGCCTGGCGGGGTGGCGTTTGAGGCGACACCCCCCTCCGTACTCCCCCCGCAAGTGCGGGGGGAGGGCAGTCTATGTTTGCGGATGCGGGGCGGGCGCGGGGGGCCTTGGAACTGGAGGGGGTTGGGGAGGTCGAGGGCCAGGAGGCGGGTGGGGCCGCGCAGGATGCGGGCGAAGGTGGCGCGGGCCTGGGCGGGGGCGTGGGACAGGATGGATTGGGTGCCGGGGTCGTTCAGGAGGTGGGTGAACTGGCTGGCATGGGCGCGGACGTGGTGATCGGTGACGTGGCCGAGCCAGCCTTTGCGGCGGGGGAGGTAAGGTGAGGGGGCGCGCTTGCGGGACGCACGGGGGGTGTGCGGGCGCGGGGGCTGCCAGGTGCCTTCAGCGAGGCGGTGCAGGAGGGCGGCGATGCGGGCATGGGCGCGGGCGAGGCGGGTGCGGGCCAGGAGGAGGCGGGCCATCAGCAGCGGGGCGGGGGTGAGGATAGCGAGATGGGGCTGGGTGGGGAGGAGGTTGGCGAAGCTGGCGATGGCGAGGAAAAGGGGGCGGAAGACGGATTCCAGGCGTGCGATCAGGTCCAGCCCCGGGTGGGGCGGGTGGTCGTGTGCAACCGGTACGGGGTTGTGCCATGCCCATGTCATGGATGGGAATATACGCCCAGCGGCGGAGTGATGCAAGGGAAAGTTAGGGAATATTTTTGACGGGGTATGGGCGGCGGCAGGCCCGCATCAAGATGCGGGCTACGGGGCGTTGGTCATGGCGTGGGATCGGAGGGGGGCCAGAGGCGCGCGCCGTGGAGGATGCGCAGGAGGATGATGTCTTCCTGGTTCACCTGGTAGACGACGATGAAGGGGGTGCGGGGGAGCGGAAGCTCGCGGGTTCCACTGACACGGCCGGGGCGGCCCAGATGCGGGAAGTGGCGCAGGCGCCTGGTGTGGCGGGCGATGGCCGCATCGGTGGACAGGGCAGCGGCAGGGTTTTCGGTGAGGAACCAGTCGAAGATGCCGGTGCGGTCGTTCACGGCATCCTGTGACCAGAGCAGGCGCATCAGGCCTTTTTGGGACGCAGGGCGGCGCGGCGTTGGGCGAACTGGGCCTCCACTTCCTTGGCATCGATGAGTGGGGCGGGGTTGGCGAGGGCCTTGTGGACCTGGGCGCGGAACCACGCGTCGTGGGCGGCAGGGTCGGTGACCAGGCCGGGCGGAAGGGCGCCCTCATTGGCGACGCGGGTGAGCAGGATGCGCACGGCATCGGATACGGTGAGGCCGGCGCGCTGCAGGGCGGCGGCGGCGCGGTCACGGGTTTCGGGGTCGATGCGGGCTTGGACGAGGGCGGTTGCGGCCATGGGGTGAGGATAGCGGCTGGTGGTGCCGCTGTCATTCAAATGAATGTTGGGCTACGGCGAGTCCGTATCGGCGGTGCCGCGCGCGGCGGTGGGGAGGCGCCAGCCGCGGTAGATGGCCATGAGGCGGAGGAAGAAGCAGACGGCGGCGCCGAGGGGGACGGCGATGGTGGGGGGCAGGCCGAACGTGTCGGCGAGGACGACGACGAGGGCGCCGAGCAGGGCGGCCAGGGCGTAGATCTCGGCCTGGAAGACCACTGGGACGCGGGCGGTGAGGACATCGCGCACGATGCCGCCGCCAATGCCGGTGACCATGCCGAGGACGGCGGACATCGGGGCGTTCAGCTTGTGATCGAGTGCGACCTGGGCGCCGGCGGCGGCGAAGACACCGAGGCCGGCGGCATCAAAGAACTGGACGGGATGGCCGAGGCGCTCCGGCAAGGCGGGGCGGAGGAAGCAGGCCAGGCCGGCGGCGGCGGCCAGTGCGATGGGGTGCCAGTTGGCGATGGAGGCCGGGGGGATGGCGCCGATCAGCAGGTCGCGCAGGATGCCGCCGGAGACGGCGGTGACGATAGCCAGGACGAGCACGCCGAACAGATCCATGCGGGCGCGCACGGCCAGGGTGGCACCGCTGAGGGCGAAGGCAATGGTGCCGGCGAGGTCGAAGAGGCGGAGGAGTGGGTCCATCCGTGAGGAATAGCGCGGATGGCGGGGAAGGGGAGGGGGCTTGCCAATCGGAGCGCGGCGGGCCGTTCAGCCGAGCATGCGCCGGATGCGGCTGGCGATGCGCCTGGGCAGGCTGCGCGGCGGTGCGGGTGGCGGTTCCGGCAGCGGGGTGGGGGCGCCGGTGAACAGGCCTGGCAGGTCGTAGATGAAGGTTTCCGGCGTGGGGGCGGTCTTGGTGCCGAAGAGGCAGGAGTTCAGGAAGGCGGGGCGGGTGATGCCGACGACGGAATGGATCTCGGCGGGGAACTCATGCAGCGTGCCGTCGATCCGGAAGCCCATCTGCGGCGGGAACATCGCCGCCAGCGCCTCCGTTGAGAAGCGGAAATAGTCGCTGGGATAGGCGTGCAGGTGGAAGGTCTGGTGCGTTTGAATGAACAGGCGGCCGCCGATTTTGAGGCATTTCAGGATCTCATGGGCGGCGAGGAACGGGTATTTCAGGTGCTCGAAGGTGGAGAGCGAGATGATCGCGTCGAAGCTTTCGGGGGCGAAGGCCTCGGACAGCGAATGGGCGTCGGCCACCACATCGACATCAAGGCCGGCCTGGAAATCGGTGCCGATGTATTCGGCGGCGCTGGGGAAGAGGGCGCGGGAGATCGACGGCTTGTCGGGCTGGGAGCGGCAGGTGCCGAGCTCCAGGATCCGCGCCGCCGGGATCTGGCGGACATCGAGGATGAAGCGGTTCCAGATGTTCTCGTCGGTCATGGCGGCTCCGCGGAGGGTTTGCGGGGAGGCGGGGCGGCCGGTCCCCGTGCCTGCGGGACTACCGTGCGATCGGTGAGGCATCGCACGGATGACCGAGTCGCGGTGTGTTGGGGGCGGGGAGTGATGGTGCGGCCTGGTGCTGGGCCGGAGGGGGACAAAGGAAGAGGCGTTGGTCGGCTGAAGGGGGCTGGGGCCGTCGGCGCCCTGGCCTTAGCTTCGCCCGCCTTCGAAGAATTTCTTCGCCTTTGCCAACAAGCCTCTCCAGGCCGCTCAGATTGACTCTTCAGCCGGGCTGCAGCGCATCGCGGATGAGCTGCGGCTTGCGTGAGATTGCCTGGAGATAGGCGGCGGCGGGGGCATCGGGTGCGCGGCGGCCCTGCTCCCAGTTTTTCAGCGTGGCGAGTGGGATCCGGTAGGCTTCGGCGAATTCGTGCTGGGACATGTGGAGCTGCTGGCGGATCGCGCGGACGTCTGGCACTTCGACCACGTGGACGGTGGCGGCGGCCGTTTTGCCATCGGTGTGGGCGACGGCTTCCTGCATTCCTTCGATCAGATCCTTGGCGAAATTGCTCATCGAACTATCCTTTTCGGTCGTAGCCCTGCTTGAGGGTGGTGGCCAGGGCCCGCACCTGTTTCTTCTCATCCGGCGTCATGTTCTCCCGCTGGGCCTTGGCGTAGACCAGCAGCAGGAAGATCGGCATCTGGGGGTCGTGGTAGAAATAGACCACCCGCGCGCCGCCGCGCTTGCCGGTGCCCTGGCGTCGCCAGCGGATTTTGCGTACGCCGCCGATTTCCGGGATCAGATCGCCGGACTCCGGATTGCGGGCGATGAAATCGACGAAGGCGGCGCGGTCTGCGTCATCCCAGACATCGCGCGCCTGACGCTGGAATAGCGGCAGCTCGACGACGGTGATCGGGATGCTTGGCACCGCTTTAATATACGCCAATGGCGCCCTAGTGCAATGCGAAAGGGGTCTGGGGCCTAAGGCCCCAGCGGGTCGAGGGCGGCGCCCTCGCCTTGCTTTAGCTTCGGCCGCCTTCGAAGAATTCCTTCACCTTGGCGAAGAAGCCTTCGGATTCCGGGCTGCCCTTGGTGCTGCCTTTGCCTTCGGCCTCGAATTCCTCCAGCAGCTCGCGCTGGCGCTTGGTGAGACTTTGCGGGGTTTCGACGGCGACCTGGATGTACATGTCGCCGCGGGCGGCGCTGCGCAACACGGAAAAACCTTTACCGCGTAGGCGGAATTGTTCGCCGGACTGGGTGCCGGCGGGGATTTTGACGCGGGCCTTGGTGCCGTCGATGGCGGGGACTTCCACCTCGCCGCCCAGGGCGGCCTGGGTCATGCGCAGGGGGACGCGGCAGAAGATGTTGGCGCCGTCGCGCTGGAAGATGTCGTGCGGGCGGAGGCCGACATGGACGTAGAGGTCGCCCGCGGGCGCGCCGGGGCCGCCGGCTTCGCCTTCGCCGGAGAGGCGGATGCGGGTGCCGTCTTCCACGCCGGCGGGGATTTGCACGGAGAGGGTGCGTTCGCGCTGGACGGTGCCGGCACCCTGGCAGATGCGGCAGGGGTTGCGGATGGTCTGGCCGCGGCCCTGGCAGGTGACGCAGGTGCGTTCGACGAGGAAGAAGCCCTGCTGCATGCGGACTTTGCCGGCGCCCTGGCAGGTGGGGCAGGTTTCGACCGCCTTGGCGTCTTTCGTTTCGGAGCCGGTGGCGTTGCAGGCTTCGCAGGAGACGCGGGTGGGGACGCGGAGCTGGACCTTGGTGCCGGCGAAGGCCTGGGAGAGGTCGATTTCCACCGCGGCGCGGATGTCGTTGCCGCCGCGCGGGCCGCGGCTGCGGCCGCCCATCTGGCCGAACATCTGGTCGAAGATGTCGCCGAGGCCGCCGCCGCCGAAATCGAAGCCGCCGGCCTGCTGGCCGCCGCCATTCTCGAAGGCGGCGTGGCCGAAGCGGTCGTAGGCGGCGCGCTTCTGCTCGTCCTTGAGGACGTCGTAGGCTTCGCTGACTTCCTTGAACTTGGCTTCGGCTGCGGCATCCCCGGGGTTGCGGTCTGGGTGGTACTGCATGGCGAGCTTGCGGTACGCCTTCTTGAGGTCGTCTGCGCTGGCGTCGCGGGCGGAGCCCAGGGTGGTGTAGTAGTCGGCCTTGGCCATGCGTCAGCCCTCAGTATGGCGCTGAAGATCAGGGCCCGCGGTTCCTTAGCGGTTTTCCCGGGACGGGGAAACTTGGAGGGCTTTTGGGTTTGTCCCTACCCCTCACCCAACCCTCTCCCCCAAGGGGAGAGGGCTTTCGGGGGCCTGTCTTCGGATGGCGCGGGTGTCGTTTGATGCGGAGAGGCTGGCCCTCTCCGCATCGGGTCGGAAAAGTTTTTTGGTTCTTTTTTTCAAAAAAGAACCGCTTCCTTGCCTCAGGACTTGTTGTTCTTCTTCTTCTCGTCGACTTCCTCATACTCGGCGTCGACGACCTTTTCGCCGCCCGGGGTAGCGCCTTCGGCGGGCTTCTGCTCGCCGGCGGCTTGCTGGGCCTTGTACATTGCCTCGCCGATGCGCATGGCGACCTGGCCCAGGCGCTCATTGGCCTGCTTCACCGCTTCGGCGTCCTGGCCTTCCAGGGCCGACCGGGTGGCGGCGATGGCGGCTTCGGCTTCGCCCTTGTCTTGCGCGGAGATCTGGGCCTCGTTCTCCTTCAGGTTCTTTTCGACCTGGTGGACCATGGCTTCGGCGCTGTTGCGGGTTTCGACGAATTCGCGGCGCTTCTTGTCGGCTTCGGCGTTGGCCTCGGCTTCCTGGACCATGCGCTGGATGTCGGCTTCCGACAGGCCGCCGCTGGCGGTGATGCGGATCTGCTGTTCCTTGCCGGTGGCCTTGTCTTTCGCCTGGACGGAGACGATGCCGTTGGCGTCGATGTCGAAGGTGACTTCGACCTGCGGCACGCCGCGCGGGGCGGCGGGGATGCCGGTGAGGTCGAAGTTGCCGAGCTGCTTGTTGTCGGCGGCCATTTCGCGCTCGCCCTGGAAGACCTTGATGGTGACCGCGGTCTGGCCGTCATCCGCCGTGGAGAAGACCTGGGACTTCTTGGTGGGGATGGTGGTGTTGCGGTCGATCAAGCGGGTGAAGACGCCGCCGAGGGTCTCGATGCCGAGCGAGAGGGGGGTGACGTCGAGCAGCAGGACGTCCTTGACGTCGCCCTTGAGGACGGCGCCCTGGACGGCGGCGCCGATGGCCACGACCTCGTCCGGGTTGACGTTGCGGGCGGGTTCCTTGCCGAAGAACTGCTTCACCGCCTCGATGACCTTGGGCATGCGGGTCATGCCGCCGACGAGGATCACCTCGTCGATCTCACCGGCGGTGACGCCGGCGTCCTTGAGGGCGGCGCGGCAGGGGTCCAGCGTGCGGGTGATCAGGTCATCGACGATGCTTTCCAGCTTGGCGCGGGAGACCTTCATCACGAGGTGCTTCGGCCCGGAGGCGTCGGCGGTGATGAAGGGCAGGTTGATCTCGGTCTCCTTGGAGGAGGAGAGCTCGATCTTGGCCTTTTCGGCGGCTTCCTTGAGGCGCTGGAGGGCGAGACGGTCCTTGCGCAGGTCGATGCCCTGCTCCTTCTTGAACTCGTCGGCCAGGTAATCGATGACGCGCAGGTCGAAATCCTCGCCGCCGAGGAAGGTGTCGCCGTTGGTGGACTTCACCTCGAAGACGCCGTCGCCGATTTCGAGCACGGAGACGTCGAAGGTGCCGCCGCCGAGGTCGTAGACGGCGATGGTGCCGGACTTCTTCTTGTCCAGGCCATAGGCGAGGGCGGCCGCGGTGGGCTCGTTGATGATGCGCAGGACTTCAAGGCCGGCGATGCGGCCGGCGTCCTTCGTGGCCTGGCGCTGGCTGTCGTTGAAGTAGGCGGGGACGGTGATGACGGCCTGGGTGACGGGCTCGCCGAGATAGGCCTCGGCGGTTTCCTTCATCTTGCCCAGGGTGAAGGCGCTGATCTGGCTGGGCGAATACTTCTCGCCGCGCGCGGAGACCCAGGCGTCGCCGTTGTCGCCGCGGACGATCTCGTAGGGGACCATGCCCTTGTCCTTGGCCACCAGCGGATCGTCGTAGCGGCGGCCGATGAGGCGCTTCACGGCGTAGAGCGTGTTGGTGGGGTTGGTGACGGCCTGGCGCTTGGCGGACTGGCCGACGAGGCGTTCGCCGCTGTCGGAGAAGGCGACGATGGAGGGGGTGGTGCGGGCACCCTCGGCGTTCTCGATCACGCGTATCTCGCCCTTGCCGGACGGGCCTTCCATGATCGCGACGCAGGAATTGGTGGTGCCGAGGTCGATGCCGATGACCTTGCTCATGTGTGTCTCCTTTTAGCGGGTCCGGCCGGCCCGAAGCACCGGTTGGACCCCCGTTGTGACGTAGCCGATGTATTCAGCGCCCCGCCTCGCGGCAAGGGGGGGCGGGGCGCGGAAATGATGAATTTTTAGGCAGTGGTGTTGAGCTTGGGGCCGTCGGCGGCGGGAGCCTTGGCGACGACGACCATGGCGGGGCGGAGCAGGCGGCCGTTGAGGGTCCAGGCCTGGGTCCAGGCCTGGATCACAGTACCGGGAGGATGGTCCGCGGTTTCGTTCTCGGCCATCGCCTGGTGCAAATTGGGGTCGAAGGCGCTGCCGGTGGGGTCGGTGCCGGTGATGCCATTGCGTTCGAGCAGGCCGACGAAGCTGCGCTCGATGCCCTCGAAGCCATCGCGCAGCTTGGCCACGAGATCGGGCTCGCCGGGGGCGGCGGGGGGGACGGCGTGCAGGCCGCGGCGCAGGTTTTCGGCGGCTTCGGCTACGTCGCGGGCGAATTTCTGGACCGCGAACTGGCGGGTTTCATCGACGTCGCGCTTGGCGCGGGCGCGGACATTGGCCATTTCGGCCTCGGACCGCATCCAGCGGTCCTTCATCTCCGCGAGTTCGCCCTCAAGCGTGGCGATGCGCTCGGAGGCGGCCTGCATCAGATGCTCCGGCGTTTGCGGAGCGGCGGGCTGGGCGTCGGCCGGATCCGCCTGGGGGGCGGGCTGGGGAGATGGTTCGGTGCTCATGACACGTCAGTTAGTCGTCTGAGGGGGCTGGCACAAGGCGCAGGGGGCGGTGAAGGGCTGCGCCTTGTGCCACGGGCTTATGCGGCTTCCGCAGGGGAAGGGGCAGGGGTGGAAGAGGCGGGGCGGGGGGCGAGGGCGCGCAGGCCGTCATCCACCAGGGGGGCGAGGGCTTCCACGGCGGCGGGGTCGATCGGGGCGCCGCTGCGGACGGCGCGTTCCATGGTGCGCAGGGCGGTGGCCAGGGCATCGAGGCCGACGGTGCCGGCGCTGCCGGCCAGGGCGTGGGCTTCGCGGGCCAGGCCTGGGCCGTCGGCTTCGGCGGCCAGGATGCGCAGGCGGGCGAACTGGTCCGGCGCTTCCTCTGTGAAGGCGCCGGCGATCATGGCGGCGGTTTCTTCGCCCAGCGCTTCCGCCAGCGCGACCAGTGCGGCGGGCACGGGGGGGATGGCGGATTTGGGGGCGGGCGGGGGCTCCGCGATGGTGCGGGCCATGGCCTCGGCGAGCCGGTGGAGGGTGACGGGCTTGGTGACGAAGCCGTCCATGCCGGCGGCGATGGCCTCGGCCTCGTCGCTGCGGAAGGCGTTGGCGGAGAGGCCGATGATGGGGATGCGGGATTCCGGGCCGGGCAGGGCGCGAATGGCGCGGGTGGCGGCCAGGCCATCCATCTCCGGCATCATCACGTCCATCAGCACGAGGTCGTAGCCGCCTTCCTGCACGGCGGCCAGGGCGGCGCGGCCATCGGTGACGGCGGCGACGCGGCAGCCCAGGCGTTCTGCCATGCGGGTGGCGACACGGCGGTTCACGCGGTTGTCTTCGGCGAGCAGGACGGTGAGGTGGTGGCCGGCGACGATGGCCTCCGGGCCCGGTCCCTCGGGCTGGCTGGCCAGCTCCGCGGGGGCTTCGGCGACGTGGATTTCGAAGCTGAAGGCGCTGCCCTGGCCCGGCGTGCTTTCGACGGCGATGGTGCCGCCCATGGCCTGGACGAGGCGGCGGGAGATGGCCAGGCCCAGCCCGCTGCCGCCGAAGCGGCGGGTGATGGAGCCATCCATCTGGGTGAATTCCTGGAACAGCTGGTGCAGCACCTCTGGCGCGATGCCGATGCCGGTATCGGTAACGGCGAAGGACAGGCGCCAGCCGCCGGGGGCCGGGGTGGCGGCCAGCTTGGCCTCGACGCGGCCGGCGCGGGTGAACTTCACGGCGTTGCCGAGCAGGTTGAGCAGCACCTGGCGCAGGCGGTAGGCGTCGCCCATGACGCGGGCGGGCAAAGTGGGGTCGAGCTGGCATTCCAGGGCGAGGCCCTGCTCGGCGGCGCGCGGGGCGACCATCTCGACGGCGCCGCGCAGCATCTGGGCGGGGTCGAAGGGCAGGGATTCCAGCTCGATGCCCTGCTGGTCGATCTTGGAGAAATCCAGGATGTCGTTCAGCAGGTCGAGCAGGTGCTGGCCGGATTGGCGGATGACGGCGACGAAGCGGGCCTGTTCCGGCTCGTGGGCGATGTCGGCCAGGAGTTCCGCCACGCCCAGGATGCCGTTGAGCGGCGTGCGGATCTCGTGGGACATGACGGCGAGGAACTGGGCGCGGGCGCGCGAGGCGGCCTCGGCGGCGTCGCGGGCGGCGACCAGGGCGGCCTGGGCGTTTTCCCAATCGGTGACGTCGCGGAAGGCGCGCACGGAGGAGCCGTCGGGCAGCTGGATGGTGCGGATTTCCAGCCAGATGCCGTTGGGGCGGCGGCGGCGATAGGTGCCGGGCATGGACCGCTCGGGGGTGGGCGATTCGGCGATGGTGCGGACCAGCTCGGGGGCGGTGCCGGTGCCGAACTCGCCGGTGGCGCGCTGCCAGGCGACGAGATCGGCGAAGCGGCTGCCGGCGCCGAAGCTGGGCGGGATATCGAGCAACTCGGCGGCGCGGCCGTTGATGAGGGCGATGTCGCCGCGCGGGTCGACCATGATGATGCCCTGGCCGACATTCTCGATGGCGACCTGGGTGATGGTGCGGGCATCGGCGAGTTCGTGCTGGCCGTGGCGGATGGCCCAGCCGAGCAGCAGCAGCAGCAAAGTGAGGCCGCCGCCGATGACGCTGACGGCCGCGGCCGACTCCTCGAAGGCGTCCAGCGCTTCGTCTTGTGCGAGGCCGACCGAGACGAGCAGGGGGTAGCCTGGGACGCGGGCGAAGGTCTCGATGCGCACGGTGCCATCGGCCGGGTCGGTCCAGGTGAAGCTGCCTTCGGTGGCCAGGGCGGCTGCGGCGATCGCGGGGGAGGTGGAGGTCTCGCCGATCGGGGCGGTACTGGAGCCGCCGCCGGCGCGGGCGCGGATGACCCCGTCCAGCCCCATCAGGGTGACGGTGCCGCGCTTGCCGACATCGATCGCCGCGTAGAACTGGGTGAGGTAGCTCGGCGGCAGGGAGAGCACGACAACGCCATCGAACGCGCCGGCCTGGGTTTTCAGCATGCGGACGAACTGGATCGTCCAGGCCCGGGAGATACGGCCGAGCACGGGGACGCTGACGTAGAGATGGTCGCGCAGCGGGGCATCGGCCGGCTGGTCGGCGAAGTGGCGGAAATGCGGGCGGTCTGACAGGTCGAGCCGTTCGGTGACCGGGCGAAGATTGCTGAGGGCGACGATGCCGTTGCGGTCGGTGGTGGCGATCTGCAGGGCCAGGCGCATTTCCGGCCCGGTGCCTTCGACCCAGGGGCGGAGATCGAGGTTGTTGCCCTCGCGCTGATGCAGGGCGCGGACGAAGAGCAGGGTCTGGTCGACCTCGTGGATGGTGCGCAGCATCGACTCGCGGAAGGCGCGGGCGAGGTTGGCGCCATTGGCGCGTGCGTGCCCCATTGCCTCTGCCCGTTCATGGGCGATGAGCAGGCCGATGCCGAGCCACATCACGGCGATGCCCAGGATGGGCCAGATCCAGGCCGGAGCGGCGGCGAGCAGCAGGCGAAGCCCGCGGGTTGGCGTGCGTCGCATGGCGGCTATTGCCTTGTCTGCGTGGTTGGGTGGGCTGCCTGGCGGTGCGGCCGGGGCACTAGGCCGGGACCACGATGCCCGGAGCCTGAATGCCGGGGGCCTGGAGGCGGGCGGTGAGCGAGGCCTCGTCCAGCGGGCGGTCGAACAGGTAGCCCTGGCCGGTGCCGCAGCCGAGATCGTGCAGCTGGTTGGCCACGCCCTCGGTTTCGATGCCCTCCGCGACGATGTCCAGATCCAGCTCGCGGCCGAGGGAGAGCACGGCGCGGACGACCTTGCCGGCTTCCGGATCGGTTTCCAGCGGGCGGATGAAGGCCTGGTCGATCTTCAGTTCGGCGAAGGGCAGGCGCAGCAGGGAGAGCAGGGAGGAATGGCCGGTGCCGAAATCGTCGATGGCGAGCTTGAGGCCGCGGATGCGCAGGCGGGTGAGGATATCGGCCGCCAGGACGTAATCCTCCATGACCGCGCCTTCGGTGACTTCGAGCACCAGGGCTTCCGGCGGCACGCCGGCGGCCTGCAGGGCGGCGCAGACGCGTTCGGGCAAGGAGAGGTCGGTGAGGCTGAGCGGGGAGAGGTTGACCGCCATGGTGAGGCCCGGGGAGAGGGCGCGCCAGGCAGGGAGCGGGGCCAGGGCGGTGGCGAGGACGCGCTGGGTGAGGGCGTCGATCAGGCCGTGGCGTTCGGCGAGCGGGATGAAGATGCTGGGCGGGACGGCGCCGTAGAGCGGGCTTTGCCAGCGCACCAGGGCTTCCACGCCGAGGATGCGGCGATCGACCAGGGAGACCTTGGGCTGGTAGCGGCAGGTGATCTCCAGGCCCGGGATGGCGGCGGCGAGCACGGCGGGGTCGATGGCGGCGGGGTGGAGGATGGGCGGCTTGGGGCGCGGGGCCGGGATGCGGCGCAGCAGGGCGAGCAGTTCGCCCACCGGCAGCGGCTTGCCCAGCGTGCCGGCGACGCGCAGGCCGAGGGCGGAGGCGAGGCGGGCCGCGGCCTCCCGCACGCGCTGGTCGAAGCCGGAGACGAAGATGAGCACGGGATCGAGGCGGGCGCGGGCGATACTGCGCAGCAGTTCGATGCCGTCATGGTCGCGCAGGCTGAGATCCAGCACGATCACGTCGTAGGGGTGGGACTGCACCAGCGCCTCGGCTTCCTCCAGCGTGGCGGCGGAATCGGCGGTGTGGCCGAGGGAGGCGGCGGCGCGGGTGACGAGCAGGCGCTGCACCGTTTCATCGTCGACGACGAGGAGGCGCACGATCCGCTCCGCCGGGGAGGACGGCGGAACCGCTGGGGCGGAGGGCGGGGTGCCGGCGTGGTGTTCCATGGCGGTATCGTCGCGTTACAGGGTTGCGTGGAGGTTAACAGCCGATTGCTATCCGAGCAGGCGGCCGATAACGCGGGCGGTGTAGTCCACCACGGGAATAATGCGGCCGTAGTTGATGCGGGTGGGGCCGATCACGCCGATGGCGCCGACGATGCGGTTGGCGGCGTTGCGGGCGGGGGCGACGACCATGGAGACGCCGGAGGTGCCGAACAGGCCGCTTTCGGAGCCGATGAAGATGCGCACGCCGTCGCTGCGTTCGGCCAGCTCCAGCAGGCGGATCATGGTTTCCTGGGCTTCCAGCCGGTCGAACAGGACCTGGATGGCCGAGAGGCGCTCGATCTGGGTGACATCCTGCAGCAGGCGGGCCTGGCCGCGCAGGATGAGGCTGGCGCCGCGGCCTTCGCCGGTCCAGGTGGCGAGGCCGGCTTCGACGATCTGGGTGGAGAGTTCGTCCAGCTCCGTGCGGTTGGCGGCCATCTCGGCGGCAACGTGGCGGCGGACCTCGGCGAGCGGTTTTCCGGAGAGGCGGGCGTTGAGGTAGTTGCCAGCCTGCTGGAGCGCGCTGGGGGGCACGCCGGGCGGGATTTCGATGACCCGGTTTTCCACATGGCCGTCGGCGGCGACGAGGACGACGAGGGCACGGCCGGAGCCGAGCGGGACGAATTCGATGTGGCGGACGGGGCCCTCGCTTTTGGGCGCGAGGACGAGGCCGGCGGCGGCGGAGAGGCCGGAGAGCATGGTGGAGGCTTCCGCCAGCGTATCCTCCAGGCTGCGGCCGGAGGTGGCGAGCGAGGTGGCGATGGCGTCCCGGTCGTCATCCGACAATTCGCCGAACTGGAGCAGGCCATCGACGAACAGGCGCAGGCCGAGATCGGTGGGCAGGCGGCCGGCGGAGGTGTGCGGGGCGAAGAGCAGGCCGGCATCGGTGAGGTCGGCCATCACGTTGCGGATGGTGGCAGGCGAGAGATTCATTGGCAGGCGGCGCGAGAGGGTGCGGCTGCCGACCGGCTCACCGGTTTCGACGTATTGCTCCACGATCTCGCGCAGCACGGCAGACGACCGCGCGTCGAGCGTGGGGGGGAGGGCCGTGCGGGCGCCAAGCACGGGGCGACCGCCGGCGGGGTTCACCGGGTGGTCCATGGGCATTGCCTATCGGATGTAGCGTAGCGTGGGCATGCGCCAAGAGGGTTCAATTGGCGGTTCCGGCGAGGTCCAGGATCGTATCAAGCAGAACCTGGGCGCCGTGGGCGAGCTGGGCCTGGGTGGAATACTCGCCGGGGTTGTGGGTGATGCCGCCGACGCTGGGGATGAAGAGCATGGCAGATGGCACCACGGCGGCGGCCATGACGGCATCGTGGCCGGCAACCGCCGTCATGTCCCGCGTGGAAAGCTGGCGGGCGGCGGCGCTGTTGCGCAGGCGGGCACACAGGGCGGGGTCGAAGGTGACGGGGCCGAAGGTGGTGTAGGGGTCGATCTCGATCTTGAGGCTGCGGCGCGTGGCGATTTCCGCGAGGGCTGCTTCCAGCTCGGCCTGCATTTCGGCGGCGCGGGCGGGGCTTTCGTGGCGGACATCGCAGTGCAGGCGGGTGATAGCGGAGTTGGCGCCGCGGGCGTTGGGGGAATTCATGATCCAGGTGGTGGAGGAGCGGCCGCCGGGTTCGCCGGCGCGGCCGATGCGTTCCACGGCGAGGATGATCTCAGCGGCGCCGGAGAGGCTGTCGCGGCGGCGGTCCATGGTGGTGGGGCCGGCGTGGCTGGGCTCGCCGGTAACGGTGACGAGGAAGTAGCGGGCCTGGACGGTGCCGGTGACGATGCCGATGTCCTGGTGGTTGGCTTCCAGGATGGGGCCCTGCTCGATGTGGGGTTCGATCAGGCAGGCCCAGTGGCGCGGGGCCGGTGGGGTGGGGCCGGCGAGGTTGGTGGCGGCGAGGGCCTGGGCGACGGTGGTGCCGGCGTCGTCGGCGGTGGCGAGGGCCTCGGCGAGGGGGAGGTGGCCGGCGTGGACGCGGCTGCCCATCATGGCGGGGCGGAAGCGGGTGCCTTCCTCGTTGGTCCAGTTGACCAGTTCGAGCGGGGCGTGGGTCGCGAGGCCGGCCTCGTGGAGGGTGCGCAGGACTTCGAGGCCGGCGAGGACGCCGAAGATGCCGTCGAACCGGCCGCCGGTGGGGACGGTATCGAGGTGGCTGCCGAAGGCGATGGCGGGAGCAGAGGCGTTGGTGCCGGGGCGGCGGTAGAAGCTATTGGCCAGGGCGTCGCGTTCCTCGGCGAGGCCGAGTTCGGCGCACCATTGGCGCAGGAGGGCGCGAGCCTCGGCATCTTCGGCGGAGAGGGCGGGGCGGTTGCTGCCGCCCTCCGGCGTGGCGCCGATCTCGGCCATCCGCATATGGGCGTTCCACAGGCGCTGGGCGTTCACGGACAGGGATGACATGTCGTGAACGCTAGGGCCCGGGGGCGGTTGCCGCAAGCATGGTCAATTTTTGAGGATTCCCTTGCCTCAGGCCGCGAGGATTCCCTTGCTTCAGGCCGCGAGGATTCCCTCGACGATGGTCTGCACGTCCAGCGCTTCCTGGATGGTGGCGAGGTGGTGGGGTTCGCCCTGGGTCATGCGGGCGACGCCTTCGAGCTGGCGGCGCAGGACGAGGGGGCGCATGCGTTCGTTGGGCATGGCGGCGGGGTCGGGCACCCACTCGCTGCCGGTGAGACGCTCGGCCACCGACCAGTCGCGCAGGCGGATGGCGCCTTCGGTGCCCCAGAGGGTCCAGGTGTTGTGGTCGTCCTTCAGCGTGGTGCCGACGCCGCCCAGCAGGGTGACGGGGATGGTTCCGGCGGTGATGCGGGCGGCGATGGCGCGTTCGCTGGCGCCTTCCGAATGGAAGCCGGCATGGGCCTGTTCCAGCACCATGGGGCCGCAGAGGCGGCGGGTGAGGAAAAGGAAGTGGGAAACGACCTCCCGCGTGAAGCCACCCTGCTGAGGGCGGTCGAGCCAGGCGGAGGCGTCGGCCTGCCAGGGGCGGGGCCAGATGCGGAAGCTGGTTTCGATCTCAAGCCGGAGTGGCGTGCCGATGGAGGGCAGCCAGTCGCGCATGGTGGCGACGCCGAGGGAGGAGGCCATGGGGAAGTTGACGGCGGCGCGGGCGGTGGGGTTCGCGGCCAGGAAGGCCTGGGCGGCGGGGACATCGACGGCCAGGGGCTTTTCGCAGAAGGCGGCTTTTCCAGCAGCCAGCGCGGCCTGGGCGTGGGGCAGGTGGGAGGCGGGCGGGGAGGCGATGTAGATGCAGTCCGCGCTCGCGATCAGGGCCTCGGCACTGGCGGCGTGGGGGGCGGCGCTGCCGATGCGGGCCAGGGCGGTGGGGCTCGGGTCCCAGATGGCGGCGACGCGCACCACGTCTGGCGCCTGGTCCAGGGCGGCGCGGAGCATGCGCTCGCCCATGATGCCGGCGCCGATGATGCCGAGAGAGATCATGCGTGGGTCCCCGTGGATGAGCGCGGCCTGGATGCGGCGCTAGGTCAGAACGTCTTTTTGCTTCTTTTTCTTCAGAAAAAGAAGGCGCTTGCTTGCTTCCCCGCGCCGGGCTTGCGCCGCGGCGTCCGGACGGTCATGTGGTTCCCATCTCAAGAGATGGAGCCCCGACGATGCGCCCTTCCGGCCGTGCCCTTGATGCCTTGCGCGACGTGACGATCATTCCCGGGTTTTCCCATCATGCCGAGGGGTCGGTGCTGATCAAGATGGGCGGCACCGAGGTGCTGTGCGCGGCGAGCGTGGAATCGCGGGTGCCGCCGTTCATGCGCAACCAGGGGCTGGGCTGGGTGACGGCGGAATACGGCATGCTGCCGCGGGCGACGCATACGCGCGGGGATCGCGAGGCGGCGCGGGGCAAGCAGTCTGGCCGGACGCAGGAGATCCAGCGGCTGATCGGGCGTTCGCTGCGGGCGGTGGTGGACCGGGCGGCGCTGGGCGAGATGACGATCACGCTGGATTGCGACGTGCTGAACGCGGATGGCGGGACGCGGTGCGCTTCGATCACCGGGGCGTGGGTGGCGTTGAACCTGGCGCTGAAGCACCTGGTGCGGATGAATGTGCTGAAGAGTGTGCCGCTGGTGGGGCAGGTGGCGGCGGTGTCTTGCGGGTTGTACCAGGGCGAGCCGGTGCTGGACCTGGATTATGCCGAGGACAGCGATGCCGATGCGGATGCGAATTTCGTGCTGACGGATGGCGGCGGGATCGTGGAGATCCAGGGCACGGCGGAGAAGGCGCCGTTCAGCGACGCGCAGTTCGCCGAGCTGATGCGGCTGGCGCGCGTGGGCACGGGGCGGCTGTTCGAGATGCAGCGCGCGGCGGTGGAGGCGGCCTGATGCGGACGCTCGCCCCTGGTGCGAAGCTGGTTCTGGCCAGCCACAACCAGGGTAAGCTGCGCGAGATCGCGGAGCTGATGGAGCCTTTGGGCGTTGCCGTCGTCTCGGCAGGCTCGCTTGGCCTGCCGGAACCTGACGAGGGCGAGGAGAGCTTCGAGGCCAATGCGCGGATCAAGGCGCTGGCGGCGGCCACGGCTTCCGGGCTGCCGGCGCTTTCGGATGATTCCGGGTTCTGCGTGGGGGCGTTGGGCGGGGCGCCCGGCGTGGTTTCCGCGTTGTGGGCTGGGCCGGGGAAGGATTTCCGACCGGCGATGGAGCGGGTGCGGCGGGAGATGGGCGAGAGTGCCGATCGGCGCGCCTGGTTCATGTGCGTGCTGTGCCTGGCTTGGCCGGACGGGCATGCCGAGTGCTTCGCGGGGCGGGTGGATGGCAGCGTGGCATGGCCGCCGCGCGGGGCGAACGGGCATGGCTATGACCCGATGTTCGTGCCGGAGGGCGGCGCGCTCACCTATGGCGAGATGGACCAGGGGGAGAAGCACGCCACCAGCCATCGGGCGCGGGCGTTTGCCCAGCTGGTGGCGGCCTGTTTTCCCCGGTGATGGAGCCGCTTGCGCTCTACGTGCATTGGCCGTTCTGCCTGGCGAAGTGCCCGTATTGCGACTTCAACTCCCATGTGCGTGAGCGGATCGACCAGGCGCGGTTCGCGGCGGCGCTGCGGGCGGAGCTGGCGTGGGAGGCGGCGCGGTTGGGGCGTCGGCCGTTGGCCTCGATCTTCTTTGGGGGTGGGACGCCGAGCCTGATGGCGCCGGAGACGGTGGCGGTGCTGATCGCCGATGCGCGGCGGCTGTTCGATGCCGAGGGGGAGGTGGAGATCACGCTGGAGGCGAACCCGACCAGCGTGGAGGCGGGCAGGCTGGCGGCGTTCCGGGCGGCCGGGGTGAACCGGATCTCGATGGGCATCCAGAGCCTGCGCGAGGAACCGCTGCGGGCGCTGGGGCGGCAGCATTCGGGGGCGCAGGCGGTGGCGGCGCTGGAGACGGCGCGGCGTGTGTTTCCGCGTGTGTCGTTCGACCTGATCTACGCGCGACCGGGGCAGACGCTGGCGGATTGGCGGGCGGAGCTGCGCGAGGCCCTGGCGCTGGCGCATGACCATTTGTCGCTCTACCAGCTGACGATCGAGCCCGGCACCGCCTATGAGGCGCTGCATCGGCGCGGCGAGCTGGTGCTGCCGGACCAGGAACTGGCCGCCGCGCTGTACGAGGCGACGGCGGAGGAGGCGGCGACGTTCGGGCTGCGGGGCTACGAGATTTCCAACTACGCGGTCCCTGGCGGGGAGAGCCGGCACAATCTGGCCTATTGGCGTTATGGCGATTACGCGGGGATCGGTCCCGGCGCGCATGGGCGGGTGAGCGTGGGCGGGCAGTTGCTGGCCACGCGGCGGCACCGGGCGCCGGAGCCCTGGGCGGAGATGGTGGAGGCGCGCGGGCATGGCACCACGCGCGAAGACCCAGTGGCGCCGGTGGAGCGGGCGCGCGAGGCGCTGCTGATGGGGTTGCGGCTGGCCGAGGGGATCGACGAGGCGCGGTTCGCGCGGCGCACCGGCGTGGCGATGGACGATGCGGTGGACGGCGATGTGCTCGCGCAGGCGATTGAGGAAGGCTACGTGGCGCGGGACGGCGGTCGGCTGGTGGCGCTGGCCGAGGGGCGGCTGCGGCTGGATGCGTTGCTGGGGGCGCTGGTTTTGTGAGGGCGTGGCTGGCGCTGTGGCTGCTGCTGGCGGGGCCCGCCTTCGGGCAGGCGCTGCCGGTGTTCTCGATGGATGGTCACGATGCGGTGGCGCACGGGCTGGAGCGCGGCTACCCCGTGCCCGGCTCCGCCCCGCAGGCGCGGTCGCAGCCCTTCATGGTGGGGGGCTACAGCCATTTCGATGACCTGCTGCCCTCTCGCCGCGTGCCGCGGCCGGTGGTGGCGAGCGGGCTGGGGCGGGCGGCGCGGGAGATTTCGCTTTCGTATGCGCATCGCGGGCAGCAGCAGACGGTCGAGACCTATCTGGAGCGGCATCCGGCCACCGGGCTGCTGGTGATCCGCGACGGGGTGATCCTGCTGGAGCGCTACCGCTATGGGCGGCGGGATACGCATCGGTTCACCTCCCAATCCATGGCCAAGACGGTGACGGCGATGCTGGTGGGGATCGCGGTGGCCGAGGGGAAGATCCGCTCCATCGACGATCCCGCCGGGGCGTATGTGCGGGAGTTCGCCGGCACGGAGCTGGGGCGCACGCCGGTGCGGGCGCTGTTGCAGATGGCCAGCGGGTTGGCGTTCACCGAGACGTATGACGGCACGGACGACGCGGCGCGGATGAGCCGGGAGCTGTGGCGGCCGAATGGGCCCGGGACGGCGGCGGCGGTGGCGCAGTTCAGCCAGCGGGAGGCAGAGCCGGGCACGCGCTGGCTGTATGCCGGGCGCGATACGGCGGCGCTGGGCTTGGTGCTGCAGCGGGCGACGGGGAAATCGCTGGCAGAACTGTTGGCGGTGGGGATCTGGGGGAAGATCGGGGCGGAGGCGGATGCCGCCTGGGTGATGGATGCCTCCGGCCAGGAGGCGGCGCATTGCTGCCTCTCTGCGGTGCTGCGCGACTGGGGGCGGCTGGGGCTGCTGCTGGCGCGGGATGGGGAATGGCAGGGACGGCAGGTGGTGCCGCGCGACTGGGTGCGGGCGGCAACGACGGCCACGCCGGGGAGCTTCCTGGCGCCGGGGGCGGGTGGGCGGTTCTACGGCTACGGCTTCCAGACCTGGCTGTTGCCGGGCACGCGGCGGCAGTTCGCGCTGCTGGGTATCCATGGGCAGACGATGCTGGTGGACCCGCAGGCCAAGCTGGTGCTGGTGCATACCGCGGTGCGGGTGCGGCCCACCGGCGATCCGACGGCGGGTGAGTTGCTCAGCCTGTGGCGGGCGCTGGTGGCGCAGGAAGGCTAGGCAGCCCGCGCCTGAGGCGATGCGGCGACGTGGGCGAGGAGGGTTTCGGCCAGGGCCAGGGTTTCCGGGTTCTGGCGGAAGGCGATGGCGATCTCGTCGGCGTCCAGGCGGGCGATGCGGCCGTGCAGGACGAGATCGGGGGTGACGGAGACCGAGACATCGTCGCCCAGGCGCAGGCCTTCGGGGTTGCAGCGCAGGGCGGTGCCACCGGGGGCGACATCGGCGATGCGGGCCGGGCGGGAGGCGGGTGCGCCGCGGCGCATGGCGGCGGGGCCGGCGGCGAGGGTGACAGGCAGGTTGTGGCCGGGCAGGCGTTCCCAGGCGCGGCGTTCGCCGCGGGTGGTGTGCATGGCGGCGAGGAACTCCTCCACCTCCCCGCCCAGCGTGCCGGCGGCGCTGTTCACCTCGCGGGCGGCGGCTTCCACCTCTGCGCCGGCCTGGGTGCCGGCGGCGGCGCCGGAGACGATCTCCTCCATGACGTGGGAGATGCGGCTGGCCATCTCGGCCACGCCGGTGACGCGGCTGGCGATTTCGGCGGTGGCGCTGCCCTGTTGCTCCACCGCGCCGGCGATGGAACTGGCCACGCCCTCCACATGGTGGTTGGCGGCGAGCACGGCGGTGGCGGCGGCGGCGGAGTCTCGCACCAGGGCGCGGATGGCATCGACCTGGCCGGCGATTTCCGCGGTGGCGTTGCTGGTTTGGGTGGCGAGCTGCTTCACCTCGCTGGCCACCACGGCGAAGCCCTTGCCGGCGTCTCCGGCGCGGGCGGCCTCGATGGTGGCGTTGAGCGCCAGCAGGTTGGTGCGGCCGGCGATGGAGGTGATGAGATCCACCACGGTGCCGACGCGGTCGGCGGCCTGGAGCAGGGATTGCATCTGCGCGCCGGCGCGGTCGGCGTGTTCCACCGCGGCGCGGGTGGCGCTGGCGGCCTCACTTGCGCGGTCGGCGATGCCCAGGGCGCTGGCGGAGAGTTGTTCGGTGGCGGCGGTGACGGCACCGAGGTCGCCCATGGCGGCAATGGCCTCCGCGGCGCTGCGCTCGGCATGGGTTTGGCTGCCGGCGGCGATGCCGGCCATGCCCTGCGCCAGGGTTTGCATGCCGGCGGCGGATTCGGCGAGGGCGGTGAGCACGCCGGAGATCGACTGGCCGAAATCCTGGGTGTGGCGGTCCATCGCGGCCTGGCGCCGGTCGGCGGAGGCGCGGGTGGCGGCAACGGCTCCCTGCGCGGTTTCGGCCACGCGCAGGGCTTCGCGCAGCTGGTGCATGGCGGCGACGATCTGGCCGATTTCGCCGGTGGTGTTGGTCGGCAGGCGGGCTTCGTCCAGCCGGCCCTCGGCCATGGTGCCGATGGCGGCCGTGAGGGCGTGGACCGGGCGGGCGATGGTGCGGCGGACCATCCAGACGGCGAGCGCCAGCACCAGCAGCACGGCGGTGGCGGTGGCGGCGAGCAGCGTGTTGGCCAGCGCGTTGCTTTCGGCGGACTGGGCGGCCTTCATCGCGGCGAGGGTGGTGGCGAGTTCCTCGGCCAGGCGGTCCAGGCTGTTGCTGAAGGCGGTGCGGGCGGCGCGGTTGGCATCGTTGTTGCCCAGGCGGCCGGCGGCCTCGCGGCCCTGTTCCACGCCGACGCGGGCGAGTTCTGCGCGCAGGGTGAGGAAGGCCTGCAGCGGGGCCTCGGCCTTTTCCAGCGCAAGGCGGTGCGCTTCCGGCACGGCCTGGCGCAGTTCGGCGAAGCTGGCGCGGATGTCATCGAGCCCGCGCAGCAGGTTGCGGGCGAAGCCTTCGGCCTGCTTGCGGTCGGCGGCGAGGTAGAGGCCGCGGCTTTCCATGACGACCTGGTAGATGCCGGCGCGCAGGCGCTCGATCAGCGGGCGGCTTTCGTCGGCGCGGTCGAGGGCGGCAAGGGTGGCTTCCTGGCGCTGGGCATAGGCGAAGGTGACCCCGGCGCCGGCCATGGCGACGGTGGCGAGCAGCAGCAGCAGCGCGATGACGCGCCCCCCGATGGTGGCGGGCAGACGAAGCATATGGTGGCGCCCCCGTTGCAAAACATTGCGGCGGGCGTGGAGCTACCAGTGGAACGCTAATTCGGGGTGAATATGGGCGGTATAGACGGCAACGTTAATCTTCCCGGCCAGTGAGGGCCAGGGCGCGGGCATAGACCTGGCGGCGCGGCAGGCCGGTGGCGGCGGTGACCTGGGCGACGGCTTCCTTGAGGCTGTGCGACGTGAGTGCGGCGCTGAGCAGGGCGTCGAGGTCGGCTTCCGGCGTTTCCTGCTCCGGCGGCGGGCCGGCGAGGATGACGATCTCGCCGCGGGCGGCGTTGGTGGCGTAGTGGGCGGCCAGTTCCGGCAGGGTGCCGCGGCGCACTTCCTCGAAGCGCTTGGTGAGTTCGCGGGCGATGGCGGCCGGGCGGTCGCCGAGGCTCTGTGCGAGGTCGGCCAGGGTTTCCGCGAGGCGGTGGGGGGCTTCGTACCAGATGAGGGTCGCCGAGAGGCCGGCGCGTTCGGCGCCGCGCAGCGCGGTGAAGGCGGCCAGCCGGGCGGCCTGGCGCGGTGGCGGGAAGCCGAGGAACAGGAACGGGTGCGGCGGCAGGCCGGAGAGGGTGAGGGCCAGCAGGGCGGCGTTGGCGCCGGGGATGCCGGAGACGGGCAGGCCCTCGGCGATGGCGGCGCGGACGAGGCGGTAGCCGGGGTCGCTGACCAGGGGCGTGCCGGCATCGGAGACCAGGGCGATGCGCTTGCCCTCCCGCAGCAGGGCGAGCACCTGGGTGGTGCGGCCATCCTCGTTGTGCTCGTGCAACGCCATGGTGCGGGCGGAGACGCCGTGGGCGGTGAGCAGGCGCGCGGTGGTGCGGGTATCCTCGCACAGCACGAGGTCGGCCGAGCGCAGGGCGCTGAGCGCGCGGGCGGAGATGTCGGCAAGGTTGCCGATCGGCGTCGAAACCAGCACAAGTCCGCGGGGCACGCCTGGGGCGGGCTCCGGCGTGGTATCGTCGTTGGTAGGTGGGCAGGAGGTGGGCATGTTTCGTCGTGCATTCGCGCTGGCGCTTGGCACGCTAGCACTCGCGGCCTGCGCTGTATCGCCCGAGCCTGCATCGCAGCGGCCCGCGGCGGTGGTGCGGCCGGTGGTGCCGGTGGGCACGCCTTCCACGGTGGCCCCGCCGGGGCGTGCGGTGGCGCTGCTGGCGCCGCTGTCTGGCCCCAATGCGGAACGTGGCCGCGCGCTGGCACAGGCGGCGCAGCTGGCGCTTTCGGCGCCCGGCTCACCGCCGCTTGATGTGCGGGATACCGGCGGCACGGCGCAGGGGGCGGCCCAGGCGGCACAGGCGGCGCTGGCGGCCGGCGCCGGGATCATCCTGGGGCCGCTGACGGCGGCGGAAACCGCGGCGGTGGCGCCGGCGGCGCGGGCGGCGGGGGTGGCGGTGCTGGCCTTCACCACCGATCCCGCGCAGTCGCAGCAGGGCGTGTGGGTGCTGGGCATCACGCCGGCGCAGCAGGTGCGGCGCCTGGTGGCAGCGGCCTCTGCGCAGGGCAAGACGAAGTTCGCGGCCGTGCTGCCGGAAGGCGATTTCGGCAAGGCCATGGCCGATGCGCTCGCGGGCGCCGTGTCCTCCGCCGGGCTGGCGGCGCCGGACATCAGGTTCCATGACGGCACCACGGCTTCCATCAACACGACGATGCGCGAGGTGGCCAATTACGGCGCGCGGCGCGGGCCGGTGGATGCGCAGATCCGCGCGGCCCGGGCCACGCGCACGGCCGAGGGGCGCAAGAAGGCCGAGGAGCTCGGCCGCACGCCGATCCCGCCGGCGCCGATGGACGCGCTGCTGCTGGCCGATGTCGGCGAGAAGCTGGGCACGATCGCGAGCCTGCTGCCGTACTACGACCTTGATCCGCCGGCGGTGCGGGTGATGGGCCCGGCGCTGTGGGCGGCACCGGCCTCGCGGTCTGACGCGGAGATGCCGGGGGCGTGGTTCGCCGCGCCGGATCCCGGGGCGCGCGAGGTGTTCGACGGGCAATACAAGGCGCAGTCCGGGTCGCCGGCGCCGGGGTTGGCAGATTTCGCCTATGATGCCGCTTCCATCGCGCGGGTGCTGGCGGCCGAGGGCGGGTATTCCGCCGCGGCGCTGACGCGGCCGGAGGGGTTTGCGGGGGTGAACGGCGTGCTGGCGCTGCAGCCGGATGGCACGGTGCGGCGCGGGCTGGCGTTGTTCGAGATTCGCCGCGGCGGGGCCGAAATCGTGGAGCCGGCCCCGGCCGCGGTGGGGACGCCGGGCACCTGACCCCCCGGGATCGCACGGCATGACCGGCATGGCCTGGCTGGCGGCGAGCGCCGTGCTGGCGGTGGTGCCGGTGGGCGTTCTGGCCGTACTGGTCCTGGGCGGCGCGCTCGCGCTGCTGCCGGCGGTGGCAGGCGGGCTGGTGGTGGTGGCTGCTGCGATGGTGGCGGCTGCCTTGGTGCAACGCGATCTGGGCCGGCTGCACGCGGCGCTGGACCAGGTGGAGGCGAGCGGGCAGGGCGACGGGGCCGATCCGCGCCTTCTGCCGCTCGCCGCCCTGTCGCGGCGGATTGCGCGGATTGCGCGGGCGCGCACGCGGCGGGCGGAGGAGCTTTCGGCCGCGCTGGGCGCCAGCGAGGCGATCATCGAGCGGCTGCCGGACCCGTTGATCGCGCTGGATGCCGCGCGTGCGGCCGGGCGGGCCAATGCGGCGGCGCGGGCGGCGTTCGGCGCCGATGTGCCGGCGGTGCTGCGCCACCCCTTGCTGCGCGAGGCGATCGACGCCGCGTGGCGCGAGCGCGTGGCGCAGACCGCGGAACTGAAGCTGGCGGTGCCGGTGGCGCGTGAGCTGCATGCCACCGTGATCCCGTTCGAAACGCGGCTGCCGGACGGGACGCAGGCGCTTGTGGTGCTGTCCGACCGCACGCGGGAGCGCGCAGTGGAGCAGATGCGGGCGGATTTCGTGACCAATGCCAGCCACGAGCTGCGCACGCCGCTGGCCAGCCTGATGGGCTTCGTGGAGACGCTGCGCGGCCCGGCGGCGGATGATCCGCCGGCGCAGCAACGCTTCCTGGGGATCATGGCCGAGCAGGCGGCGCGGATGGCCCGGCTGATCGACGACCTGCTGAGCCTGTCGCGCATCGAACTGACCGAGCACTCCCCGCCGGCGGAGCGGATCGACCTCAGCGCGCTGATGGGGCGGGCGCTGGCGGCGTTTGAAGTGCGGCTGGCGGAGCGGCGGCAGCGCCTGGCGGTGGAGATCGCGCCCGGGCTGCCGGCGGTGGTGGCGGATGCCGACCAGATGGCGCAGGTGCTGACCAATTTGGTGGACAACGCGATGAAATACGGCCGTGAGGGCAGCACGGTTTCGGTTTCGCTGCAGCCGGCGGCCAACGGCGTGGTGCTTTCGGTGCGCGATGACGGGCCCGGGATTGCGCGCATTCACCTGCCGCGGCTGACCGAGCGGTTCTACCGCGTGGACAAGGCACGCAGCCGCGGGGCCGGCGGCACCGGGCTGGGGCTGGCCATCGTGAAGCACATCGTGAACCGGCATCGTGGCCGGCTGTTGATCGAGAGCGATGAGGGGCAGGGGGCGGTGTTCTCCGTGTTCCTGCCTGCCTCGCAGGATGCCTGAGGAGCGGACATGACCGAACCCAATGGGACCGAGCCCACAGCCGTGCTGCGCAGCGCCTATCTTCCTTATGCCTTCCGGGTGGAGGAGGTGGATCTGCGATTCGAGCTGGACCCGAAGGCCACGCGGGTTTGCGCCCGCCTGGTGCTGAAGCGCGACCCGGCGCAGCCCCACGGGACGCTGGTGCTGGATGGGGAGGCGCTGGAGCTGGTGTCGCTGCGGCTGAACGGCGAGGCGCTGGGGGAGAACCGGTTCCGCCGCCTGCCCTCCGGCGGGCTGGAGATCGATGGCGTGCCGGATGAGGCGGTGCTGGAGGTGGAAACGCGGGTCGATCCCGATGCCAACAGCGAGCTTTCCGGGCTCTACACCTCCGGCGGGGCGTTCTTCACCCAGTGCGAGGCGGAGGGGTTCCGGCGCATCACCTTCTTTCCGGACCGGCCGGACGTGATGGCGCGCTACACCACCACCATCGTGGCGGACCGGGCGGCGGTGCCGGTGCTGCTGGGCAATGGCAACCCGACCGCCAGCGGCGTGGAGGGCGGGCGGCACTGGGCGACCTGGACCGATCCGCACCCGAAGCCGAGCTACCTGTTCGCGCTGGTGGCCGGCGACCTGGTGGCTGTGCGGGACAGCTTCACCACGCGGTCTGGCCGGAAGGTCGATCTGGCGATCTGGGTGCGGCGCGGGCACGAGGATGCCTGCGGGCACGCGATGGATTCGCTGAAGCGCTCCATGACCTGGGACGAGGAGGTGTATGGGCTGGAATACGACCTCGACGTGTTCAACATCGCCGCCGTTTCCGACTTCAATATGGGGGCGATGGAGAACAAGGGGCTCAACGTCTTCAACACCAAATACGTCCTGGCGCGGCCGGAGACGGCCACCGATGCCGACTACCAGGGCATCGAGGCGGTGATCGCGCATGAGTATTTCCACAACTGGACCGGCAACCGCGTGACCTGCCGGGACTGGTTCCAGCTTTCGTTGAAGGAAGGGCTCACGGTGTTCCGTGACCAGCAGTTCAGCGCGGACATGGGCAGCCCGGCGGTGAAGCGGCTGGGCGATGTGCGCGGGCTGCGGGCGGGGCAGTTCCGCGAGGATGCCGGGCCGCTGGCGCACCCGGTGCGACCGGAGAGCTACATCGCGATCGATAATTTCTATACCGCCACGATCTACAACAAGGGCGCGGAGGTGGTGCGGATGCTGCACCGCCTGGCCGGGGTGGAGGGATTCCGGCGGGGGATGGACCTGTACATCGCGCGGCACGACAACCAGGCGGTGACGATCGAGGATTTCGTCGCCGCGATCGGGGATGGGGCGGGGATCGACCTGTCGCCGTTCATGGCATGGTACGACCAGGCGGGCACGCCGGAGCTGTCCTTTGCCGAAACGTATGATGCCGCCGCGCGGCGCTACGTGCTGACACTGCGGCAGGAGACCAGGCCGACGCCGGGGCAGCCGGAGAAGCAGCCATTGCCGATCCCGGTGGCGATGGGTCTGCTGGGGCCGGATGGCGCGCAGGTGGCGGAGCGGCTGCTGCTGCTGGACGAGGCATCCCAGGATTTCGTGTTCGAGGATGTGGCGGCGAGGCCGGTGCCCTCGCTGCTGCGCGGGTTCTCGGCACCGGTGAAGCTGGTGGGGATGGACCGGGCGCGGCTGCGCTTCCTGGCCGCGCACGATACCGACCCGTTCGTGCGCTGGGATTCGCTGCAGGGCTATGCCACCGAGCTGATGCTGGAGCGGATCGCGGATGGTTCGCGCGGCGTGGATGAGGGGCTGCTGGAAGCCTTCACCGCCACGCTGGCGTGTGCCGAGGCCGACCCGGCCTTCGCCGCCGCGTGCCTGGCGCTGCCGGCGGAGGCGACGGTGGCGGACCGGATGGCGGTGGTGGATGTGGCGGCGATCCACGCCGTGCTGCAGGATCTGCGGCGGGCCCTGGGGGCGGCGCTGGCCGGGCGGCTGCGCGCCACCTACGACGCGCTGGCCGATGCCGGGCCATACAGCATCGATGGGCGCGCGATCGGGCGGCGTTCGCTGCGCAATGCGTGCCTCGCCTACCTCGCCGCCGCCGGGGCCGAAGGTGTGGCGCTGGCGCAGGCGCAGTACCGGGCGGCGGGGAACATGACCGACCAGCTCGCGGCGCTGGATGTGCTGGCGGCGAGCGATGGCCCGGCGCGGGAGGAGGTGCTGGCGGATTTCCATTCGCGCTGGCGGCATGAGGAGCTGGTGCTGGACAAGTGGTTCATGCTCCAGGCGCTCTCCCCGCGCACCGATACGCTGGCGCGGGTGGAAGCGCTGGCGAAGCATCCGGATTTCGATCTGCGCAACCCGAACCGCGCGCGGTCCCTGCTGGCGGTGTTCCCCGCCAACCAGGTGCGGTTCCACGATGCCGGCGGCGGGGGCTACCGGTTCCTGGCCGATGCCGTGATCGCGCTCGATCCCGCCAACAGCCAGACGGCGGCGCGGCTGGTGGCGCCGCTGGGGCAGTGGCGGCGGCAGGATGCCGGACGGCAGGCGCTGATGCGCGCGGAACTGCGGCGCATCCTGGCGTTGCCCGGGCTGAGCCGCGGCACGTTCGAACAGGCCTCCCGCGCGCTGGGGGAGACGGGCTGACTGCTTCGCGCTACCATCGCTGCAACGAAGCGGAGGGACGGCGATGGACGCGCAGCAGATGATGGTGATGCCGGTTTCCGGCGCCGTGGGGGCCGAGGTGCGGGGCATCGATATCTCCCGCCCGCTGCCGGCGGTAACGGTGGCGACCCTGCGCGCGGCGCTGGGGGAGCACGGGGTGCTGTTCTTCCGCGACCAGGCGCTGACCGAGGCGCAGCACATCGCCTTTGCCGAGCAGTTCGCCAAGATCAACATCAACCGCTTCTTCCGCGCAGTGGAGGGCTGGCCGCAGATCGCCGAGGTGCGCAAGGAGCCGGAGCAGACCAAGAATATCGGCGGCGGCTGGCATACCGACCACAGCTACGACCAGATCCCGGCCCTCGGCTCCCTGCTCTATGCCCGCGAAGTGCCGCCCTCCGGCGGTGATACGATCTTCGCCAGCATGTTCGCCGCCTACGACGCGCTGTCGGACGGGCTGAAGCGCACGCTGGAAGGGCTGCGCGCCGTCCATTCCAGCCGCCACGTGTTCGGCACCCAGGCCAAGCGCGGCGATGACCTGAAGGACCGGCTGGGCAACGCCGAAGCCGCCACGCAGGACGCGGTGCACCCGATGGTGATCACCCACCCGATCAGCGGCAAGAAGGCGCTGTACGTGAACCGCGGCTTCACCACCCATATCGAGGGCTGGACGGTGGAAGAGTCCAAGCCGCTGCTGGAATACCTCTACCAGCATGGGGCGCGGCCGGAGTTCAGCTGCCGGTTCAACTGGGCGCCGGGCTCGATGGCGTTCTGGGACAACCGGGCGACGTGGCACCTGGCGGTGAACGATTATCAGGGGCATCGGCGGTTGATGCACCGGATTACGCTGGAAGGTGTGGCGATTTCTTAAGGAAGCAAGCGCGTTCTTTTTTGAAAAAAAGAACCAAAAAACTTTTGTGACTTTGCGCCGAGGCTAGCCCCGGCGCAAAGTCAGGAAGTCTTTTTTGCTTCTTTTTTCTTCAGAAAAAAGAAGACTCTTGCTTATCCTGCCTCCATCGGCAGCGACGGGTCCTTCACCCACTCACTGAGCGAGGCATCGTAGAGCTTCACGTCCTTGTGCCCGAGCATCGTTAGCACCAGCGCGTCCGCGCTCGCAGCGATGCCGCCGCCGCAATAGGTGATCACGCTGCGGTCCATCGCGCCCACGGCTTCGAACTTCGCACGCAGTTCCTCGGCCGGCAGGAATTCGTTGGTGGCGGGATCCAGCAGGTTGGTCGCGGCGACGTTGACGCTGCCAGCGATGCGGCCGGGGCGGCCGTAATGCACGCCGCCGGTGCCGGTGTGCTGTTCCGGGCGGAGGGCGTTGATGGTGCAGATGCTGCCGCTGTTGATGGCGGCGAGCACCTCGTTCTTGTCGGCCATCAGCGGGCGCAGGGCGCGGGCGGTGAAGTGGGCCGGTGTGCGGGGCGTGCCGGCCCCGGTTTCCACCGGGCGCTGCTCGGCGGACCATTTCTGGAAGCCGCCATCGAGCACGGCGGCATTGTCGTGGCCGAACACGCGCAGCAGCCACCAGACGCGGCTGGCCCACCACACATTGGCGGTGCTGTAGAGGATCACGCGCGTGGCATCGCCCACGCCCAGACGGGCCATGCTGGCGGCGAAGCGCTGGGCGCTGGGCAGCATGAAGCGGAATTCATGGCCGGGCTCGGACAGGTCGGCCTGGAGGTCCACGAACTGGGCGCCGGGGATGTGGCCCTGTTCGAAATCGGCGCGGCCGGGCTTCGCCGTGTAGCCGGCGCCTGGCTCGGGGATCAGGTGGGTGGTGGCATCCAGCACGACCACGCCGGGATCATCCAGGTGCGCGGCGAGCCAGGCGGTGTCGACGAGATATTCGGGATGGGCGAAGGCCATGGCGCGGTTTCCCCTGTGTTGCCGGCAGGAGTACCGCGCGGCGCCGGCAAAGAAAAGCCCCGCGCCGGGGGAGCCGGGGCGGGGCTGTTCACGGTGCGGCGATGGGCGGCTAGCTGGCGGCGCCCAACGCCCAGGCCAGCACGCCCTTCTGCGCGTGCAGGCGGTTCTCGGCCTCGTCGAACACCACGCTCTGCGGGCCGTCGATCACTTCGTCCGTCACTTCCTCGCCGCGATGGGCGGGCAGGCAATGCATGAAGATGGCGTCCGACGCCGCCTTGGCCATCAGCTCCTGCGTGACGCGGTAGGGGGCAAGCAGGTTGTGGCGGGCCGATTGCGGGTCGTCGCCCATGCTCACCCAGGTGTCGGTCACCACGCAGCGGGCGCCGCGCACGGCTTCGGCGGGGTCTTCCAGCAATTCGATCCTGGCGCCCTGGGCCAGGGCCCATTCCACCACGTCGGCGGGGGGCTGCAACTCTTTCGGCGTGGCGAGGCGCAGAGTGAAACCAAAGCGCACCGCGCTTTCGATCCAGGTGCGCGCGACGTTGTTGCCATCGCCGCACCAGGCGACGACCTGGCCGGCGATCGGGCCGCGATGTTCCTCGAAGGTCATCACATCGGCCATCAGCTGCACGGAGTGGCTGCTGTCGGTGAGGCCGTTGATCACGGGAACGGTGGCGTAGCGGGCGAATTCCTGCAGCCGGGCATGCGCGAAGGTGCGTAGCATCACCGCATCGACATAGCGGGAGAGCACGCGGGCGGTATCGGCGATGGTTTCGCCGCGGCCCATCTGCATGTCGTTGGAGGTGAGGTTGATCACGTCGCCGCCGAGCTGGCGCATGCCAACCTCGAAGCTCACGCGGGTGCGCGTGGAGGGCTTCTCGAAGATCAGCGCCAGCACCTTGCCGGCGAGCGGCTTGGGTGTAACCGCGCCGGATTTGAGAGCGCGCTTGTAGCCGGCCGCCACCTCCAGCATGCGGCGCAGCGTGGCGCCGTCGTGGTCGCGGATGTCGATGAAGTGGCGGGGAGAATCGCTCTCCCCGCCCTCCATGGAGGACTCGCGCCGCAATGCGGCGCCGCTCACGGTGGCGCTCCCGATTACTGCGCCGCGGCCTTGGAGGCCGTGGCGAGATCGGAGGCGGCGCGGCGCATCATGCCCAGCGCCTCGGCGATGTCGGCTTCGGTCGTCACCAGCGGCGGCACGAGGCGAACCACGTTCTCACCGGCGGTCACGGTCATGAGGCCGGCGCCGGTGAAGGCCACCTGCACCTGGCCGGCGGGGATCACGCACTTAATGCCCTGCATCAGCCCGCGGCCACGGCTTTCGGCGAAGATGCCGGGGAATTCGGCGATCAGCTTCTCCACGCCCGCCTTCAGCAACTCGCCCTTGGTGATCACGCCATCGAGGAAGCCCGGGGCCATCAGCACATCGAGCACCGCGTTGCCCGCGGTGCAGGCCAGCGGGTTGCCGCCGTAGGTGGTGCCGTGGGTGCCGGGCACGAGGTGCTTGCCCACCCATTCCTTCGCCAGCACGGCGCCGAGCGGGAAGCCGCCGCCGATGCCCTTGGCGGCCGAGATCACGTCCGGCTCGATGCCGGCCCATTCATGGGCGAACAGCTTGCCGGTGCGGCCCATGCCGCACTGCACTTCGTCCAGCGCCATGATCAGGCCGAACTCGTCGCACATGGCGCGCAGGTCGCGCATGAACTGGATGTCGGCCGAGCGCATGCCGCCCTCGCCCTGCACCGGCTCCACCATCACGGCGGCAGTGTTGCCGTCGATCGCATCGCGCACCGCGTTCATGTTGTTCAGCGGCACGTGCTTGAAGCCTTCCACCTTCGGGCCGAAGCCTTCCAGGTAGTGGCTGTTGCCGGTGGCGGCGAGCGTGGCGAGCGTGCGGCCGTGGAACGCGCCCTCAAAGCAGATGATGCCGTACTTCTCCGGCTTGCCGGTGCTGGCCATGGTCTTGCGGACCATCTTGATCATGCCCTCGTTCGCCTCGGCGCCCGAGTTGCAGAAGAAGACGGTGTCCGCGAACGTGGCATCCACCAGCCGTGCGGCGAGCTGCTCGGCCTGCGGGATGCGGTACAGGTTGGAAACGTGCATCACCTTGTGCGCCTGCGCCGAGATGGCGTCGGCCAGGTGCTTGTTGCCGTGCCCGAGGGAGGCGGTGGCGATGCCCGACCCGAAATCGAGGAATCGTCGCCCGTCCGTCGTCCACAGCCATGCACCCTCGCCCCGCTCGAAGGCGAGGTCGGCGCGGTTGTAGTTCGGCAGCAGGGCGGAAATCATATCCGGGTGACCCTCATTGGTCCCTCGTGCTGGGGACGTTTGTTCCCACGGGCTTGCGGCCACCGGCACCCTGTGCGCCGGCGGTTCCGGGGAAGCGGGAACAATGGGGGGGCGGCGGCGCCGGTGTCAAATGGCGGGAATGTTGCGCATGGCGCCCATGCGTCGGCCGTGGCAGGAATCGCCGCATGGCTCGCTCTCCTGGCCCCCCTGGCCCTGCCCCCGACGAACCCGCGTTGCGCGAGGCGGCGCTGACCCATCTTGCCCGCTACGCCACCACGCGGGCGGGGCTGGTGGCGGTGCTCGATCGCCGCATCCTGCGCTGGCTGCGTGCCTCCGAGGGTAACGAGGCGGCCCCGGCGCAGGCCGCGGCGGCGCGCGAGGCGGCGCGGCGTGTGGCCGACCGGCTGGTGCAGCTTGGCGCGCTGAACGACGCGGTGTTCGCCGAGTCGCGCGCCCGCAGCCTCAACCGTGCCGGCCGTTCCCGCCGCGCCGTGGCCGCCCATCTCGCGGCGAAGGGGGTAGATGCGGAAACCGCCCAATCCGCCCTGCCGGACGACCCCGAGGCCGAACTCGCAGCTGCCGTGGCCCATGCCCGCCGCCGGCGCCTCGGCCCGTTCCGTACCGTGGCCGCCGATCCCGCGCGGGTACAGAAGGAACTGGCCGGCTTTGCCCGTGCCGGATTCAGCCGCGATGTGGCCCTGCGCGCCCTGCGCATGGACCCGCAGGACGCGGAGGACCTGCTGCGCGCCGCGCGCGAGGCATAGTCGGCGCAACCGTCGGAGGGCGCGGCGCGGAAACCTGCTCTATGCAGGCGGCATGACCCGCCCCGCACCCCCGCCCGCTCCCACCATGGACAGCACCGGCTGGGCGCTGCTGATGGTGCTCTCCGTCCTCTGGGGCAGCTCCTTCCTGTTCTTCGCGCTGCTGGTGGTGGAATTGCCGCCGCTGACCATCGTGCTCGGCCGCGTCGGCCTGGCGGCGCTGATGTTGCACCTGCTGTTGCTGCTGCGCCGCATGCCGGTGCATGCGGGCCTGCCGTGGCGGGAATTCGCGGTGATGGGCCTGCTGAACAACATCATCCCGTTCGTGCTCATCACCCTCGGCGTGGCGCGCATCCCCAGCGGGCTCGCCGCCATCCTCAATGCCACCACGCCGATCTTCACCGTGCTGGCGGCCCATTGGCTCACCGCCGACGAACGCTTCTCCCCGGCCAAGGCGGCCGGCGTGGCGCTGGGTTTCGCGGGCGTGGCGGTGCTGGTGGGGCCCGGCCTGCTGGGCGGGATCGGGCAGGCGGACCTGATCGGCCAGCTCTGCTGCCTCGGCGCCGCGGTCAGCTACGCCTTCGCCGGTATCTACGGCCGCCGCTTCCGCGCCATCCCGCCACTGCACGTCGCCACCGGGCAGGTGACGGCGAGTGCTGCGATGCTGCTGCCGCTGGCGCTGCTGCTGGAACGCAGCTGGACCCTGCCCATGCCCAGCGCCACCGCCTGGGCGGCCTGGTTCGGCATCGCGCTGCTCTGCACCGCCATGGGCTACGTGCTCTACTTCGTCATCCTGGCGCGGGTGGGGGCCACCAACCTGCTGCTGGTGACCTTCCTGCTGCCGGCCAGCGCGCTGCTGCTCGGCGCGCTCGTGCTCGGCGAGGCGATCAGCCCGCGCGCCCTGGCCGGCATGGCGCTGATCGGCGCGGGCCTCGCCGCGATCGACGGGCGGCTGCTGCGCGCGCTGCGGCGCTGACTTCCCACGCCCCGCCGCCGTGCTAGCCTCCCGCCAACACGGGGGACGATCCATGGCGCGCATCAACCGCTGCATCGAGCTGCTGCAACAGGATATCGGCGTGTACTACACCGGCCACCACACCGGGCACGTGCTGACCTACGAGCAAGGCCGCGAAGACGCCGGCACCTGGGCCGACTACATCAACATCGGCATGGAACACGGCGCCTTCGACATGGGCGGGCTCGCCGCCTACATGCGCGGCCTCGTCGATGGCGGGCCCACCCGCTCTGGCCACCGCACCCCCACCGTGGTGGTGGAAGCGCCCGTCAACGGCACCTCCGAAGCCAACGTGCTGCATAATGCCTGGCAGTTCCGCCAGATCCTGGGCCGCGGCGTGCACGGCATCATCCTCTGCCAGGCCGAAACGCCGGAAGCCGTGCGCGCCTTCGTGGAATCCTGCCGCTACCCGATCGGCGCCCAAGGCCTGGACCCCGCCATGCCCACGCCGCTGGAACGCATGGCCGGCAAGAAGAAGGTCACCCCCAAGCCCGGCACGCTCGGCGTCGGCACCCGCGGCCAAGGCTCCGAGCCCGACGCCGCCCATGTCTGGGGCATCGAGCAGATCGACTACAAGCAACGCTGTGACCCCTGGCCGCTGAACCCCAAGGGCGAACTCATGCTTGGCGTGAAGCTGGAAAGCCCCGAAGGCGTGGCGCGCTGCGAGGAAATCCTGGCCGTGCCCGGCCTCGCCTACGCCGAAATCGGGCCAGGCGACCTCGGCTTCTCGCTGGGCTACCTCACCATGCGCAACAACCCCTACCCGCCGGAACTGCAAACCGCGCGCGACCGCATCCTGCGCGCCTGCCACCGCAATGGGCTCGCCTTCCTGGAAGCCTGCTGGCCGGAAAACATCAAGCAACGCATCGATGACGGCGTGCGCGTGCTGGCCGGCGGCCGGGAAGACGCAGCCACCATCGGCCGGGCCTACCAGGGGCGGACGATGCCGGTGTGAGGGGAGGGAAGGCGAGGGGCTCTGCCCCTCGACCCCGCTGGGGCCTTAGGCCCCAGACCCCTCGACCTTTTTCCGCCTTCGGCGGGGAGGGGCCGTCGAGGCGGTGGAGAGACCCGGGCGGCCCCTCCCCGCCGAAGGCGGAAAATCATGTGGGTCCAGGGACCTCAGGTCCCTGGCGGGTCCAGGGCAGAGCCCTGGCCTTCCTTTCCCTTCACTCAGTCATCGAGCCACACCGGGTTGCTCCAGGCCCGGCGGCCGGCTTCGTCCACCACCACCACGCGCAGCCAGCCGCCTTTGCGGAACTTGTCCAGCGGCAGGCGGGCGGTGCGCTGGCCGGGGCCGGTGCTGAACGCGCCGGCGGAGCCGCGGCCGAGGGCGATGATGGAGGAGGCGGGCGAGCATTCCACGATCACCTCGGTGGAAGAGACCTGCAGTGCGTGGATCTCGGGGCCTTGGGAGGAATAGAAGCGCCCGGCCTTGAGGGCTTCGACCAGGGCTTCGGGCTCCAGCGTTTCGGATTTCACCATCACCCAGCCGCCGAACCAGTCGTTGCGCTTGAAGTGGGCGTCATCGGTGGCGCAGCCCCAGATGCGGCGGCCGCGGGAGAGCAGGGTGTCCAGCATCACGGTGCCGTCGCCGCGGTCTTCCTCCACGTGGCTGGTGTGGTTGTAGAGCTCCACGGCGTGGGCGCAGGGGATTGCATCCGCGTCGCCCACCGTCATGCCGTTCCAGGCCGGGTGCGGCAGCGCCACAAAGGCTCCGGCGGCAACGCAGCGCGCGGCCAGTTCGGGGCCGGTTTCGGCGGCCGTGGTGGGTTCGAAATCCAGCGGCAGGCCCACGGAGAGGATGTGCCACATCTCCCCCAGCTCGGTGCTCGGCGCATGCACCTCCGCCCCCAGGATGGTGGTGAAGCGGTTGGTGCGGAAATCCCGCGTGTCCGCGATCGGGAAGCCGTATTTCGGCAGGAAGTGGTCGGTCAGCGAGATGAAGTCGTAGCCGCCGTCGCGATACAGCGCGCACACGTCTTCCGGCGAGCGGATCGCGTCGGACAGGGTGGAGTGGGTGTGCAGGTTGCCCCGGAAGAAGCGGCCGGGGCCGGAGAGCGGTTCCTGCATGGGTACGGTCCTTGCGCTGGCAATCCCGGCAGCGTGGCATAAGCTGGCCTGGTTCGACAGGGAGGAAAGCGATGGAACTCAGGGGCATGGTGGCGCTGGTCACCGGCGGCAATGGCGGGCTTGGGCAGCGCATCTGCCACGCGCTGGCCAAGGAAGGGGCCCATATCGCCGTGATGTACGCGCAAAGCCGCGAGCAGGGCGAGGCGGTGGCGCGCGAACTGGCCGCAACCTACCAGGTGAACGCCGCGGCCTTTGGCTGCGACATCACGGACCAGGCCCAGGTGGAGGGGCTGGTGGCCGCGGTGCAGAAGCATTTCGGCCGCATCGATATCCTGGTGAACGACGCCGCCTTCAACAAATCCGTGCCGTTCCCGGACCTCGACTCCATGTCGATGGAGCTGTGGGACAAGATCATGGCGGTGAACCTCACCGGCCCGATGCGGCTCACCAAGGTGGTGGCGCCGATCATGAAGGCGCAGGGGGCCGGGCGGATGGTGAACATCTCGTCGGTCGCCGGCCTCACCCCCAGCGGCTCCTCGATCGCCTATGCCATCTCCAAGGCCGGGCTGATCCACCTCACCCGCTGCATGGCCGTAGCGCTGGCGCCAGAGGTGCTGGTGAACTGCGTGGCGCCGGGCCTGCTGGAAGGCACCCGCGCCACCGCCAATCTGCGGCCGGAACAGGTGACCAACTCGGCCTCCTCCTCGCTGCTCAAGAAGGCCGCGGACAAGGACGACTGCGCAGACATGGTGGTCACGATGTGCCGCACGGAAACCATGACCGGGCAGACCATCGTGATCGACGCCGGGCGCGTCTTTCACTGAACAACGGAACGCCGGCAGCCATGCGGCTGCCGGCGTTCATCGGCAAGAACGGTCAGGCGACGGCTGCGTCGTCGCGGCGGTCGCGCACCTTCACGTAGGCCAGTGCGGCATGTTCCTGGCAGTAGGGCTTGCCGGTCGACGCCTCGGAATCGCAGAACCGGAAGCTTTTGGTCCCCGGCTCGCCGATCGGCCAGCAGCAGGTCTGCGGCCGGATCGCACGGAAGGTGGTGCTGGCCGGGCGCGACGCCACCACGCGCGGCACGGAGGCCGGCGGGGCAGGGGGCTGCGAAATCGGGGCCGCGACCACCTGCGGTGCCGGGGCGCTGGCAGCGGCCAGCGGCGGCAGCGTCGGCCCGGTCACGCGGCGCGGCGTGGCCGGGCGCGGGGCCGCACCCGTGGCATCGCGCCGGATCGGCGAGGGCCGTGCCGGCAGGTTCAGCCGGTGCGCCTTGCCCACCACGGCGTTCTTGGAAATGGCCATACGCCGGCCAATCTCCGCGGTGGAGAGGCCCTCAGCCCAGAGCGCGCGCAACCGCGCGATCGTCTCCTCATTCCACTCCATATCGTGGCTCCTTGCCGCTACCGACACAACATACGGTAGCCCGATCGGCTCCCGGGTCAACGTTGGAATCGGGGTTCAAGCGCAGAATCCTGTGGACAACCTTGCACCCGACCCCAACATCTTGTGGAGAAAGGGCATTCTGCCGTCAGACCCGGTCCGCTTCCGATCTTATCGCCTGCCCCCTTCCGATTCGCAGCTAGAAAAGCAGCCCCTTCTTCAGCAGCCCGTGCACGCCCTTCTCCCCGTTCACCGTCTGGGTCACATGGAAATCCACCGCCAGGGAGCAGAACTGGTAGGCCTGCTCGCGTGACAGATTGGAGCGGCTACAGATGAAGGCGATCATCTCCCGCAGTGCCGTCTTCATCGCCTGGTCCAAATCCTCGTTCATCCCCATGCTGATGAAATGCGTCGCCGTCTCCGCGCGGGGATAGCGCAGCATCGGCTCAGCGCCGGCCGCCTTGTGCAGCACCAGGGTGAACGTGCCGGTCAGGCAGATCTCCAGCGCGTTGATGCACACCTCGCCATCGCCCTGCACGCCATGCCCATCCCCGGCCGAGAACAGCGCCCCCGGCGCCAGCACCGGCAGGAACAGCGTGCTGCCCTGGGTCAGCTCCTTGTTGTCCAGATTGCCGCCATGCTGCCGGGGCTGGATGGTGGAAATCGTGCCGTAGCCCGGCGGCGGTGCCACCCCCATCACGCCAAAGAACGGCGCCAGCTTCAGCTCCACCCCATAGGGCAGGCGGCATGTCATCGCCGCCCGGTCCACCGGGATATGCGTCAGGAATCGCTCGTGAAAATCCTCCGGCAGCGTGCCGGCCAAGGGCCGAAACCCGCAGAACCCCCAGTCATTCCCCAACTCGATCCGGTCGATCCGAACCTCCAGCATGTCGCCCGGCATCGCACCCGCCACCGCCACCGGCCCGGTGATGATGTGCCCGCCCGCGCGCGGAATGTCCGACGCATGAATGGCCGCCAACGCCGGCGGCACCCGAAACCCACTCCCCGGCGGCGGCATCACGTCCGGCCCGCCCGACACGCACTCCAACACCACCGTGTCCCCGGATTGAACCGTCACCACCGGCGGAATCGACGCGTCAAATACCCCCCACCGCACCGTCTTGGGCGTCGCTGCCACCTGGTGAACCGCCATCCCACACCCCCGAGTCGCTACCCCACCATCGTCACCCATCGCGCGGCAGCAGGCCAGCACGGGGTGTGGCGGGAGGGAGAGGGAAGGCGAGGGGCTCTGCCCCTCGACCCCGCTGGGGCCTTAGGCCCCAGACCCCTTTATCTTTTCCGCCTTCGGCGGGAGGGGCCGTCTCGGCGCGCGAAACAGACCGGGTCGGCCCCTCCCGCCGAAGGCGGAACTCATGTGGGTCCAGAGACCTCAGGTCCCTGGCGGGTCCAGGGCAGAGCCCTGGCCTTCCTCACCCCACCCGCGGCAACCCGAGCAGGCTGGCGGCCTCGACGAAGGTGGCGGCGGTGGGGTGGCGGTCGGAGGGTGGGGTTGCGGTGCCCGGGCGCACGATGTGGCAGGCGCGCATGCCAGCGGTGGTGGCGGCGTCCAGTTCGGATTCGTTGTCCGACAGGAAGGCCACGGCGGAGGGCGGCACGTTCATGCCGATCGCCAGGCGCACGTAGCTGTCCGGGTCGCGCTTGGCGCCGATGCGGGTATCGAAGAACCCGGCGATCACGGCCGAGAGGTCACCGGCGGTGGAGTGGCCGAAGATCAGCTTCTGCGCCGGGATGGAGCCGGAGGTGTAGGTGAAGATGCGAATGCCCCTGGTGGCCCAGGCGTGCAGATGCGGCGGCACGTCGGGATAGAGTTCCCCGCGCAGCTCGCCCTCGGCGTAGCCTTGTTCCCAGATCATGCCCTGCAGGCGCTGCAACGGCGCGAGCTTGAGGTCGCGGTCCGTCCAGTGCTGCAGCGTGGTGAGTTCCGACTGGTCCGGCACCATGCGCCGGATTTCCGCCAGGATGGTGGCAACTTCCGGCAGGTCGATGCGGCCGGCCCAATCGGGCAGGGCACGGCGCGCATAGGGCAGGAGCACGCCGTGGATGAACACGGCGGGCGTGGTCGTGCCCTCGATATCGGTCAGAACGGCCGAAGGGGCGCGCACGGCGTGGGTCCGGGTGCGGGGCGCGCTCCCTGCCGGCTTAGCCCTGGCGGGCGGCGGTGGACTGGTTCGCGTTCGGGGTCCCGGCGTTCGGGCCCGGGATGGTGCCGGCCGGCTGCTTGTCGGTGGCGCTGGCCTCCATGGAGGCGTCGTCCTCGGCCATGTTCTTCTTGAACGACTTGATGCCCTTGGCAAAGTCGCCCATCAGGCCGCTGATCTTGCCGCTGCCGAACAGCAGCAGCACAACGGCAAGAACAATCAGCCAATGCCAGATGCTGAAGCTACCCATGACATCCTCCAGGCGGGGCGTTCCCCGGTAATAGGGCGCTTCCCTCGTCGCCATCACATGGCCCGCCACATCGCCCGATGCAAGCGATGATTGGATTCTTTCGCTGGCGCAGCCGATGCCTACCCGTCAATGCGCGCGCGCGGCGCCGGGCGGCCGCGTGTATCCAGCGCGTAGCGGGCCGCGATCGGTGTGGCGCGGGTGAGTTCGGCATAGGTGGCCGGGCGGCGCGGATGAATGAAGCCGTGCGCGGGGTAGGCGTGGGTGCCGAGCGTGTTGCTGGGCGGGTACCACACCCGCACCTCGCTCCAGTCGTTGCCCGAAGAGACATCTACCACCAGCTGGTCCTCATCCACCTGGCCCGGCACCCAGTTGGCCTGGGTCACCAGCACCTGGCGCGGGCTGACCACGCGGGTCACGACGGAGACATGGCCGGAGCGCAGGCGGCTGGAGCGGCGGAACACCAGCACGCTGCCGGTGGCCGGCTGCTCGTTGCGGGTGTAGCGGCCGGCGGCGGTGTGCCACCAGCTCTCCGCCTCGCCATACAGCGCGATGCCGGAAAGCTCGCGCGCGAAGGGGGCGCAGTTGATGCCGGGCACCCGCAGGCTGGCGCCGGAGGAGGAGGACGGCGCGCGCGAGGAAGACCCGCAGGCGGCCAGCAGGCTCGCCGCCGCCAGGGTGGGAAACAGGTGGCCGAACAGCTTCCTTCGGGGCGTCATGACCCCAGTATAGCAGATCGCAACGACAACGCACGGATTTCGCACGCTTATGCCGTGCGAAGGGCCACACACAAGGGCTAGCGTCCGCCCCCCAGCACTGTCCCCAATACGTAGTCGGTATGCGCACCCAGCGCCGGCCCGGTCCAGCCGATGGTCGCCTCCGGGGCCGCGCCGTCGAAGCGGATGGTGGGGCCGAAATGCAGCGTGCGGCCGATCAGCGGGTCCTCCACCTCCAGCACCGCCCCGCGGGCGCGGTTGTGCGCGTCGGCGGCGATGTCGGCGATGTCGAACAGGCGGCAGCACGGCACGTCCGCGTCTTCAAGGCGCTGTTCCGCCTCGCTGGCCGGCAGCGTGCGCGTCCAGGCCGCGATGGCGGCATCCAGCTCGCCGGCGGCGGCGCAGCGCAGCGCGTTGGTGGCGAAGCGCGGCTCCGCAGCCAGCTCCGGCCGCCCGATCGCGGCCATCAGCCGGGCGAAGATCAGGTCGGAATTACCCGCCACGCACAGCCACTTGCCGTCGGCACATGGGTAGGTGTTGGTGGGCGCGGCGGTCGGGATCGCGGCCCCGGCGGGCTGCCGGATGCGGCCATCCATCGCGTATTCCGGCAGCATGCCTTCCATCAGGCTCACGATGGAATCCACCAGGTTCACATCGATGATCCGCCCCTTCCCCGTCCCGGTCACATCGCGCTCATACACGGCGGAAAGCAGCCCGATCGCGGCATACAGCCCGGCGAGATCATCGCCGATCGAGATCCCGCAGCGCGGCGGCGGCAAGTCGCTGGCGCCCGAGGGATGGCCGGTGAGGTGGCGGATGCCGCCCATCGCTTCCCCGATTGCCCCGAAGGCCGGCTTGTCGCGATACGGCCCGCTCTGCCCGTAGCCAGACACGCGCGCGATCACCAGGCGCGGGTTCTCGGCATGCAGCACATCGGGGCCAAGCCCGAGCTTTTCCAACTGCCCGGGCCGGTAGTTCTCCACCAGCACATCCGCGCGGCGGGCCAGCGCGAGCGCCTTCTCGCGGTCCTTCTTCAAATCCAGCACCACGGAAAGCTTGTTGCGGCCATGGATGCTGAACCACACCGGGTGGCCCTTCACGGTCGCGCCCCAGCCGCGCACCGGATCGCCCGCCGGCGGCTCCACCTTGATCACCTCGGCGCCGAGATCCGCCAGCACCCGGGTGCAGAAAGGCCCCGCGATATAATGGCCCAGTTCCAGCACCTTGAGGCCCACCAGGGGGCCGGTGCGCGGCGGCGGCCCCATCTTTTCTGATGAAGCGGTCATGGGCACGTCTCCCGATGCGGCAATGATCACCGAACGCATCACATGAACACGTTGTCCGGCGATCTTAATCATTCGTTAGTCATTTCAGGGGCATAGTAACACCCGTGGCCGCGATGGCCACTCGCATTGTTCTGGACTCCTCCCCTACGCGCTGGCCATGGAGCCGGCGCCACCTTATGGGCGGCACGACCTGGTCGTGCCGCCCGTTTTTTTTGCCGCGTCCCCCTTGGCCCGCGCCCGCCCACGCCGCACCATCGCGGGATCGGAGCGAAAGGGGTTCCACTATGGACAAGCTGTTGATCGAGGCACTGGCCCGCCAGGCAGGGCTGGACCGCGCCCTGGCCGAGTTCCCGGACTGCGTGCTGGCCGCCGCCAAGCAGGCCATTGGTCGCAGCAGCGAGATCAACACCCCCACCAGCCCCGCCGTGGAACCCTGGCCGCCGATGAAGGTGGGAGCGGGCGCATGAGCGACGATCTCGCCTGGCTCACCGCCACGCAGGCCAGCCGCGCCTTCGCCGCCCGCAAGCTCTCCCCCACCGAGCTCGTCCGCGCCCTGCTCGCCCGCATCGAGCGGCTGGACCCCAAGCTGAACGCCTTCATCCGCCTGGATGCCGAAACGGCCCTGGCCGCCGCCGCCACCGCCGAGGCGGAAATCGCCGCCGGGCGCCATCGCGGCCCGCTGCACGGCGTGCCCGTGGGCATCAAGGACATCATCGACGTGGTGGGCCTGCCTACCACCTGCCATTCCAAGGTGATGCCCAACACCCCCGCCACCGCCGATGCCGTGGTGGTCGGCAAGCTGCGCCAGGCCGGCGCGGTGATCATGGGCAAGCTTTCCACCCATGAATTCGCCATCGGCGGGCCGAGCTTCGACCTGCCCTGGCCCCCCGCCCGCAATCCCTGGAACCGCGACCACCACCCCGGCGGCTCCTCCTCCGGCTCCGGCGTCGGCCTCGGCGCCGGGTTCTTCCCGCTGGCGCTGGGCACGGATACCGGCGGTTCCGTGCGCAACCCGGCCAGCGCCTGCGGCATCGTTGGCCTCAAGCCCACCTACGGCCTCGTCTCCCGCCGCGGCGTCTTCCCGCTCGCCTTCTCGCTCGACCATGTCGGGCCCATGACCCGCGACGTGGCCGACAACGCCCTGCTGCTGGATGCCATCGCCGGCCACGACCCGCACGACCCCGGCAGCGCCGCCTCGTCCAGCCGGGATTTCGCCCGCGGCCTGGAACGCGGCGTGCGCGGCCTCCGCATCGGCTATGTCCGCCACTTCCACGAGCAGGACATGCCCGCCCACCCCGAAGTCGCCGCCGGCCTCGATGCGGTCGCCCGCACCCTGGCCGGGGAGGGTGCCATCCTCAGCGACATCACTCTGCCGAGCCTCGGCGAGTTTGCCGCCGTCAACCGCGTGATCCTGAACGCCGAGGCCTGGACCATCCACGCCCCCTGGCTGCGCGAACGCCCCGGCGACTACGGCCAGCTCGCCCGCCGCCGGCTGATGCCCGGCGCCTTCCTCACCGCCGGCGACCTGCTCGCCGCCCAACGCCGCCGCGCCGAGATGATCGCGGCAGTGGACGCGGCGCTGGAGGAGGTGGACGTGCTGCTCTGCGCCAGCTCCATGGACCCGGCCAGCCGCATCGAGGACGCCGACGAAACCGCTCGCACCTATCCCCGCCAGGCCCGCGCCCCGTTCAACACCACCGGCCACCCGGCGCTGGCCATGATGGCCGGCCTCTCCCGCGACGGGTTGCCGCTCTCGGTGCAGTTCGTCGCCCGCCACTTCGCCGACGCCACGCTGTTCCAGGTGGCCCGCGCCTGGGAGCGTGCCTCGGGCGTGGACCGCCTGCATCCAGACCTGTCCTGACCGGCCCGACATAGGTTGCATCAGCCAACATCACGAATTCGAGAGGATGGATCGTTCCGCGCCCCGCCGCGTTAAGCTGGTGCATGGCCCCCGGCATGCGCTGCGGCAGGAAGCCCCTGCCCGGCGCCCGGAGGCAGTGCGACTGCAAGCACGAGGGCGTCCCCCAGCCCGCGCCGACACCGCCGAGCCGACCCGAAGGTGAAGACCCGCAAGGTGTAGACCCGACAGTCAGCCCATCGGCCGCCGGTCCGATGTCCGGGACGGACGCCCCACATCAAGGGGCGGAAGCCGATGCCGAAGGGTACTGTGAAGTGGTTCAACCCAACCAAGGGGTATGGCTTCGTCGCCCCCGATACGGGGGACAAGGACGTGTTCGTGCACATCAGCGCGGTCCAGAAAGCCGGGCTGCGCACGCTGAACGAGGGCCAGAAGCTCACTTTCGACGTTGAGCAGCAGCCGAACGGGCGTGCGGCGGCGGTGAACCTCGCGGCTGACTGATTCCGGGGCAACCGATCCCGGCGATGATGCCTTCCGGAGTGACACCACACCGCGGACGGCGCGCGGGCCAGGGCAGACTCCCCTGTCCCGCGCGTGCGTGCTAAGTGTTCCTGCCGAATCGGGCTTCCGGCCCGGTCGTGCCCCCGGAGGGACGAGCCAGACCATGAGCCAAATCTCCCGACCGCAATCGGTCGGGCCCCACTCCGCGCTGGATGCAGATGCCGTTCGCGCCGCCTATCGTCGATGGGCCGGCGTGTACGACTTGGTGTTCGGTGGCGTGTCCGGCTGGGGCCGACGCCTCGCGGCGGCAGAGGTCAACCGCCTCCCCGGCACGCGCGTGCTGGAAGTGGGCGTGGGCACGGGCCTCGCCCTGCCGCGCTACCGCCGCGACAAGCGCATCACCGGCATCGACCTCTCTGCCGAGATGCTGGAACGGGCCCGCGCCCGCGTCGCATCGGAGAACCTCTCCCATGTCGAGGCCCTGCTGGAGCTGGATGCCGAGTCCACCGGCTTCGAGGATGGCGAGTTCGACATCGCCGTGGCGATGTTTGTCGCCTCCGTGGTGCCGAATCCGCGCCAGTTGATGGCCGAGCTGCGCCGAGTGGTGCGGCCGGGCGGCCACATCCTGTTCGTGAACCACTTCGCCGCCGAAGGCGGGCTGCGCTGGTGGGCCGAGCGCACCCTCGCGCCGGCCTCGCGCGCGCTGGGCTGGCATCCCGATTTCGCGGTGGACGCGCTGTTCAACCCGGAGGAGCGTGCGTGCGCCCGCTTCACCCCGGTGCCGCCCTTTGGCCTGTTCACCCTCGCCCAATTCGGCAACTGAGCCGGTTGGGCAGCTGGGCCGGCCACAAGCCGGCGGCAGGACTTGCAGCAAGGTCTGCCCGCTTTTCTGCCGCGTTCTTGCGCGGCTGCAACGCTGGCCGACGAAACCCTGTGGCGCTTCCGCAAAACCCGCCTATTTTGGGTCACGGGCCTTGATCTCCGTCCTGCGCCGGAGTAGCCCAAATCCTTGCATGGCCCGGCGTGCAGTGCCGGTGCGTCTCATCGGGATGGATCATACGATGCCACTTCTCCGGCGACTGGTTGCCGCCGCCTTCCTCGCCACTCTTGGCACCGCGCTCCTCGCCATGGCGTTCGCGGAACCCGCGCTCGCCGACCTGCCGCGCAACTGGCAGATGGGCATGCAGCCGGCCGCAAGCCCGGTCCAGCGGGACATCCACAGCCTGCACCACCTCGTGCTGGTGATCATCACTGTGATCACCATCTTCGTGGGCGCGCTGCTGGCCTACGTGATCTGGCGCTTCAGCGCCGACAAGAACCCGAACCCCAGCCAAACCAGCCACAATACCGTGCTGGAAGTGGCCTGGACCGTGATCCCGGTGCTGATCCTCGTGGTGATCGCCATCCCCAGCTTCCGCCTGGTCTATTTCCAGGACCGCACCCAGGAAGCCGACATGACCCTGAAGGTCACCGGCCACCAGTGGTACTGGGAATACACCTACACCGACGCGGAAGGCCTGAACTTCGGCAGCCGCCCGCTCGATTCCAAGAACACCCGTTGGCAGCAGGGCATCCGCCTGCTGGACGTGGACGAGCCGCTGGTGCTGCCCGTCGGCAAGAACATCCGCATCCTGACCACCAGCGCCGATGTGATCCACAGCTTCTTCGTGCCCTCCCTCGGCGTGCAGCGCTACGCCATCCCCGGCCGCACCATCGAGACCTGGGTGCGTATCGACCGCCCCGGCACGTTCTACGGCCAGTGCAACCAGATCTGCGGCGAGGACCACTCGAACATGCCGATCTCCGTGCGCGCGCTGCCGGAAGCCGAGTTCACCGCTTGGCTGGCGGAGGCGAAGAAGAAGTTCGCCACCAATGAGACCCCCACGATCCGCGAAGTGGCCGCCCCGGCACCCGCCCAGGAATCCGTCCCCCAGGGATCCCTCCACGGTGGTGCCGTGCTCGCCGCGGTACGTCAGTAGAACAGGGCAGCAGGAGCAGAGTCATGAGCGCACAAGATCACGCTGCCGGCCATGGTCACGGCCACGACGACCATCACCACCACGCTGAGCTCAGCTTCGCCCAACGCTGGCTGTTCAGCACCAACCATAAAGACATCGGCACGCTCTACATCATCTTCGGGCTGATCGGTGGCATCTGCGGCCTGATCATCTCCGTGCTGATGCGCATGGAGCTGCAGTCCCCGGGCATGCAAATCTTCTCCTCGGGCCAGGCCTGGAACGCGGCCATTACCTCGCACGGCCTGCTGATGATCTTCTTCTCGGTCATGCCCGTGCTGATCGGCGGCTTCGGCAACTGGTTCATCCCGCTGATGATCGGCGCGCCGGACATGGCCTTCCCGCGCCTCAACAACATCAGCTTCTGGCTGCTGGTGCCGGCCTTCGCCCTGATCCTGGCCGGCCAGTTCGTCGGCTCCGGCGCCGGCCCGGGCTGGACGCTGTATCCGCCGCTGTCCAATGCCACCTACCAGTCCGGCCCCGCGCTCGATTTCGTGCTGTTCGCGCTGCATCTCGCCGGCATCTCCTCGCTGCTCGGCGCGATCAACTTCATCACCACCATCTTCAACATGCGCGCCCCGGGCATGACGCTGCACAAGATGCCGCTGTTCATCTGGGCGATGCTGGTCACCGCCTTCCTGCTGCTGCTCGCCGTGCCGGTGCTCGCGGGCGCCATCACCATGCTGATCACCGACCGCAACTTCGGCACCGCCTTCTTCGAGCCTTCGGGCGGCGGCGACCCGGTCCTGTTCCAGCACCTGTTCTGGTTCTTCGGCCACCCCGAAGTGTACATCATGATCCTGCCGGCCTTCGGCGTGATCAGCCACATCATCTCCACCTTCAGCCGCAAGCCGATCTTCGGTTATCTCGGCATGGCCTATGCCATGGTGGCCATCGGCGTGGTCGGCTTCGTCGTCTGGGCCCACCACATGTTCATCTCGGGCATGGACGTGGACACCCGCGCCTACTTCATGGCCGCCACGATGATCATCGCCGTGCCCACGGGCATCAAGATCTTCTCCTGGATCGCCACCATGTGGGGCGGCTCCATCGAGATGAAGACACCCATGCTCTGGGCCGTCGGCTTCATCTTCGTGTTCACCCTGGGCGGCGTCACCGGCGTGGTCCTCGCCAATGCCGGCATCGACCAATACGTGCACAACACCTACTACGTGATCGCGCACTTCCACTACGTGCTCTCGCTCGGCGCCGTGTTCGGCATCTTCGCCGGCTTCTACTACTGGATCGGCAAGATGAGCGGCCGGCAGTATCCGGAGCAGCTGGGCAAGCTGCACTTCTGGATGACCTTCGTCGGCGTGAACCTCACCTTCTTCCCGATGCACTTCCTCGGCCTGGCCGGCATGCCGCGCCGCTACGTGGACTACCCCGACGCCTTCGTCGGCTGGAACATGGTTGCCTCGATCGGTGCCTATATCGGCGCTGCCTCCATGGTCCTGTTCCTCTATGTCATCTACCGCACCTTCACCTCCAAGGAGCGGCTGGCCGACAACTACTGGGGCGAAGGTGCGACGACGCTGGAGTGGACCCAGTCCTCCCCGCCGGCGTTCCACACCTACGAGGTCCTGCCCCGTATCCGGTGAACCGATGAACGAGATCGCCAGCCAGGCACTGGCCGAGACAGGGGGGCGCAACGCCCCCCTCCTTGACGGTGCCGCCCCCCACGCCCCCGACCTTCTGAGCGCCACGACGCCGAGCTCCTCGGTGTCCGACTGGATCGCGCTGCTCAAGCCGCGCGTGGTCATGCTGGTGGTTTTCACCGGCTGGATCGGCATGGTGATCGCGCCCGGCCACCTGCACCCGGTGCTCGCCGCCACCGCAATCCTCTGCATCACCGTCGCTGCCGGCGCCGCCGGTGCCATCAACATGTGGTACGACCGCGACATCGATATCCTGATGCGCCGCACCCGCAACCGGCCCATCCCCGCCGGCCGCATCGCACCCGGGGAAGCACTCGGCTTCGGCGTCTTCCTCGCCGTCGCCTCCGTGCTGGTCATGGCGCTGGCCACCAACGTTGTCGCCGCCCTGGTGTTGGCCGCCTCGATCGGCTTCTACGTCTTCATCTACACGATGTGGCTGAAGCGCCGCACCGCGCAGAACATCGTCATCGGCGGTGCCGCCGGCGCCTTCCCGCCCGTCATCGGCTGGGCCGCCGTCACCGGCGGGCTCGATGTGTTGCCGCTGCTGATGTTCGCCATCGTCTTCTTCTGGACACCGCCGCATTTCTGGGCGCTGTCGCTCTGGGCCCATGCCGACTACGCCCGCGCCGGCGTGCCGATGCTGCCCGTGGTGGCCGGCGCGCGCGAAACACGCCGCCAGATCTTCCTCTACACCCTGGTGCTGCTCGCCGTGTCCCTCGCCCCCTGGGCGCTTGGCCTGGTCGGCCTGATCTATGGGGCCGTCGCCCTGGCCCTCGGCCTCGGCTTCGTGGCCTGCTCCTGGCGCGTGCTGCGCGATGAGCAGGACGCAACCGGCGTCTCCCGCACCAACGACGCCCCGGCCCGCGCCGCCTTCAAGTTCTCCATCGCCTATCTGTTCATCCTCTTTGCCGCCGTGGCGGCAGACCGGTTGGTGGGCTGATCCATGTCAGACCAGATCCCCCCTCCAATGTCGCCGGAGGTTGCCGCGGAGTTCCGCCGCCGCCGCCGTGGCCGCAACATCGCCATGCTGGTGGTGCTGCTCGCCCTGTCCGGCCTGTTCTACGCCATCGCGGTGGTGAAGATGTTCAAGCCCGGCGTGGCAGGCTGAGATGGCGCCTGCGCCGCGCACGGGAAACAACAAGCTCGTCGCCTTCACGCTGCTCGGCGTGATCGGCGGCATGCTCGGCCTGTCCTTTGCCGCTGTGCCGCTCTATCGCATCTTCTGCCAGATCACTGGCTATGGCGGCACGCCGCGCATCGATGCCGGCGCCAGCCCGGGCGTGGTCGATCGCACCATCACCATCCGCTTCAACGCGGATGTGTATTCCGGCATGCCCTGGAAGTTCGCCCCGGCCCAGAAACAGGTCACGTTGCGCTTGGGCGAGGAGGCGGTGGCCTTCTACACCGCCCGCAACCCCACCGACCTCCCGATCATCGGCGTCTCCACCTACAACGTCACGCCCGACAAGGCCGGCCGCTACTTCCACAAGACCGCCTGCTTCTGCTTCGACGAACAGACGCTGACGCCCGGCCAGGAAATGTCCTTCCCGCTCAGCTTCTGGGTTGACCCCGCGATCCTGAACGACCCGGATACGCGCAACCTGCGCACCATCACCCTGTCCTACACCTTCTTCCGCAGCCTCGACGACGCCTCCATGGCCAATGCCGGCCCGCATGTCGGCCGCAAGCAGGCCACGCCATGAGGCGGCAACAACTCCCTCTTTCGAACCGACACAGCCGCGCCGCTTTCCCGCTTGCCGCGGGACGCGTTTTGACGATGATGCGGCCACCACACGGGACACGCATGGCATGAGCAGCGACTCGCACGGCGCCACCTCCATCACCAGCTCCGGCCTGAAGCAGCCGTACCATCTGGTCGACCCCTCGCCGTGGCCGATCATCGGCGCCTTCACCGGCGGTGCCACCCTCACCGGCATTGTGCTGGTCGCGCACTACCATAGCTGGTGGATGCTCATCCTCGGCCTGATCGGCACCCTGGTGGTGATGTACGGCTGGTGGCGCGACGTGCTGAAGGAAAGCAGCACGCCTGGCATGCACAGCACCATCGTCCGCCTCGGGCTGCGCTACGGCGTCATCATGTTCATCGCCTCCGAGGTGATGTTCTTCGTTGGCTTCTTCTGGGCCTTCTTCCACTTCGCGCTCTATCCGGAGCACGTGCTGGGCGTCGTGAACCCCACCTGGCCGCCGCCGGGCGTGCTCACCTTCGATCCCTGGGGCCTGCCCTTCCTCAACACCATGATCCTGCTGCTCTCCGGCACCACGGTCACCTGGGCGCACCACGGTATCCTGCACAACGACCGCAAGGCGCTGATCCAGGGTCTCACCATCACGGTGGTGCTCGGCCTGCTCTTCACCTGCCTGCAGGCCTGGGAATACTCGCTCGCCCCGTTCAAGTTCTTCGGCGGCGGCGTCTACCCGGCGGTATTCTTCCTCGCCACCGGCTTCCACGGCTTCCATGTGATCATCGGCACCATCTTCCTGGCGGTCTGCCTGCTGCGCGCCAGGAAGGGCCACTTCACCGCCGAGCGCCATTTCGGCTTCGAGGCCGCGGCCTGGTACTGGCATTTCGTGGACGTGGTGTGGCTGTTCCTGTTCATCTGCGTCTACTGGTGGGGCGCCGGCGAGATCGCCCACCACTGATGCCCACCCCTCCGCCGTGGTGGCAGTCGGCGCTGCTGTGCCGCTGCCCCCGCTGCGGGAAGGGGCCGCTCTATGATGGCGTGCTGGCCATCCATCCGGCCTGCACCGTCTGCGGCCTGGACCTTCGGGGCCACGATACCGGCGATGGCGCCGCAGCCATCGTCATCCTCTTCCTCGGCTTCATTGTGGTCGGCCTCGCCTTCTGGGTGGAGTTCCGCTTCATGCCGCCACTTTGGCTGCACGCCCTGCTGTGGCCCGTGGTCACCCTGGCCCTCGCCCTGCCGATGATCCGCACCTTCAAGGCCGCGCTCGTCGCCATGCAGTTCCGCCACCGCGCCAGCGAGATGGGGCAGTGACAACAGGAGTCGCCCGCCGCCTCCTGCTCCCCGGCCTGATGACCCTGGTCATGCTGGCCACCCTTCTGGCCCTCGGCACCTGGCAGGTCAGCCGCCTGCTCTGGAAGCGCGACCTCCTCGCCGCCATCGCCGCCAGTGAGCAACGCCCCGCCCTCCCGCTCGGCCCCAGCCCCCCCGCCTTCGCCCGCGTCCGCGCCGAAGGCCGGTTCGAGCCGATCACCGCCTTCTACGGCGCCGAGGTCCGGGGCGAGGCCGGCGGCGCCCGCCTCCTGGGCATTCTCCGCCGCGAAGGCGCCCCCCCGCTGCTGGTGGAGCGCGGCTGGGTCCCCGTCCCCCCGCCGGCCATCGCCTCCGGCCCCGCCGCCGTGGAAGGCTATATCCGCCCCGCCGACGCGCCCGGCTGGTTCAGTGCCACCGATGACCTCGCCGGCCGCCGCTTCTTCACGCTGAACCCCGCAGCGATCGGCCAAGCCCTCGGCGTGCCAGACCTCGCCCCCTACACCCTCGTGGCCATGGGCCCCCCCGGCATGCCAGACCCGGCCCGCACGCTGCCGCGCCCGCCCAACAACCACCTGCCCTACGCCATCACCTGGTATGGCCTGGCCATCGCCCTGCTCGTCATCTTCGCCCTCTACGCCCGCAAGGTCGTCCGCCCATGAACACCGCCCCAGACGCCGCCTACGCCCGCCTCGTCGCCCGCGTCACCCGCATCGCCACGATCGGCGAAGCGGCCGGCATGCTGGGCTGGGACGCCGCCGCCATGATGCCCCCAGGCGGCGGCGCCGCCCGCGGCGACCAGATGGCCGTCCTCGCCGGCCTCGCCCACCAGCTCGCCACCGAACCCCAGGTCGCCGACGACCTCGCCGAGGCCGAAACCACCCCGCCGGCCGACCCCTGGCACGAAGCCAATCTGCGCCTGATGCGCCACGGCCATACCCGCGCCACCGCCCTGCAGCAGGATCTCGTCGAAGCCGCCGCCCGCGCCAACTCGGCCTGCGAAAAGACCTGGCGCGAAGCCCGCAAGACCAGCGACTTCGCCCTGGTCCGGCCCCACCTCGCCGAAGTCATCCACCTCGTCCGCGAACAGGCCGCCGCCCTAGCCCCCCGCCTCGGCCTCTCGCCCTACAACGCCCTGATGGACGGCTACCAACGCGGCATCACCGCCGAGGATGTCACCCCCGTCTTCGCCGCCTACGAAACCTTCCTGGCCGAGGCCCTCCCCCGCGCCGAAGCGCTCCAGGCCGCGCGCGGCACCCCCCTGCGCCCCACCGGCCCCTTCCCCGAATCCGCCCAGGAAGCCCTTTGCCGTCGCCTCTCCGCCCGCGCCGGCCTGGAACCCGAGCACTCCCGCCTCGATCGCTCCACCCACCCCTTCTGCGGCGGCACCCCGACGGACGTGCGCATCACCACCCGCTACGACGAGGCGGATTTCGCCCAGTCCCTGCTCGGCGTGGTGCACGAAACCGGCCACGCCCTCTACGAACGCGGCCTTCCTGTCGCATTCGCCCGCCAGCCCGTTGGCGAGAATGCCGGCATGGCCGCCCACGAATCCCAGTCCCTCATCATCGAGATGCAGGCCTGCCGCTCCGACGCCTACCTCTCCTGGCTCGGCCCCGAACTCCTGGCCACCTTCGGCGGCGACCCCACCCCCTACGAGCCCACCAACCTCGCCCGCCTTTGGCGCCGCATCTCCCGCGGCTTCATCCGCGTCGATGCGGATGAAATGACCTACCCCGCCCACGTCATCCTGCGCTTTCGCCTCGAACAGGCCCTGGTCTCCGGCGACCTCCTTGTGGCCGACCTCCCCGGCGCCTGGAACGAGGGCCTGCACAAGCTCCTCGGCATCACCCCGCCCGACGACGCCCGCGGCTGCCTGCAGGATATCCACTGGTACGACGGCGCTGTCGGCTACTTCCCCAGCTACACCCTGGGCGCCATGGCCGCCGCCCAGCTGATGCAGGCGGCCCGCCGCGCCATCCCCAGCATCGACACCGCGCTGGCCGCCGGCGACCTCGGACCCTTGGTGCTCTGGCTGCGCAATCACGTCCACGCCCAAGGCAGCTTGCTCGGCTTCAACGACCTGCTGCGTGAAGCCACCGGCAAGCCGCTCGATCCCGCGGACTTCCAGGCCCACCTCACGGCGCGGTATCTGACCTAGGAAGCAAGCATGTTCTTTTTTGAAAAAAAGAACCAAAAAACTTTTATCCGCTTGCGCCGGTCCCTCCACGGAACCTCGGCACCAGGTCAGAAAAGTCTTTTTGCTTCTTTTTCTTCAGAAAAAGAAGAGTCTTCCTTCCTATGACCGCCCGCCACCGCGCCCAGGCCTTCTGCACCCGCTTCGGCCTGGCCACCCCCATCCTCATGGCCCCCATGGCCGGCGCCTGCCCGCCCGCCCTCGCCGCTGCCGTCGCCAACGCGGGCGGCATGGGCGCGATGGGCGCCCTCACCTCCGACCCCGCCGCCATCGCCGCCTGGGCCGCCACCTTCCGCGCCCACTCCAACGGTGCCTTCCAGATCAACCTCTGGATCCCCGACGCCCCAACCACCCGCGACCCCGCCGCCGAAGCCCGGGTCCGCGCCCTGCTCTCGCGCTTCGGCCCGGAGCCCCCGCCCGAAGCCGGGGATACCCCCCTGCAGGATTTCCAGGCCCAGCTCGCCGCCCTCCTCGCCGCCCGCCCGCAGGCTGTCTCCTCCATCATGGGCCTCTACCCGCCGGAAGCGGTGGCGGAGATGAAGCGCCGGGGCATTGCCTGGTTCGCCTGCGCCACCACCCTGGCCGAAGCCCGCGCCGCCGAGGCCGCGGGAGCCGACGCCATCGTCGCCCAGGGCGTTGAAGCCGGCGGCCATCGCGGCAGCTTCACCCCGGAAGCCGCAGATACCCAGCTCGTCGGCCTCATGGCCCTCCTGCCGCGCCTCGCGGACCACCTCTCGGTCCCCATCATCGCCACCGGTGGCATCGCGGATGCCCGCACCATCGCTGCCGCCCTCACGCTGGGCGCCAGCGCCGTGCAGATCGGCACCGCCCTGCTGCGCACCCCGGAAGCCGCCACCCACCCGGCCTGGACCGCGGCGCTGGAGAACCTGGAACCCGAAGCCACCATGCCCACGCGCTGGTTCTCCGGCCGCCTCGGCCGCGCGGTCGCCACCACCTACGTCCGCGCAACCTCGGGCCACCCCGCCGCCCCCTACCCGGTGCAACGCGGCCTCACCACCCCCATGCGAGACGCCGCCGCGAAGGCCAACAACGCCCAGGCCATGCAGCTCTGGGCCGGCCAATCCGCCGCCCTTGCTCGCCCAGCCCCCGCCGCCGACCTCATCCGCGGCTGGTGGGCCGAAGCCCAAACCCTCCTGCCCTGAGGCCCGCCATGCTCGAACTTCGCCCCTGCTGCGAATGCTGCGGCACCGACCTCCCGCCCGAAAGCCAGCAGGCGCGGATCTGCTCCTTCGAGTGCACCTTCTGCGCCACCTGCACGGATGGCACCCTGCGCGGCCTCTGCCCCAATTGCGGCGGCGAGCTTCTCCGCCGCCCCATCCGCCCAGCCGACAAGCTGTCGAAATTCCCCGCCAGCACCACCCGCAAGGTCAAATCGCTCGGCTGCGCGCCGCGTTAACAACTCCTAGCTGAAACATCCGTAATGCTGTCGCATTTGATGCCCCGGCCGGCTTGAATGCAGCCCCGGGCAGGTCATCTGTGACAGCCTAGTACTGCTGTCCTTTTTGTATGGAGACCTCGCGCATGGAATGGCTGTTCCTGGAGTGGATCGGCAAACCGATCTGGATGTGGACGGCCTTTCTCGCAATCGTCGCAGCCCTCCTCGCCTTCGACCTCGGCGTGCTCAACAAGACAGACAAGGAACTCGGCATCGCCGAGAGCCTGCGCCTGTCGGCCTTCTACATCGGTATCGCCATGCTCTACGGCGGCGCCATATGGTGGGCGTTCGAGGCCGGGCAGATCACCACGTCGGATGGCACCCACGCCGGCCTCACCTACTTCACCGGCTTCTTCATCGAGAAGGCGCTGTCGATCGACAACGTCTTCGTCATCAGCCTCATCTTCACCTTCTTCGCCATCCCGCGCGCCTACCAGTACCGCGCCCTGGTCTGGGGCATCGTGGCCGTCATCGTCCTGCGCGGCATCATGATCGCCGTCGGCGCGGCGCTGGTGCAGGAATACGAATGGGTGCTCTACATCTTCGGCGCCTTCCTGATCGCCACCGGCGTCAAGATGCTGGTGGTGCCGGAAAGCGACCCGGACGTGTCCAAGAACCCGGTGGTCAAGTTCATGCGCGCCCGCATGCGCGTTACGGATCAGCTGCACGCCCAGAGGTTCTTCGTCCGCCAGCCGGACCCCACCACCGGAAAGATGGTCATCTGGGCGACCCCGCTGTTCCTCGCCCTGGTCATCATCAACTCCGCCGACCTCATCTTCGCGGTCGACAGCGTGCCGGCGATCTTCGCCATCACCACCGATACCTTCATCATCTACACCGCGAACATCATGGCCATCCTCGGCCTGCGCGCCCTCTACTTCGCGCTCGCGGCGATGGTGCACCGCTTCCACTACCTGAAGTATGCCCTCGCCTTGGTCCTGGTCTTCATCGGCGGCAAGATCTTCTGGAACCAGATCTTCGGCAAGGTGAACCCGGCGATCTCCCTCGGCGTCACCCTGGCCTTGATCGCCGGCGGCATCTTCTACTCGCTATGGAAAACCCGCCAGCAGGCCACCCCCGCGGCCTAGCGCAACGCCCATCAGGGAAGGCGCAACCCGCCTTCCCTGATGCCTTCCTCCGGCAGGAAGGCAAACACGAACACATACGGGTCCGAAGCCTCGAAGCTGGCCGGGGACACCGAGGCCACCTGCATCGTCGCGGGATCGAATTCCTCGATCCCCCGCCACGCGCCATCAAGCTCAAAAAACCCGCGATACCCCAGCCCGGCCAGGAACGCCGGCACCGCCACCGTGCTGCCCGCCCGGTGCCGCTCCTCGATCTCCACCGTCAGCACCGGCCGGCAGCGCCGCAACGTCGCCTCCGCCCCGCGCAGCACCTCCTCCTCCGCCCCCTCCGCATCCAGCTTCATCGCCGTCACGTCGGAAAGCCCGAGCGAGTCGAGCGCGATCACCTCCACCTCCCAGCGCTCGATCCGCTCCACCCTGGGATCGGCCGCCGCGATCGCCGCATAATCCTTCGCCACCGAAGCCCATTGCTCGCGCAGGATCCCCCCGATCACCGGCGCCTCCAGCCAAAGCCTGCCAGGCCCCACCCCCAGCGCCTGCGGCCGCAGCTCCACGGCAAGCCCGGCCACCGCCGCCCGCAGCCGCGCAAAGGCCGGCGGTAGCGGCTCGAACGCCACCACCCGCGCCCCCGGCAACCCAGCCAGCGGCACCGTGAGCGCGCCATCATGCGCGCCCACATCCACGATCACCCCGGGCCGGTGCAGCGCCCGCAGAACCGCCAGCTCGTCCATCAGCCTTTGAGCGCCTCTTCGAACATCAAAAGCGCCCGGTCGGCGAACACCCACATGTTCTCCGCCCGGTCATCCAGCCCCGTGTCGATCTGCAGGGAAAGCGGCATCGCGCCGGCCACCGCGAAGCACGCCCGCCCCGAAGGGTGCCCATACCGGTTCCCGCCCGGCCCCGCCGCGCCCGTCTCCGCCAGGGCCCAGGTGGCGCCGAACTTCTCCTTCATCGCCCCGGCCATCAGCGCCGCCATCTGCACCGAATTCGGCGGCACGCTCGCCAACTCCCGGTCGCTCAGCTCCAACAGCAGATTGCGCGACAGCCGCGTGTAAACCACCACCCCGCCGAGGTAGTAGGCAGAGGCCCCGGGCACCGCGAGCAACGCGGCCGAGATCAGCCCGCCCGCCGAACTCTCCGCCACCGCCACCTTGTCGCCGCGCTGCTTCAACAGCGCACCTACCCGTTCAGCCACCGGCATCAAGCGTTCCATGTCATCCTCCCTCAAGTAAGCAAGCATGTTCTTTTTTGAAAAAAGAACCAAAAAACTTTTGTCTATTTGGGCCTGGGCGCAGACGGACGAAGTCCTTTTTCTTCCTAAGGCTCAGGCGGGGCAGGGGCCTCCCCCTCGCCTTCCGCCGCATCCAGAACCCTCGCATGCGCCGCCAGCCGCGCCAATGCGCCCTGCAGCGCCGCCAACTCCATCGCATCCATCCCCGCTGCCAAGTCCCCCGCCAGCGTGCGCGCCCGCGCCACGATCGCCCGGTGCACCGCCTCCCCTTGCCCGGTCAGCCTCAGCAGCCGCGCCCGCCCATCCGCCGGGTCCGGCGCCTGCTCCAGCAGCCCCGCCGCCAGCAACCCGCCAGCCGCCCGGCTCACCTTCACCTTGTCCATCTCGGTGCGCTCGCCCACCACGCTCGCCGTGATCGCCCCGAACCGCCCCACCACCGCCATCACCCGCCATTCCGCGATGGAAAGCCCGAACTCGCGCGAGTAACGCCGCGCGAACAGCCGCGAAATCCGGTTCGCCGCCACCGAAAGCTGATACGGCAGGAACGCCTCCAGCAGGAACGGCCCCTCCTCCACCTCCACGCTTGCCATCCGTTCCATTTGAAACTATCGCCCAAGACAGCCTACGCCGGTTCGTGCATCCTGCGAACCAGCCGCCAGGGAGGGCACAGAATGTCCGGTTTCGCCTCCACCAACGACATGGCCGAAAAGAAGGTCTCCTTCGACGAACTCGGCCGCGGCCTCTACGCCTACACGGCAGAAGGCGACCCCAACTCCGGCATCATCGTCGGCCCCGACGGCGTGGTCGTCGTCGATGCCCAGGCCACCCCCCTGATGGCGCAAGACGTCCAGGCCAAGATCGCCACGGTCACCGACCGCAAGGTGAACCAGATCGTCCTCTCCCACTACCACGCCGTCCGCGTCCTCGGCGCCACCGGCTACCCCGCCCACAGCATCATCGCGTCAGACGTCTGCCGCAGCATGATCGTCGAGCGCGGCCAGCAGGATATGGACAGCGAGATCGGCCGCTTCCCCCGCCTCTTCCGCGGCAAGGAAAGCATCCCCGGCCTCACCTGGCCCACCCAGACCTTCCACGGCCGCATGACCCTCTGGCTCGGCGACCGCGAGGCGCAAATCATCCATATCGGCCGCGCCCACACTGCCGGGGACACCATCGTCTGGCTCCCCAAGGAAAAGGTCCTCTTTGCCGGCGACACCGTGGAATTCGGCGCCACCCCCTATTGCGGCGACGCCCATTTCACCGACTGGCCCAGCACCATCCGCAAGCTGCGCGAGCTCGGCGCCGAAAAGATGGTCCCCGGCCGCGGCCGCGCCCTGATGAACGCCGCCGAAGTGAAGGAAGCGCTGGACGGCACCGAAGCCTTCACCAGCAAGCTCTTCGCCATCGTCAAACAAGCCGCCGCCAAGGGCGCCGACCTCCGCACCATCTACGCCGAGGCCATGGACAAGATGCGCCCAGAGTTCGGCCACTGGGTCATCTTCGACCACTGCATGCCCTTCAACGTCAGCCGCGCCTTCGACGAAGCCCAGGGCATCGACACCCCCCGCATCTGGACCGCCGAACGCGACATCGACATGTGGAAAGCCTTGGAAAACAAATCCGCCCAGGACGGCGAAATCAAGCGCTGAGAAAGCAAGAAAGTGGCCACAAAGACACTAAGACACAAAGAAAAGCAGGAAGAAGGCCACGGGCACCTTCCCGCTTCCTTAGTGTCTTTGTGTCTTAGTGGCCGCTTTTTTCCTTAACCACACTCCGCCTCCCCCAGCGCCAAACCCCATGCCCTACCACCCCCCCCGCTACCCGCACCACCCCCCCACCGACCACGGCGCCCGCCACCCTGTGATCATCGTCGGCGGCGGCATGGTCGGCCTCGCCACCGCTCTCGACCTCGCCCAACGCAATATCCCCGTCGTCCTGCTCGACGACGACGACACCGTCTCCATCGGCTCCCGCGCCATCTGCCACGCCAAGCGCAGCCTGGAATACCTCTCCCGCCTCGGCCTCGGCGACGCCCTGCTGGCGAAAGGCGTCACCTGGAACACCGGCCGCGTCTTCGCCGGCGAAAACCAGGTCTTCGCCTTCGACCTCCAGCAGGAAGCCGGCCACGAATTCCCCGCCTTCATCAACCTCCAGCAATACCACCTGGAAGAGCTCCTCGTGCAGGCCTGCCAAAGCGCCGGCGTCGACCTCCGCTGGAAGCACCGCGTCACCCACGCCACCCCCGACGGCACCCTCACCATCGAAACCCCGCACGGCCCCACCACCCTCCACGCCGACTGGCTCCTCGCCGCAGACGGCGCCCGCAGCGAAATCCGCCGCAGCCTCAACCTCCCCTTCGTCGGCAAGGTCTTCCAGGACCGCTTCCTCATCGCCGACGTCACCATGCAGGCCCCCTTCCCCGCCGAGCGCTGGTTCTGGTTCGACCCGCCCTTCCACCCAGGCGGCTCCGTCCTCCTCCACCGCCAGGCCGACAATGTCTGGCGCATCGATTTCCAACTCGGCTGGAACGCCGACCCCGAAGAAGAAAAGCGCCCCGAAAACGTCCGCCCCCGCGTCCAGGCCATGCTCGGCCCCAACACCGCATTCGAACTCGAATGGGTCAGCGTCTACACCTTCCGCTGCCGCCGCCTCGAAAACTTCCGCCACAACCGCATCCTCTTCCTCGGCGACGCCGCCCACCAGGTCAGCCCCTTCGGTGCCCGCGGCGGCAATGGCGGCCTGCAGGATGCCGACAACCTCGCCTGGAAACTCGCCGCCGTGCTCAACGGCAACGCCCCCGAAACCCTCCTCGACACCTACGACGCCGAACGCATTCCCGCCGCCGACGAAAACATCCTCAACTCCACCCGCAGCACCGATTTCATCACCCCCAAAAACGAAGCCGCCCACGCCTACCGCGCCGCCATCCTGGAACTCGCCGCCCACCACCCCTTCGCCCGCCCCCTGGTGAACTCCGGCCGCCTCTCCCGCCCCGCCACCTACCTCAACTCCCCCCTCAACACCCCGGATGACGCAACCTGGCAAGCCGGCCCACCCCCCGGCACCCCCGCGCCAGACGCCCCAACGGATGAAGGCTGGCTCCTCCGCCGCCTCCCCCCCACCTTCTGCGCCCTCAGCTTCGGCCCCGCCCCCGCACTCGGCCTCCCCACCCTCACCCTTCCCCCGCAAGGCCCAGCCGCCACCCGCTACGGCGCCTCTGCCGGAGACCTCTATTTCCTCCGCCCAGACCACCACATCGCCGCCCGCTGGCACCGCCCCACCCCAGCCCAAGTCGCCGCCGCCCACCGGAGAGCCCTGTGCCAGAGCTGATCCTCACCCCCCACCTGGCCGACCCCGACGGCGTCTTCGAAGCCCTGATGAACGCCCACCGCGATCTCCCCCCGGACGCCTCCCGCCGGCTCGATGCCAAGCTCGTCCTCCTCCTGGCCAACCACATCGGCGACGCAGAAATCGTGAAACAGGCCATCGCCCTGGCCAGCGCCCCGGCCTGACCCTTCCAAAAAGTTTCAAACGAAACTATCGTCCGCCCAACCAGGGAGGCCCGCCATGGAACTGCAATCCGGCTTCGGCAACGAATTCGCCACCGAGGCCCTCCCCGGCACGCTCCCGCAAGGCCGCAACTCCCCCCAACGCCCGGCCCACGGCCTCTATGCGGAGCAATTCTCCGCCACCCCCTTCACCGTCCCCCGCAGCGAAGCCCGCCGCACCTGGCTCTACCGCATCCGCCCCTCCGCCAATCACCCGCCCTACGCCCCCATCGCCCACCCCACCCTGGCCACCCCGCTCACCCCCCCGAACCCCAACCGCCTGCGCTGGAGCCCCCTCCCGCTCCCCGAAGCCCCCACCGATTTCCTCGCCGGCCTCACCACCATGTTCGCAACCGCGGAGGGCGCCCACGACCACGGCGTCTCCATCCACCTCTACGCCGCCAACCGCTCCATGGAGCGCATCTTCTGGAACGCGGATGGCGAGTTCCTCCTCGTCCCCGAACACGGCGCCCTGCGCCTCGAAACCGAACTCGGCCGCCTCACCATCGCCCCCGGCGAGATCGCCATCCTCCCCCGCGGCATCCGCTTCCGCGTCATCCTGCTGAACCCCACCGCCCGCGGCTACATCGCCGAAAACCACGGCGCCCCCCTGCGCCTGCCCGATCTCGGCCCCATCGGCGCCAACGGCCTCGCCAACCCGCGCGACTTCCTCACCCCCACCGCCTGGTTCGAAGACCGCTCTGAGCCCACCGAGATCGTCCAGAAATACCTCGGCACCCTCTGGACCACGACGCTGGATCACTCCCCGCTCGATGTCGTCGCCTGGCACGGCAACTGCGCCCCCTGCAAATACGACCTTTCCACCTTCAACACGATCGGCACGATCAGCTTCGATCACCCGGATCCGTCGATCTTCACCGTCCTCACCTCCCCCACCGAAACGCCAGGCCGCGCCAACCTCGATTTCGTCATCTTCCCACCGCGCTGGCTGGTGGCCGAGAACACGTTCCGCCCCCCCTGGTTCCACCGCAACGTCATGAACGAATGCATGGGCCTCATCACCGGCGTCTACGACGGCAAGGCCGAAGGCTTCGCCCCCGGCGGCTTCAGCCTCCACCCCATGATGTCCGCCCATGGCCCCGATCTCGCCACCACCCAACGCGCCCAAGCCGCCGAGCTCACCCCCCACAAGATCGACGGCACCCTCGCCTTCATGTTCGAAACCTCCGGCGCCCTCCGCCCCACGGCCCACGCCATGGCCTCCCCCCACCGCCAGCCTGCCTACGACCAGGTCTGGACCGGCCTCGACAGGCGCTTCACCCCCAAGGGGATCCAGCCATGAACACCCACGATCCCGCCGCCCGCTCCTGGCTCCCCAGCGCCAACGGCCACGCCGACTTCCCGCTGCAGAACCTCCCCCTCGGCATCTTCTCCACCGCAGACGGCAATAAGCGCCCCGGCACCGCCATCGGTGACTCCATCCTCGATCTCAAGGCCGCCCTCGCAGCCCGCCTCCTCACCGGCGAAGCCGCGAACGCCATCGAAGCCTGCGCCGAAACCCTCAACCCCCTCTTCGCCCTCGGCGCCCCCGCCCGCCAGGCCCTGCGCACCCAACTCTTCGCCTTGCTGCACGAATCCAGCCCCGCCCGCCCCGAACTCCTCTACCCCGCCAGCGCCTGCACCCTCCACGTCCCGGCGCAGATCGGCGACTACACGGATTTCTACGCCGGCATCCACCACGCCAGGAACGGCGGCCTGCTCTTCCGGCCAGACAACCCCCTGATGCCAAACTACAAATACGTCCCCGTCGCCTATCACGGCCGCGCCTCCTCCGTGCGCCCCTCGCCCTCCGCGCTGCGCCGCCCGCAAGGCCAGCGCAAACTCCCGGAAGAACAAGCCCCCACCTACGGCCCCTGCCGCAACCTCGATTACGAGCTCGAAATGGGCATCTGGATCGGCCCCGGCAACCAACCCGGCACCCCCATCCCCATCGCCAAAGCCGCCGACCACATCGCCGGCTTCTGCCTCCTCAACGACTGGTCGGCCCGCGACATCCAGTCCTGGGAATCCCAACCCCTCGGCCCCTTCCTGGCCAAGAATTTCCAAACCTCCATCTCCCCCTGGGTCATCACCCCCGAAGCCCTCGCCCCCTTCAGAAGCGCCCAACCCCCGCGCCCCAACGGCGACCCCGCCCCACTCCCCCACCTCTTCGACACCGCCGACCAGTCAAACGGCGCCCTCGACCTCACCCTCGAAGTCACCATCCACACCGCCCAAATGCGCGCCAACAACCAACCCCCCGCCCGCCTCTCCATCGGCAACGCACTGAACCTCTACTGGACCCCCGCCCAAATGGTCGCCCACCACGCCAGCAACGGCTGCGACCTCCACCCCGGCGACCTCTTCGGCACCGGAACCATCTCCAGCCCCGAACCCACCGGCTGGGGCGCCCTGATGGAAATCACCCGCGGCGGCCGCGAACCCCTCACCCTGCCCAACGGCGAAACCCGCAAATTCCTCGAAGACGGCGACGAAATCACCCTCCACGCCCGCGCCCACCGCCCCGGCCACGCCAGCATCGGCTTCGGCCCTTGCCGCGGGCTGGTGCTGCCATCATGAAAGAAAGCAAGCACGTTCTTTTCTGAAGAAAAGAACCAAAAGACTTTCACTCATTTGCCAATGGCGCCCGTTGTGCAAAACAACCAAACACCCCGTCATTGCGAACGAAGTGAAGCAAGCCAGCGCTTTGTTCTCCGGCGGCCGTCCGCGCGTGTGACTCCCCAGGCATCCCAATGAAAACGGCCCGCCCCTGGTGCAAGGGCGGGCCGCAATCCCGGTCGCAGCCCCCGCAAGCAGGGGCATCCAAGCGTCAGCGGCGGCGTCTCGCCGCGCCCAGCCCAACCAACCCCGCCGCCAGCAGAACCAGGGAGGCTGGCTCCGGCGTCGATGTGGGCAGCGGATCGCCGCCGATGGTGTTGTATCGCAGGTTGTCGAACCCAATACCCGCACCGTCGTTGTTGGTGATCGTGATGCCAGCGATATCGGCAACGTTGCCGTCGCGCGTGAACGCATATGCCTGGTCAGACAACCCCGAGAGGTTGATGCTGTCGATCAGCGACCCATCGATCGCGTAGAAATTGACCTCGGCCGTGCCGCCACCGCCGCCGACCAGTTCGAAACCGAATTGCGATTGCGGCAGGCCAAACCGCAGCGCAATCGCTCCTTCACCAATGGCGTCGAAATCCGGGAACCCCGTCGGACCCAGCCCGGTCAGCACCTGGGTGCTGAAGGTGAAGATGTTGAGGTTCTGGTCGGTCGCGCCAGTGAGCAAAGTGAGCCCGGCCGTGGGCGCGCCAGTCAACGTGTCGAAGGTTCCGCTGGGAACCAGGGTTTGGCCCTGGAAACGCTCCCCGAAAGCCACGTTGCCCGATACGAACAGCGCATTGTAGTTCGTGCCCGGCGCAGCGCCCCCGGCAACGTCATCGAACGTCACGAGCCCGGTGGCACTCAGGCTTCCTGGCGAGACCTGCGTCACCTGCGCCATCGCCGGGCTTGCCATCGCCACGGCAAGGCCCCCGAGCAACGCTCCCGCGAACATTCCACCAATCCCTGTCATCGTAATGCTCCATGTATGCGTCAATTCATATGCAAGAATAATACCATACATAAATATCTCGCGAATATAATGACTTCCCAGACGGTATAACGTTCCGAAAAGCAAATATGTAAAAAAATCCGACATGACTGGCGGTTGCAATGGGTTGTCCCGTCGGCACCCTCGTCCTGCGCATTCCCCACCACGCCAGTATCGGCTTCGGCCCCTGCCGCGGGCTCGTCCTGCCATCATGAATGGAAGCAAGCGCGTTCTTTTCTGAAGAAAAGAACCAAAAGACTTTCATCCCTTTGCCAATGGCACCCGCCGGGTGGACCATCCAAACACCTCGTCATTGCGAACGAAGTGAAGCAATCCAGGCCTTCGTCCCCACAACAGTCCGCATCGGATCAAGAGAACGCGCCCGCCACATGCTCAATGGCCCTGCCGTGGCAGCGTTACGTCATGCCCACCCCGTACCGGTTGGAACGTCATCGATACCACGGGCATCTCTGCGACACGTAGCCCGCATCTTGATGCGGGCCGGCACAGTCCCATGCGCGCCAGAGAACGCCACAAGCCCCTTCTCCGTGCCCTCTGTGGACCTCCGTGCTCTCTGTGTCCCCTTCCTTCCCACCCACCCAACCCCACCTAAAAAATTTCCTATGAACGGCAACAAGTCTCTTCCCTTCGCCGCTCAATCATGCAAACTAACCGTATGTCATCACACCCCCTCTCCCTCGGCGACCAATTCGCCACGCTGCGCGCCAGCCTCCAGGCGGAATCCGCCTTCAATCGCCCGCACGCCCAAGCTGCGCTCAGCGCCGTGATGACTGCCTTGCTCATTCGCCTGCTCACGGAACTGGAAAACCTCTTCCGCCGCTGGCAGTCCCACCCCACCACCTATCCCGCCACCACCCGCGCCACCCGCATCGCCGGCCTGGCCTTCATCCCGCGCGCCCTCCGCCAGCCCCCGCTGCCCACCTGGCTCATCCGCCTGGCACCCGCATTGGGCCTGCGCCCGGCCCCCGCCCCGCGCCCGCAATCCCGCGCCACCCGCGCGCACCCGATCCGCAACGCCCCGCACTGATCCCAGCGCACAAGCCGCCGCCACCCTCCACATTTTTTCTCAACCCAAAGGGGCAGGGACCCCAATCACGCCCTAAACATTCCGAAAACAAAACAAATACCGCCCCTTGCCACCACTCCAGAACCCGGGAACCCTCCAGCCCAGACCCAGGAAGCTTCCCAATGCCCCGCATCCTCGTCGCCTCCATCTTCCACGAGGCCCATTCCTTCTCCCCCCTCCTCACCTTCGAAAGCAGCTTCGTCGTCATGCGCGGCGCCGCCCTGCTCAAGAAGGCCGAAACCTCCGCCTCCGGCCTCGGCGGCGCCGTCCGCCGCCTCATCGCCATGGGCGCCACCCCCATCCCCGTCCTCTCCGCCGTCGCCCCACCCGGCGGCCTGATCGAGAACGGCATCTACGAAGCCTTTCGCGCCGAAATCCTCGCAGCCGCCCTCGCCGAGAAGCCAGACGGCATCTACCTCGACCTCCACGGCGCCATCGCCAGCCAGTCGATCGACGATTGCGAAGGTGACCTCATCGCCACCCTCTGCGCCGCCCTCCCCGCAACCCCCATCGCCGCCAGCTTCGACCTGCACGGCAACATGACCCCCCGCCTGCTCGAAGCCGCCACCATTGCCGTCGCCTGCAAGCACAACCCGCATATCGATTACGACCAGGCCGGAGACCGCGCCGCCGAGCTCCTCATCCGCACCATCCGCGGCGAAATCCACCCCGTCATGGCCGCCGCCTGGGTCCCCATGCGCATGCTGGGCAAGGGCGCCACCGCCTCCGGCCCGCTCCGCCGCCTGCACGATCAGCGCGAATCCCTCGTCGCCGCCGATCCCGCCCTCTTGGATATGTCGCTGTTCAACGCCCAGGGCCCGCTCGATTCCGCCCCCTCCGGCCACTGCGTCATCGCGATAACCAACGCCAACCCCGAAGCCGCGCAACACGCCGCCGCCACCCTCGCCCACGCCACATGGAACGCGAAAGCCGAGTTCACGGCCGACTACCCGCCCCTCGCCCACGCCATCGCCGCCCGCACTCCCGGCCGCCCGCTCATCCTCGGCGACAACGGCGATCGCGTCCTCGCCGGCACCCCGGGGGACGGAACCCATATGCTGCATGAAATCGCCAAACACTGGCCGCACCTGAAATCGGCCATCCCGGTCACAGACCCGGCTGCCGCATCGGCCGCCCACCGCGCCGGCCTCGGCGCAAAACTCCGCCTGTCCCTCGGCGGCACCTGGACCAGAACCGAACACCCCTTCGAGGCCACGTTCGAAGTGGTCCATCTCAGCGAGGGTGAATTCGTCCAGCGCGGCCCCTATTTGGCCGGCGAAACCGCCGACGTTGGCCCAACCGCCACGCTCAGAACCGGCAACATCACCATCATCGCCACCACCCGCCCCGCCTGGTCGCAGGATCCGGAGCAGTTCGCCAGCGCCGGCATCGATCCCGCCACGCAGGATCTGGTGGTGGCAAAGTCAGGCTTCCACTTCCATTTGTCCTTCGCCCGCATCGGCGATTGTGTCTCGGTGGAAACCCCGGGCCTCTCCGGCACCGCTTCCGATGCCGGGGTCTTCCCGTTCCAACGCCGCCCAACCCTCTGGCCAGACGACCCCGGCCTGGTGCCCGATCTCGCCGCCCGCCTGTTCAGCTGAAGGCGAGCACCGCCTCGCGGAACTGCACCGTCGCCCCGTCCGGCAGCGTCATTACCGCCTCGCCCATCGGGGCATCGTCGGCCGTGAGGAAGGCCAGCCCGGCCATCCCCGGCCAGTCGCTGCGCATCGCAAAATCCACCACGCGGAACCCGCCGCCCGCCGTCACCGCGGCACCCATGGCCGGCAGCGTGGCCGTGCCCGCCATGCCGATCACGCCCTGAACCGTAGCCGTCTGAAGCGTGGCAATCCGAACCGATGAACCCGCCATCCTGGCCTCCCCGTGCTGCACGGGCCGTGTGCCCGCACCACGATCCTGGGGGAAACCCGTTACCGATTTCCTAACGCTAGACCTGCAGCCCGCCATGCCACCAATGTTCGAAGGGATTGCTGTGGATGATAGAATCGATCGTCACCTGCGCAATACGCGGCAAATTGGTCCCCTCCACCAAATGGTTGATCCCGCGCAGCCCCGCCAGGGATTCCTCCACCTCCGCATACGGGAAGTCGGTGCCCCAGAAGATCTTGTTGCGGTCATGTATGGTGTATTCCTGCGCTGCCATCAGGATATTGTAGAACTGCCACGGCCGGTAGTGCAGCGCGGAGACCTCGCAATACACATTCGGCTGCTTGCGGGCGATCACCACGCATTCCTCGTACCAGGGGTGCCCCATATGGGCCATCACCATCTTCAGGTCCGGGTAGCGCAGCGCCACCTCTTCCACATGGATCGGCCGCCCATAATCCGCCGGCGCATTGCGGGCATAGGTGGTGCCCATATGCATCGTCAGCGGCAGGTTGTGCTTCACCAGGAACCGGTAGAACGGATCCAGCCGCGGGTCCTGCAACGAAACCCCGTTGTAGATCGGCCCGAACTTCACGCCCTTCAGCTTCAGATCCAGGATCGCATGTTCCAGCAACTCCATGGCATCAGCCCGCCTTGGATCCAGCGCCGCGAACCCCACGAACTTGTCCGGATACTTTGCCACCGCCGCCGCGGTCACTTCATCATCCCCGTCCACGCCGGTGGAATCCGCATACCGCAACGAAAAGATGATCGCCTTGTCCACGCCCTTCATCGCCGCATACAGCGTGTCGGCATCCGCTTTGTAGCCAATGGAACCCGGCCGCGCGAACTGCGTCTGCTCCCGCATCAGCGGCGTCACATGCCGGTCCTCGAAGATGTTCACATGGCAATCGACGATCACTGCTTTGCACTCCGTGCGAGCGAGCGATTCACGCCCTCCGACCTTCGGCCTCCGGGCGATCGCACGCTCAGAGAACTCCGTACTTCGCGAACACATCCCCAAGCTTCATCCCCGCCTGCAGGTCGGCCAGCGTGGAATGCTCGCCCTTCAGCTTCTCGAATGCCGCTGCGATCACCTCCTTCTCGATCGCCTGCGGCACCACCACCACGCCATCGGCATCGCCGAACACCAGATCGCCGGTCGTCACCTTCACGCCCGCGATTTCCACCGGCACATCCAGCGAGATGATCTTGCCCCGCCCCCTGCTGTCCAGCGGCCCGATCCCGCCGGCGAACACCGGAAACTGCATCGCCCGGATCGCCCTTATGTCCCGCGTCAGCCCATCCATCAGCGCGCCAGCCGCCCCGCGCGCCTTCGAAGCCGTGCTGAGCAACTCGCCCCACGGCGCAATGCGGCCCGTGGCGCCGCAGGAGAAGCACGGGATTTCGCCGGGCTTCAGGCTGTCGATCAGCTGGATCTCCAGCTCATACGGATTCTCATCCTCCTTCACGTGGTACTGGTCCGCGAACAGTGCCGTCCGCGCCCGCCCCACCATCACCAGGCTCTCGTCCAGCGGCCGGATGCGCGGCGGCATCGCCTGGTGCCAGGTGCCCAGCGCGTCCATCACGTCGGACAGCAGCGAGCAGAACAACGTGTCCTTGATCTTGGCGAGGTCGGTCATGGCCGCATTCCCTTGCGTTTCCCGCGATGATGCGGCGCCCCCCGGTTGACGCGCAAGCCGTGCCAGCCTCCGATGCGGGGGCAACGGAGCATTCGACATGGCAGTGATGGTCACCGGCGGCACTGGCTTCGTCGGCCTCAACCTCGTCCACGCCCTGCTCGAACGCGGCGAGCACGTGGTAGTCGCGGCCCTCGATGACATCCCCGCCCCCGCCCAACGCGCCTTCGCCAGGCTGCCGGGGAAAGTGGAAGCGATCCGCGCCGACATCCGCAACATCACCGCCGACCCCGATGCCTTCGCCGGCGTCATGAAGCGCCACGGCGTCGACCGCCTGTTCCCCTTCGCCGCCATCACCTCCGGCCCGGCGCGGGAGGCGGAGGTGCCGGAGCTGGTGATCCAGGTGAACCTCCTCGGCTTCATCGCCCAGCTCCGCGCCGCCCGCGCGGCGGGCGTGAAGCGCATCATCGCCCCCAGCTCCGCCTCCGCCTATGGCGACGCCTTCTTCGCCCACGCTTTGCTGAACGAGACAGATACACCCACCATCCCGAACGGCGTCTATGGCGTCACCAAATACGCCGTGGAACGCAGCGGCCTGCGCCTGGGCGAATTGTGGGAGCTGGACGTGATCGCCGCCCGCATCGGCAGCGTCTTCGGCCCGTGGGAACGCGACACCGGCCTGCGCGACATGATCGGCCCGCACCACTACCTCGCCCGCCTCGCCGTCGCCGGGCAGGAGGCCGTGCTGCCGGCCGCACTCCCCGTCCAGGCCTGGGTCTACGGCCCCGATGTCGCCAGCGGCCTGCTGCATTTGCTGGACATGAAGGCGCCGCCGCACCGCGTCTTCAACATCTGCTCCGGCGAGATGTGGGGCGAAGTGATGCTGCGCTGGGCCGAAACCCTGGCCGCCCGCCACCCCGCCTTCCGCTGGCGTCGCTCGGCCAATGAGGCAGAGGTCAACGTGCGCTTCCCCGAACGCCGCCCGCGCGGCCGGATGGATATCGCCCGCATCCAGTCCACCGGCTGGCAGCCAGACTACGGCCCCGAAGCCGCCTACGCCCACTACGCCGACTGGCTCAGCGCCTACCCGGACGCCCTGTAGCCCAGGGCCGCAGCAGCGCCAGCCCCGGTGCGCTGCGCAGCTGGGCGAGCACGAGCACGACCAGCACCGCGACAAGCCACCACCATGCCAGCTGCTGCACGCCCCAGAGCAGCAGGCGCGGGGCCGATGGGTGGTCCAGCGTATCCGGGGCGAGGTTCGCCACCAGCCGGCGTAGCGCCGGCTCCCACATCAGCAGGGCGGCGATCCATCCGGCGTGGCGTGCGGCGGGCAGGGCGAGCAGGCCGGGGAGTGCGGGCAGCAGCAGGATAGCGCGATAATCGATGTTCTCGCCGGCCAGGAAGCACGCGGCCACCAGCAGCCCCGCCACCAGCAGGAGAGTCTTCGTTTCGTCAGGCAGCATGGCGAGAGCGGCGCGGAGCCCGGGCATGCGGGCCAGCCGCCATGCCGCAAGGGCGGCTACGGCAAGCCCTGCCCCCAGCGCCAGCCCCGCCAGGAGCGGCGAGGCGGTGAGCTGCATCACGCCGCGCGGCAGATTGTGGGCGGCAAAGCTGCCCCAGAACACCGCCTGGATGGGGATGTTGGAGATGGCCTGCCGCGTCTCATCGCCGAAGGTGCCCAGGGTAGCGCGCAGGATAGCGGCAGCGACGAGCACCAGCGCGAACAGCACGTGCGGCCGTTCGCGCAGCAGCAGCGCCAGCAGGGCCAACGGGTAGAACTTCAACAGCCCGCCCACCAGGAACAGCCCATGCCCCACGAAACGCAAGGCCGAGGTGCGAGCCAGCAACATCGCGCCCGGCACGACCAGCAGGAAGATCAGCAGGTCCAGATTGGCACGCTCCAGTGCGAAGGCCGTCACGGGCGAGACCACCGCCAGCAGCATCGCTGCCTCTGACCGGCCACGCGGTGCTGCGGGCAGCCAGAACAGGGCGAGGGCGAAGGACAGTGCCAAGCCCAGGCCGAAGACCGGGAGCAGCGCCGGGTCGCTGAACAGGGTCGGCAGGCGTAGCCAGAGCGGGGAGTAGATGTGCCGGCGGCCATACTCGTCGCAGGGGTTGGTGACATACACATCGACGCCGCGATGCGCGCATTCGATGGCGGACATCACTGCGTGCAGGTCGAGGAACGGCGTGTAGGGCTTCATCCCGGCCGCCACGCGCAGGCGGAAATAGGCGTCACCGCCGAAGGCTACCAGTGCCGCCACCGCCCCGATCGCAGCGAGTACGGCCAGGGCCGGGGCCGCGCCTCGCAGCCGCGAGAGAGGGGGCAGGGCGCCCTGCCTCATGCGGCGGGCTTGCCCAGGGCGGCCCCGATCTCGTCCAGGATCGCGGGGTCGTCGATCGTGGCCGGCGCATTGGCCGGCTGCCCATCGGCGATGCGGCGGATGGAGGCGCGCAGGATCTTGCCGGACCGCGTCTTGGGCAGGCGCTTGACCACGCGGGCATCCTTGAAGGCGGCCACGGGGCCGATCCGGTCGCGCACCAGGGCGACGAGCTCGCGCAGGATCACCGCCTCATCCGTGTTCACGCCGGCCTTGAGCACAACAAGGCCGAGCGGCACCTGGCCCTTGAGATCATCGGCGGCACCGACCACGGCGCATTCGGCCACGGCGGGGTGGGCGGCCAGCACCTCCTCCATCGCACCGGTGGAAAGGCGGTGGCCGGCGACGTTGATGATGTCGTCGGTGCGGCCCATCACCCACACGTCGCCGTCTTCGTCGATCACGCCGGCATCGCCGGTGCGGTACCAGCCCGCGTAGTCCGACAGGTAGGAGGTGCGGTAGCCGTCGTCGTTGTTCCACAACGTGGGCGCGGCGCCGGGGGGCATGGGCAGCCTCACCACCAGATTGCCGGCGGTGCCGCGCGGCAGCAGCTTGCCGTCATCATCCAGCGCCTGCACGTCGTAGCCCGGGGAGGGGCGGCCGCCGGCGCCGGGCTTGGCGGGGAACAGGCCGAGGCCGCGGAAGCCGGCGGTGATGGCCCAGCCGGTTTCGGTCTGCCACCAGTGATCGACCACGGGGATCTGCAGTTGCTCGGCGGCCCAGATCGCCGTCGGCGGATCGCAGCGCTCGCCGGCGAGGTAGAGGGCTTCCAGCTTCGACAGGTCGTATGTCTGGCGCAGCTTGCCCTCGGGGTCCTGCTGCTTGATGGCGCGCAGCGCGGTGGGGGCGGTGAACAGCACGCGCACGCCGTGCTGGGCGCACACGCGCCAGAAAGCGCCGGCATCGGGCGTGCCGACCGGCTTGCCCTCGTACATCACGGAGGTGCAGCCGGCGAGGAGCGGGGCGTAGATGATGTAGGAATGACCCACCACCCAGCCCACGTCGCTGGCGGACCAGTACACATCGCCGGGCTCCACGCCGTAGATCATGCGCATGGAATGGAGCAGCGCCACGGCGTGGCCGCCGGTGTCGCGCACCACGCCCTTGGGCTTTCCGGTCGTGCCGGAGGTGTAGAGGATGTAGAGCGGATCGGTGGCCCGCACCGGCACGGGATCGGCGGGTGAAGCGGCGGCCTCGGCGGCGGCAAAATCGTGGTCGCGGCCTGGGGTGAGGGCGGCCGCGGCCTGCTGGCGTTGGAACACCAGGCAGGCCTGCGGCTTGTGGGTGCTGAACTCGATCGCCTGGTCGACCATCGGCTTGTAGGCCACCACGCGCCCGGGCTCGAGCCCGCAGGAGGCGCAGACGATCAGCTTGGGCTCTGCGTCCTCGATGCGCTTGGCCAGTTCCGCCGCGGCGAAACCGCCGAACACCACGGAGTGGATGGCGCCGAGGCGGGCGCAGGCGAGCATGGTGATGGCGGCCTCGGGGATCATCGGCATGTAGATCACCACGCGGTCGCCTTTCTGCACGCCCAGGGCACGCAGGGCGCCGGCCACCTTCGCGGTGCGGTCGCGCAGCTGTTCGTAGGTGAAGGTTTCGACCACGCCCGTCATCGCGCTGTCCCAGATCAGCGCGGGCTGGTTGCCGCGGCCGGCGGCGACGTGGCGGTCGAGCGCGTTGGCGCAGGTGTTCAACTCGCCGCCGGCGAACCACTGGCCGTAGGGGCCCATCGCGGGATCGAACACGCGATCCCACGGGCGGGTCCAATCGAGGCTCTGGGCGGCCTCGGCCCAGAAAGCCTGCGGATCGCGCTGCCAGTCGGCGATGGTCTGGTCATAGGATTTCTGGGGCATGGCGTCCTCCGGCGTTGCATCATTTTGCCACGCGGGGGGGGCGGGCGGCAAACCGGGCCACGAAAAAGCGCCGGGGGTTGCCCCCCGGCGCCGTTCAGGCTTCGCGATGCAGCAGGGCTCAGGCCCGGCCGTCTTCGAAGATGTCGCGGTCCTTGGTTTCCGGCACGAAGAACAGGCCAATCACCACCGTGGCGAGGGCGATCACGATCGGGTACCAAAGCCCGTAGTACACGTCGCCGGTTTGCGCGATCATGGCGAACGCGGTGGCCGGCATCAGCCCGCCGAACCAGCCATTGCCGATGTGGTAGGGCAGCGACATGGAGGTGTAGCGGATGCGGGTGGGGAACATCTCCACCAGCGCCGCGGCGATCGGGCCGTAGACCATGGTGACGTAGATCACCAGGATGGTGAGGATGCCGATCAGCACCGCCGGCTGTTCGCGGAAGATGTCGAACGCGCCGGACATCTTCACCACCGACGGGTTGGACGCCGCGGGGTAGCCGGCCTTGGTGATCGCGGCGCCGAGCACGGCGGGGAAGTTCGCGATGTTGCCGGCGATCGGGGCCTCGTTCCCAATCTTCACCGAGGCGACGGTGCCGGCGGGTGCCGGATCGACCTTATAATTCACCGAGAGGCGGGCGAGGTTGGCCTTCACGATGTCGCAGGGCTCGGTGAACTTCGCCGTGCCGACCGGGTTGAACTGGAAGGAGCAGGTGGCGGGATCTGCCAGCACGCGCACGGTGATGGTTTCGTGCGCCTTGGTCAGCGCCGGGTTGGCCTCTGCCGACATCAGCTTGAACAGCGGGAAGTAGGTGAGGGCGGCGAGCAGGCAGCCGCCGAGGATGATCGGCTTGCGGCCGATCTTGTCGGACAGCCAGCCGAACAGCACGAAGCCGCCGGAGCCGAGGACCAGCGAATAGGCGATCAGCAGGTTGGTGGTGAAGACATCGACCTTCAGCACCGAGCCGAGGAAGAACAGGGCGTAGAACTGCCCGGTGTACCACACCACGGCCTGGCCCATGACCATGCCGAGCAGGGCGAACAGCGCGATCTTGGCATTCTTCCACTGGCCGAAGGCTTCGCTGAGCGGCGCCTTGGAGTGGGTGCCTTCCTCCTTCATCTTCTGGAAGGCCGGGCTTTCCTGCATCTGCATGCGGATCCAGACCGAGATGACCAGCAGCACGGCGGAGAGCAGGAAGGGAACGCGCCAACCCCAGTCGGCAAAGTCCTTCTCGCCCAGGGCCACGCGGGTGCTGAGAATGACGATGAGCGACAGGAACAGTCCGGCGGTGGCCGTGATCTGGATGAAGCTGGTGTAGAAGCCGCGCCGGTTGTTGGGCGCGTGCTCGGCCACGTAGGTGGCGGCACCGCCGTATTCGCCGCCGAGGGCCAGGCCCTGGAGCATGCGCAGCACGATGAGCGCGATCGGCGCAAGGATGCCGATCTGGTCGGAGGTGGGCAGGATGCCGACCACGAAGGTGGAGGCGCCCATGATCAGGATTGTGACGAGGAAGGTGTATTTGCGGCCCACGAGGTCACCCAGGCGGCCGAACACCAGCGCGCCGAAGGGGCGCACCAGGAAGCCGGCGGCGAAGGCGAGCAGGGCGAAGATGTTGCGGGTGGTCTCATCGAACTGGCTGAAGAACTTCACCGCGATCACGGCCGCGAGCGACCCGTAGAGGTAGAAGTCGTACCATTCGAAGACGGTGCCGAGCGAGGAGGCCACGATGACCTTTCGTTCCTCCTTGCTCATGGGCCTGATCGCGTGCGATCCGGCCGTGGTCGTGGACTGGGACATCTGTGGGTGCCGCTCCTCGCTGAGGCCATTGTGTCGGCCGCATTACCTACAATTCACGCTCTTGTGAGTTATTTCGATGTTTTGCAACTCAAATCTCAATTCGTGGCACCGGCGGCGCGAAGGCCGCGGGCGGCCGGGTTGGCGCGGGGGAAGCCGCATGACGGAAGGTTAATCCAATGCCGCAACAGCGCCATGGTTGCGCCGTTTGGCCGCCATTGGCGGGGCGCCTTATCGCGTTGTCAGGCAATCCTGCCGACACCCGGAGAGACCACAAGATGCGTAGCATCCTCGCCTCCACCTTCGCCGTTCTGCTGAGCGCCGCCGTCGTGCTGCCCGCGATGGCCCAGGGTGGTGGCATCCAGGGCGGCGCTGCGACCCCGGCCGCGCCTGCCGCCGCGGCGGCCGCCACCCCCGCCAAGCCGGCCGAGACCGCCAAGGCGGCCGAGACGGCGAAACCCGGTGCCCCGGCCCGCGCCGGCGCCGTGGTGCATAAGGACAAGGCGGCCACCCCGGTTGCCGCCACCCCGGCCACCCCGGCCAAGCCGGTGGCCCCCAAGACGAACTGAACCCCCGCCCCTCCACAAAGGGCTGCACAACGCGAGGACCGGGCATGCGCCCGGTCCTCGTTCGTTTGTGGCCCGATCGTTTGCGTGCGAACGACCGAGTGCCTATATTTGGGTGATCCGAAGCTGCCTGCAAAAACGCCGGAGACGACGGTGCCCACCGATCTCATCCCTGCCCTTGCCGCGGCCCCGCCGGGCGATGCGGTCCGCAGTTGCCCCCTCGATGGCTACACGGTCGAATCCCAGGCCGGGTTCCTGCTGCGCCGCGCCCACCAGCGCCAGACCGCCGTCTGGCAGGCCTGCATGGCCGAGGGGATCGGCGAGAAGGAACTCACGCCACGCCAGTTTTCCGCGCTGGTGAAGGTGGTGCTGCATGGCCGCGTGACGCAGAACCAGCTGGGCCGCATGGCCGCGATGGACCCCGCCACGATCCAGGGCGTGGTGCGCCGGCTGATCGCGCGCGGCCTGGTGGATCGCGCGCTGGACCCGATGGACCGGCGCACGGCGGTGCTGACGGCCACGCCGGCCGGTGTGGCACTGGCCAGCCGCGGCGTGGCCCATGCGCGCCGCGCCACCGAAAAGACCCTCGCACCGCTCTCCGCTGCGGAGCGGCGCACCCTGCTTGACCTTCTCGCCAGGATCGCCTGACGCCATGACGCTCGGTTTCGGACTGGACTTTGCCCGGATGGCCACCCGCGACGGGCTGGTGGCGCTCGACAAGCTGTTCCTGGAACGGCTGTCCGGAGACGAGGCGCTGTATCGGCGCCTGCTGGCGGCACGGGCCGAGCCGGACAGCCTGGATGCCAAGGCGGAAGGCGAGTTGGTGATCGCGCTGGGCGAGGCGCTGGAGCCGTTCCTGGGCGAGCTGTTCGGCATCGCGGCCGAGCTGGATGCGGCGGCGGCGGAGACGGCGGCGCTGGACCCGATCCACAGCGTGAAGCGGCTGTTCGTGCAGCGCCAGGCGGTGAAGAAATATGCCGATGCATCGGGCTTCGACGGCGCGGCGCTGCGGGCGGCGCTGGAAGCGCGGATGGGGGCGGCGCTGGATGAGCGCGGCTTCGCCGTGCAGGTGCAGCTTTGGGAGAAGAACGAAGTTGCCGACGCGCTGGACGAGGCAATGCGCTACGCCGCCTGGGCGACGCTGACGCCGGCGGGGCGCGAGGCGCATGCCGGGGGCACGCTGTTCCGGGTGCCGGCGCGCATCGACACCAACAAGCTGGTGCCGGTGGAGACGATCGAGCGCGATGGCGTGACCATGCTGCGGCTGCCGGAGCACGCCCCGCTTGGATTTCATCACCGCGCGCGCGATGGCTTCGCGTTGACCGACCCCGGCATGGGCACGCAGCAGGCGCTGGACCAGGCGAATTACTGCATCTGGTGCCACGTGCAGGGCAAGGATTCCTGCAGCAAGGGATTGAAGGATCGCAAGACCGGCGAATTCCAGAAATCCCCCTTCGGCGTGACGCTGGCCGGGTGCCCGCTGGATGAGAAGATCAGCGAGATGCACACGCTGCGGGCGCAGGGGCATCTGCTCGGCGCCTTCGCCACCATCACGGTGGACAACCCGATGATGGCCGCCACCGGGCATCGTATCTGCAACGACTGCATGAAGGCCTGCATCTACCAGAAGCAGGAGCCGGTCGATATTCCGCAGGCGGAGACGCATATCCTGCGCCAGGTGCTCGGCCTGCCCTGGGGGTTCGAGATCTATTCGCTGCTGACGCGCTGGAACCCGTTGAACATCCGCCGCCCGCTGCCGGCGAGCGACACCGGGCGCAAGGTGCTGGTGGTGGGGCTTGGCCCGGCCGGGTTCACTCTGGCGCATCACCTGATGAACGATGGCCACACCGTGGTGGCGGTGGATGGGCTGAAGATCGAGCCGCTGGGCATCGACGTGCTGGCACCGGTGCGCGACGTGGAGACGTTGTTCGAAAACCTGGACGACCGGGTGATGGCCGGGTTCGGCGGCGTGGCCGAGTACGGGATCACGGTCCGTTGGAACAAGAACTACCTGAAGCTGGTGCGGCTGCTGCTGGAACGGCGCGCGCAGTTCGCGCTGTTCGGCGGCGTGCGCTTCGGCGGCGGCGCCACGATGGGCATCGACGATGCCTGGGCAATGGGGTTCGACCACATCGCGCTGTGCATGGGGGCGGGCCGGCCGACGGTGATCGACATGCCCGGCGGGTTGGCGCGCGGCGTGCGGCAGGCGAGCGACTTCCTGATGGCGTTGCAGCTGACGGGGGCGGCCAAGATGTCGTCCGTGGCCAATCTGCAGTTGCGCCTGCCGGTGGTGGTGATCGGCGGCGGGCTGACGGCGATCGATACCGCCACCGAGGCGCTGGCGTATTACGTGCGCCAGGTGGAGAAATTCGCGCTGCGCCATCGCGTGCTGGTGGCCGAGCGTGGCGAAGCGGCGGTGCGGCGCGGCTGGAGTGCCGAGGAGGCGGAGATTGCCGCCGAGTTCCTGGCGCATGCCGAGCCGATCGCGGCCGAGCGCGCGGCGGCCGCGCGGGCCGGCCGGGCGCCGCATTTCGCGCCGTTGCTGGAGCAGTGGGGCGGGGCGACGCTGGCCTATCGCCGGCGCCTGCTGGATGCGCCGAGCTACACGCTGAACCATGAGGAAGTGGCCAAGGCGATGGAGGAAGGCGTGCGCTTCGCCGAGGGGCTGACGCCCGTGGCGGTGGAAACGGATGCGCATGGCCACGCCGCCGGGCTGCGCGTGACGCGCGCAGATGGCAGCGAGGCGGTGCTGCCGGCGCGCGCGGTGATCGTGGCCGCCGGCACCCAGCCCAACACCGTGCTGGCGCGCGAGGACGGGCGCATCAAGCTGGACGGCAAGTATTTCGAGGCGATCGACCTCTCCGGCGCCCGCGTGGCGCCGCAGCGCAGCCTTTCGAAGCCGGAACGGGCCGATGTGCTGATGCACCGGGCAGAAGACGGGCGCTTCATCTCCTTCTTCGGTGACCTGCATCCGAGCTTCTTCGGCAACGTGGTGAAGGCCATGGGCGGGGCCAAGCGCGGCTACCCCGTGGTGAGCAACGTGCTGGCCGCTCACGCGCCCACGCCGGTTTCCGGGGCGGAGCTGATTGCCGCCAGCCGCGCGGCGCTCTCCGCCACCGTGCACCAGGTGAACCGCCTGACGCCGACCATCGTGGAGGTGGTGCTGCATGCCCCCGCCGCCGCCCGCGCCTTCCAGCCCGGTCAGTTCTACCGGCTGCAGAACTACGAAATGCGCGCCAAGCGGCTGGATGAGCCGGGCATCGGCGCCACGCTGCTGGCGATGGAAGGCCTGGCGATGACCGGGGCCTGGACCGACCCGGAGCGTGGCCTGGTCTCGGTGATCGCGCTGGAGATGGGCGGCAGCTCCGACCTCTGTGCCTCCCTGCCCGTGGGTGAGCCCGTGGTGCTGATGGGGCCGACCGGCACGGCCACCGAGATCCATGCCAACACAACGGTCGCCCTGGTGGGCGGCGGGCTGGGCAATGCGGTGCTGTTCTCCATCGGGGCGGCCACCCGCGTGGCGGGATCGAAGGTGATCTACTTCGCCGGCTACAAGGCGTTGCGCGATCGCTACAAGGTGGAGGAGATCGAGCGCGCGGCGGACGTGATCGTGTGGTGCTGCGATGAGGCGCCGGGCTTCCCGCCCACCCGCCCGCAGGACCGCACCTTCGTGGGCAACATCGTGCAGGCCATGGCGGCCTATGGCTCCGGCCAGCTCGGCGCACAGGCGGTGCCGCTGGCCGACGCCGAGCACATGATCGTCATCGGCTCCGACCGGATGATGGCGGCGGTGGGGGCCGCGCGGCATGGCGTGCTGCAGCCCCTCCTCAAGCCCGGCCATTCCGCCATCGGCTCCATCAACTCGCCGATGCAGTGCATGATGAAGGAGGTCTGCGCCCAGTGCCTCCAGCCGCACACCGATCCGGTGACCGGGGTGCGAACCATCGTCTTCTCCTGCTTCAACCAGGACCAGGCGCTGGACCGGGTGGACTTCCCGGCGCTCAACGAGCGGCTGCGGCAGAACGGGCTGGTGGAGAAGATCACCGCGCAATGGATCGACCGCGCGCTGCGCAAGCTGGACGCCAGGCCCCTGGCGGCGGGTTAGCCCCTATGACTACAGTAAACGATCGCCTCGCCGTCTTCACCACCGGCTCGTGCAACCGCATGGGCATGGCGCGGGCGCTGATGGCCACGGTGCAGCATTGGTATCCGGAGGCCGACACGTTCATCTGCGTGGGCGACGACGCCGAGGGGTTGCTGGCACCGGGCAGTCAGGTGGTGGCCGGTGACGCGATCGGTGTGCCCGACTGGCGGCGCGTGAGCTTCGCCTACGACGCGATGGCGCTGAACTGCCTGCTGAAGCCGTTCATGTTCCTGCACCTGGCGGAAACACTGGGCTATGGCCGGGTGATGCATTTCGATACCGACATGGCGCTGTACGACCGGCTCCACGGGGCGGATGCGGCGTTGGACGCGGGCGCCGCGCTGGTGCTGACGCCGCACCTGTTGGCGCCCCCCGCGGCGGGCGACGTGCCCGGGCCGCGCGGCATCCTGATGGCGGGCACCTACAACACCGGCTTCGTGGCCGCCGGCGCCACGCCGGACGGGTTGGCCGCGCTGCGCTGGTGGGCGGAGCGGTTGCACGAAGACGCCGGCATTGCCCCCGAACGCGGGCAGGTGTGGGACCAGCGCTGCATGGATCTGGTGCCGGGTCTGTTCCCGGCGGTGGCCATCCTGCGCGATCCCGCGGTGAACGTGGCCTACTGGAACCTGCCGCAACGCACCCTGGGCCGCGATGCGCAGGGATGGACGGTGGATGGCCAGCGCCTGGGCCTGTTTCATTTCAGCGGCTTCAATCCCGCCGACCCCACGCGCCTGACGCGCCATGCCAGCAGCCTGCCGCATCCGCCGCCGGAGCCGTTGTCGGCGCTGCTGGCGGACTATGCGGCACGGGTGGCCGGGCGGGAGGAAGATGGTGACCTGCGCCCCTATGCCTATGGGCGTTTCGCGTCCGGCACGCCCATTCCCGCCGCCGCACGCAACCTGTTTCAGGAGCGCCACCGCGATTGGCCTGGCGATCCCTTCGCCACGTTCGAGACCTATCTGAACGCAACGGCGCCCAACACCGCCGTGCACGCGTCTGGCCTGAGAGCCCATCCGGAAAGAAGTTGAATCGCCTGAATCGGATGTGATTCCCTGCCCGTTGGGACGATTCGTGGGGGTGAGGGATGGCATGGACAGCGGAACATCGACGCGCGGCGGATCGGCGTGGGCTGCGCTACCCGTC
>JAPLOI010000079.1 GCA_026400815.1 Alphaproteobacteria bacterium
ACCGCTTCATCGACGCGATGGTAATCTCGGGCACGGTGGACGAGGTGAAGGCCGGGCTGCGCGCGCATTTCGATGCGGGTGCCACCCATGTGTGCCTGCAGCCGGTGCATGCGGATGGCGACTGGGCGCATCGGGATGCCATGATCACCGCGCTGGCCGATACCTGAAGGGGGCCGATACATGAGGCAACTGGCTCTCGCCGCCGCGCTGCTGCTCGCCCCGGTGGCGGCGCAGGCGCAGGCGGCCGGCGATCCGCTGGAGCCGGTGAACCGGTACGTGCACGGCTTCAACCTGCTGGCGCAGCGCCACGTGCTCGGCCCCGCCGCATCGGCCTACATCACCTGGACACCCGCTTCGGTGCGCGAGGGGATCGGCAACGCGGTGGCCAATCTGGGCGAGCCGGTGACGGCGGCCAGCGCGCTGCTGGCCGGTGAGCCGCGGATGGCGGCCAAGGCGACGCTGCGCTTCGGCATCAACACCACGCTGGGGTTGGGCGGGGTGCGGGATGCGGCGGCGGAGTTCGGCTATCGCCGGGCGAGCCTGGGCCTGGGAGACGCGCTGTGCCGCTGGGGCGTGCCCGCCGGGCCGTACCTGGTGTTGCCGCTGTTCGGGCCCACCACGCTGCGCGATGCCGGCGGGCTGATTGCCACCTCGCTCGCGCTGTCCCAGGTTGTGGGGGCCGATGCCCTGCTGGCCTGGAGCGCCGGCGCCGGCTTCGTGGACTATGCCGCCTGGCACCCGGAACTGGACCGGCTGGAGCGCGGGGCGCTTGATGGCTACGCCGCGCTGCGCAGCATCCACCGCCAGCGCCGCGCCGCCACCTGCGCCACCGACCCCCAGATCGACGAGGAGGAGGAGGACGGGTGAACCAGCGCGAAACGATGCGTCAATATCTTGTTAACTTTTTAGAAACCTTCGGTCGGCACACGAACGTCATTGCCAACATTTCAGGAGGATCCAGCCATGCTAACCCGCCGCGCCCTTGGTCTTGCCCTTCCGGCACTCGCCCTGGGCCAGCTGGCCACCGCCCGTTCCGGCCGCGCCCAGCCGGCGCCCTTGCCCGCCCCCACCGGCCCGGTGATCCTGACCATGAAGGGCCGCATCGCCCGCACCAACGCCCCCGGCCAGGCGCGGCTGGACCGCGAGATGCTGGCCGCCCTGCCCCAGGGCCGCTTCACCGGCGAGACGCCCTGGACCAAGGACAGCGTGACCTTCACCGGCCCGCTCGGCTCCGCCGTGCTGGACCTGGTGGGCGCCAGCGGCACCACGATGAAGGTGGTGGCCTTGAACGACTATGCGTCGGACGTGCCGGTGGCGGATTTCCGCCAGCATGCCGTGATCCTGGCCACGCATCGCGACGGCACGCCGCTGGCGGTGCGCGACCGCGGGCCGGTGTGGATCATCTACCCGATGGACCGCGACGCCTCGCTGCGCAATGCCATCGTGTACGCGCGCTCCGTCTGGCAGATCCGCGATATCGAGCTGAGTTGAGCCCCCAACGCCGGCCGCAGCCATGAGCCCCCCGGCACAGGCCCATGGGCCGAAGCCCCGGCGCGCGCCCATGGCCGTGGCACTGACGCTGGCAGGGCTGGTCCTGGTCTCGCTGATCGCCACCGGCATCGCGCTGGTGCGGCTGGAAACGATTCAGTACAGCCTGGGCAACCAGAAGCACGAAAGCCTTGTCTGGACCTTCATCCAGATGGAGCGGGAGGTGGAGCGCGTGGAGCGCGGCCTCTCCCGCCTACATGACCTCACCGACCGTGCCGCCCGCGCGGAGATCGTGGACCGGTTCGACATCGCGTTGAGCCGGGTGGAGATGCTGGAGCTGAGCCCGCTGCTGAACATGGGCGACGAAGGCGCCCGTATGCGCGAGAGCCTGGAAACGGCGCTGCGCAAGCTGCGCGGCGCCACGCCCTGGTTTGATCGCCTCACCGAATCGGCGCCGCCTGCGGAAGAGCGCGCCATGATGCTGACCCTGCTCGACAGCACCATGGCGCGCCTCAGCCTGGTCGCCAATTTCGCCAACCAGATGAACGCGAAAGTGCGCTATGACCTGACGACCGCCTACAAGGCGACGTTCAATGGGCTGATCGGCGCGGTGGCCACGCTTCTTGGTACCCTGATCGCAGCCGGCATTGTGCTGGCACGGCAGTGGCGCGGGCTCAGCGCCGCCCGCCATGCCGCGCAGGCCGCCACCGTCGCCAAAAGCGCCTTCCTGGCCACCATGAGCCACGAGATCCGCACGCCGATGAACGGCGTGATCGGCTCCGTCTCGCTGCTGGCGCAAACCCCGCTTTCGGCCGAGCAGAAGCGGATGGTGGACACCATCGATTCCTGCGGCACCGCCCTGCTGGCGCTGATCGACGACGTGCTGGACATCAGCCGCATCGATTCCGGCCGCGTGGAGCTGGAGGACCGGCCGTTCGACCCCCGCGCCCTGGCGAACTCCGCGGCCGATATCCTGGCGCTGCGGGCGCGCGACCGCGGCATCGACCTGCAGGTGCAGGTGGCGCCGGAGGTGCCGGCGATGCTGCATGGCGACGGCGCGCGGCTGCGCCAGGTGGTGGTCAACCTGCTGTCCAACGCGGTGAAGTTCACCGACCAGGGCGGGGTGGCCTTGCGCCTGGAGGTGGCGGGCGAGCAGCTGCGCCTTTCCGTGCAGGATACCGGCATCGGCATCTCCCTGCAGGCCCAGGCCAACCTGTTCGACGATTTCACCCAGGCCGACGCCTCGATCAGCCGGCGCTTCGGCGGCACCGGGCTGGGGCTGGCGATCTCCCGCCGGCTTGTTACCGCCATGGGCGGCACCATCGGCGTGGACTCGTCCCCCGGGCAGGGCAGCCTGTTCCATGTCATGCTGCCGCTGCGCCCCGCCGCGCCGCCGCCCGCCGCGGTGGAGCCGAAGCTCGCCGCCCCGGTGGCCCCGGTTGCACCCGCACACCCTGCCCCGCCGCTGCCCCCTGCCACCGCCCCCCTGCGCGTGCTGGTGGCCGAGGATACGCGGGTGAACCAGGAGGTGATCCGCGGCCTGCTGGAACATCGCGGGCACCACCCCACCGTGGTGCCCGATGGCGAGGAAGCCGTGCTGGCCGCCCAGCAGAACCGCTATGACCTGGTGCTGATGGACATGCAGATGCCGCGGCTGGACGGGCTGGGCGCCACCCGCGCCATCCGCGCCCTGCCCGGCCCGGCCAGCCGCGTGCGCATCGTGGCCCTGACCGCCAACAGCTTCGCGCATGACCGGGAGGCATGCCTGGCCGCCGGCATGGACGGGTTCATGGCCAAGCCGATCACGCTCGAACGGCTGGATGCCGCGCTGGCCGAGGCCGCGGCCCTGGTACCCCAAACCCCCGCGCATGCCTGACCGCCTCCGGGCCGGCAGCACACGCCTGCTTATTTGATTCCGCCGGCGCCCCCGCTGCGCTAACCCGGTGCATGCGGCACGCACGGCGCGGCGCCGCACAAGGAGTGCACCGATGCGCGGCATGCGGGGCTTGTTGGGCGATGTCTGGCGGTTGGCCAAGCCGTACTATGTCTCGGAACAACGCTGGTCCGCGCGCCTGATCCTGGGCGCGATCGTGGTGCTGGATCTCAGCCGCGTTGGCATGACGGTGCTGCTCAGTTTCTGGAACCGCGCCTTCTACAACGCGCTGCAGGACAAGAACTGGGACGACTTCATCGGCCTGCTGCTGTTCTGGCGCCATACCAAGGACGGGTTCTTCCCCGGCTTCTGCGTGGTGGCCGCGGTGTACATCGTGGTGGCGATCTACCGCACCTATCTTTCGCAATGGCTGGAGATACGCTGGCGCGGCTGGATGACAGAGCGGCTGATCGACGACTGGCTCGCCCACCGCGCCTATTTCCGCCTCAGCCTGCAACTGCCCCAGGAGGGCGGCGGCGAGGCCGACCCGATGCGCAACAGCGCCGACAACCCGGACCAGCGCATCTCGGAGGATGTGAAGGGCTTCGTCTCCAACACGCTGGCCATCGGCCTCGGCCTGCTCTCCAGCATTGTGTCGCTGTTCAGCTTCCTGACGATCCTCTGGACCCTCTCCGGCGCGATGGAGGTCCTGGGCGTGCCGATCCCCGGCTACCTCGTTTGGGTGGCGGTGATCTACGCCATCATCGGCACGTATCTCACTCACAAGGTCGGCCGGCCGCTGGTGATGCTGGAATTCATCTCGGAACGGGTGGAGGCGAATTTCCGTTTCGCCCTGGCCCGCCTGCGCGAGAACGTGGAGGGCGTGGCACTGCACCGCGGCGAGGCAGCGGAAGGCGCCGCGCTGAAGCAGCGTTTCGGCGCGCTGCGCGACAATTGGTGGGACATCATGTGGCGCACCAAGAAAATCGTGGCGCTCACCACCGGCTACAACCAGGTCGCCGGCGTGTTCCCCATCGCCGTGGTGGCGCCGCGCTTCTTCTCCGGCGAGATCACGCTGGGTGGGCTGACGCAGACCGCCGGCGCCTTTGGGCGGGTGGAGGATTCGCTGTCCTTCTTCGTCAATGCCTATCGCTCCCTGGCCAGCTGGCGCGCCACCGTGGGCCGCCTGGCCGGCTTCCAGCACAGCATCGAGGCCGCCCACGAAGCGGCCCGGAAGGGCGAGGGCGTGGCGGTGCAGGATGCGGCCGCCCCGGAGTGGCGCCTGCGGGATGTGTCGCTGCGCCTGCCGGATGGGCGCGAACTGGTGCGCGACCAGGACATGGCGCTGGCGCCGGGCCAGTCCGTGGTCGTGACCGGCCGTTCGGGCGGCGGCAAGTCCACGCTGTTCCGCGCCCTGGCCGGCATCTGGCCGTTCGGCGATGGGGTGGTGGAGCGCCCGCCGGGGCAGCACATGTTCCTGCCGCAGCGGCCCTACCTGCCGCTGGGCACGCTGCGCGCCGCCGTCTCCTACCCGTCGGACCCCGGCACCTATGGCGACCAGCAGGTGCGCGAGGTGCTGGAAGCCGTGGGGCTGGAACGCCTGGCCGGCCAGCTGGACGAGGAGGCGCCCTGGGCCCAGCGCCTGTCCGGCGGGGAGCAGCAGCGCATCGCCGTGGCCCGGGCGTTGCTGGCGCAGCCGGACTGGCTGTTCCTGGACGAAGCGACCGCCAGCCTGGATCCGGAGTCCGAGGCGCATGTCTATGCGCTGCTGCGGCGCCACCTGCCCGGCACCACCATCGTCTCCATCGCCCACCGGCCGACAGTGGCGGAACTGCACGACCGCCGGCTGGTGCTGGAAGCCGGTGCGGCGGGCAACCGGCTGCATGAGGTGGCGCCGGCCCAGGGGGCCGCCCCGTGAGCCTCCCGCGCCGGGCGCTGCTGGCCGGCGCGGCCGCGGCCTGGACTGGTGCGGCATGGGCGCAGGATCGCCCTGCCCCACCCGCGCCGCCGCGGGCCGAACGGCTGCCGCCGCAAGCCGTCACGCAGCATTCCCTGGCGCTGCCCGGCCGCACCCTGCGCTTCACCGCCACCGCCGGCAGCGTGGCGCTGACGGACCCGCAGGGCGCGCCGCAGGCGGAAGTGGCCACCATCGCCTACACGCTGGACGGGGCCGACGCCGCCACACGCCCCGTCACCTTCGTGCTGAATGGCGGCCCGGGCGCCGCCTCCGCCTGGCTGCATCTGGGCGCGTTGGGCCCTTGGCGGCTGGACATGCGCTTTGCCCCCTCGGCCCCGCCGCTGCTGCAGGACAATGCCGAGACGTGGCTGGATTTCACCGACCTCGTGTTCATCGATCCGGTCGGCACCGGCTACAGCCGGTTCCTGGCCGCAGGCGAGGAGGTGCGCAAGCGCGTCTGGTCCGTCGCCGGGGACATTGAATCGATAGCCGGTGCCATCCGCCGCTGGCTGGTGCAGGCCGGGCGCTTCACCTCGCCCAAGTTCCTGGTTGGTGAAAGCTATGGCGGCTTTCGCGGCCCGCGGCTGGCGCGCACGCTGGCGCAATCCCACGGCGTGGGGCTGCGCGGGCTCGTGCTGGTCTCCCCGGTGCTGGATTTCGGCGGGCGCAGCAACGCGATGGACCCGCTGGCGCTGGTAGCGCTGCTGCCCACGCTGGCCGCCGCCGCGCGGGGGGCCGCAAGCCGGGCAGAGGTGGCCGATGCCGAGGCCTATGCCAGCGGCGAGTACCTGGCCGACCTGCTGCGCGGCGCCCAGCCGGACGCGGTGGCGCGGCGCAGCGCGCGGGTGGCAGCCCTGACCGGGCTCGACCCCGCCGTGGTGCGCCGCCATGGCGGAATGCTCGACATGTTCGCTTGGCAACGCAACGCCACCCCCGGCCGGCTGCCGAGCCTGTATGACCTCGACATCACCCTGGCCGATCCCGACCCCGCCTCGCCCTGGTCGCGCGCTCCCGATGCGGTGCTGGATTCACTACGCGCGCCGTTCACCGCCGGGATGGTTTCGCTGTACGGCACGCGGCTGGGTTGGAAGCTGGACGCACCCTACGAGGTGCTGTCGGATGCGGTGAACCGGGGGTGGGACTGGGGCAGCGGCCGCACCCAGCCGGAATCGACCAGCCATCTGCGCGATGCCCTGGCGCTGGATTCGGCGCTGCGGGTGCTGGTGGCGCACGGGCTGTACGACGCCGTCACGCCCTATTTCCGCAGCGCCCTGCTGCTGGACACCATCGCGCCCTCGGCGGGGCGAGAGCGCGTTTCGCTGGCCACCTTGCCAGGCGGCCACATGTTCTACAGCCGCGAATCCGGGCGCGGCGCGCTGCGGGAGGCTGCCGCGGCACTCTACCGGTAGGCGCGCGCCGCCCCTGGTGGCCGCCATGCGATGGTAAACATTTGTACGCCTTGCATGCCTGCCTTCAGTTTCGAATATTCGAATGGTCCTTGCTTCAGCGTCGGCCGTTCATCCATTGTGTACCTCTGTTTCCAATGGATACGTTTGGATGGAACAAGCGGCCGTCGTGCCCGTCGTCGCCTTCCTGTGCCTTGTCGCCTCGGTGGCGGTGGGCATGGCAACGCAGGGTCGCCCCGGCGTGCGCACGGCGCTTGCGGCCCCGCCGGCGATGCTGCACGGCATCGCGGTGGGCCTGCTTTCCATGGCCATCCTGGCCCTGCTGATGCTCACATCCACCGCGCGCAGCGATTTGCGCCGGGCCGAAGCGCGGGCCCAGCTGCTGGCGCATGACGCCACCGCACTGGATGATGTGTTGCGCGCCACCGGCGCCACCGGCGAACTCGCCCGCACCACGCTCTACCGCTACACCGATGGTATTTCCCGCCTTCTCTACGGCAACCGCAACGATATCGGCCAACCCTCTCCGGCGGTGATCGAGGGGCTGCGGATCGACCTGCGGCAGCAGGTGGCGGAATTGGCGGCAGACCCTGTGGCCGTCGCAACCATCGCCGGCCGGCTGGAAGTGTTGCTGCGCTCGGGCGACGATCTGCTGCGCACGGCACCGCCGCCCGGCCTCAAGTGGTGCCGCCCCATCCTGGTAGCCCTGCTGATGGCCGGGCTTGGGCTGCTATCGTTGCTGACGCCGCCACGTGTGCGCAGCGCGATTCTGCTGACCGGCCTTGCCACGCTGCTGTCGCTGGGCATGTTCTTCCTGGAGGAGATCGCCAACCCGTTCCGCGGCAGCTTCTCCGTGTCGCAGGCGATATTCGACGAGGCGCTGTTCACCATCGCGAACTGACCCCGGCGCCGCGGGCTTGTCCCCCGGGCACGATGCCGCGACAGTGGCATGGATTCGGCCCCAAGGGAGCAAGGCGATGGCACTCGATTTCTCAGGCAAGCGCGTGGTGGTGTGTGGCGGCAGCCGCGGCATCGGGCGCGCCATCGCGCATGGCTTTGCCGCGGGCGGCGCCGCCGTCTCCATCTGCGCCCGCGGTGCCGAAACGCTGGAAGCCACGCGCGCCGAATTGGCCCGCCACGGCAACGCCACCCACGCCGCCCCCTGCGACCTTTCCGACGGCACCGCGATCGCCGGCTACATCGCCGCCGCGGCCCGCGCGCTGGGCGGGATCGACGTGCTGGTGAACAACGCCTCCGGCTTCGGGATGAGCGACGATGAGGCCGGCTGGGCCGCCGGCATGCAGGTGGACATCATGGCCATCGTGCGCGCCAGCCACGCCGCCCAGCCCCATCTGGAAGCCGCGGCCAAGGCCTCGGGCAGTGCTTCCATCGTCTCGGTCTCGTCGATTTCCGCGCTGCGCGCCTCCACCCGCTCGGCCCCCTACGCGGCGGTGAAGGCGGCGGTGAACAGCTACACCGCCAGCCAGGCGGCCGGGCTGGCCAAGAGCAATATCCGCGTGAACGCGGTGGCGCCGGGCTCCATCGAGTTCCCCGGCGGCACCTGGGAGAAGCGCCGCGAGGAAGGCTCGCCGGTGTACGACGCGGTGAAGCGCGCCATCCCGTTCGGCCGCCTGGGCCATCCGGAGGAAGTGGCGGACGTGGTGCTGTTCCTCGCCTCGCCGATGGCGCGCTGGGTTACCGGCCAGACCATCACGGTGGATGGCGGCCAGCTGCTGTTCAGCTGAACCAGCCCAACAAGCCTATCCGCGCTTGCGCTCCGGGGCGCGGGCGCGGCGCAGGGCGATCGTGATGGCGATGCCGCCGCACACGATCGCGAGGTCCACCGGCAGCAGCCAGCAGGGCCGCGCCAGCACCGGCATGGCAACGCTGCCCCACATCCAATCCGGCAGATTGGCCAGGAAGAACGCCTCCATGCCCGCCACCCCGCCCGGCCGCCAGCGCCCGATCACCTGAGACAGCGTCGCCATCGGCGGCAATGTCACGGCCAGGGCGAAGGCCAGCACCAGGAAGGATGCGGCCAGCACCGACAGGGTCCGAACGGACGGGGAGGCGAACGGGCTCAAGCGAACAGGCGCTCCTTTTCCAGCCCCTTGTACATGTCCGCGACGGTGGCGCCATAGCCGTTCCAGACCTGCGTCGGCACCATCTCGCCGCTGCCCAGCAGCCGCTCGCGCGCCTGGCTCCAGCGCGGATGCGGTACCTCGGGGTTCACATTGGCCCAGAACCCGTATTCCGCGGCCTGCAGCGCTTCCCAGAAGCCGGTCGGGCGCTTGTCCGTGAAGGTGATCTTCACAATCGATTTCGCCTGCTTGAAGCCGTATTTCCAGGGGGTTATGAACCGGATCGGCGCACCGTTCTGCGGCGGCAGCGTTTTGCCGTACATCCCAACGGCCATCATGGTCAGCTCGTTCGCCGCCTCCGCCAGCGTCAGCCCCTCGGTGTAGGGATACGGGTAGAAGCCTTCGCGGATCCCCGGCATCGTCTTTTCGTCGGCCAGGGTGTTGAACACGATGTATTTCGCCCCCGCCTGCGGCTCGGCGATGCGCAGCAGGTCGGCCATCGGGAAGCCCACCCACGGCACTGTCATCGCCCAGGCCTCCACGCAGCGGAAGCGATAGACCCGCTCTTCCAGCTTCACCTGCTTCAGCAGGTCCTCGATGCCGATGGTGCGCGGGTTGGCCACCATGCCCTCGATGCGGATCGTCCAGGGCTCCACCACCAGCGCCTGGGCGGGGCCGACGATCGACTTGGACATGCCGAATTCGTAGTAGTTGTTGTAGGTCGTGGCGTTCACCTCGTCGGTGATCGGCCGCCCCGCATCGAACGCGGCGGCGCGCGGCGCTTCCAGCGGCTTGCGCGGCTGTTCCTTCACCGGGCTGCCGAACAGCCGCCACTGGGCCTGGGCGGTGCCCGTGGCCGCGATCAGCCCGGCCCCCGCGCCCAGCAGGCTGCGGCGCGCCATCACCACCGATTCCGGCGTGGCCCGAGACTCCGGGATCTCCCACCCACGGCGAATGCGTATCAGCATCGTTCGGTCCTTTCCTGTTCTCCGCCGGAGATCCGGCCCCTCCGTCGAGTCCGGCGTGGCGGCGGCGCGCAGGTGCAGCGCCACCATGCCCGCAACCACGGCCCGGGTTCAACGGTCAGTTGGGGCCGGCGGGCGCCATTGCCATCCGTTCCCCGTGATGGGACAAGTTCGCACAGGGTGCCGTTACAGCCCGCCCACGCCATGTCCGCAGGAACCGCCCGGATGCATCTAGCTCGTTTTCCCCGCGTGAAGCTTTGCCATGCTCCCACGCCGCTGGAGTTCATGCCGCGCCTGACCAAGGCGCTGTCCGACGAGATCGGCGGCAACGGCCCGCAGCTCTGGATCAAGCGGGATGACTGCACGGGCCTGGCCACCGGCGGCAACAAGAACCGCAAGCTGGAATTCCTGCTCGGTGAGGCGCTGGCCCAGGGTGCCACGCACATCGTGACGCAGGGCGCCGTGCAATCGAACCACGTGCGCCAGACCGCGGCGGCCTGCGCCAAGCTCGGCCTGAAGTGCACCGCGCTGCTGGAACACCGCGTTGTTACCAACGACAGCGACTACAACGACAACGGCAACGTCCTGCTCGACCGCATGATGGGCCTCCAGATCGAATACCGCCCCGGCGGCACCGACATGAACGGCGAGCTGGCCGGCGTGGGTGAACGCCTGCGTGCCCAGGGCGAGGTGCCCTACCTGATCCCCGGCGGCGGATCGAACACCGTGGGCGCGCTCGGCTATGCCCATGTGGCGCTGGAGACGATGACCCAGGCCAACGAGATGGACCTCAGGATCGACCTGTTCGTGCACGCCACCGGCTCCGCCGGCACCCAGGCCGGCCTGGTGGTGGGGTTCGAGGCGCTGAACTCCGGCATCCCCGTGCTCGGCATCGGCGTGCGCAACCCGCGCGACCGCCAGGAAGCCGCCGTGCACGCGCTGGCCGAGAAGACCGCGAAGGAGAAGCTCGGCCTGCCCGGCATCCGCCGCGAAGCTGTCCAGGCCAATTGCGACTATGTCGGCGCCGGCTACGGCATCCCGACCGACGGCATGATCGAGGCGGTGACGATGTTCGCCCAGCTCGAAGGCCTGTTCCTGGATCCCGTCTATTCCGGCAAGGGTGCCGCCGGCCTGATCGACCTCGTGCGCAAGCGCACCTGGACGAAGGACCAGAACATCGTGTTCCTGCACACCGGCGGCCAGGTTGGCCTGTTCGCCTACCGCACGGCGCTCACCCCCGCCGCCTGACGCACCAAGGGAACGGCCACAGGGGGCCGCCGCACGCCATGCCCCCCCAGGATGCCCCCCAGCCCGACTGGCTGGTCTGGTCGCGCTTCAAGCTGCGCCCGCTCGCGCCTCCGCCGGTACCGGAGGCGCGAGTTGAAGCGGTGTACAACGACTGGGTGCTGGACACGATCGCGCCGGAGGTCGACCCCTCCTTCTACCGCCGCGCCGCCGGCATCGGGCCGGAGGAAGACCCGGTGCGCCACTTCGCCGAACACGGCTGGCGTGCCAGGCTGAACCCCAACACCTTGTTCGACATCGGATTCTATCTGGAATTCTACCCCGATATCGCCGAGGCGGGGATGAACCCGCTGTTCCACTACGCCTATTACGGCCGCGCCGAGGGCCGCATGCCCGCCCGCCCCGGCGGCCAGCCGCGCCACGTGGTGGAACAAGCCCGCATCCCCTCCCGCCGCCCCCCGGGGTGGGACGCGCCGGAAGGCGCCCCGCCGGTCAGCGAAGCCGAACTGCGCACCGCGCTGGCCCGCGCCTGCCTCGGCCGCACCGGCCTTGTGCTGTCGGTCAGCCACGACTGCTACGTGAATGTCACCGGCGGCATCCAGATCCTGATCGCCGACGAGCAGGCGCTGTTCAACGCCGACCGCACCGCCTACCTGCACATCGCCCCGGCCATCGCCCGCTTCACTTTCGCCCCGGCGGCGGAGGAAGTGCTGCTGCAGGTCACGCTGGACGGAAGCTTCCTCGGCCTCGCCCCCGAAAGCGTGGTGGAAGCGGCGCTCGGCGCCCCCTTCCTGCCCCGGCACCGGCTGTTCGTGGTGCATTCGGTGCTCGGCCACCGCGCCGCCGCCCTGGCCCGCCTCGCCGCCACGCTCGGACCGGCCGAGAGCGTGTTCTGGGTGCATGATTTCTCCGCCTTGTGCGAAGGCTTCAACCTGCTGCGCAACGACATCGCCTATTGCCACGCCCCGCCGCCCACCAGCACCGCCTGCCGCATCTGCGTGTATGGTGCCGAGCGGCAGTCCTATCTCGCCGCCATGCACCGGCTATTCGCCGCGGTCGGCTTCCACGTCGTCGCCCCCAGCCGCGCCGCACTCGATCTCTTCCTCTCCCGCACCAGCCTGCCCATGCGCAGCGCGCGGGTGCACGAGAACCTCGCGCTCGGCCCCGCCGAGCCCCTGCCCGCCCCCGCCGACGGCCCGCCGCGCGTGGGCTTCGCCGGCTTCGCCATCCCGCCCAAGGGCTGGGCCGCCTATCAGCGCCTGCTGCAGCGCCAGGCGGGGCACGACACCTACCGCTTCCTGCATTTCGCCATCCCCGGCCACGACGTTTCCATGACCGGCCTGGCCAAGATCGACGTGGAGGTGCGGCCGGGCCAACGCCTCGCCATGGTGCAGGCCCTGCGCGAGGCCGGGGTGGACCTTGTCGCCGTGCTCTCGCCGTGGCCCGAAACCTTCTCCTTCGTCGCGCATGAGGCCTTCGCCGCAGGGGCGGACGTGGTGGCGCTGGAAGACAGCGGCAACATCGCCGCCGCCATCCGCCGCCATGGCCGCGGCGTGGTGCTGCGCGATTCCGATGCTTTCGTGCGCTTCTTCGAGGAAGGCTGGGCGCTGGACTATGCCCGCCAGCGCGCGCAGGCGCCGGTGCAGGCGCACGCCATGCACCTCACCGGCACCACCGGCACGCTGGACCCCGCCCGCCTCGCCACCACGCCGGTCCCACCGGGCGAGACCGCCGATCCCGGCCTGATCGTCGTGCGCCCCGATGGCGTGGCCGCCCCACGCCTGGAGGGCGACACGCAGCGCTTCGCCCTGCCCGCAGGGACCACGGAGATCCGCCTCGTCTCCCGCCACACCGTCGCCCCCGGCGATGCACGCCAACTGGGCATCGCCGTGACCGCGCTCTCACTGGACGGCACGCCCGTGCCGCTCAACGATCCCCGCCTCGCCGAGGGCTGGCACGCGCCGGAAGCGATCTGGCGCTGGACGGATGGCAACGCCCTGCTCCGCGTGGCCGGCGCGAAGCTGCTGGAGATCACCGTCGCCACCGTCGCGCCCTGGCGGCGCGTGCCCCTGGCAGCCTGAGATGCCTGGCATCGCCTGCTACACCAGCTTCACCTACGCCTATCTCTCCCGCGCCCGCGTGCTCGCCCGCTCGCTGCGCCGCCTGCACCCGGACTGGTCGCTCTGGGCCGTGCTCACCGATCATCCCCCCGCGGGCCTGCCGCCCGATGCGCTGGCGGAGTTCGACCATGTCATCGAGGCCAGCGCGCTCGGCATGGCCGATTTCCCCGCCTGGCTCTTCAAGCACGATGTGGTGGAAGCCTGCACCGCCGTAAAGGCCACCATGCTGCGCCACCTGCTGGCCCAGGGTGCGGAGAAGGTGATCTACCTGGACCCAGACATCGCCGCCTTCGCCCCGCTCGACCTGCTGAGCGACCGGCTGGATGCCGCCTCCATCGTGCTCACCCCGCACCAGACCACGCCCGATACCACCGAGGCCGCCTGGCGGGACAACGAGGGCGGCTCGATGCGCTACGGCATCTACAATCTCGGCTTCCTCGGCGTGCGCAACGACCGCACCGGCCAGGATTTCGCCGCCTGGTGGGAAGAACGCCTGCTCGCCGCCTGCTACGACGCGCCCGAGGACGGCATCTTCACCGACCAGAAATACTGCGACCTCGTGCCCGGCCTGTTCCCCGGCGTGCATGTGGAGCGCGATCCCGGCTGCAACGTCGCCAGCTGGAACATTGCCCATCGCCCGGTGCGAATCACCCGCGCCGGCGAGGTCACCGCCGGTGGGCGGCCATTGCGCTTCTACCATTTCACCAAGATCGGCCCGCCAGGCACCCAGGCTCCCGGCAATGTGATGACGGAGCGCTACGCCGGCGAGAACTTCGAGGTGCACGAGCTGGTCGCCTGGTACCGGCGCGAGGTGGCAGCCGCCACCCAGCCCGAAGCCGAGGCCCATCCCTGGCACTATGGCCGCTGGGCCGACGGAACCCCCATCCCGCGCCCCGCCCGCCTGCTCTGGCGTGCCCGCGCCGATCTGCGCCGTGCCTTCCCCAACCCATTCGACCCCACAGGGCTGCTGCACTGGATCGCAACCCAGGAGCCGGCCATTCTCGGACGCGACCCCGCCGGCTAGCCGGCTGGCCATTTCAGGATGCCGCCATGTCACGCCGCTTTCTCGTTACCGGAGGTGCCGGCTTCGTCGGCAGCCATCTCGTCGCCGCCCTGCTCGACCAGGGCGCGGAGGTGGTGGTGTTCGACAACCTGCGCACCGGCCATCGCGAAGCCGTGCTCCCCGGCGCCACGCTGGTCACCGGCGCGCTGGAGGACCCCGATGCGATCGCGGCCGTGCTGGCGCAGGGGCCGTGGCATGCGGTGTTCCACTTCGCCGCGCTGTCGCTGGTGGGCGATTCCATGCGCGACCCGATCGGCTATCTCTCGGCCAATGTCGGCAACGGCCTGCGCCTGTTGGAGGCCTGCGTGAAGCACGGCGTGCCCCGCTTCGTGTTCTCCTCCACCGCCGCCCTGTTCGGCACGCCAGACCGCATGCCGATCGACGAGGAAACCGCGATCGACCCCGGCTCCCCCTACGGCGAAAGCAAATGGATGATGGAGCGCACGCTGGGCTGGGCCGAACGCATCCACGGCATGCGCTCCGCGTGCCTGCGCTACTTCAACGCCGCCGGCGCCGACCCGCAGGGCCGCCTGGGCGAGGACCACACGCCGGAAACCCATCTGATCCCGCTGGCCATCGACGCCATGCTCGGCCGTCGCGCCGAACTCGCCGTGTTTGGCACCGATTACGACACGCCAGACGGCACCTGCATCCGCGACTACATCCATGTCACCGACCTCGCCGCCGCCCACCTCGCGGCGCTGGAGCAGCTGGACCACGCCAGCGTCACCTACAACCTCGGCACCGCCACCGGGCATTCGGTGCTGGAGGTGATCCAGAGCGTGGAGCGCGTCAGCCGCCGCCCGGTGCCGCACCGCTTCGCCCCACGCCGCCCCGGCGATCCCGCCCGCCTTGTTGCCAGCCCGGCGCGGATCATGCGCGAAACCGGCTGGCAGCCGCGCCTCGCCACATTGGACGACATCGTCGCCACCGCCCTGGCCTGGCGCGAAGCCCATCCGCGCGGCTACGGCGGATGAGTTACCGCATCCCGGCGCACCGGCCTGTGCGTGTTCTCAGAAGTGCATTTTTCACCTACTTATGTCCTCATCCGCCCAGCCGCCGCAGCGAGGACCGCCACGCCATGAGCCAGCCTGCCGCGACCACGGTCGCCAAGAACCTGGGCGCATGACGCTGGAGGCCCCGCTCTGGCTCGAGCCGCCCGGCGACATTCACCCGCTCTGGCGCAGCTTCGACCATGCCTGGTACGCCGGCCTGCATCTCGGCGGGCCCGACGCCGTGGGTGCCGATGAGGCGCAGCGCCACTACCACGAGGTCGGCGCCGCCCTCGGCCACGCCCCCAATCGCTGGTTCGACGAGGCCTGGTACCGCCAGCGCCACCCCGATGTCGCCGCGGCCATCGCCGCCGGCCACCTGCGATCCGGCTTCGAGCATTACTGCCGCGATGGCTTCCGCGGCCGCTCCGCCCACTGGCTGTTCGATCCCGGCCTCTACCTCGCCCCCGGCGGGCTCGATCCGGTGGAGGTCGGCAATGACGACTGCGTGAACCTCTACGGCCACTACCTGCGCTACGGCGCCCGGCATGCGCGCCAGGGCCATTTGCTGTTCAACGCGGCACTCTACCGCGCCGGCGTGGCCCACGAGCCCGGCGCACTGGCCCGCATCGAGGCCATCGGCGCCTGGCATCATTTCATCGACCGCATCTGGTTCGAACGCCGGGATGCCGTCACCACCCCCTGGTTCGACCCGGACTGGTATCTCTCCCGCACGCCATCCGCCGTGCAGCGCCTGCGCCGCGGCGTCACCGTGTGCGCCCTGCACGACTACCTCGCCCACGGCGTGGCTGCCGGCGCCAGCCCGGTGCCACACTTCGACGAGGGCTTCTACCTCGGCACCAACCCCGATGCCGCCGAGGCCGTTCGCAACAGCCAGGCGAGCTCCGGCTTCGACCATTTCCTGCGCGTCGGCGCCCGCGCCCAGCGCCAGCCGGCCGCGCATATCGATTTGCGCCGCTACCACGCCACCAGCGCCGCCGCGCGCATCGCCATCGCCACCGGCGCCGCGCGCGATGCCTTCACCCATCTCGTGCTCTCCGGCGCCACCGCACCGGAGCCGGGCCTGGCGGATGACGGCCTGCGCCTTGTCGCCGGCGGCCATGTGGACAGCCACGGCTTCGCCGCCACCGCGGGCGGCTGGACCTTCCTGGGCTGGGTGCCCGGCGATGTGCTCCCCGGCCCCGCCGAAGGGGCCGCGGAGGTGATCGCCACCGCCCGCTTCACCCACGGTGAATGCCGCGGCCCCGCCACGCTGGTGCGCTTCGCCCGGCCAGACCTGCCCGGTGGCGGCGCCGGCGCACTGGTGTTCCTGCCGGCGCCGCCGCATGCCACGCCCCCCGGCGGGCTCGCGGAGCTGGAGCTGGAAGCCGGCGGCGACCTCGTTCGCCTGCCGGCCCAGGTTGCTGCCGCGGCCCTGGCGGAGCCGGTGCTGGTCACCCACGCCACCGCCAGCATCGCCGCCCTGCCCGCCACGGATCCGGCCGTCGCCCGCCTGCGGATCCTGCTGGAACGCCGCCCCTATGCCGGCGCCAGCACGCTGCAGCAGCTGCGCGACCCTGTGTTCTTCCAGGTGGACGAGACCATCCTGTGCCCCGAGCCGGGCGCCCGCTCCGGCCTCGCCCTCAACGGCTGGATGCTCGCCGCCCCCGGCACCATCACGGAGGTGCGCCTGCAATGCGGCGGGCGCAGCGTTCCCCTGGTGCTCGATCACATCCCCCGCCCGGAACGGCCGGATGCGCTGCAGAATGTCGGCGCCGCCCACGGCCTGTCGGACCTGCGCAGCGGCTTCATCACCTACGCGCCGGAGATCCATGCAGAGGGCGAGGTGCCGCACATCGCCATCACCACGGCGCGCGGGGAGGTGGGCTACCACCCGCTGCCCGCCCCCAAGCTGCGCGGCCTGCCCGCCATGCGCTACCTGCTGGAGAAGGCCGAGCTGCGCCACGCGGAAATCCCCCGCGCCTTCGACCACGTGCTCGGCCCCGCCGTGGCCCGCCTCAACGCCGCCCGCCTCACCGTGGCACCGCAGCACCGCACGGTCGATTTCGGCGTCCAGCCCGCCCTGCCGCGCATCTCGGTGATCGTCACGCTGTTCCAGCGCCTTGATTTCCTGGAATACCAGCTCGCCTTCTTCTCCCGCCACGCCCGCGCCGCGCCCTATGAGCTGATCTACGTGCTCGACGATCCCGCCCGCGCCCGCCAGCTGGAAACGCTGGCCGCCTCCGCCCATGCCCGCTTCGGCCTGCCCTTCCGCGTCGTGCTGCTGGCCGAGAACATCGGCTTCGGCCCGGCCAACAACCTTGGCCTGTCGCTGGCCCGGGCGCCCTATGTCTGCTTCCTCAACTCCGACGTGTTCCCCGGCACGCCGGACTGGATGGAGCAGCTCGTCGCCCGCCTGCGCGACACGCCGGACCTGGGCGCGATCGGGCCGCTGCTGCTCTATGAAGACGGCACGGTGCAGCACCAGGGCATGCGCTTCGAGCGCCTGGCCCAGCATGGCGACTTCCACTACCCCATGCACCCAGGCAAAGGCTTCCGGCCGAACCAGGCGGAGGGGCTTCTGCGCGCCGATGCCATCACCGGCGCCTGCATCGTCATGGCCCGCTGGCTGGCGCAGGAGATGGGCGGCTTCGACCCCGCCTACCCCGTCGGTGATTTCGAGGATGCCGATCTCTGCCTGCGCCTGCGCGCGCGCGGGCTGGAAGTGGCGGTGGACATGGGCGTGCGCCTCTACCACCTGGAACGCCAGTCCCAGGCTGGGTCGGAGAAGCTCTGGCGCATGAACCTCACCCTGTTCAACGCCTGGCTGCACGAATCCCGCTGGCGCGACATCCTGGAGGCCCTGCCGGCCGCGAATGACGACATGATCGCGGAGGCAGGGGCATGAGCATCTTCGAATCTCTCGGCGAGGACCTGGCGCCGCCGCAGGCCGAACCTGATCCCGCCCCCGTGCCGCCAGCCCCGCCGCGCCGCGTGCTGGTGCTGTCCCACAGCCACCCCGCCATCACCAAGGGCGGCTCGGAACTGGCCGCCTGGCGCCTGTGCGAGGGGCTGCGCGCCCGCGGCTCAGGCCCTGGGGGTGACGGCACCGCCGCCTTCTTCCTCGGCTGCGGCCGCGAACCCGGCGGCGGCCGCGCCGGCAGTTCCATCACCGAGCCCTTCGGCGAAGGGGACTACCTCTACGCCAGCGGCGGCTACGACTGGTTCAAGTTCGCCAACCACGACGAACGCTTCCCGCGCGACTTCACCGCCCTGCTGCGCCGCCTGCGCCCCGATGTGCTGCACTTCCACCACTACAGCAACCTCGGCGTGGAAGCCCTTCTGATAGCACGCCGCGCCCTGCCGCAGGCCCGCATCGTGGTGACGCTGCACGAGTTCCAGGCCATCTGCCACCACTACGGCCAGATGCTCACCCGCCACAGCCGCACGCTCTGCCAGCGCGCCTCCCCGCGCGACTGCATGCGCTGCTTCCCCGAATTCAGCCGCACCGATTTCTTCCTGCGCGCCGAATATGTCCGCCGCTTCTTCGCGGAGGTTGACGCCTTCGTGGCGCCCAGCCGCTTCCTCGCCGACCGCTATGTCGATTGGGGCGTGCCGGCGGAGAAGATGCACGTGCTGGAGAACGTCATCGCCGACGCCCCGCCCGCCCCGCCCCCCGCCCCGCGGGATGACGGCCTGCTGCGCGCCGGCTTCTTCGGCCAGATCTCCTTCCTCAAGGGCCTGCAGGTGCTGTTCGACGCCGCGGCGATCCTGGAGGAAGACGGCGTGTCCGACGTGGTCTTCAACATCCACGGCGACCCCTCCGGCCAGCCGGAGGAGTTCCAGCTGGAATTCCAGGAAGGCCTGGCCAAGGCCGGCCGCAACGTTCGCTTCCACGGCCCCTACGACAACGCCCGTGTCGATGGGCTGATGCGCGCCCAGGATGTCGTGCTGGTGCCCTCGGTGTGGTGGGAAAACTCCCCGGTGGTGATCCAGGAGGCCCGGCGCAACGGCGTGCCGATCATCTGCTCCGACATCGGCGGCATGGCCGAGAAGGTGCAGCCAGGTGCCGATGGCTGGCACATCTCCGCCGGCAGCGCGCCGGAACTCGCCGCCCTGCTCCGCGGCCTGGCCGCTGCCCCGCAGCGCCTGGCCGCCATGCGCGGCACGATCCGCCCCCCGCTGCCCAGCAGCGCGGCCGTGGAGGAGCATATGGCCCTCTACAACGCGCTGTTCGAAACCGCGAAGGACAGCGCGTACCCGCAAACGTGACGATGGGGCGTGCGGTCCGGCGGCTAGTGTGGGCCCCACCACCATCGGGCCAGCCGCCGTGGCAGGGCTGGCCCGCCGATCGCACGCATTGATCCCGCAAGGGAGCCGACCCCAGACGACACGGAACGCATTCGCACCAGGCAGCGCCGCCTTGGGGCGCCGTCATCTCATGCCCGGGCACGGCCCTGTGCCGCACCCGCGCGAACGGAGGTTTTCCATGCAGCAGGATATTGCCCTGGCCGGCCGCCGCATCCTGGTTGTCGAAGACGAGTTCCTGGTGGCCGAATACCTCGGCGAAATCCTGCGCTCCGCCGGGGCGGAGGTGCTCGGCCCGCTGGGCCGGGTGCCGGAGGCCCTGGCCTTCCTGCGCACCGAAACCGGCCCGCTCGATGCCGTTGTGCTGGACGTGAACCTGCACGGCCAGCCGAGCTTCCCGATTGCCGACGAGCTGATCCGCCGCGGCATCCGCTTCGTGTTCACCACGGGCTACGACGGCGGCGCCATTGAGCCCGCCTACCGCGCCTATCCCCGCTGCGAGAAGCCGTTCCGGGAAGAGGCGCTGCTGGCGGCGCTCTCCCCGGCCCCGGCCTGATCCCGCCCACCGAAAACCGGCGGGCGGGCCGCAAAGGCCTCAGGTTGCCTGCCAGTTCGCCGGCACCATGCGGTAGCGCTTCTCGCCATCACGGGCGATGAACCCGGTGGCCGGGAACGGCGCATGGTAGAACGCCACCTGCATCCGCTCGCTGGCCGCCATGTCCAGCAGCTTGTGCCGGGTCTGGCGCGCCATGTCCGCATCCATGTCGAAGATCGCCGCCCAATCCGGGTTGCGCACGAAGACCTGCGGGTTGTTGGTGGTGTCAGACATCACCATCATCCGCCCGGCGCCCGACGAGATCGCGAAGGTCGTGTGCCCCGGCGTATGGCCGGGTGCCGCCACCGCGGTGATCCCCGGCGCCACTTCCTGGCCCCACTGGTAGCGCACCAGGTCCTTGGCGATCGGGTTGAACACGCGCCGCACATTGGCGAAGGCCGGCTTCATCCCGTCCGGCGCCGCGGCCATCTTGGCGTCGTCCATCCAGAAATCCCACTCCGGCACCGAAACCTTCACCTCGGCGCGCGGGAACACGGCAGTGCCGTCCTCCAGCCGCAGGCCGTTGATGTGGTCGCCATGGAAATGGCTGATCACCACCGTGTCCACCTGGGCGGGATCGAAGCCGGCGGCGCGGAAATTCGACATCCAAAGCCCGGAGGTCGGCGCGCCAAGATCGCCGTTGCCGGTATCCAGCAGCACCAGCTTGCCCCCGGTCTGCACCACCAGCGTGGTGAACGGGATCACGAAGCGCTCGGTCGGCAGGAAGCTCTCGGCCAGCGAGGCCTTCAGGTCATCCACCGAGGCGTTGCGGATGAACCCTTCCAGCGGCCGGGCGGCGAACCCGTCATGGATCGCGGTCACCACCGCGTCGCCCACCTTGTAGCGATAGGCCGAGACATTCGTGGCGGTGGCCTGCGCAGCGGCGCTGCGCGGCGCCCCCACCAGCCCGGCGGCAGCCCCCATCGCACCCAGTGCGAGCGCGGCGCGGCGATTGATCGTCATGATGTCTGGTCCCCCTTGTCGGCGCCGGGGCCATCTCCCGGCGTGTCCTCAAAGAATGGTGAACGATCTGTCACATACAAGGCGCTGCGGGCTGCGCCTTCACCGGCAATCAGCCCGCCGCAGCTTCCCGCAACACGCTTTCCACATCGCCCTCGGGGTCCAGGCCCAGCACGTGCCGGCAGTGCCACAGCCCATAGTACAGCAGGCTCCAGGCCGGCTGCCCGTCGCGCTCGGCATTGGCCAGATGCGCCAACACCTCGCGGGCACCAACAACTTCCGCAACCCCCGGCTGGGCCGCCAGCAATGGTGCCAGCCGTTCCGCCCGCCGCGCGATCCAGGCGCCCACCGGCGGCTTGAACCCCTTCTTGCGCGCGAACGCCCCCGCCTCGGGGAAGGCCCGCGCCAGCCAGCGCCGCAGCAGGCGCTTGCCGAAGCGCAGATCAACTTTTTGTGAGTCCGGCAACGGAAACGCGAAGGCCGCCACCTCCGGATCCAGGAACGGCGTGCGCCCCTCCACCCCATGCGCCATCAGGCAGCGATCCAGCTTCACCAGCAGGTCGTTTGGCAGCCACTCCGCGATATCGGCCGCCTGCGCCGCCTGCACCGCCGAGCGCCCCGGCGCCACGCGCTGCTCCAGCCCCGCGATCCCCGCCCGCCACCCCGCCAGCGCCGGCACCTCGCCCAGCACGGCACGGCTGCGCGGCGGCCGTGCCAGCCACCGCCACGGCGCCCGCCGCTTGCGATAGCGGCTGTAGCCGGCGAACAGCTCGTCCGCCCCCTCGCCGCACAGCGTCACCTTCAGCCCCGCCGCGCGCGCCGCGCGCCCCAGCATCCAGGTGGGCAGCACCGCGGCATCGGCCGTGGGGTCGTCGATGCAGGCCGCGATGCGCGGGGCCAGCGCCCAGAAATCCGCCTCCCCCATCGCCACGCGCTCGCACGCCGCCCCCTGCGCGCGGGCCAGCCGCGCCGCCTCGGCGGTTTCGTCCACCCCCACGCCGTCCCAGCCGCAGGTCAGTGCATGAATGCGCTGCCCCGTTGCCCGGTGCATCAGCGCCAGCACCGCGGCACTGTCGATGCCGCTGGACAGGAACAGCCCATACGGCACGTCGGAGCGCAGATGCACCGTTACGCTGTCCAGCAGCACCCGCTCCAGCACATCCAGCCCATCGCCCTCCAACCGCCGCGGCCCGCCCTCCGGCAGCGCCGCGCGCACATGCCGGGCCACGATCGCCCCGCGCTCCACCACCAGCGTCTCGCCCGGCAGCAGCCGCAGGATCCCTGGAAAGATCGTCGCCGCCCCGGTGGTGAACTTCAGCTGCAGCAGCTCCGCCCGCGCCCGCGCATCGATCGCCACCGCCACCACGCCGGCCGCCAGCAGCGCCTGCGGCTCGGAGGCGAAGAAGAATCCGCGCTCCGATACCGCATAGTACAACTGCTTGATCCCGAACGGATCGCGCGCCAGCACCAGCCGCCCGCGCGCGGGGTCGTGGATCGCCGCCGCATACATGCCGCGCAGCCCGTCCGCGAACCGCTCGCCATCCGACAGATAGCGCCACAGCGCCGGCTCGCAGTCCGACCGGGTGCGGAACGGCGTATTCGCCATCGCGGCGCGCAGCTCGTTGTTGTTGTAGATCTCGCCGTTGCACACCAGCGCCGGCCCGGTGCCGGGCTCGGCCCCGGCGAATAGCGGCTGATCCCCGGTCACCAGGTCCACGATCGCCAGCCGCGCATGCAGCAGCGCCGTATTCCCGCGCACCAGCCGGCCATGTCCATCGGGCCCACGATGCGCCAGTGCGGCCAGTAGCCGGTCCAGCACCGCGGTCTCCGGTGCCGCCCCGTCGCGCGTCATCACCCCCGCCAGCCCGCACATCAGCCGGGCTCCGGCAGGTCGGAGAGCATGTCCAGCGCCGCTTCCAGCGCCATCTCCACCGAAAGATCCTCCATCCGCTCGCCGGTCCCCATCGCCCAGCGAGCCCGCCGCCCCGCCGGCACGAACTGCGCCGCACGGTCGCGCGTGGCCCCGCACAGCCCCACCGTCGGCGTGCCCGCCGCGGCGGCCAGGTGCATCAGCCCGGAATCATTGCCCACGTACAGCGCGCAACGCCGCAGGCACGCCGTCACCTCCGGCAACGCCAACTGCCCGGTGGTGTCGATTGCATCGGGCAGCAGCCGCGCCAGCGGCGCCGCCATCTCCTGCTCCATCGCCCCGGGCCCGGCCAGGATCAGCGCCACCGCCCCCGGCAGTGGCCCCGCCGCCAGCCGATGGAACAACTCCGCGAGTCGCTCTGCCGGCCACACCTTGCCGCTCCAGTTCGCCGTCGGCCCCAACCCGATCACCGGCCGGCCCGCCGGCAGCAGCGCGGCCGCGCGGGCATCATCCTGCGGCGCGCTCCAGGCCACCGGCAGCGGTGCCGGCCCCGCGATTCCCGCCACAGTGGCGAATTGCTCATGCTTGCGCCCGGGCACACGATGCATCACCCGCCGCCGCCGCGCCGGCACCAGCCACGCCAGCGCCGAGCCGCGCAGATCCACCACCAAATCCCAGTGCGTGAACGCCACCTCGCGCCACAGCCCCAGCCAATGCATGCGCCACGGCTTCTTGGCGAACACCACCAGCCGCTCCAGGTTCGGCATGCGCGCGAACACCCCGGCGGCCGGCGGGCCACAGGCCACGGTGATCCGGCACTGCGGATACTGGCGGATCAGATGGTCGAGCACGCCCGTGGTCAGGACCGCATCGCCCACCCGGTTGGCGGTAACGAAAAGGATGCGCATTCCCGCCGGCTTAGCCGGATTCCGGGCTCCGCGATACGCGTAGCCGCACCCGATGCGCCTATTGCGCCGCCGGCGCCATCAGGTCTGCCACAACATGCCGGTGCGCGGTGGCGGCCAGGCGCTCGATTCCCCGCGCCGTCACCGAAACCAGGATGCCGCCATCCGAAAGCTGCAGCGGATTCTCGATGCAGCCTTCGCGGCGCAGATGGTCCAGCGCCGCCATCACCTCGGCCACCGCGCAGCCCAGCCCCGCGCGCCGCATCGCCACCGCCACGTCGGCCTGCCGCCGCGGGCTCAGCGCCGCCATCTGGGTCAGCGCCGCCAGCAGCGCATCCGCGAAATCCAGCGGCGGCGCCGCCAGCGGGCGCCCCTGGTCCAAGCCCGGCTCGGGGTCGCGAAAGACGGAAGCGTCCTGGGTCATGCTGCGGCTCCACTCGGGACAGGGCACGGGGAACGGGCTTCGCCAGCAACGGCGTTCGTTTCCCGGCACGCTATATGCCGCAACATCGGCCCGTTAAGCATGCAATGGCAGTCGGGGAAATTACCTATCGATTCACACGTAGGGGGCGCGCCGAATCACGCCCGCAACACCCCCGGCTGCATCGCCAACTGGATCACATCCGACAGGCTGCGGCAGGAGAGCTTCTCCATCACCTTGGCCCGGTGCACCTCCACCGTGCGCGCCGAGATGCCCAGCTCATGCGCGATCGCCTTGTTGCCGTCGCCCCGCACGATCGATTCCAGCACCTGCCGCTCACGCCGGGTCAGCCGCGCCAGGCGCAACCGAACCGCCTCCGGCACCGCCGCGCCCCGCATGGACATCGACCACGACGACATCGCCGTGCGCGCCGCCTCGGCCAGCGCCACCGGCTGCAGCGGCAATGCCACCACATCGGCCGCTCCGGCCTTCATGGCCTTCACCGCAACAGCAACATCCCCCTCCGGCGCCAGCGCCACCACGGGAAACGGGCAGGCCCGCGCTGCAAGCTCGCCCAGCAGCAGCGCCCCATCCGCCGAATTCACACACAGGCCAGACACGATGCAGCCCGGCGCCAGCCCATCCAATCGCGCGGTCAGGTGCGTCACCGTCGGGAACGCGATCGCCTCCCACCCCGCCGCGCGCATTGCCCCCACCAGGGCCTCGCGCAACTCGGTATCACTCGCAACCACATAGGCGCTGCCCCGGGTCAATAGCGCGGCGGCCATGCCAACCGCCTCCTTCGCGCCGATCATCGCACCGCCTGCCCCAACGCAGCGCCGGCGCCGCATCCCTTCCGAACCCGGAGATGTCGACCCGCAGCGCGCTGCGCCCGTCGTGCCTGCCCCATCGTTCCTGTCCTGCACGGGCGCGGGGTGTGTCCCCACGCGTCATAACGCATGCTCAACGTCAAAATTGCATGACGCAAGCGCTGACTTCAATGCAAAATCGCAACTGGAAATGTTACCGACTGTAATTTCAACTCACGGCGCGTCACACCAGCCATCTGGCGCCCATCCGGCTTCTGGCCGAGAATGCTCCGCAAATGCGGCCACGCACGGAGAATTGACTGATGTTCCTGTCCTTTACCGTCGGCGACGTCACCGTGCATCGCATCGTTGAACAAGTCGTCCCGTTCAGCGCCCCGCGCGATTTCCTGCCAGACCTCACGGAAGATTTACTGGAAGCCAACCGCGCCTGGATGGAACCCACCGACCTGGATCCCGTCACCGGCAAGCTGATCCTCTGCATCCAGTCCTACCTGCTGCGCACCCCGCACCATACCATCCTGATCGATACCTGCGTCGGCAACGACAAGAACAACCCCCGATTCCCCGCCTGGAACCACCGGCAAGACGAAACCTGGCTCGCCAACCTCGCCGCCGCCGGCACCCGCCCCGAAGACATCGACTACGTGATGTGCACCCACATGCATGTGGACCATGTCGGCTGGAACACCCGCCTGCAGAACGGCCACTGGGTCCCCACCTTTCCCAAGGCCCGCTACGTCTTCGCCGAGCGCGAATACGCCCACTGGAACGCCGCCCACGCCGCCCAGCCCATCCCGGTCTATGCCGAAAGCGTCCTGCCGGTGATCGAAGCCGGCCGGGCCGACATGGTCTCAGACACCCACGCCCTGGGCGACCATCTCCGCCTCACCCCCACCCCCGGCCACACGCCCGGCCACGTCGCCGTCGAACTCGGCCGCGGCCGCACCGAAGCCGTCTTTACCGGCGACCTCATCCACACCCGCCTCCAGGCGCGCTACCCCGAACTCAACATGCGCGCGGATGCCAACCCCGCCCAGGCCGCCGCCACCCGCCGCGCATTCCTGGAACGGCACTGCGACACCGATACCCTGTGCTGCACGTCCCACTTCCCAACGCCCAGCACCATGCGGGTGAAGCGTTGGGGCGAGGGGTTCAAGTGCGAGATGGTAGAGAAGTAAGACTCTTCTTTTTCTGAAGAAAAAGAAGCAAAAAGACTTCATATATTGATGCGGAGAGGCTGGGCCTCTCCGCGTCAAGCGATAGCGCCCTTACTTCTTGTCTGCATCCCGTGCGCCCAGGGCCCGCGCTGCGAACTCCTCCGGCGGCTTCACCCCGGCATCCGTATAGGCCTTGCGCAGCGCCTCCACGTTCGGGCTGAACACCGTCTTGCGGTTCGCCTTCGCCCACTCGTAGCTCGCCGCCTGCATGGAAACCTGGTTCTGGAACCGCGGCATCACATAGCGCGCGAACATCTCGTAGCTGCGCCAAGTATCCTCCCGGTTCGCCCAATCCGTCGCCCGGAACATCAGCCCGCCAAACCCGCCATCGGAAAGCTGGATCAGCCGCTCGATCCCGCGCGCGATCAGGTCCGGCGAGCCCACCAGCGTCGTCCCGGCCGCCACGCCATCGCGCAGCGGATCCTCAGACCGGCCCGGCGGCCGCCCCAGCGCCTCGGTGAAGTAGTCCACCGTCTCCCGTCGCTCACCCGCGCGCACCTGCTGCAGCGCCAGCTCGTCGTCCTCGGCGCAATGCATGGTCACCACCAGGCGCCACTTCTTGCGGTCCATCGTCTTGCCGTGCTTGGCCGCGGCCTCCTCGGCAATGCGCCACTGCCCCGCCACCGCCTCCGGCCCACCGGGCAGGCCAGCGCCCAGCGAGAGAATGCCGAGCCCATGCTTGCCCGCCGATTGCGGCGCCGCCGGCGTCATCGTGCTGGCCACCGCGATGTCGAAATGCGGCTCGCTCCACGGGCGCAGGTGCAACCGCGCCTCGCGCATCTCGAACCAGTCGGTCTTCATCGTCACCGGCTCCTCGCAGGCCAGCAGCGCCATGATCGCATCCAGCGCCTCGTCCATCCGCCGGCGCTGGGTCATGGGATCGATCCCCAGCATGTAGGCGTCAGACACCAGCGCGCCCGGCCCACACCCCAGCATCGCCCGCCCACGCGTCATGTGGTCCAGCTGCGCGAAGCGTTCGGCGACCATGTAGGGATGGTGATACGGCAGGGAGGTGACGCCCGAGCCCAGCTTGATGTTCTTGGTCCGCTCCGCCGCCGCGGCAATGATCAGCTCCGGAGAGGCAATGATCTCCCACCCCGCCGAATGGTGCTCCCCGATCCAGGCCTCGTCGTAGCCGAGATAATCGAGCCACTCGATCATCTCGATGTCGCGGCGAATGGCCAGCGTCGGGTTGTCCCCCAGCCGGTGGAACGGTGCGAGAAAGATGCCGAACCGCAGCCCGTGATGCGCCATGACGTTGCCCTCCGTATCGTGCCCGGAGGATGCCCGCCACGCGCCAGCCTGCCAAGGCGCGCTCAGCGCTCCTGCGCCACCCGCTCCCGCCAATCCGCCAGCACGTCGGCCAAGGTCTGCTCCCACGCGATCGCCGGTGCCCAGCCCAGCACGTTCCGTGCCGCCGTTGCATCGCCGCTCGCCGTCGGAATCTCCGCCCGCCGCAATAGCCCTGCCCCGGTCGAGACCTCGGCCTTCACCCCCGCCATCGCCATCAGCGCAGCCAGGATATCCCCAATCCGCCGCGGCGTGCCGGAAGCGACATTGAACACCGCCCCCGGTGCCAGCCCGTCCGCCTTCTGCAACGCCGCCACATAGGCCGCGCACACGTCGCGCACATCGAGGAAGTCGCGATAGGGATCGAGCGCCCCCACCTGCAAAACCGGCGCCTGCACCCCGGCCGCGATCCGCGCCACCTGCCGCGCGAAGGCCGGCACCACGAAGGAGGGCGGCTGGCCGGGCCCGGTATGGTTGAACGGCCGCATCCGAATCACCCGCAACCCGGTCGCCGCCATCGCCCCCAGCGCGAGGTCGGCGGCCGCCTTGGTGGCGGCATAGGTGTTCATCGGCGCCGGCAGCCCGCCCTCGTCCAGCGCCACCCCGGCCGCGAAGGACCGCCCATAGATCTCGGCGCTGGAGGCGAACAGCAGCACCGAAGCGGGGTTCGCCGCCTGCAGCGCGCGGGCCAGCGACAGCGTGCCCATCAGGTTGATCCGCCACGCCGTATCGGGGTCGGCATTGGCCGCCGGCACCGCCGTTACCGCCGCCAGGTGCACGCAGGCATCCGGCGCCGCCTCGGCCACGAACTGTGCCAGTGCCGGGCCATCGGCCAGGTCCACCTTGGCCCCCTGCCCGCCCATCTCGACAATCGCGGCAGCGGGAAACGCCGCACGCAGCAGCGGCCGCAAATGCCCGGCCACGAACCCGCCCGCGCCGGTCAGCAGGATCCGCCGCGGTGCCATTGCCGGCGGTCCCGGCTCAGCCGCGCGCCGCGCGATGGCGGGCGAGGTCCGCCTCCACCATCTCGGCGGCCATCTCTTCCAGCGTCACGCCCGGCACCCAGCCCAGCACGCTCTGCGCCTTGCCGGCATCACCCAGCAGAACATCCACCTCGGCTGGGCGCTTGAACTTGTCGCTGGTCTTCACGTGCGCCTGCCAGTCCAGCCCCGCATGCCCGAACGCGATCGCGCAGAAATCGCGGATCGCCACCGTCCGCCCGGTCGCGATCACGAAGTCGTCCGGCGTCTCCTGCTGCAGCATCAGCCACATCGCCCGCACATAATCGCGCGCATGGCCCCAGTCGCGCGTGGCATCCAGGTTGCCCAGCACCAGCTCACTGGCCAGCCCCAGCTTGATCCGCGCCACCCCGTCCGTGATCTTGCGCGTTACGAACTCGATGCCGCGCAGCGGGCTCTCATGGTTGAACAGGATGCCGGAATTGGCGTGCATCCCGAAGCTTTCGCGGTAGTTCACCGTCATCCAGTGGGCATACAGCTTGGCCGCCGCATACGGGCTGCGCGGATAGAACGGCGTGCGCTCGCTCTGCTTCTCCTCCTGGATCTTGCCGAACATCTCGGAGGACGAAGCCTGGTAGAACCGCGCCTTCGGGCACACGATTCGCACCGCCTCCAGCATGTTCACCGCCCCCATCCCGGTCACGTTCCCGGTCAGGATCGGCTGCTGCCAGCTGGCATGCACGAAGCTCTGCGCCGCCAGGTTGTACACCTCGTCCGGCTTCACCGTCTCCAGGATGCGGATGATGCTGGAAAGATCCATCAGGTCGCCGTCATTCAGCGTCACCCGGTCCAGCACCCCGATCCAGCGCAACCGCTCCCCGATCACATCCGCCGAGGCCGAGCGCCGCAGCAGCCCATGCACGGCATAGCCCTTCTCAAGCAACAACTGCGAAAGATAGGCACCGTCCTGGCCGGTGATACCGGTAATAAGCGCGCTGGGCATGGCGAAGGTTAATCTCCTGCTGCGATCCTCCCATCTAGCCTGCGGCTGATGGCCCGTCCATTGCAGAGGTGCCCACCGCCTCGTTCACACAATCGACAGCCGCGAGCATCGCCGCCGCCGTTTCCCGCCACTCCACCGGCCGGAACCGCGCCCGCACCTCCGCCCGCCAAGCGTCCAGCCCTGCCGGGTCCTCCAGCAAACCGCGGATCACCCGCACCGCATCGCCCACGCTGTCCGCATCGAAATACCGCGCCAGATCGCCGCCGGCCTCGGGCAGGGAGGTATTGTCGGCACACACCACCGGCGTGCCGAAGTAGTGGCTCTCCACCACCGGCAGCCCCCAGCCCTCGTAGTGGCTGGGATACACGGTGAACATCGCGTCCCGGTACAGCAACGCCAACTGGGCATCAGACGGGCTGTCCACCACCTCAACGCGCCCGTCGAGGAACGCGGCATTGCGCAGTTGCTGCATCAAATCCCCCACCAGCCAGCCAATGCCGCCGGCCAGCACCAGCAGCGGCACGTTCTCGGGCGGCATCGTCTCCAGCAGCCGCCGCCAGACACGCAGCAGCAGCTGGTGGTTCTTGCGCACTTCGATGGTCGAGACAAACAGGATGAACGGCTCATCGGGCACCATCGAGCTCCCCGCCTCGGCAGAGGCCTGCGGGATCGATGGGAACCCGGTCCCCACCGGAACGACCCGCACAGGCGCCCGCAGCGCGATTCCGTCGCGCGCCGCAAACATCTCCATATCGATGCGCGTCGCCTGGGAGATCGCCATCGGCACATCGGCCAGCGGCAGCATCCGCTCAGCCCAGGTGCGATACCGCCGCGTTACCGAAACCACGCAGAACTCCGGCCGCACCACTGGAATCATATCGTACACAAGGGTCGCATAGCGCACCCCACGATCGCGGCAGGCCGCCTCTGCGCGAGACATGTGCTCCTCGCTCCATGGTGCGGCGATGCCAAACAACACATCGCCCGGCGCCATCGCCGCTTCCGCCACGCGCACCACCGGCGCCGTCGGGTCGGCACGCCATCGCGCCTTGCGCACCGTGCGCACCAGTTTAGGCACCGCACGCACCGCGGCCCACTGGTGCAGGAGGATATCCAGCACGGCCATGCGAACCTCGCCGGGCAGCAGCCCCCCCAGCTTGCGCCAGATCCGCCGCAGAATACCTGGCGCCTGGGCGGAAGGACCGGCCTCCTCCGTGGCCGCGGCCACCGCGGCCGGCTGCCATGCCAAATCCTTGCGCGCCGCCTCGGTCACCGCGGCGCGATAGGCATCGGACAGGGTGGCAAACGGTACCTCGTAGAACCCGCGGTCGCCGGCGGCGTGGCGCAGGAAACGCACGCGCTCCGTACCGGCCATCTCCACCAACGCGCGCGCCGCCTCGAATGCCAGGCGCTGGATGCCGGTGGGGCGACCCCGGAACGTCAGATGCATCTGCACGTCCTCCACGTCGATCCAGATCACAGGTGACATCGGGCAACGAGTCCTTAGGGGTTGGCAGGATGGCTCATAACATGGCAAATAAATTAACCTATACACGCGCTTGCCGGGGCACCGGGAAGCGTCGGCGGCAGGAGCACCCGTTGATCTCGGTCATACTCTACGGTCGCAACGACAGCTACGGCTACAACCTGCACAAGCGCGCCGCGCTGAGCCTCAACTGCATCGCCGAACTGCTCGACGCACCCGACGACGAGCTGATTTTCGTAGACTACAACACGCCCGACGACTTCCCCACCTTCCCCGAGGCAATCCGCGATACCCTGACGGAGACCGCCCGCCGCCGCCTGCGCGTGATGCGTGTCCGCCCGGCGCAGCACCGCCGCTTCGCCACGCTCAGCCATCTGGTCGCCCTGGAGCCCGTCGCCCGCAACGTCGCCGTCCGCCGCAGCAATCCTGCGAATCGTTGGCTGCTCTCAACCAACACGGACATGATCTTCGTGCCGCGCACCGGCCGCTCACTCTCCGCCATCGCCGCCCCGCTGGCCGACGGCTACTACCATCTCGCCCGCTGCGAACTGCCCGAATCGCTCTGGGAAACGCTGGACCGCAGCGATGCCAGGGACACCATCGAAACGGTCGGCCAATGGGGCTGGCAGTTCCACCTGAACGAACTCACCACCCACGAACTGCCCTATCTGCGCTTCGACGCCCCCGGCGACTTCCAGCTGATGCTGCGAGAGGACGCACACCGCATCTGGAGTTTCGACGAGCGCATGCTGGTGGGCTACCACGTGGACTCGAACATCGCCGCCCGCCTCTACCTCCTGCACAAGTACTGCGGAGACGTGGAGCCAGACCTGTTCGGCTACCATTGCGACCACACCCGCCAGGTCACCCCGGCCCACCGGCACGACGCGGTGCAGAACGACGTCACCCGCTTCGTCTTCGACATCGCCGACCCGTTCGATTGCCGCCACCAGGCGGAAACCTGGGGCCTCGCCGGCGAAGAGGTTGAGGAGATCCGCCTCGATGGCGGTCGCGTCACCTATTTCGATGCCCTGGAAGCCACCATCACCACGCCGATGCAGGTGCCCACCACCACCGAACTCGGCCACGCCAACATCGAGCGCACCGACTACGATCCGCGCCACGTGCTGCCCTTCGCGATCGACGCGCTGGTGGAATACCCGCGCGCTAGTGTGCTCGGCTGGTTCGGCACCCGCGCCGACACGCTGCACCTCTTCGCCGCCGCCTGGCGTGCCCTGGGCTTCACCGGGTCGATCCTGGTGCCCGCCGACGCACCCTGGCTCACCCACGCGCCGCCCGGAGGCGTGGCCATCAGCGACCGCCGCACGATCGTGGCACAGGCCCACCTGTTCGTTCTCGATGGCGGCCTCCCTGCCGGGCACGACCCGGCCATCCTGCCAACGGATACGCCGGAGCTGCGCCTCGTCATCGAAGCGCTGGCGCGCATCGTCTCCAACGAGCGTCGCTGGATGCCACACCGCGCCGATCCGGTGCGGCGCAGCACCCTGCCCCTCCATCTCCAGGCGCCGCGCCGGCTCATCGGCCTGAACGGCTTCCTCAACACCTGGGAGCTGGCGTTCGGCGCGGTGGTCGGCGCCGCCAAGTCGCCGGGCTCGACTCGCGTGCGCCAGGGCTTCGTGCTGCCCAATACCGTCACCGGGTTCGAGCTCGCCCCGCTTTATCCCGCCAACGCGAGCCGGAACACGGCTTCCGGCATAAGGATCCGGCCGCTTCGGCGCGGCATCGTCCTCGTCGCAGTACGGGAGAAAGTGCCGGTCGGCGATTGGCGCCTCGAACTGGACTACACGCCAAGCCTGTTCCCGATCCCGCGCCCGGGCCCGCTGAAGCTCGAGGTCCTGTCAAAAGACCGTGTGCTTGCCTCCGGCTATCCCGTGGCCAATGGCCTGCAACGGCAAAGCCTCACGCTGGACTTCACCATCCCCGAAGACCCCGAAGACCCGGACGAACTGCCAGACATCCTGGTCCGCGTGCACACCGTGGGTCTCCCCGCTGGCCATTTCACCGCCGCGCGCGTCGCCACGCGGGCTTCCTGATGCAGCCCGACGGCAGCCGCAAACACAGTGATCGAGCACACGGCCACGCCAGGATCCGCACTTCAATCGGAACGAATCATGGTTTACAGAAACATTCGTTCGCATTTCCGAAGGGTTGAGTTTCCATGAAAACTGCTCTCGTTTGCGGCGCCGGCGGCTTCATCGGTAGCCATCTCGTTCGCCGCCTCAAGGCCGAAGGCTTCTGGGTCCGCGGCGTAGACCTCAAGCTCCCCAGCTTCAGCCCCTCCGCCACCGATGATTTCGTCCAGGGCGACCTGCGCGACCCCATCCTCTGCCGCAGCATCGTCGAAAGCCCAGGCACGGGTCGCGTCTTCGATGAGGTCTACCAACTCGCCGCCGACATGGGCGGCGCCGGCTACATCTTCACCGGCGAGAACGACGCCGACATCATGCACAACTCGGCCACCATCAACCTCAACATGCTCGACGCCCTGCAGCGTGCCGGAGCCAAGGGTGGGGGCGTCGGCCGGGTGTTCTACTCCTCCTCGGCCTGCATCTACCCCGAACACAACCAGCTGGACCCGGACAACCCCAACTGCGAGGAATCCAGCGCCTACCCCGCCGCGCCCGACAGCGAGTACGGCTGGGAAAAACTGTTCAGCGAGCGCCTGTTTCTCGCCTACTGCCGCAACCACGGCATGTCCGTCCACATCGCCCGCTACCACAACATCTTCGGCCCCGAAGGCACCTGGCGCGGCGGTAAGGAAAAGGCTCCCGCCGCCCTCTGCCGCAAGATCGCCGAAGCCGAAGACGGCGTCACGATCGAGATCTGGGGCGACGGCAAGCAGACCCGCTCCTTCCTCTTCATCGACGAATGCCTGGAAGGCACCACCCGCCTCCTGCGCAGCAACGCCACCGGCCCGGTCAATATCGGCTCCGATGAGATGATCTCCATCAACGACCTCGCCCGCATGGTCGCCGGCTTCTCCGGCAAGCAGATCGAAATCCGCAACATCCCCGGCCCCACCGGCGTCCGCGGCCGCAACTCCGACAACAAGCTGATCCGCGAAACCCTGGGCTGGGCGCCCTCGCGGCCGCTCACCGAAGGCATGCGCAAGACCTATGACTGGATCTCCGCCCAGGTCCGCACGCTCGTTCCTGCGCAGTAAGCAAGCGCGTTCTTTTTTGAAAAAAAGAACCAAAAAACTTTTATTCGTTCGCCCGGCATCAAGCCTCCGCGCAAATTAATAAAAGTCTTTTTGCTTCTTTTTCTTCAGAAAAAGAAGATTCTTTCTTGAGGTCACTCCCATGGAAATCGCCGTCATCGGCCTGGGCAAGCTCGGCTCCCCCCTGGCCGCCGTTCTCGCCAGCCGCGGCCACACCGTCGTCGGCGTGGATCTCAACCCCCACCGACATCTCCTTCGTCATCGTCCCCACGCCCAGCGGCCCCGACGGCGCCTTCAGCAACCGCTTCGTGATCGACGCGGTGAAGCGCATTGGCGCCGCGCTCGCCGCCACCTCCCGCTACCACGTCGTCAACATCACCAGCACCGTCATGCCCGGCTCCACCGGCGGCGAAATCCACGCCGCCCTGGAAGCCGCCAGCGGCCGCAAGGTCGGCGTCGATGTCGGCCTCACCTACAACCCCGAATTCATCGCCCTCGGCAGCGTCGTGCGCGACCTCCTGCACCCCGACATGGTCCTGATCGGCGAAAGCGACCCCCGCGCCGGCGACGTGCTGGAAGGCGCCTACAAGCTCACCGTGCCCGAAGGCACCCCGGTCCAGCGCATGAACTGGGTCTGCGCCGAACTCACCAAGATCGCGGTGAACACCTACGTCACCACCAAGATCAGCTACGCCAACATGATCGCCGAGATGTGCGAGCAGCTTCCGGGCGCCGATGTCGATGTCGTCACCCGCGCCCTCGGCCGCGATAGCCGCATCGGCTCCAAATACCTCAAGGGCGCGCTGGGCTATGGCGGCCCCTGCTTCCCGCGCGACAACGTGGCCCTGGCCACCCTCGCGCGCTCCCTCGGCCTGCGCGCCGACGTCGCCGAAGCCACCGACACGGTGAACCGCCGCCAGGTCGACCGCGTCGTCCGCCTCGTCACCCGCCTGGCGCCCGAGCCCACCACCGTCGCCGTGCTCGGCATGTCCTACAAGCCCGATACCCCCGTGGTGGAGGAAAGCCAGGGCGTCATGATCGCCCGCGCGCTGGCCGCCGCCGGCCACGCCGTCCTCATCGCAGACCCGGTCGCGCTGGACAGCGCCACCGCCGTCCTCGGCGACACCGTCACGCCCATGAGCACCGCCGAAGCCGCCGTCGCCGCCGCCAGCGTCATCGTCGTAGCCAACCCGGACCGCAGCTTCGCCGGCCTGGCGCCCGAACGTTTCACGGGCAAGGCCGTCGTGGATTGCTGGCGCCTCCTGCCAGAGGCTGTGGCCGAAATCGCCGATGTCGTGCATCTGGGGCGCGGGGCGGCGAGCACATAAGAATCTTCTTTTCCTGAAGAAAAAGAAGCGAAAAGACGTTTATTCATCCGGCAGCAGCACCGGCTTCGCGGGGTCAGCCAAACTGGGGCCGCTCCGCTGATGAGCCTGGGTCCCCTCCTCGTGGCGCAACGCCTCGCCCTGTCCGCGCCGTGGCGAATGGCTGGTCATCGGGCACGCCGACGAACCCGGCCACGTAGCGCACGCCCGGCATCGTCTCCGCCGCCGCCAGGATCTTCACCTCGGCGATGTCCACATCGAAGCAGAACGCCCGCAGCTTGGCCCCGAACCCACGCCAGGCCGCATCGATACCGGAGGAGCACCCCACATCAACCACGCCGAAGCGCGCCACCGCGGCCGCCTCCGCAACCATCGCGGCGCAGTCGCTCTCCGGCAGCAAACCTTCCAACCCCGGTATCGCTAGGCGGGCGCCAGCGCCGGGTTCACCCAGGTCTGCACGCCGTCGTTGAACCGGATCCAGTCGAACTCCGTACGGTTCCAGCGCAGGCACGGCCAAGCCCGCACGCACTGCCACCCGGCCCCGCCCAGCAGAACCTGCAACTGGGCATCGATATCGCGGCTATGGGTGCCTATATGCAAGCGTCTGACCTGCGCGCTCAGCGGCACCAGCGCCTCGCGGATCACCTCCACCTCAGCGCCTTGGATGTCAAAATCCACCAGGTCGATGCGCCCGAACTGCGCCAGCATTCGCGAAAGCTGCGCCACCTGCACCCTCACGCCATGCCAGCCACCCGGCATCGCCACCAGTTCGTGCCCCAGGTACCGCCGCGCCGTGGCGGCTCCGGAAGCGGGATCGTCCCATGCCACCGCCTGGCCGTACCACTCGCGCGGCGAATTTCCCTCGCTGCCCGCCGGCATCTCCACCAGGAACACAGTCTCCCCCGCTTCCGCGCCAACGGCGACCTCGAAGAAGCTGATATCGACGTCGGGGAGTCCGTTGAACGCCATGTGGCTCTTCGCCCAGGCAATATGCTGTGGTTCCGCCTCCACCACTCCGATATGCGCCGAAAGCCCGCGCCGCCGCACCGCTGCCCAGCCCCGCGCAGCGCAGCGCCGACAGCTCGGCCCCCTGGATATCCATCTTCAGCAGGTCGATGCGGGTCGTGTCCCCGGGCGTGGTGTAGGAGCGGTGGGTAAGTCGCCCGCCGTAGCGACCGCCGAGAGTCTGGCGGAGGCGGGCGACTTATCCACGGCGGTGGTCACCGTGGCAGTGCTGGGTAGGGTTGGGTTGCGAGAC
>JAPLOI010000061.1 GCA_026400815.1 Alphaproteobacteria bacterium
ACAGGATCGAACGGTTCTTCAATCGGCTCAAGGAAAGCAGGCGCGTCGCTACAAGATACGACCACACAGCTGAAAGCTTCCTCGGCTTCGCCAAACTCGCCGCAATCAAGATTTGGATACGCTTTGTCCACGCGGCCTAGAGCGTGCAATGGTTCGATCCGTACTTAGGGCCAAGGTTACTTGATTAGCGCGGCTGATCTGGCCGCCGATCCGCATTCACCCCATGCGTTACCCGGTAGGTAATCCGTGCGAGATCGTCGCACGTTTCCCCGATCCGGGCGTGGCATGGGCAATGGCCCACTCCTCTGGATTGGATGTGTCTATTACTTAGGCAACCCGGTGTTCCCACCGGCGAGCGTTCGCACGCTCACACCTTGCCAAAGCCCCGCACTGGTGTCGTGTTGTCAGCACGCACATAGTCCCCCAGGGGGCGGATTCGATTGTGAAAGAGCGATGGGCTAGGGCGGTATCCGCTGCCCTACATCCTAGTTACGGGGGCTAGGGGGCTAGTAACTCGCTCCCTACACCCTAGTTACGGGGGAATACCCAGCAGGTAACAGGGGGGTAGGGGGGAGGGGTATATGGACAGGGGGGTGGGGGCCGGGGGGCCTTATTTAGGTGCTATGCAAATATATAGGAGAGAAAATGACAATGTTATGTTCGCGATATTTTCGAGTTGCACAGTTTGTGCACAAGGAATGAGCTAGTGACTTGTTATCGCGTAGCTTTGGCTTCCCTGATGCAGGAGACGAACACCTTCGTCCCCTTCAAGACCACGCTGGACACATTCCGCTCCGTCTATCTCTACAAGGGCGACGAGCTCCTCACCGCCTACGGCACCGCCCGCGTCGAGGTCCCCGCCTTCCTCGATGTCCTCCGCGAAGCCGGCGCCACCCCCGTCCCGCTGCTCGCCGGCCACGCCGGCTCCAACGGCCCCCTCACCCGCGCCTGCTTCGACACCCTGCTGAACGAACTCCTCGACCGCCTGAAGCAGGCCGGCCCAATCGACGCCGTCCTCCTCGCCCTGCACGGCTCCATGGTCATCGAGGACGAGCCCGATGCCGAAGGCGAGATCATCGAAAAAGTCCGCCAGGCCCTCCCCCCGGAAACCTGGATCGGCGTCAGCCTGGACCTGCACGGCCACATCACCCCGCGCATGCTCCAGCCCCGAACCTTCCTGGTCGGCTACCAGGAATACCCCCACATCGACATCTACGAGACCGGCGAACGCACCGCCCGCCTCCTGCTCGAAACGCTGGCCGGCCGCCGCCACCCCGTCATGGCGCTCGCCAAGCGCCACATGATCGTCTCCCCCGTGAACGCCCGCACCGCCGAGCCCCCCCTCTCCGAAATCGTCGCCGAAGCCCGCGCCCTGGAAGCCTCCGGCCAGGTCCTGCACGCCTCCCTCTTCTGCGTCCAACCCTGGATCGACGTGCCGGACCTCGGCTTCTGCGCCGTTGTCTGCGCCGACACCGACCAGCTTGCCGCCCAGAGCGCCGCCAACCACCTCGTCACCATGGCCTGGGACCGCCGCGAACGCTTCATCCCCGACCTCACCCCGCTGGACGAAGCTGTCCAGATCGGCCTCACCTCCCGCGGCACCACCATCGTGGGCGACACCGGGGACGGCCCCTCCGGTGGTGCTGCCGGCGACAACACCGCAGTGCTGCGCGCCCTGCTCGCCGGCGGCGCCGCCACCGCCCCGCGCCTGTCCTACGTCACGCTGGTCGATGCCGAAGGTGCCGCGAAGGCCATCGCCGCCGGCATCGGCCAGGATGTCACCGTCACCATCGGCCACCGCTATACCGGGGATGGCGAACCCCTCACCGTCACCGGGCGGGTCCGCGCCATCACCGACGGCATCTTCACCCAGCACGATGCCGGCGCGGAGGGCAGCGAGGTCTGCTTCGGCCCCACCGCCGTGCTCGCCATCGGCAGCATCCGCCTCGCCCTGCGCTCGCTGCCGGGCTATGAATGGGATACCGGCATGTACACCTCCGTCGGCCTCGTCCTGCGCCAGGCCGCCCTGGTGTTCGTGAAATCCAGCAGCCATTTCCGCGTCGCCTACGGCCCGCACGCCGACCGCATCCTCGCCGCCGACACCCCCGGCGCCACCGTCGGCAACATGCGCCGGCTGCAATTCCGCCACGTCACCCGCCCACTCTACCCGCTGGACGAGGCAAACCACGACGGTTGGCACTCCGCCCCCTACTGATCACAGTCTCGCTATCACCCCGCCCGCGCCGAATTGCACGCGGTCGGTTGCCGCAACCCCGCCCGCACCCAATATGATGGAACGATGTCAAACGACGACGACTCCTCCGCAACCGCCCCCGACTGGGAAATCCCGGCCAACCTCCAGCCAGACCCGGAGGATTATGGCTTCGACCTTGAGCGCACGCTCAAGTCGGTCGTGGGCCTGCGCGCCAACGTCCCCGCCGATGCCTTCACCGCCGGTACCCTGGGCACAGACCGCGTCGGCAACGGCGTCGTCATCCGCGAAGATGGCCTGGTCCTCACCATCGGCTACCTCATCACGGAAGCCGAGACGGTCTGGCTCATCACCCATGATGGCCGCGCCGTGCCCGGCCACGCCCTGGCCTTCGACCAGATCAGCGGCTTCGGCCTGGTCCAGGCCCTAGGCCGCCTGAACCTGCCCGCCATCGAATTCGGCGATTCCGATTCGCTCAAGGTCGGCACCGAAGCCGTCATGGCCGCCGCCGGCGGCCGCCAGCACGCCATCGAGGCCAAGGTGGTCGGCCGCCAGGAATTCGCCGGCTACTGGGAATACCTGCTGGACAACGCGATCTTCACCGCCCCCGCCCACCCCTTCTGGTCCGGCTCGGCCCTCATCGGCAAAGACGGCAAGCTGCTGGGCACCGGCTCCCTGATCCTGCAGCAGGGCGACGGCAAGCGCCGCACGGATATGAACATGATCGTCCCGGTGGCCTATCTCCGCCCGGTGCTGGAAGACCTGCTCACCACCGGCCGCGTCGCCAAGCCCCCTCGCCCCTGGCTCGGCCTCTACGCCATGGAAGGCGAAGGCGGCATCATCGTCGGCGGCGTCTCCGAAAAGGGCCCCGCCGCCAAAGCCGGCGTCCAGCAAGGCGACCGCATCCTCGCCCTCGGCGAAGAAGACATCACCGACCTCGGCACCCTCTGGCGCAAACTCTGGGCCACCGGCCCCGCCGGAACCCCGATCACCCTGAAACTCAAGCGCGACGGCTCACCCGTCACGGTGCGGATCACCAGCGGGGATCGCACCAGCTTCCTGCGGGCGCCCAGGCTGCACTGAGCAAGCAAGCGGTTCTTTTTTGAAAAAAAGAACCAAAAAACTTTTGTTCGTTTGCAGCCCGCCCTGAAGCGGGCGCAAGCGAACAAAGTCTTTTTTGCTTCTTTTTTCTTCAGAAAAAAGAAGCCGCTAGTCTCGGGAGCCGCGCATATGTGGGACCATCTTCTTTTCCCCGATATCCCACTCCTCAACCTCGCCATCCGCGCCATTGCCGTCTTCCTCGGCATCGTCCTGCTGCTGCGCCTCTCCGGCAAGCGCCAGATGGGCCAGCTCACCGCCACCGAGTTCGTCGTCGTCCTGCTCATCAGCAACGCCGTCCAGAACGCCATGAACGGCGGCGACAACTCCCTCACCGGCGGCCTCTTCCTCGCCACCATCCTCATCGCCCTGGCCATGCTCGTCGGCACCCTCTGCCACCGCTTCCGCCTCATCTCCCGCCTGCTCGAAGGCACCCCCACCCGCCTCGTCCACAACGGCCGCGTCCTGCGCCGCAACATGGACCGCGAGCGCCTCTCCAACGCCGACCTCAAGGTCCTGCTCCGCAAGCATGGCGTGCACGATTTCCACACGGTGGACGAAGTGATCCTGGAGTCCGACGGCTCCCTCAGCGTCACCCGCAAGGGCGAGCAGCCCTTCGAATTCGAAGACGCCTGACCTCGACACATCGGCCCGCCTATGGCACCCACCACCGCATGCGCGTGCTGCACGTCATCGCCGGTGCCGAAATCGGCGGCGCCGAAACCTTCGCGCAAGACGCGATAACCTCCCTCCACGCCCAGGGCGTCGCCCAGCACGTCGTCACCCGCCCCTGGCCCGCCGCCATGGCCCGCTACGCTGAGGCCGGCATCCCCACCACCGCGCTCAACTTCTCCGTCCCCGGCCGCCTCCTCGGCCCCCTGCTTGGTGGTCCGGGCCGGATCCGCGCCCTGGCCCGCGAGTTCCGCGCCGACCTCGTCCACGCCTGGATGAGCCGCGCCAACAGCTTCATCCCCCGCGCCATGCCCTGCCCCGTCCTCGGCTGGTTCGGCGACTACTACGATCTCAAATACTTCCGCCGGTCAGACAGCTTCGTGGGCGTCACCCCGGATATCCACGCCTACCTCCTGAAGCAGCGCCTCCCGCCCGAAAGATGCTTCATGGTCAACACCTTCGGGGATATGCCTGAAGCGCCGCCGGTCACCCGCGAAAGCCTCGCCACCCCGCCCGGCAGCCTCGCCCTCCTGGTCCTGGCCCGCATGCACCGCGTGAAGGGCATCGACACCATGCTCCACGCCCTGCGCGACCTCCCCACCCTCACCCTCTGGCTCGCCGGCGAAGGCCCCGCCCGCGCCGAATACGAAGCCCTCGCCCGCACCCTCGGCGTCGCCGAACGCACCCGCTTCCTCGGCTGGCGAAACGACCGCCGCTCCCTCATCGAAGCCGCAGACATCGTCGTCCTGCCCAGCCGCTACGAGCCCTTCGGCACCGTCATCATCGAGGCCTGGGCCATGCACCGCCCCCTCGTCGCCACCCTGGCGGACGGCGCCCGCCAATACGTGGCCGACGACGAAACCGGCCTCACCTGCCCCATCGACAACCCGGCCGCCCTGGCCGAATGCCTGCGCCGCCTGGCCGAAGACCCCGCGCTGCGCACCCGCCTCGCCGAAGCCGGCCACCAGGCCTACCGCGCCAACTTCACGCGGGAGGTGGTCACCACCCGCCTCCAGGCATGCTATGCGGATGCCATCCGCCTCGGACCATGGAAGCGTTGATGGGCGCCCTCAGCATCACCCGGCTCGACCGCTACGTCTTCCGCCAGCTCCTGGGCGCGCTGCTCCTCGTCACCCTCGGCCTCGTCGCCCTCATCTGGCTCACCCAGTCGCTCCGCTTCGTGGAGCTGGTGGTCAATCGCGGCCTGTCCTTCGTGGTGTTCCTCAAGCTCACCGGCCTGCTGATCCCCGGCTTCATCTCCATCATCCTGCCCATCACCACCTTCGTGGTGGTCCAGTTCCTCTACCAGCGCCTGTCGATGGACCGGGAGCTCACCGTCATGCGCGCCGCCGGCCTCTCCCCGCTCGCCATGGCCCGCCCGGCGCTCGCCGTCGCCCTCGTCGCCATGGCCGGCCACTACGCGCTGAACCTCTGGCTCGTCCCCGCCAGCGCCACCGCCTTCCGCGCATACCAGTGGGAAATCCGCAACCACATCGCTGCCTTCCTCCTCCAGGAAGGCGTCTTCACCACCGTGTCGGACGATCTCGTGGTCTATGTCCGCGCCAAGCAGACCGACGGCACATTGCGCGGCATCATGGTGGACGACGCGCGCGACAGGTCCCAACGCGCCACCATCCTGGCCGAGACCGGCCGCCTCATGGATGGCGCCAACGGCCCGCGCGTCCTGCTGGAAAACGGCACCCGCCAGGTGATCGACCAGCGCACCGGCCAGCTCAACGTGCTCTCCTTCAAGGAAAACTGGGTCGACCTCGCCGCCCCCACCCGCACCACCGGCGCCCGCCTGCGCGACCCCGCGGAAATGTCCATCGCCGGCCTGCTCAACCCGCCCGAAGGCGTGGTCATGGCCCGCGACATCCCGAAATGGCGCGTGGAGGCCCATCGCCGCCTCTCCGCCCCACTCACCACGCTCAGCTTCACTATGGTCGCCCTGGTCGCCGTGCTCGGCGGCGCCTTCCGCCGCCATGGCGGGCTGCTGCGGCCCTTCCTGGGCATCTGCGCCGTGGTCGCCCTGGTCGCCACCGGCCTCGCCCTCGATAGCCTGGCCGTCCGCATGCCCGACCTGATCCCCGTCCTCTGGCTGCGCGCCGCCCTGCCCGCCCTGGCCTGTGCCGTCTTCCTCTTCGGCCCCGTCATGCTCGATAACCGGGCCGCCGCCCCCGCACGATGACCGCCACAACCCTCCCCCGCGATCCCGCCCCCCTCGCCACCCGGCTCGATCGCGCCGCCGCCTTCTGCGTCCTGGGCATTCCGCCCGCCATGCTGCACGCCTTCGCGGTGGCAGAGGCGCTGATCGCGATCATCCTCCTCCTCTTCCTCGCCCGCTCCGGCCTACTGAAGGATTGGTCCTGGCTGCGCCGCCCATGGGTGCGCATCGCGCTCGTCTGGTGGGGCTGGGCCATCCTCTGCTCCCTGCCGTTCATCCGCGAGGGGGGCATCGGCGAGGGCGGTGGCCGCTCCCTGGTGCAGGCGCTGGTCACCGGCCGCTACATCCTCTTCATCGCCGCCCTGGAACACGTGGTGCTGGCGGATCCCGCCATCCGCCGCTGGCTCTGGGCCGTGCTCGCCGCCTGCGCCGCCTGGATCGGCCTCTCCGCCGTGCTCCAGGCCGCCATCGGCCGCAACCTCGGCGGCTACCCGCGCTGGGGCGATGGCGAGCTCACCGGCCCGTTCCAGAAACCCCGCGCCGGCCCGCCTTTGGCCCGCCTGCTCCCCGTCGCCATCATCCCGCCCATCTTCCGCCTGCTTGCATCCGGCCGCGAGTGGTGGCGCCCCGCCCTGGCCGCCCTGCTCGCCGGCGCCGCCATCGCCTCGGTGGTGCTGATCGGCCAGCGCATGCCTGTGCTGCTCACCGTGCTCGCGCTGGCCGTCGCCGCCCTGTTCCTGCCGCGGCTGCGCATGCCCGTCGCCGCGGCCCTCGCCCTCGGCGCCGCCCTCCTCGCCGCCTCCGCCGTGGTGGCACCCCCCACCTTCTACCGTTTGGTCACCAAGTTCACGACCCAGATGGCCAACTGGCCCGAAAGCAACTACGGCCAGATCGCCTCCCGCGCCGTGGCCATCGCGCAAGACCACCCCCTCACAGGCCGGGGCTTCGAAGGCTTCCGCAGCGGCTGCATGCAGGAACGCTACTGGCGCGGCTGGAACCACGCCACCAACCCCGCCGATACCGGCGGCGGCGCGCTCGGCTGCAACCTCCACCCCCACAACATGTACCTCCAGGCCGTCACCGATGCCGGCCTGCCGGGCCTCGCCCTCTACACCGCCATGGTCCTGGCCTGGGGGCTGGCCCTGGCCCGTGGCCTCTGGCGCCACCCCGCGCCCCTGCGCGTCGCCCTCTTCGCCACCTACGTCGCGGCGTTCTGGCCGCTCTCCAGCAGCATGAACGCCTTCTCCATCGAGTTCGGCGGCCTCACCTTCCTCCTCGTCGGCTTCGCCCTGGCCGAGGCAAAGGCGGCCGAAAGCAAGTAAGACTCTTCTTTTTGTGAACAAAAAGAAGCAAAAAAACTTTATTTGTCGCCCCCATCACCCCACAAAAACTTCCACGCCGAGAGGGCGGAAACGCGAAGCGTGGTCCGCCACCTTCTTCTCCCTTGCCTTGCTCCTCCGTGTCTCTGTGCCTCTGTGGCAAATCTTTCCTGGCTTGCTTCCTTCCCGCCCGATCCACCCCGAGTACGTACGTAAAAAATCCCCTTCCCATCCCATATGAAGTTAGATATAAAAACTTCCATGACCCATATCCCGCAACCTCCCGAGGCGCCCACCGCCCTCAGCCAGGCCTTCGCCGCCCTGGCGGGAGAATTGCGCGCGCTCGCCGGGATCGCGAAAACCCGGGGCCCCACCGCCATCCTCCAGGCCCTCATCCTCCTCGCCCTCGCCCGCATCGTGCTCACCCTGCACGCCATGGTCATCGACTGGGAACAGGGCCGCCTCCCCGCGCTCAAGCCCCCGGCCCGTCTCCGCGCGCCCGCACCACGTCCAGCGCCCGGCCGTTTTCCCAGCAGGCCGCACCGCCGCAACTCCCGCGCATCGGCACCCCCCAACACGCGAAACTCAGCGCCCTCGCATCCCCCTTCTTTTCAAAACCCGCTTCCCAGCCCGCCCCAACCCACGTCCATTTCATTACGATCTCAAAATAAATATCAACCCACTGTCACGAAACACTTTTCCGCCGAGCCTCCCACCGGAACCACCCGTACAGCGGCACCAGGATGAGCATCAGCCCCGCCCCCCACAGCATCGGCGCATTCGGATCCCCGCTCACATCCCGCAACCGCCCCGCGATCCACGGTGCCGAGGTCATCCCGCAATAGGACCCCGCCGCATACCACCCGAACACCAGCGCCCTGGCCGCCGGCGGCGTCGCATCCCCCACCTGCGCCGTCAGCGCCCCCGGCGGCAAAGCCAGCCCGATCCCCAGCAGCACCAGCACCCACGCCGCCCCCCCGGTCGGCATCACCAGCAGGAAAGACGCCGCCGTCAGCCCCATCCCCAGCACCACCGCCCCGGTCCGCCCGATCACCCGATCCGCCAGGAACCCGCAGAACGGCACCACCACCGCGAAACTCCACAACACGATGCTCGACCGCGCCGCCGCCGCCTCCGCCGCCAGCCCGATGGAAATGAACAACGCCGGCAGGAACGTCGCCATCACCACGATCGACCCGTTGTACGTGCCCCAGGACAACGCCGCCCCGGCCACGAACCCAATCCCCACCTTCGCCGGCGGCGCATCCCCCGAAACCGCCACCACCCGCGCCTGCCCCACCAGCCAGGTCAACGCGAACCCCGCCAGCACCGGCAGCGCCGAAAGCCCCATCACCACCCGCCAGCCATGGGCGGTCTCCACCGGCCCCAGCAGCACCAGCGCCAACCCCGTCCCCAACGGCCAGGAGACGATCACAACAGAGGTCGCGGTCGAGAGCAGCGGCCCCGCATACCGGTCCGCCGTCATCTTGATCACCAGCATCAGGATGGTCACCCCGCCCACCCCGGCCAGCAACCGCCCGGCCAGCAGCATCGGAAACCCAGTGGCCAGCGACGACAGCGCAATCCCCGCCGCCAGCAGCACGAACGCCCCGCGCAGCATCGGCCGGTCCCCGAACCGCCGCGCCATCAACCCGGCCGGCACCGTCAGGAAGATCCCCGGCAACAGGAACGCCCCCATCGCCAGCCCCACCTGCGCATAGGTCAGCTTCAAATCACCGATCAGCGAAGGTGCCGCCACCGCCGCCGCCTGCAACTGGAACGAGGCGATGCCCCTAATCAGCAACAGCGCGAATAGCGGGGTGAGCGGCGGGCGGCCAAGGGACTGAAGTGTCATGCGCCACGATGGGCGCCGCCCCCGCGCTACGGCAAGTCCGCCCCCCTAGCGCGGGAACAGACCAATCAGCGGTGCCGCCACCCCATGCCCCAGAACGCTTCCTCCAGCCGCGTCGCCGCGGTGAAGGTGGCAAGCAGGCTGGCATACCGTGCCTCGCCACCCCGCGAAGCCGCCTGCCGGTCCAGATTGCCGATCGCCGTCGCCACCACCGCGCGATACTCCGGCGCCGAATACGCCTCGATCCACGCCCGGTACGGATTGCCTTCCAGCTTCGTCCTGGGATCGGCCAGCAGGCGCTGCGCCACCTCGGCATAGCCCACCACGCAGGGAATCAGCGCCGTATCCAGATCCAGCCGATCCCCGGCCAGCCCACGCTCTAGCACGAAGCGCGTATAGGCCATCGTCTCCAGATCCTCGGGTTCGGCCGCCATCTGCGCCTCGGTCAGCCCCCAGCGGGCGCAGTAGCCCACATGCAGCGGCATCTCCACGTCGACGATGTTCGAAACCGAAGCCGCCGCCGCCCGCAAATCCGCCAGGTCAGAACTCTTGTACCCTGCCAGTGCATAGGCCCGCGCGAAGTGGATCAGGAACAGGTAGTCCTGGATCAGGTAGTGCCGGAACGCCGCCTCCGGCAACGTGCCCTCGCCCAGCGCCACCACGAACGGGTGCGCCACATAGCCTTCCCAGGCCGCCCCGGCATCGCGCCGCAGCCGCCCGAACAGGCCGTGCTCCAAAGGCAGATCGCTCATCTCTTCTTCTCCTTGCCCCGCGCTTCCAGCAGGCTCCACAGGATCCCCGCCGCACTCACCGCCGCGCCCACCAGCACCACGGGATCGAACGGCTCCGCATACAACAGCACGCCGATGGTCGCCACGAACGGAATCCGCAGGAAGTCGATCGGCACCACCAGCGTGGCATCGCCATATCGCATCGCGTTGGTGAAGCACACATGCGCCGACAAACCCGTCACCATCAGCCCCAGCAGCGGCAGCCACTGCGCCGTGCCGATATTCGCCAACGATCCAATCGGGCTGCCGCCCAGCGCCAGCTCGGTCACGATATAGGCCGGCAACTGCAGCACGTTCATCCAGAACAGGATGGTCAGCGTGGAGTTCTTCCCGATCAGGAACTTCGTGGTCGTGATCTGCACGGAGAAGAAGAACGCCGCCGCCAGCACCACCAGCGCCGCCGGATCGAACGCCGCGGCACCCGGCCTCAATATGACCAATACCCCCGCGAACCCCAGCACCAGCGCCGCCACCCGCCCGCGCGTGATCCGCTCGCCCAGGAAGATCGCCGCCACCACCATCGTCCAGGCCGGCGTGGTGAACTCCAGCGCGAACACGGTCGCCAGCGGCAGCAGCGTCACCCCGAACGCCCAGCACGCCTGGCCCCCGAAATGGAACACGTTGCGCAGCAGGTGCAGCTTCAGCGGAAACGGCCCACCGATCGTCTGCCGCGCCAGCAGCGCATAGGCCAGCAGCACCACCATCCCGCCGACATTGCGCAGCGCCAGCACCTCCCACACGCTGACCACGCGCGCCATCTCGCGCACGGAAACGGCCAGCGCCGAGAACGAAAGCAACGCGCCCGCCATCCACAGGATGACCCAGCGAAGATCATGCATGAATGGTCCCCCCTGCCGCGGGGGTAACAGGCTTCGCCGCCAGCGTCACGCCGCCCCGTCGCAACCTTGTGTTGAGCGTGGGGCACGCCCGCCCCCCCGATGCGTTATGCTGAGCCGCATCAGGGGTCCACGATGAGCCAGACCGAAACGCCGCCCCGCCCCGCCACCGCCCCCCCGCCGCAAGCCGGGACGCTGATGGTGCTCCCGCCTCCCCCGCCACCGCGGCGCCGCCGGCTTGCCTGGCTGCTGGCCGCCGCCCTGCTCGCCGCCGCCGGCGCCGCCGCCTGGTGGGAACTCGCCAAGCCGCCGGTGCTCGCCACCATCGCCCCCTGGCGCGGCCCGGCCATCGAAGCCGTCTACGCCACCGGCGTGGTCGAAGCGCTCGAATCCGCCCGCGTCGGCACCACCGTCGCCGCCCGCATCATCACCCTCACGGTGGATGAAGGGGACCGCGTCACCACCGGCCAGCTCATCGCCCGGCTGGATGACCGCCAGGCCCAGCAGCGCCTGGTCGATGCCCAAACCCGCCGCGACCTCGCCGACCAGGAACTCGCCCGCGACCGCGCCCTCCTCGCCCAGGCGGTCCGCTCCCAGCAGCAGGTGCAACGCAGCCAGCAAGCCCACGACGCCGCCGAAGCCGCCGTGCAGCTCGCCATCCGCCAGCTGGAGGAATACCGCATCGCAAGCCCGCTGGACGGCATCATCATGCGCCGCCCCGTCGAACCCGGTGAAACCGTCGCCGCCAACGCCACCCTGTTCGAAATCGCTTCCCCCACCACGCTGCGCATCGCCGCCGACGTGGACGAACGCGACATCGCCCGCGTGCAGATGGGCGCGAAAGTCGCCATCCGCGCCGATGCCTTCCCCGGAAAGGCCATCCCCGCAACCGTCACCAACATCCGCGGCCGCGGCGAAAGCGCCACCCGCACCTTCCGCGTGGAAGCCAACCTGCCGCCGGACACCGGCCTGCTGATCGGCATGACGGTGGACGTGAACATCGTCGTCGCCGAACGCCCCGACGCCCTGCTCGTGCCCCCCACCGCGATCCGCCACGACCCACCCCAAGGCGGCCAACCCGGCCAAGCCTACGTCTTCCGCCTCGATGCCAGCCACGCCCGCCGCACCAACGTCACCCTCGGCGCCGCCGGCCCCGCCGCCATCGAACTCCGCACCCCACTCCCCCCCAACACCACCCTCATCGCCAATCCACCCGCCAACCTCGCCGATGGCGCGGCCGTGGCAGAGGGGGCGAAATGAGCGGGGGGAGGGAAGGAAGGCGAGGGGCTCTGCCCCTCGACCCCGCTGGGGCCTTAGGCCCCAGACCCCGCGACCTTTTCCGCCTTCGGCGGGAGGGGCCGTCTCGGCGCGCGACACAGACCGGGTCGGCCCCTCCCGCCGAAGGCGGAAAGATTCATGTGGGTCCAGGGCAGAGCCCTGGCCTTCCTCACCGCACCCCGCCCATGACGCTCCCCTTTGCCATAGCCCTCGCCCATCTGCGCAGCCGGCGGCGGCAGACGATGGTGAGTGTGTTGGGGGTTGCGTTGGGGGTGGGGGTGTTCATTGCCGTCACCGGGCTGATGGCGGGCTTCCAGAGTTTCTTTCGCGCCCAGATGATCGAGAGCAACCCGCACGTGACGATCACGGACGAGGTTCGCACGCCGGCGCCGCAGCCTTTGGCGATGTTGCATCCGGAGGCGGCCGTGGTGGTAAGCCGGATCGTGCCGCGCGACCCGGTGCGCGGGATTGCCAATGCCGGGGAGATCATGGCGGCGCTGGCGGCGATGCCGGGGGTGGCGGTGGCGCCGACCTTGCGCGGGCAGATGCTGATGCGCCGGGCGGGTCGGGACTATGCGGTGAGCACCATCGGCATCGACCCGGCGCGGGAGATGCGGGTGACCACGCTGCAGAAGGACATCAAGGAGGGTAGCCTGGAGGCGCTGGGCGCCCGGCCGGATGGGGTGGTGATCGGCCAGGCGCTGGCGCGCAAGATGGGCGTGGCGCTGGGCGATACCGTGGCGGTTTCCACGGTGGCGGGCGGGGAGAGTGCGCTGCGGGTGGTTGGCATCTTCCGCACCGGGCTGGAGCAGCAGGACCTCGGCCAGGTGTATGTCGCGCTGAACCGGCTGCAATCGATGCAGGCGCGGCCACGGGTGGTGAACGAGATCCATATCCGCCTGGCGGACATCGACCGTTCGCGGGAGGTGGCGGCGATGGCGGAGGGTCGCTGGGGCTACAAGGCGGCGCCGTGGGAGGAAACCTTCGCGCGCATCCTGGAGGTGTTCGTGCTGCAGAACACGATCATTTACGGCAGCACAGGGTCGATCCTGCTGGTGGCGGGGTTCGGCATCTTCAACATCATTTCCACGGTGGTGAGCGAGAAGGCGCGCGACATCGCGATCATGCGCTCCATCGGCATGCCGCGCGGCAGCGTGGTGGCGACGTTCATCGCGGAGGGGATCGCAGTGGGGGTGATGGGCGTGCTGGCGGGGTGGCTGGTGGGCTTCGTCGGCGCCTCGATCATGGAGACGTTCCCGGCGCCGGGGGCGGAGGACCCCACGCAACGGCTGATGGTGCGCCAGACGGTGTTCACCTATGGGCTGGCCGCGGGCATCGCGCTGCTGTCCTCCGTGGGGGCGGCGTGGATTCCGGCCCGAAAGGCGGCGCGGACGGACCCCCTGGAGATCATCCGGGGCGCAACATGACGGATATCCTGAAGGTCGAGCATCTAGGCCGGGTACTGCCGCTGGCGGTGCCGGTGACGCTGCTGACGGATGTGTCCCTGGCGTTCCAGCCGGCGAGCTTCACGGTGATCACGGGGCCGTCGGGCTCCGGCAAGTCCTCGCTGCTATACCTGCTCGGGCTGCTCGACGTGCCGACCACGGGCGAGGTGTTCGTCGATGGCACGCCAACCTCCGCGCTGGACGATGCCGCGCGCACCCGGCTGCGGCTGGCGGTGTTCGGCTTCGTGTTCCAGTTCCATTTCCTGCTGCCGGAATTCACCGTGCTGGACAACGTGATGCTGCCGATGCGCCAGCTCGGGCGGCTCACGCGCCCACAGATGAAGGAGCGTGCCATGGAGCTGCTGGCGCAGCTGGACATGGCCGACCAGGCGAACAAGCGGCCCGATGCGCTTTCGGGCGGGCAGCGCCAGCGCACGGCGGTGGCACGCGCGCTGACCAACGACCCACCGGTGGTGCTGGCGGACGAGCCGACCGGGGCGCTGGATACCAAGAACGCGGCGGCCGTGTTCGCCATCCTGGCCGGGCTGGCGCAGCAGGGGCGCACGGTGATCGCGGTGACGCATGACGAGGGGCTGGCCGGCACATCCCCGCGGCGGGTGCACCTGGTGGATGGGCGCGTGGTGCGCGACGCGGCCCTGGGCTAGGATTCAGCGGAACCGGGAGGCTTCGGCATGACCATGCGCTTCGCCCTGATCGGGCTGGATCACCGGCACGTCTATGAGCTGACGCAATACCTGATGGATGCCGGCATGGAATGCGCCGGCTGGTGGCCCGTCACCACCAACCCGCATGTGCTGGCCGGCTTCCGCAAACGCTTCCCCGATCTGCCAGAGGTGGCCGAGCGCGACCGGCTGCTGGACGACCCCAGCATCCAGCTGATCCTGTCCGCCGCGATCCCGAACGAGCGCGCCGCATTGGCGATCGAGGCGATGCGGCGCGGCAAGGACGTGCTGGTGGACAAGCCCGGGATCACCACCCACGCCGACCTCGCCGCGGTGGAGGCGGCGGTGGCCGAGACCGGGCGGCGCTTCATGGTGGCGTTCGGCGACCGCTGGGCCTCGCCGGCCAGTGCCAAGGCCAAGGCGCTGGTGCGGGCCGGCGCGATCGGGCGGCTGGTTTCCACCACCGGCATGTCCCCGCACCGGCTGAACCGGGACACGCGGCCGGACTGGTTCTGGAGTGCGCGCACCAACGGCTCCATCCTGGTGGATATCGGCTGCCACCAGATCGACAGCTTCCTGCAGCTGACCGGGCGGGAGGAGGCGGAGATCGTGCACGCCGCGATCCGCACCGTGGCGCCGGAACGCACGCCGGTGAACGACTTCCAGGATTGGGGCGAGATGATCCTGCGCAACGACGTGGCAACGGCCACGATGCAGATGCACTGGTTCACCCCGGACGGGCTGGCCGATTGGGGCGACGGGCGCGCCTTCATCGTGGGCACCGAGGGCTATATCGAGCTGCGCAAGAACCTGGACATCGCCGGGCGCGAAGGCCCGCACCACCTGTTCCTGGTGACCAACACCAAGACCGAGCACATCGCCTGCGCCGGCGAGGCGGTGACCACGATGCGCGATTTCGTGGCCGATTTGCGCGACAGGACCGAGACGGCGATGACGCAGAGCCACTGCTTCGCGGTGTGCCGCCTGGCGCTGGCGGCGGAGGCGCGGGCACTGGGCGACCGGTAGCCGGTATTCCCCGACATCGCCCAGCCGCCCCCCCCGCCATCCGGCGGCGGTGTTCGGCCTGGAGTGGCCGGCGGACCTACGCCGCCACGCCCAGCCGGCCGGCGATGTCCTGGATGAACTGCCAGGCGACGCGGCCGGAGCGGCTGCCGCGGGTGATGGTCCATTCCACCGCAGCGGCGTGCAGCTCGGTCTGGGAGATCGGCAGCTTTATCAACGCGGCGTAGCCGTCGATCATGGCGAAGTAGGTGTCCTGGTCGCAGGGGTAGAAGCCGATCCACAGGCCGAAGCGGTCCGACAGCGAGACCTTCTCCTCGATCGCCTCGCCGGCGTGGATGGCGGTGCTGCGCTCGTTCTCGATCATGTCGCGCGGCATCAGGTGGCGGCGGTTGGAGGTGGCGTAGAACAGCACGTTGGCCGGCCTTCCCTCGATGCCGCCATCCAGCACGGATTTCAGCGCCTTGTAGTCGGCGTCCTCGCGCTCGAAGGACAGGTCGTCGCAGAAGATCAGGCAGCGGCGATCCGCCCCCTTCAGCGTGGGCAGGCGCAGCAGGCGCAGCAGGTCCGGCAGGGTGGCGATGTCTTCGCGGTGGATCTCGATCAGCGCCAGGCTGCCGGGGTGGCGGGCGTTGATGTCGGCGTGCACGGCCTTCACCAGGGAGGACTTGCCCATGCCGCGCGAGCCCCAGAGCATGGCGTTGTTGGCCGGCAGGCCGGCGGCGAAGCGGGCGGTGTTGTCCAGGATCTGCTGCTTCTGGTTCTCCACCCCCTGCAGCAGCGGCAGGTCCACGCGGCTGACCCTTGCCACCGGGCGCAGCTCCCGCCCCTCCGGGTGCCAGACAAAGGCATCGGCCAAGGTGAGGTCCGGCACCGGCGGCGGCGGCGGGGCCAGGCGGTCCAGCGCATCGGCGATGCGCCCAAGGGTTTCCTTGATCTCGGCTTCGAGCAGGCGCTGGTCCATGGGGTGGGCTGTCCGTTCGTGCTTGACGTGGAAGGCGCGGAAACTATGGTCCGCCGACCCCCAGAGCAACCCGGAACCCCTTCATGCTGATTTCCCCAGCCTACGCGCAGGACATGGGTGGCCTCGTGGCCACCGCCGGACAGTTCCTGCCGATCGTCCTGATCTTCGCGGTGTTCTATTTCCTGCTAATCCGCCCGCAGCAGCAGGCGCAGAAAACCCTGAAGGCAAAGCTCAACGCGCTGAAGCGCAATGACCGCGTGGTGACCGGCGGCGGCATCGTCGGCGTGGTGCAGCGCACGGTGGAGGGCAGCAACGAGATCGAAGTGGAGATCGCCCCCAACGTGAAGGTGAAGGTGCTGCGCGAGACCATCACCGGCGTGCTGGGCGAGCCGAAGCCGGCGAACGACGCCAAGCCGGCCGACAAGGCCTGACGCAGCCACGATGCCCACGGTTCTTCGGATCGATGGGCATCGGTTCTTCTTCTACAGCCTGGAAGGGCAGGAGCCGCCGCACATCCATGTGGAGCGCGGAGACAGCGTGGCCAAGTTCTGGCTGGCACCGGTGGTGCTGGCCGATTCCAGCGGTTTCCGGTCGCATGAGCTGACCCGGCTGCGTATGCTGGTTCAGGACAACCGGCTGAGGTTCCTGGAGGCGTGGGATGAGCATTTCGGCCATCAGCCTTGATCCCGTCGCCGTCGATGTCACGGTGACCGGCGAGGCGCTGCGAGTGGTGCTGGCGGATGGGCGGGAAGTCTCCGCGCCGCTGGAGTGGTTCCCGCGGCTGCGCGATGCGGCCCCCGCGCAGCGTGCGAATTGGCGCCTGATCGGCCGCGGCAAGGGCATCCATTGGCCCGAGCTGGACGAGGATGTCTCTGTGCGCGGTCTGCTCGGCGGGCCTTCGTAGCGCCCACAAAAAAGGGCCCCTCGCGGGGCCCTTTCTGTTTCCGCGGTGCGGAAGCTTAGAGGGTGATGCCCTCGTAGTTGGCCAGGTTGTCCAGCCAGTTCTGCACGTAGTCGGGGCGACGGTTGCGGAAGTCCAGGTAGTAGCTGTGCTCCCACACGTCGCAGCCAAGGAGAGCCTTGCCCTCGCCGGTGGCGAGCGGGTTGCTGCCGTTCGGGGTCTTGGTGCACTTCAGCTTGCCGTCGGTGCCCAGGATCAGCCAGGCCCAGCCGCTGCCGAACTGGGTGGTGGCGGCGGTCTTGAAGGCGTCCTTGAACGCCTGCACGCTGCCGAAATCCTCGACCAGCTTCTTCTCCAGCGCGCCCGGGATGCCGCCGCCGGTGGCGGACATGTTTTCCCAGAACAGGATGTGGTTCCAATGCTGGCCGGCATTGTTGAACACCGGAGCCATCGCGGCATTGCCGTTGGACAGCTGCACGATCTCATCGAGGGACTTGCCCTGGAGTGCGGCGTCCTTCTCAACGAAGCCGTTCAGCGCGGTGACATAGGCCTGGTGGTGCTTGCCGTGGTGCAGCTCCAGGGTTTCCTGGCACATGCCCTTCGCGGCGAGGGCGGTGGTGGTGTAGGGGAGGGCGGGGAGTGTGAAGGCCATGAAGCCGTTCTCCGGATATGTTGGGCCGATATGGACGCCGCTGGTAGCTATGGCCACCCTCCCCCCAGGTCAAGCTTGCCCCGGCGACAATGTGGCGGCAGGTGAGGGGGCATGAGCGACTCCCATGCCCTTTCCCCCTGTGCCGCGCTGGTGCGCCGGCATGATCCCGACCGGTTCCTGACCGCGCTGTTCGCCCCTGCGCAGCGGCGAGAGGCGCTGTTCACGCTGTATGCCTTCAACCACGAGCTGGCCCGCGCGCGGGAAGCGGTGAGCGAGCCGACCCTGGCGCTGATCCGGCTGCAATGGTGGCGGGAGGTGGTGGAGGGCACGCGCAAGAAGCACGAGGTGGCCACCCCGCTCTCCGATGCGATCGCCCAGGGTCTGCTGGTACCCGAAGACCTGCTGGCGATGATCGAGGGGCGCGAGGCGGAGGCGGACGAGGCGATTCCCGACCGGGCGGCCTGGGGCACCTACCTCGCCGCGACGGCAGGCGGCGTGATGGTGGCGGCCGGGCGGCTGCTGGGGGCGGATGCGGCGATGCTGTCGCGCCTGCGGGTGCTGGGCACGGCGCATGGCGTGGCGGGGCAGCTGCGCAACGTGCCGGCCCTGGCCCGGGCCGGGCGGGTGCTGCTGCCGCAGGATGTGCTGGGGGCGCATGGGCTGACGGTGCACGATGTGATGGCCGGTCATGGCGCGGACCGGCTGCCCGGCGCGTTGGCCGAACTGGCCACACAGGGCCGGGCACGGCTGGACGAGGCGGGCGGCGCGATGCCGCGCGGGGTGATCGCGGCCGCATTGCCGGCGGTGCTGGCGCGGCGAGACCTGGCGCGGGCAATCCCGGTGGAGGCGCGCGGGCTCGGGGACCGGCTGGCCGTGCTGCGCGCCTGGGCGCTGGGGCGGCTGTGATGGCGCAGAACGGCGAGGCACGGCAAGATGGGGGTATGCGCCACCCTGCCATTCTGCCCGCATCGCTCGACCCCGTGTTCTGGGAGCCGGACCGGCTGGGGGTGGCGAGCGCCTGGTGGGGCCATGTGCCCTTCGCGCACTGGCTGGTGGCCGCGATGCGGCCGGGGCTGGTGGTGGAGCTGGGCACGCATAACGGCGTCTCCTACGCCGCCTTCTGCAAGGCGGTGGCGGCGCTGAAACTGCCAGCGCATTGCGTAGCGGTGGATACCTGGAAGGGCGACCCGCAGGCCGGCGAATACGGCGAGCAGGTGTTCCGGGAACTCTCCGCCTGGCACGATGCGCGGCATGCCGGGTTCTCCCGCCTGCTGCGAACGGATTTCGATTCGGCCCGCCGGCTGTTCGGGCCCGGCAGCATCGACCTGCTGCATATCGATGGGTTGCACGACGAAGACTCGGTGCGGCACGACCTGGAAACCTGGCTGCCGGCCCTGTCCCCGCGCGGCGTAGTGCTGATGCACGACAGCGAGGTGCGCGGCGAAGGCTGGGGCGTGGGCACGGTCTGGGCCGCGGCGCGGGAGCGGTTCCCGGGGTTCGGGTTCCGGCACGGCTACGGGCTCGGCGTGCTGGCCGTGGGGCCGCGGCCAGACCCGGCCGTGGCGGCGCTGTGCGCGGCGGAAGGCAACCCTGAGGGCGACGCGGTACGGCGGATGTTCCAGGTGGCCGGCGAACGCTGGATCGCCGACCAGATGCTGCGGCAGTCAGCGGCCGAGCGCCGGGGCTGACCGGCGGGCGCCGTTCGACCGGGCTTGCATGACCGTTGTCGAGAGCCCGGCCGCCCAGCATGGGATCGTCGGCTGCGCGGTGCGGTGGGAGGTGCCGGGCGAAAAGCTTTGGACGATGACGGTTTGGGAGGACGACGCGTCGCGCGAGGCCTACGTCCGATCGCCGGTCCACCTGGCCGCCATCCAGGCCGGCAAGGATTCGATGCGGCAGGGACGCTTCGCGTGGGTGGAAATCCCGACAGCGCAAAGGCGCCTCTCCTGGCCTGAAGCGCTGGCGGTGCTGGACTCCGAGGCGGCCCGGTACTGACAACCGGTCAGCGGCCGCTGGGGCGTGAGCGCCATTGCCGGCCGCAGTGCGGTATCGCGCCTTGATAACCGACCCGCGCATATGCGTTGTAACGCCGGGCGTGGTCGAGGCGTCAGCAGGTGGGGGCCATCCGTCCTGGACAAGGCCGATCAGGGAGAACGACCAATGACACGAATGCCGTGGCTTGCGGCCGCCAGCTTCGCGATCCTGCTCGCCGTGCCGATGCAGCCGGCTCAGGCCCAGGATGCCGATCCCACGCCGATCGTCGAGATCATGCGCGCCTTCGCCGGCCCCGGCACGCACCGGCCCAGCGGCGCCAAGGGCGCCTGCTACGCGGGCCGGTTCGAACCGACCGCCGCCGCACGCGATCTCTCGAAGGCCGTCATCTTCACCAAGCCCTCCGAGACCGTGATCCGCTTTTCGGTCGGTGGCGGCAATCCGGCCGTGGCGGACGGCGCGCACGGCGTGAACCGCGGCCTGTCCTTCCGCATCGATGCCGACGGACCCGGCCAGACCGAGTTCGTCATGGTCAATGCGCCGATCAATTTCGTCGCCACGCCGGCGCAGATGCTTGGTTTCCTTGAGGCGCGCCGGCCCGCCACCAACGGGCAGCCCGACCCCGACCGCGTGCGCGCCTTCTCGGAGGCTAACCCCGAGACGCTGCTGCAGGGTCGCTTCCTGGCCAGCAAGCCGATTCCGGGGTCGTGGGTTGGCGTGAATTACTAGGGTGTGCACGCCTACACCCTGACGAACGCCGCCGGAGCGCGCCAAGTGATGAAGTTTCGCATGGATCCGCTCGACGGACCGGTGAACCTGAGCGACGACGAGGCGCGTACGCGGCCACGGGATTTCCTCGCGGCGGATATCGCCACGCGGCTGGCGAGCGGGCGGCCGACCGGGGTGAAGATGGTCGCGATCCCGGGCCGCGCGGGCGATCCGACGGACAACCCGACGCGCATGTGGGACGGCGAGGACGCCCGGCCGGTGGTGGAGCTTGGCACGCTTCTGGTACGCAGCTTGGCCGATGCCAAGATCTGCGATGGCACGATCTTCGCGCCCACGCTGCTCGCCGACGGGATCGACGGGCCCGAAAACGATCCGATGTTCGCGATCCGCACGCCGGCCTATGCGATCTCGATCACCAAGCGGGCGAATTGAGGCTGGGGGGTCAAGGCGGCCGGTTCTGGCCGCTCGCCGGGTGCCTGCGGCGGATGTTCAGGTGACCGGCGAACAGTGGCTGGCCGACCAGGTGCGGACCAAAGGCGCAGGAGGGGGCAAGCTGCCCCCGACTCGCTTCTTCGGTCGCGCTGGCGGCTGCCGCTGCGGCACGGCATGAAAGTCATACCAGCCCGCCTTAATGTTGACTCATGAAGTATGGGTTAACGCGGGCAGAAATGAGCCTTTGCTTCGCGCGCGGCCACCGGCCAGCCCCGCGCGCCACACCGGCCTGCGCAATGGCCGGAAGAGTCTGCCATTGCGCAGGCCGTTATCAGTACAAAGAAATTTTCCAATCGCGCGGCGAGAGGTCTTGTCCGCGATACAATTTGCACGTTGAGTTTACCATTTTATAATAAAATCTATCGGAAACGGTGAATTTCTCATAATCGATACAATGCCTATTGACGTCATCATTCATATTATTTATTCCATTGACATTATCATTAGCGGCGGCGCAGCCCTGCCCCGACCTGACCCAGGAGGATGCGTCTGATGACAATTTTCACTGGTTCGATCGCGACGGTCGGGCAACGCTTCAGCTACCAGGTATCCCTGACGGCAGGCCGCCGGTATTTCTTCGAGCTGGAAGGTTTTGCAACCGGTGCAGGCACGCTGAACGACCCGCTTTTGCGCCTGTTCAGCGGGGTCACCCTGCTCGCGTCGAACAACGATGGCGGTGTCGGCCTCAATTCGCGCCTAGTGTATGCGCCGCTCACCACCGGCACCTATACGGTGGAGGTCAGCGAGTTCGGCGACAACGCCATCGGGACCTACCGGCTCAATGTCGACGAAGATGATTTCCGCGGCACCAACGAGGGCGATGGCTCGCTGGGGGCGGTGGCGCTGGGCACCGCCGGTGCGGCGGGCGTGATCAACTACGCGGGCGACCAGGACCTGTTCAATGTCTCGCTGGTGGCGGGCACTCGGTATTTCATCGACCTTGAGGGCGCCGCGACCGGCCAGGGCCTGCTGGTCGATCCGCTTCTACAAGGCCTCTACAATGGCAACACCGTCCAGTTGGGCGGCACCACCGACGACAACGGCGGCGCGGGGCTGAATGCCCGCGTTGTGTTCACTCCCACCGTGACCGGCGCCTACCAGATCGCCGCAGGTGGGATCAGCAGCAACACGGGCAGCTACCGCCTGTTCGTCCGCGCCGACGATTACCGCGGCACCCTAGACAGCGATGGCCCGTTGGGCACGGTGCCCCCCGGTGCGACTGGCACTGCCGGCGTGGTAGACTACAACGGTGACCGCGACGTGTTCCAGGTCGTTCTGGTGGCCGGCACGCGCTACTACATCGACCTCGAAGGCTCGGCCACCGGCCAGGGCACCATCGTGAATACGTTCATCCGCGAAATCCGCGATGGCCGCGGCAACACCCTCAACCTGTCCGATGATGACAGCGGCGTGGGTGCCAATTCTCGCGTGGTGTTCACTCCCACCACCGACGGCACCTACTCGATCACCGCCGGCGGCTCGGGCGCCTCGACCGGCTCGTACCGGCTGTTCGTGCGGCCGGACGACCATAAATCCACTTTCGAAGGCGCCGGGGCCAGCGGTGCGCTCGCCGTCGGCACCACGGGTGCCACCGGCACCATCAACTACGCCAGCGACCAGGATCTGTTCGGTGTCTCGCTGGTAGCCGGCAATCAGTATTTCGTCGACCTCGAAGGCATGGAAACCAAACAGGGCACGCTGACGGACCCGTACCTGCGCGGCATCTACACTGCCACTGGGGTGTTGCTGCCAGGTACCATCAACGATAACGACGGGGTGGGGCGGAATGCCGGCGTGGTCTTCACCCCCACCGCGACCGGTGTCTACCAGATCGCCGCCGGCGGGCTTTCGGACGGCCTGGGCACCTACCGGCTGCTGGTGCGCGCCGACGACTTCCGCTCGGTGCTGGACGGCACCGGGGCCGCGGGCACCGTGCCGCTCGGCATCACCGGCCTTGCCGGCAACGTGAACTTCATCGGCGACCGCGACCTGTTCACCGTGTCACTCACCGCCGGCACCCGCTACGTATTCGACATGGAAGGCTCGCCCACCGGCCAGGGCACCATTGGCGACTCCTACATCTCGGCGGTCTATGCCCCCGGCGGCGCGCCAGTTGCGGGCGTGTCCGACAACAACGGCGGCATCGGCAACAACGCCCGCGTTGAATTCACCCCCACGGTCTCTGGCGACTACACCATCGATGCCGGCGGCTGGGGCAACTGGACCGGCACCTACCGCATCACGGCCCGCGCCGACGACTACCGCTCCACCTTCGAGGGCGTCGGCGCCGTCGGCGCGATCGTGCCCGGCGGCACTGCCACGGGAAACATCGAAGCCATCGGCGACCAGGACTTCTTCAAGGTCACCCTGGCCGCCGACCACCTCTACCGCATCACCCAGCGCGGCAGCCCCACCAGCAACGGCACGCTCGGCGACGCCTATCTGCGTGGCATCTACAGCGCGGCCGGCACGCTGCTGCCCGGCTCCAGCAACGACGATTCCGGCGGCTCACCCAACGCCTCGGTGGATTTCTTCGCCCCCACCGCCGGCGACTACTACATCGCCGCCGGGGCCTACAGCTCCTACCAGGGCACCTACCAGCTCGCCGTCACCGACCTCACTGGCCCCGACCTGCCGACCACCATCGCCACCACCGGCAGCCTGGCGCTCGACGGCACGGTGCGCGGCGTCGTCGAAACCTCGGGCGACATCGACTGGTACCGCGTCAGCCTCACCGCCGGCGTTGGCTACGTGTTTGAAATGCGATCGATCGACGACAGCGCCAACCCGGTGAACGACCCCTTCATCCGCGGCATCTACAACGCCACAGGCGGCCTCATCCCCAATACCAGCAACGACGACTGGGGCGGGGAGCGCGATTCGCGCGTTCTGTACACGCCGGTCAGCAGCGGCACCTTCTACTTCGCCGCCGGCGCCTACAGCACCAACACCGGCGAGTTCTCCCTCTCGCTCAGGTCCGACAAGATCACCGACAGCGTCAGCAATACGATCGCCACCACTGAGGCGATCACGGTCGGTTCCTCGCGCACCGGCACCATCGACTATGCCCGAGAACTGGATTGGTACCGCGTCACGCTCAACGCCGGCACCACCTACCGCATTCGCGAACAGGGCAGCCCCAGCGGCAACGGCACGCTGCTCGATCCCTGTTTCGGCGGCGTTCACGATGCCGCCGGCGTGCTGATCGCCGGCAGCGGCAACGACGATGCCGACGGCTCCTTCGACAGCCGCTCCAGCTTCACCCCCAGCACCACGGGCACCTACTACATGTCGGCCGGTGGCTACTACAACAACGTCGGCACCTACCGCCTGTCGATCGAGGTCGACACCGGCACTGGCACCGGCACTGGCACCGGCACTGGCACCGGCACCGGCACCGGCACCGGCACCGACACCACCGAGGTGCCCGCCAACGTCTCCTCCAAGGCCACGGTCGCGGTCGGCGGCAGCTACAACGGCATGATCAACGGCACGGGCGACGTGGACTGGATCGGCTTCACCGCGGTTGCTGGCACCACCTACCAGGTCAGGCTCTCAGGCGTCGGCGCCGCCGGCGCCACGCTGGCCGATCCCGTCATGCTCGGCATCAATTCCCCCAACGGCCTCGTCGTGCCTCTCAGCGGCAACGACGACGCCAATAGCAGCGTGAAATATGCCCAGACCACCTTCACAGCCGCGCAGTCCGGCACCTTCTACGTCGCCGCCGCCGCGTATGCTTCGGACGTCGGCAGCTACCAGGTCGCCGTGACCAAAACCGCCGACATCGTAGCTCCCACGCTGCTGCACACGTCGCCGGACGACAACGCCACCGCCGTCCCGGTCGGCCGCAACCTCAGCCTGGATTTCAACGAGACGGTGAAGGCCGGCAGCGGCAACATTGTCGTCACCGGCGGCGGCAAGACCCTCACCATCGCCGCCAACGACGCGACGCAGGTCACCTACAGCGGCGAGATCGTCAGCATCAATCCCGCCGCCAACCTCGCCCCCAACACCACCTACGCCGTTACCATCGCCGACGGCGCCATCACGGATCTCGTTGGCAATAAGTTTGCCGGCATCGCCGACAGCACCACCTTCAACTTCACCACCGCACCGGCCACCACGCTGGATGCCTGGACAATCATGGTCTATGTCGCCGCCGACAACGACCTTGAGGGCGCGGCGCTCGACGACCTCAACGAGATGGAGAGCCTGAACCTGCCCGCCAACGTGAACCTGGTGGTGCTCGTAGACCGCGCCAGCGGCTACTATACCGGCTCGGGCGACTGGACCGACACGCGGCGCGGCCAGATCACGCATGACGCCAACAACAACTCCAACAGCGGCCTCGTCACCTCCAACCTCGTCTCGTTGGGCGAGCTCAACACCGGCAGCGGCACCACCCTCACCAATTTCATCAACTGGGCCGGCACCAACCATCCGGCACAGCACTACGGCCTGATCCTGTGGGACCACGGCGGCGGGCTTGCCGGCTCTGCCTGGGACAACAAGAGCAATGGCGACAACCTCACCATCCTCGAAACCCGCCAGGCGATCGAGGCTGCCAACATCGACCACTTCGCCATGATCGGCTTCGACGAATGCCTGATGGCCATCACCGAGCAGACGCTCGACCTGCGCAACCTCACCGACATGGTCGTCTCCTCGCAGGAGGTGAGAGCTGGCTCGGGAAATTCGGACAGTTCGATAAGTGGCTTTCCTGCCTGACAGCGGCGATGTTGCCGCAGATCAGGAGCGAACATGACGAAGCGGACACGACGGATGCACAGCCCGGCTTTCAAGGCGAAGGTGGCG
>JAPLOI010000031.1 GCA_026400815.1 Alphaproteobacteria bacterium
CACGTCGTCAACCGAGAAACATGAGCCGAAGTCGGCTGTCGTGGTTCACCAGAGGCCTACGGCGCATCGTCAGACTGCTCACCTTCGGACTGCCCCTGCCACCGCTATGGGCATCAGGATAAAACTGATGGGTGGTCAGCCTTTCCACCATGAAACACAGCTTCATCAATTTTTGTTCTAATTTCTTCCTTCAATCGTTTATTTATAGGAAACAGATTCCCTGCATCTTTGTCACTAAATCTATCAAATAAATTCTGACTAAATAGCCTCGCCACCGCAGGAGTGTCGGAGTTAAGTTTCTGAAATGGTGATGCCCAGCCATCGCTAATCAGCATCGATCTGTGAGCGGGAACGAAAAACAATTTTTCTTCGCCTGAACCGCGGCGCGGAATATTCTTTAGTGAAATTTTGCTTCCATCAAAAGATATCGAGGAGCTTGGTGTCCACGCTGACGCCATTCCAGTCCCAAATATTAGATCAACAAGTACGTCAGCACGATCAGTGGGGTGACCTGCGGCTCGCAGCTGATCGGTGACTTGGCGGCCATCAAGTGCTATTTTCAGCCATTGCAACGCTAGGCTTTTTCCGACGCCCTGAGGTCCAACAACTACCGTCAAATCTCCTAGAGAAAGTTCGACGTTTGCTAGATGCGCGAAATTCTGGATCTTGAGTCGGTGCACCTTGCTGATGTTGTTGGTCGTTTTTTTTCGGACATTCAATAAAATGCCTTCTCCATGCTGCGTGCCGTGGAATGGGGGACTCCCCCAGAGTCTAGGTTGTTGCATCTTCCTAGCACTAAACTACCATCCCGTCTGTCGCAATCTATCGTCGCGAGCGACGTCGTGTGCGCTGATCCCTCGCAGCTAGAGGGGTAGGCATTTTCGCCGCTTCAGTAGATTGGGTCTGGGGCCTAAGGCCCCAGCGGGTCCAGGGCAGAGCCCTGGCCTTTCTTCTCTTCCCCTAAGGCCCCCCGATCGTCCCCGCCCCCCGCAGCCCCTCGATCTCCGCCTCGGAATACCCCACGCCCCGCAAAATCTCCCGGCTGTGCTCGCCGTGTTCCGGGTGGCGCCGGGCCGGCACCTTGTCCTCCCCGGTGATGGTGAACGGGCTGTCGATGGTCAGGAACTCGCTGCCTTCCATCGGCTTGATGATCCCCGCCGCGCGCGCCTGTTCGTCCGCGGCGGCTTCCTCCACCGTGCCGACGATGCCGAAGGTGAGCCCGGCGGCGTCCAGCGTGCGGCGCCAATGGGCCAGCGGGTGCTGGGCGAAGGCGTCGTCGAAGATCATCTGCAGGGCGCGGGCGTTGGTGCGGCGGGCTTCCATGTCGATGAAGCGGGGGTCTTCGATCAGTTCGGGGTGGCCGACGGCCTTGGCGATGGCGGGCCATTGGCGCACTTCGCTGGTCAGCGCCAGCAGGAAGTGGCGCCCGTCCCCGGCGGTGTAGAGGCCGCCCAGCGCGCGTTGGGTTTGTTCACGCGGCGGGCGAATGGGTGTGGGGGCGCCGACCAGCGCGGCCTGCACCAGGAAGGCGTTGGACCACATGCCGTTGGCGAGCAGGGAGGCGCGAACCTCGCCGCCCTTCCCGGTGCGTTCGCGGCGCAGCAGCGCGGTGACGATGCCGGCGTAAAAGGCCATGCCGGTGGGGTGGTCGCCCATCCCGGCCACGGAGCCGGCGGGCAGCACGTTGGCCCCCGCCCGCACCTGGTCCATCAGGCCGGAGCGCGCCCAGTAGGCAGTCAGGTCGAAGCCGGTCTTGGCCGCCTCCTCGCCCTCCTCGCCATAGGCGGTGAAGGAGCCGTAGATCAGGCGCGGGTATTTCGCGGCGAAATCGGCGTAGCGCACGCCCAGCCGCTCGCGCACCGGCAGCGGCAGGTTGGTGATGAACACGTCCGTGGTGGCCAGCAGCCGGTCCAGCACCTCCTTGCCGGCGGGGGCCTTCAGGTCGATGGCCAGGCCCTTCTTGTTCCGGTTGTCGGTCATGTAGGGGTAGTTGTGCGGCGACATCGGCAGGCCCGGGCGGGTATGGGCGTAGCGCCAGGGCTCGCCTTCGTTCGGGGCCTCGATCTTGATCACCTCGGCGCCGAAATCGGCCAGCACGGTGGCCGCGGTGGGGGCGGCGATGTAGCTGGCGCAGTCGATCACCTTGAGGCCGGCAAAAAGCGGCGCGTCGGCGGCCATGCGGCGAACTCCTTGTTCGTTTCTCGTGAGGGCCCGTTTCCCCCGGTATCGTGACCCGGCTTTGGGCGAAGTCAATGCGCGGATGTTGACATCCGGCACGCATCGTCGGCGGAATCAGGTTTCCGCGATGGCGGAGGGGGAAGCATGTCGGCAAGCGAAGCCATGGCACCAGCGGCGAGCACGGTCGGCGCGATCGATTGCGACCTGCATCCGGCGGTGCCGAACGCCAAGGCGCTGATGCCCTACATGGACCCGTACTGGCGCGAGCACATGCTGCGCCGCGGGCTGGACAGCGAGAACTACGACCTGATGGCCTTCCCGCCGGCCGCGCCCATCAATGTGCGCCCGGATTGGAAGCCGGCATCGGGCCTGCCCGGCAGTTCCTTGGCCGTGCTGCAGGCCCAGGCGCTGGACCCGCTGGGCGTGTCGCTCGCGATCTGCAATGTGCTGCACGGCGCGCAGGCGGTGATGAGCGAGGATCTCTCGGCCGCCCTCTGCCGTGGCGTGAACAACTGGGTGGCGGGCGAGTTGCTGGATCGCGACCCCAGGCTGCGCGCCTCCATCCTGGTGCCGCAGCACAGCGGCGAGCTGGCCGCCGAGGAGATCGAACGCCTGGCCGGGGACCGTCGCTTCGTGCAGGTGCTGATGCTGGCGATGGCGGAATTGCCGCCGGGGCGCCGGCAGATGTGGCCGATCTATCGCGCGGCGGAAAAGCACGGCCTGCCGATCGGCCTGCATGCCGGCTCCACCTTCCGCCACCCGCCCAGCGCGGCCGGCTGGGGCTCCACGCTGCTGGAGGACTACGTGTCCTACGCGCAGGGCATGTCGGCGGCGTTGAACTCGCTGCTGGTGGAAGGCGTGTTCCAGAAATTCCCGGATCTGAAGGTGGTGCTGATCGAATCCGGCGTCACCTGGTTGCCGGCCAGCATGTGGCGGGTGAACAAGACCTGGCGCGGCGTGCGCAGCGAAGTGCCCTGGCTGAACCGCCTGCCCGCCGACATCATCCGCGAGCGCGTGCGCCTCACCGCCCAGCCGCTCGATGCGATGGATGGCGAAGCGCTGGGCCGCGTGCTGGACCAGCTGGGCAGCGACGACATGCTGCTCTTCGCCAGCGATTATCCGCACTGGCACTACGACGGCGCCGATCCCGTGCCGCCGGGCATCCCGCCGGCGATGCTGAAGAAGATGATGGTCGATAACCCGCGCGCGACGTATTCGCGCCTCTGAGAAAGGAAGGATGTTCTTTTTTGAAAAAAAGAACCAAAAAACTTTTCCGAACTTGCACGCGTGCTGGGGGGCCAGCGCGCGCGCAAGTGGATAAAGTTTTTTTGCTTCTTTTTGTTCACAAAAAGAAGAATCCTTGCCAGGAGACGACGCCATGAACGTGACTCTCCGCGAAACCCGCCTCGACACCCCCGGCCGGCAGTACATGGGCTTCGTCGATTGCGACGTGCACCCGTTCTTCCGCACCCCGGCGGATTTCGACCCGTGGCTGTCGGCGAAGTGGCGCGAGCATCGCATCACGGTGGGCAACCGTTCCCGCCAGCCGCTGCACAAGGGCTCGCTGTATCCGCGCATGTCCCCGGGCAACGGCATGCGGATGGATAGCTGGCCGAAGGATGGCGGGCCGCCGGGCAGCGACCTCACGATGATGCAGGAGCAGCTGCTCGATCTCTACGACGTGCGCTACGGCCTGCTCGCCCCGCTGGTGGGCGGTGCGGCGGCGGAGCGCAACCTGGAATTCGCCGCCGCCATGGCGCATGCGGTGAACGAGTGGCAGGCCGCCGTGTTCTGCGACCCGGATCCGCGCCTCAAGGCCAGCGTGCAGATCACCATCGAGGACGAAGACGCGGCGATCGCCGAGATCGAGAAGCGCGCCGGTGATGCCCGCTTCGCCCAGGTGAACATCCCGCCGCGCGGGCTGGAGCCGCTGGGCCGGCGCCGCTACCGCAAGATCCTGGCCGCCTGCGCGGCGAACGGCCTGCCGATCTCGCTGCATCTGGGTGGCACCAGCGGCCACGCCTCCACCGGCGGCGGCTGGCCCAGCTACTACCACGAGGAGCATCCCTCCTACGTGCAGACGATGCAGACGCTGGTGATCTCGCTCGCCACGGAAGGCGTGTTCGATGAGGTGCCGGACCTGAAGGTGGTGATGGTGGAGGGCGGCTTCGCCTGGTGGCCGTCCCTCGCCTGGCGGCTGGACAAGACCTGGAAGCGGCTGCGGGCGGAAGCGCCGCTGAAGATGGCGCCGAGCGAATACATGCGCCGCCATTTCTGGGTCACCACCCAGCCGATGGAGGAGCCGGAGCGGCCGGAAGACATGCTGCAGACGATCGAGTGGATCGGGCCGGACCGGGTGATGTTCTCCACCGACTACCCGCACTGGGACCAGGACGACCCGCGCTACGCCTTCAAGGTGAAGCTGCCGGATGACTGGGCGCGGCTGATCTACCGCGAGAACGCACTCTCCCTCTACCGCCTGGACTGAAGGACGACACGATGGCGAGCCGGCACGTGGTGGCCGCGGCGGATGAGATTCCGCCCGGCGGCCGAAAGATCGTCAATGTCCGCGGGCGGCAGATCGGGGTGTTCAACCTCGGCGGCGAGTTCTTCGCCCTGATCAACGTCTGCCCGCACCAGGGCGCCAAGCTGTGCGAAGGCGCGATCCTGAGCCACCTGGTCAGCGACGGGCCCGGCGACTACCGGCTGGAGCGGCAGGGCGAGATGATCCGCTGCCCCTGGCATTGCTGGGAGTTCGACATCCGCACCGGCCAAAGCTGGTGCGAACCGAACGACGTGAAGGCGAAAACCTACAACGTGACGGTGGAGCCCGGCGGCACGCTGGCCAAAGGCCCCTTCAAGGCCGAGACGCTGTCGGTGGCGGTGGAGCGGGACTACGTGATCGTGGAGATGTAGCCGACGATGGGCCCGCGCATCGGCTATCTGCTGCCCACCCGCGAGCAGATCATGCAAGGCCGTCCGACGGCGCGCCCGCTGCTGGATCTCGCCTCCCGCGCCGAGGCGCTGGGCTTCGATTCCATCTGGATCGGCGATTCCGTCACCGCCCGCCCGCGCCACGATCCGCTGACGCTGCTGGCCGCCGTGGCCGCCCGCGTGCCCCGGGTGCAGATCGGCACCGCCGTGCTGCTGCCGGCGCTGCGCAACCCCGTGCTGCTGGCCCACCAGGCCGCCACGATCGACCAGATCAGCGAGGGCCGGCTCATTCTCGGTGTCGGCATCGCATCGGACGCACCGAGCATCCGCGCGGAGTTCGAGGCAGCCGGCGTGCCGTTCGAGAAGCGCGTCGGCCGCATGATGGAAGGCCTGCGCCTGTGCCGGGCGCTATGGCAGGGCGAGCCTGTCGACTGGGACGGTCGCTGGACACTTCGCGCCGCCACGGTGGCCCCAGTGCCGCATCGCCCCGGCGGGCCGCTGCTGTGGATCGGCGGGCACAGCCCGGGCAGCCTGGCGCGCGCCGGAACATTCTTCGACGGCTGGTTCCCCCTGGCGCCAGACCCGGCCGGCTTCGCACACGGCCTGGCGGAGGTACGCAGAGCCGCTTCAGCCGCGGCGCGCGCGCCGGAGGCCGTGGCCGGCGCCATGTATCTCACCGTGGCGCTGGCCAGCAGCGTGGCGGCGGGGGAGGCGATGCTCGATGGTTTCCTCGGCCACTACTACAACCGCCCGGGCGCGGAGATGCGCGCGCGCCAGGCCTGCTACGCCGGGCCGGAAGCCGGCCTTGGCGAGTGCCTCGCCGCCTATGCCGCGGCCGGGGTGGGCCATTTCTGCCTGCGCTTCGCCGGCGCGCACGAAGCGCACCAGGATGCCGTGGCGCGGGTCCGCGCAGGCCTGCGCTGGGGCTAACCCCAGCGCAAACGAACGAAAGTTCTTTGGTTCTTTCTTGCAAGAAAGAACACGGTTCCTTCCCTAGGGCAGATAGGGCAACCCAGGCACCCCCACCTGCCCCTGCAGGATGCGCTGTGCATCGTGCACGAATTCCACCAGTTTCTGCCGCGTCGTGCGCGGGTCGATAATGTCCTGCCCCGTCGCCTCGGCGGTCTTGAACGGGGAGGCCAGGCCCTGCAGCCGCGCCTCGATCTCCGCCTTCTTGGCCTCCGGGTCCGGCGCCTCGGCAATCTCGCGCCGATAGGCTGCCGCCACGCCGCCGGTGATGTGCATGCTGCCCCAGTTGGCGCTCGGCCACGCGTAGCGGCGGAACATGCCGGTGGGGCGGTGGTGGCACTGCCCGGCCACGCCGTACAGCTTGCCCAGTACCACGGTCAGCCACGGCATGCGGGTGGAACACACGGTGGCCACCATCCGCGCCCCGGCGCGCTCGATGCCCTGGCGCTCCGCATCCGGCCCCACCATGAAGCCGGGCTCGTCGGCGAGCGAGATCATCGGCAGGTGGAACAGATCGGCCAGCTGCATCAGCCGCATGGCTTTCGATCCCGCCGCCACATCCGTGGAGCCGCCATTGTAGCGCGGATTGTTGATCATGATGGCCACAGGGAAGCCATCCACGCGCGCCAGCCCGGTGATGCGCGCGCGCCCATAGAGCGGCGCGATTTCGAAGAAGCTGCCCTTGTCGATCACCGCGTTCAGAACCTTCCGCGCATCATAGGTGGCACGCTTGCTCTTCGGCATGGCCGACAGCAGCGCCTCCTCCGTGCGGTTCGGATCGTCGGTGGGCTCGGTGCGCGGCGCCATCTCGCCCACATTGGCCGGAAGGTACGACAGGAACCGGCGGATCTGCTCGAAGGCCTCCTGCTCCGTTTCGGCCACGTTATCGATGCAGCCGGAGATGCGGGTATGGATGCGATCGTCGCCCAAATCTTCCTTGGTGATATCCAGCCCAAGTGCGGCCTTCACCACCGGCGGCCCGCCGGGGAAGATCTGGGAAATCCCTTTCACCATCACGGAGAAATGCGACAGGCAGGCATTGATCGCCGGCAGCCCGGCCACGGAGCCCAGCACGGCCGAAACGGTGGGCACGATGTTGAGCAGCTGCACATCCAGCCGCGTCCAGGCATTGCCATCCGGCAGATAGGTGCGGCCGTAATCCTCAAAGGTACGAACGCTGCCACCAGCGGCATCCAGCAGCCGCACATAGGGCAGCCGCCACTCGATCGACCGTTCCGCTGCCGAAAGCTCCTGCCCCATCCCGCCACGATGCCCGCCGGAACCGCCGCGCACGGTGAAGTCGCCTGCCGTCACCACCACTTTGCGGCCGTCCAGCTTCATCATGCCAGTCACCACGGGCTTGGGCAGGAAGTGCTGCAGCTTGCCGTCCTCATAGGTGCCGTGGCCCGCCAGCGCACTGAACTCGTCGAAGCTGCCAGGGTCGGCGATGGCGGCGATGCGCTCGCGCACCAGCAGCTTGCCCTGCTTGCGCTGCCGGGCGATGCCCTCCGCCCCGCCCATCGCCTCGGCCATGCCCAGCCGTGCGTTCAGCTCGTCGATCTCTTCCTGCCAGGACATCGCCGTTCCCTTCCCGTGCCGGGCTTGTGCCCGATTGTCGACAAACTTGACGCCATCGCGCGCCGGGCCGCAAGCTTGCCCCCATGCAACCGGCCGCCGGCAGAAATGCAGCGAGCAGGCCGGAGAATGGGAAGGAGACCGCCCGTGGACGCGAAGCGCAGAATGCGCCGCCGTACCCTGGTGACGGGGGCGCTGGCCGGCGCCGGCGTGATGCTGGCCCGCCATGGCCGCGCCAATGCGGAGAAGCCCACCTATGGCGGCCGCCTCCGCACCGCCTACAACCTCGCCCCCGGCGCGCTCGACCCCGCCACCGGCCGCTCCGGCGGAGACGCCTATTACTGGCGGCAATACTGCGATTCCCTGGTGGACGTGGACGCCCAGATGCGCCCCCGCCCCGAACGATCCCTTGCGGAATCCTGGGATCTCTCCGACCCGCGCGCCCTGGTGTTCCGCCTCCGTAAAGGTGTGACCTTCCACGACGGCACTGCCTTCAACGCCGAAGCGGTGAAGTTCAACTTCGACCGCATGATGGACCCGGCCAGCAAGGCCACCGCCCGCTCGCTCTACACCGCGGTGGACGCCACGGAGGTGCTGGACGAACACACGGTCCGCGTGCGCCTCAACAAGCCCTTCGGCTCCATCCTCGGCGTGCTGCCCGATCGCGGCGGGGCGATGAACTCACCCACCGCGGTGCGCGCCCTGGGCCTGGACTACGGCTTCAAGCCCGCCTCCACCGGCCCCTTCAAGGTCGCCGAATACGTCAGCGGCAGCTACCTGCGACTGGTGCGCAACGAGAACTATTGGGGCCGCGACGAAGCCGGCAACCCGCTGCCGTACCTGGACGAAATCGTCATGAACGTAATCCCGGACTTCACCGTGCAGGTCGCCGCCCTGCGCGCTGGCGAGCTGGACATGGCCTACGTGCCCTACCGCGAGGTGCCCAGCTTCCTCAACAACCCGCGCTACACCGTGAAGCCCTACGAAGGCGGCTCCGTCGCCTTCCTGATGTCCTTCAACATGGCCAAGCCCCCGCTGGACAACCCGCATCTGCGCCTGGCCATCGCCCATGCGGTGAACCCGGATTCGCTGAACCGCGCCGTCTATTTCAACCGCGCCATCATCGCCAAGGGCGGCATGTGGCCCCCCGGTGCCCTGGGCTACGACCCCAGCGTTACCCGCCCCGCCTACAACGTGGCCCAGGCGCGCGAGCACCTGCGCCTCGGCGGCCAACCCGGCGGCTTCGAGATCGACGCCATCCTCTGGCCCAGTGAATTCAACACCCCGGCGGTGGAGATCGTCCGCGCCCAGCTTGGCGCCATCGGCATCAAGCTGAACCTCAAGGTTTACGAAGTCACGGTGGCGACCGAGAAGTTCTACTACGGCAACGAGGCCCACCTCTACCTCACCACCTGGCCGCGCCAGCCGGAACCGGCCATCAACGCCACCAACCTCTATCACAGCGGCGGCTACTACAACGCCGGCAAGCTGAAGGATCCCAGGATCGACGCGCTGGTGGACGAAGGTGCCGCCACCATCGACCCCGAGAAACGCCGCGCCATCTACCGCAAGATCGACGAAATCGTGCTGGGCGAAGCCTGGGTCACGCCGCTCATCTACGGCGTCACCTACGCCGCGGCCCATAAGCACGTGATGGGGATGGAGGAGGTGTTCAGCTACGATGCCAGGATGTACCTGCATCGGATGTGGCTGAAGAAAGGATAAGTGTCTTCTTTTTCTGAAGAAAAAGAAGCAAAAAGACTTTTAGACATTGCACCCCATTCGCCTACCCGGCACGCGTGCAAGGACCCAAAAGTTTTTTGGTTCTTTTTTTCAAAAAAGAACCCCTTCCTTCCCTTCCCTTGCCTATCGTGCCAGCATCCCCCTCGGGACGGAACCACCAAGGAGCACACGCATGCCTCGCATGACCGGCGGCGACGCCATCGTTGATTCGTTGCTGCGCCACGGCGTCGATACCGTGTTCGGCCTGCCCGGCGTGCAGATGTATGGGCTGTTCGATGCCTTCGCCCGCAACGCCAACCAGCTGCGGGTGCTGAATGCGCGGCATGAGCAAACCACCGCCTACATGGCGCTCGGCTATGCGCAAAGCACCGGCAAGCCCAGCGCCTTCAGCGTGGTGCCCGGCCCCGGCGTGATGAACACCATGGGCGCGCTGCTCACCGCCTGGGGCGTCAACGCCCCGGTCATGTGCATCACCGGCCAGGTGCCCAGCGCCATGATCGGCCGCGGCCGAGGCCAGCTGCATGAAATGCCGGACCAGCTCGCCACGCTGAAATCCATGCTGAAATTCGCCGAGCGCATCGAACACCCCACGGAAGCGCCGCAGGTCATGGCCCGCGCCTTCCAGGCCATGTTGTCCGGCCGGCCGGGCCCGGTGGCCGTGGAAATGCCGTGGGACATGTTCCCGGCCACGGCCGACGTCACGCCGATGGACCCGCTGGGCAACCGCCCCAACCCGGTGCCGGACCCCGAGAAGATCGCCGCCCTGGCCAAGCTGGTGGATGCGGCCAGCTTCCCCATGATCTGGGTCGGCGGCGGCGCCAACGAAGCCGGGCCGGAAGTGCTGGCGCTGGCCGAGAAGATCGGCGCCCCGGTCGTCAGCTTCCGCACCGGCAAGGGCGTGGTCGATAGCCGCCACCCCCTCTCGCTGGGCACCGTCGCCGGCTTCGAACTGTGGGACAAGGTGGACCTGCTGATCGGCATCGGCACCCGCCTCGATGTGCCTCTCACCCGCTGGGCGCCCTCGCCGGCGGGCCTCAAGATGGCCCGCATCGACATCGACCCCGCCGAGCACCGCCGCCTCACGGTCGATGTGCCGATCGTGGCCGATGCCAAGGATGGCGCGAAGGCGCTCTGCGATGCCGTGGCCAAGAACCCCGGCACCGATCGCCGCGCCGCCATCGCCGCCGCCAAGGAATCGGCCCTCGCCCAGGTCTCCAAGGCCCAGCCGCAATACGGCCTGGTCCAGGCCATCCGCGAAGCCGTCGGCGAAGACGGCCTGATCGTCGATGAAGTCACCCAGGTGGCCTACATCGCCTGGTACGGCCTGCCCGTTTACAAGCCGCGCACCATGATCACCTCCGGCTTCAACGGCACGCTGGGCTACGGCTTCCCCACCGCCCTGGGCGTGAAAGTGGCCCACCCGGACAAGCCCGTGGTCTCCATCTGTGGCGATGGCGGCTTCCTGTTCGGCGGCTCCGATCTCGCCACCGCCATGCAGTTCGGCATCAACCTCGTCACCGTCGTGGTGAACAACGCCAGCTACGGCAACGTGCTGCGCGACCAGAAGCGCATGTTCGATGGCCGCCACGCCGGCTCCGTGCTCACCAACCCGGATTTCGTCGCCTACGGCCGCGCCTTCGGTGTCGGCACCTGGCGGGTGGAAGACGCCGCCGGCCTCAAGCGCGCCCTCGCCGAAGCCATCAACTCCAACGCCCCGGCGCTGATCGAAGTGGTGAGCGACATCACGAAAGACTACCCGCCCTTCGAATTCCACGCACCCAAGCGAAAGTAATACCACCCCCCCCCACCCCCCCCCCCCCCCACCGTCATTGCGAGCGAAGCGAAGAAATCCAGTTCTTTCTCAACACCGTAGCATCGGTCATAGAAGAGGCGAGTAGCCAAAAAAACCTCTTCTTTTTCTGAAGAAAAAGAAGCAAAAAAACTTTTTCGACTTTGCGCCTCGTCCTGCCTGCATCCACGTGTAGGGCGGGTCGCGAAGCGGACCCGCCACCGTCCAAATGGCTGCCACGCCTCTCCAACTGCCTCAGCCGCGCCCCCTGAATTGTCACCCGGCGCGCGCGGCTCATCCAACGTGCCACCTACCAAAAGCGTCAATGGGTGTGAAATCCTGTTAATTCGACCATAAAGGTAAAAAATTCTCTTTCCCACCGGTGTTGTGTTTGGCACAATCACCGGTGATGCCTCTTCCTGTCGCCGCTCCGCTCGAAGCCGACGCCCTTCGCCGCCTGGCGGAGGCGATGAATCGCGTCCATTTTCCGGCGCCCCTGCTTCAGCTCCTGCTCGCTCTGTTGGCCATTCTGACCGGAAGCAAATCCGTCTCGGGCCAGCTCCATGCCGCCCTGGCCCCGGCCCATGGCCGCACCTGGCGCACCCCGCAGCGGGATTGGCAGTTCTCCCCCACCGGCGAAACCATCGACGATCTCGCGCCCGTACTCCACCCGCGCGCCTTGCGCCGTTTGCGCCGCCAGCGCGCCTGGATCGGCTGGATTCTGCGCGGTCTCCCCGGTCGCGGCATGCGCCGTTCCGGCAACCGCGCGCCCGCACCCGTTCCCGTCTGCACCGCCCGCGCCCCGCCCTAGGCGGCCGCGCGTCCCACATCATCATGAATCCGTCTGTCGGCCCCCGCCTCGTGCGGCGAAGACTCCTGCCCATCTGGCACGCGTCCTAAGTCATAAAAGTCTTTTTGCTTCTTTTTCTTCAGAAAAAGAAGATTCTTCCTCCCCTTTCCCCTCCCACACCGAATGTCGACAATCCGCCTTGACGCTCTCGCAAGCCGGCGCGCATGCTCCCGCAAAAGACCAAGGAGGATCCGGCTATGGCCACGGGCAAGGCGCTGAAGCGCCGCACGCTTCTCCATTCCACCCTGCTCGGTGCCGGCGCCAGCGTGATGCTCGCCCGCCACGGCCGCGCCCAGGCCGAGAAGCCGCAATATGGCGGCAAGCTCCGCGTGGCCTACAATCTCGCCCCTGGCGCGCTGGATCCCGTCGTCGGCCGTTCCGGTGGCGATGCCTATTACTGGCGCCAGTTCGTGGACCAGCTGGTGGATGCCGATCCCTCGCTGAACCCGCGGGCTTCCACATCGCTGGCGCAGAGCTGGGATGTGTCAGACCCCAGGAAGGTGGTGCTGAATCTCCGCAAGGGCGTGAAGTTCCACGACGGCACCGATTTCAACGCCGATGCGGTGAAGTTCAACATCGAGCGCCTGCTCGATCCCGCCACCAAGGCCACCCCGCGCTCCGCCTTCACGCCGGTCGATACCGTGGATGTGGTGGATGAGCACATCGTGCGCTTCAACCTCAAGCGCCCCTGGGGCTCCGTGCTCAGCACGCTGGCCGATCGTGGCGGCGCGATGAACTCGCCGACGGCGGTGAAGAAACTGGGCCAGGACTACCTCTTCAAGCCCGTCTCCACCGGCCCGTTCAAGGTGGCGGAGTTTGTCAGCGGCAGCCATGTGCGTTTCGTGCGCAACGAGAACTACTGGGGCCGCGACGAGGCCGGCAACCCGCTGCCGTATCTCGATGAGATCGTGATGAACACGGTGCCCGATCCCACCGTGCAGGTCTCGGCCCTGAAGGCCGGTGAGATGGACCTGATCTACCTGCCGTATCGAGAGGTCGGGAATTTCGAGACCAATCCCGCCTACACCGTGCGGAAATACGAAGGCGGCGGCATCGCCTTCCTGCTCTCGTTCAACCTCGCCAAGCCGCCGATGGACAACGTCAACCTGCGCCAGGCCATCGCCCACGCCATCAACCCCGATGTGATCAACCGCGCCGTGTATTTCGGCCGCGCCATCCCGGCCAAGTCCGGCATGTGGCCGCCGGGCGCCTGGGCGCATGATCCCACCGTGCCGCGCCCCAGCTACAGCGTGGCCAAGGCGAAGGAGTTCCTGGCCAAGGGCGGCCGCCCGAACGGGTTCGAGATGGAAGCCGTGATCTGGCCGAGCGACCTGAACACGCCAACGGCGGAGATCGTGCGCGCCCAGCTCGGCGCCATCGGCATCAAGCTGACCTACAAGGTGTATGAAACCACCGTCGCCACCGAGAAGTTCTACTACGGCAGCGACGCGCCGATGTTCCTCACCTCCTGGTCGCGCTATCCGGAGCCGGAATGGGTTGCCTCGCTGATCTACCGGTCCGACGGCTACTATAACGCCGGCAAGGTGAAGGACGATCGGCTGGATGCCCTGGTCGACAGCGGTGTGGCAGTGGCCGACATCCCGGCCCGCCGCGCCATCTACCGCAAGGTGGATGAGATCGTGCTGGGCGAGGCGATCATGGTGCCGATGCTTTACGGCGTCACCTACGCCGCCGCGCACAAGGCGGTGCAGGGCGTGGACGACGTGTTCGGCTGGGATGCCAAGATGTACCTCCACCGCATGTGGCTGAAGAAGGCCTGACGCCCGGCGGCTGCGGCCCGTGCAACGCTACATCCTGCGCCGCCTCGCGCAGCTCATCCCGTCGCTGCTGCTGATCACCTTCCTGGTGTTCGCACTGATGCACGCCATCCCCGGCGACCCCGCGCGCATGATGCTGGGCGCCGGCGAGCAGCTGGATGCCAAGCAGCTGGAGATCGTGCGCCGCGAGTACAACCTCGATAGGCCGCTGCCGGTGCAATACGTGCTGTGGCTAGCCAAGGCCGCCAGCGGCGATCTCGGCCGCTCCACCACCAGCCAGCGCCGGGTGGGAGAGGAAGTGGCGATGCGCGCCGGCATCACCTTCCAGCTCGGCCTGTTCGCCTGGCTGATCGGCATCTGCATCGCCATCCCCGCCGGCATCGTCTCCGCCGTGCATCGCGGCCGCTGGCCAGACATGCTGGCCACCATGGGCGCGGTGGGCGCGGTGGCGCTGCCGGGCTTCTGGCTGGGGATCATGATGATCCTGCTGTTCGGCGTCACGCTCGGCTGGCTGCCCACCCGCGGCTACGTGCCGCTGGCCGTGGACCCGCTGGAAAGCCTGCGCCACATGCTGCTGCCGGCGATCGCGCTGGGCATCACCAGCTCCGCGCTGGTCACGCGCCAGATGCGCTCGGCGTTGCTGGAGGTGCTGGCGCAGGACTACATCCGCACCGCCCGCGCCAAGGGCCTCGCACGCTGGGCCATCGTGATCGGCCACGCGCTGCGCAACGCCATGCTGCCGGTGATCACCGTGATGGGGCTGGAGATCGGCCGCATCTTCGCCGGTTCCGTGGTGATCGAAACTTTGTTCGGCATCCCCGGCATGGGGCGGCTGATGGTGCAGGCAGTGTTCACGCGGGATTTCCCGGTGGTGCAGGGCTGCGTGCTGGTGATGGCCACCGCCGTGCTGGTGATCAACTTCGCAACCGACATCCTCTACGCGGTGCTCGACCCGCGCATCCGCTACGACAAGTGATGGCGCCCCATGTTCCGTGACGGCACCGTCCTCGGCCGCCTGCTCCGCACCCCGCGCGCCGTTTTCGGCCTCGTGGTGCTGCTGATCGTAGTGGCCGCCGCCCTGGGCGCCGATTGGCTGATGCCGTTCGACAACGAGGACATGGATTTCGAAAGCCTGCTCGTCGGCCCCTCCTGGCCGCACGTGCTGGGCACCGACCAACTGGGGCGGGACACGCTCTCGCGCCTCATCCTCGGCAGCCGCGTGGCGCTGCAGGTCAGCCTCGGCGCGGTGGGGCTGGGCGTGCTGATCGGCGTGCCGCTGGGCCTGGTGTCCGTCACCATCGGCGGACGGATCGACGATGCGATCATGCGGGTGATGGATGCGATCGTGGTGTTCCCCGCCCTGCTGGTGGCCGTGGCGTTGGCGGCGGCCATCGGCAATTCGCTGGGCACCGTGATCCTGGCGATCGGCATCGCCAACGTGCCCTGGCTCGCCCGCATCACCCGCGCCCAGGCCCTCGCCCTGCGCGAGCTGGATTTCGTCGCCGCGGCGGAGGCAGCCGGAACCACCACCTTCAAGGTGATGTTCCGCCACATCCTGCCCAACGCCCTGGCCCCGGTGATCGTGCAGGCCACGCTGGGCATGGGCTATGCCGTGCTGGCGGAGGCCTCGCTGGGCTTCATCGGCGTGGGCGTGGTGCCGCCCACCCCCACCTGGGGCAACATGCTGCAGGCCGCCTTCCCCTTCCTGGAGCAGCAGCCCGCGCTGTCGGTGGCGCCGGGCGTGGCGATCTTCCTGCTGGTGCTCGCCTTCAACCTGCTGGGCGACGCCCTGCGCGACATCCTCGACCCCCGGCTGCGCGGCGTGGTGCGGTAGGGGCTGGCCCGGGCCCGGGTTAGAGCAACAGCCGATCGGATAGAATCATCCGATCGGCTTAAGTTGCTCGCCAAAACAAAGGGCTAGAGTGGTGGCCGACCGTCTGTCAGGTCGGCTACCGCTCTAGAGCAGAATCCTATCAATCTGGCTCATAGCCTGTCGCCGTGAAATAGTTGGCGCATTCCTGTGGCGTGAAGGCGTCCAAGGCATCGCGGATCGCGTCCCATAGCTCGCTGATGCTGCGTGCGGCGGCCTTTC
>JAPLOI010000010.1 GCA_026400815.1 Alphaproteobacteria bacterium
CGCTTTCGCGCCTCAGCGTCAGTAATGAACCAGGTCGCCGCCTTCGCCACCGGTGTTCTTCCCAATATCTACGAATTTCACCTCTACACTGGGAATTCCACGACCCTCTTTCACACTCTAGCCTGACCGTATTAAGTGCAGCCCCCAGGTTAAGCCCAGGAATTTCACACCTAACTGATCAAACCGCCTACGCGCCCCTCACGCCCAGTCATTCCGAGCAACGCTAGCCCCCTTCGTATTACCGCGGCTGCTGGCACGAAGTTAGCCGGGGCTTCTTCTGCGGGTACCGTCATCATCGTCCCCGCCGAAAGGACTTTACAATCCGAAGACCTTCTTCATCCACGCGGCATTGCTGGATCAGGCTTTCGCCCATTGTCCAATATTCCCCACTGCTGCCTCCCGTAGGAGTCTGGGCCGTGTCTCAGTCCCAGTGTGGCTGATCATCCTCTCAGACCAGCTACCGATCATCGCCTTGGTAGGCCATTACCCCACCAACAAGCTAATCGGACGCAGGCTCCTCCACAGGCGACTTGCGCCTTTGACCCTCAGGTGTCATGCGGTATTAGCAGCAGTTTCCCGCTGTTATCCCCCACCCATGGACAGATACCTACGCGTTACTCACCCGTCCGCCACTAGGGTTGCCCCTCGTGCGACTTGCATGTGTTAAGCATGCCGCCAGCGTTCGCTCTGAGCCAGGATCAAACTCTCAGGTTCATCAAACCCAATCTGGCCGAAACCAAACCAAGCCCAACGAACAGGACCCAAATCTCTCAGACATCCATCCCGCTAGTATCTAAAGGACGCCGCCAACGTATCCCTTCCTATTCCTGATTTAACTTTGAAAGAGCGGCCCAACCTCTTCAAACCGTCGGGGTTCGTCGTCGTCGGGAGCGGCGTTCTACTCGGCACCCCTCCCCCTGTCAACGCGATTTCGAAAGCCCCCCGGCACACCCACCACCCAAGACTTTGCAGTTGAGAACACGACTTTACGTAAGTTTACCCCCGCTCTCAGCCCAAATTCATGCAGTTTTTGCGGATCGGCAGGCGAGCCATGCGCCAAACGCATGTACTTTAGGGCGATTTCCCGCGTTCCCTTGCTCCTCTCCAGGCCGCGCGGCACGATCCACCCATGAAACTCACCGTTCGCGACAGCCGCCCGGGCGATATCGCCGCCATCACCGCCATCTACGGCCACGCCGTGCAGCATGGCCTGGCCAGTTTCGAATACGACCCGCCCGACAGCACAGAGATGGCGCGCCGCCGCGAAGCCGTGCTCGGCGCCGGCTATCCCTATCTCGTCGCGGAGGATGAAGCCGGCCAGGTGCTCGGCTACGCCTATTACAGCGCCTACCGCCCTCGGCAGGCCTATCGCTTCAGCGTGGAAAACTCGATCTACGTCTCGCCGGATGCCAAGGGCAAAGGCGTCGGCCGTACCCTGCTCTCAGCCCTCATCGCCCGCTGCACCGCGGAGGGCTACCGGCTCATCGTGGCCGTCATCGGCGATTCCGCGAACGCCGCCAGCATCGGCCTGCACGCCGCCTGCGGCTTCAAGCACGCCGGCCTGCTGCCCAATGTCGGCTGGAAGCACGGAAGCTGGGTGGATTCCATCCTGATGACCCTCCCCCTCGGCGACGGCGCCACCACCCCGCCTCCCGAAGGCCGCTAGGCAAGCAAAAGCCGCCGGCACCAACAGGCACCCGCGGCCTAGCTTCAACCTGCCTCAGGCCGCCTCGGCCATCCCCTCACCGATCTCCAGCCCATCGAGCCCGACAGTCACCTGCACGGTCTCCCCGTCCTTCACCCGGCCCTCCAGGATGGCGCCTGCCAGCGGGTTCTGCAGGCTGCGCTGGATCACCCGCTTCAGCGGCCTTGCGCCATAAACGGGGTCGTAGCCCTCATTGGCCAGCCAGTCGGTGGCCACGCGGTCCAGTTCCAGCGTGATCTTCCGATCCGCCAGCAGCGCCCGCAGCCGCACCAGCTGAATGTCCACAATGGAAGCCATGTCGCTGCGCTGCAGCCGCCGGAACAGCACGGTCTCATCCAGCCGGTTCAGAAATTCCGGCCGGAAATGCCCACGCACGATGTCCATCACCCCCTTGTAGGCCAGCGACAAGTCGGCCCCATCGGGCTGCGCCGCCAGGATCTCGCTACCCAGATTGCTGGTCAGCACGATGATGGTGTTCTTGAAATCCACCGTGCGCCCCTGCCCATCGGTAAGGCGCCCGTCATCCAGCACCTGCAGCAGCACGTTGAACACGTCCTCGTGCGCCTTCTCCACCTCGTCGAACAGGATCACCTGATAGGGCCGCCGCCGCACCGCCTCGGTCAGCACGCCCCCTTCGTCGTAGCCCACATAGCCCGGCGGCGCCCCGATCAGCCGGGAAACTGCGTGCTTCTCCATGTATTCGCTCATGTCGATCCGCACCATCGCCCGATCGTCATCGAACAGGAACGACGCCAAAGCCTTGGTCAGCTCCGTCTTGCCCACGCCCGTCGGTCCCAGGAACAGGAAGCTGCCGATCGGCCGGTTCGGATCCTGAAGCCCCGCCCGCGCGCGCCGCACCGCGTCCGAAACGGCCTTCAGCGCATCCTCCTGCCCCACCACGCGCTTGCGCAGTTCGTCCTCCATCCGCAGCAGCTTGGCCCGCTCGCCCTCCAGCATCTTGTCCACCGGCACGCCGGTCCAGCGCGAGACGATGGCGGCGATGCCCTCCTCCGTCACGCTCTCGTTCACCAGCCGCCCGCCATCCTGGTTGGCCGAAATCAGCTTCTCCAGCTCCGGAATCTCGCCATAGCGAAGCTGCGACGCCCGGGCCAGGTCACCCCGCCGCTGCGCCACCTCCTCTTCGCTGCGCGCCGCCTCCAGCCGCTCCTTCAGCTTCTGCCCGCCGGCCAGCTTCTCCTTCTCCGCCTTCCACACGGCAGACATGGCATCGGATTTCTCCTGCAGCCCCGCCAGCTCCTGCTCCAGCTTGCCCAGCCGGTCACGGCTCGCCGCATCGGTCTCCCGCTTCAGCGCCTCGCGCTCGATCTTCAGCTGCATCAACCGCCGGTCCAGCTCGTCCAGTTCCTCCGGCTTGCTGTCCACCTGCATCCGCAGCCGGCTCGCCGCCTCGTCCATCAGGTCGATCGCCTTGTCCGGCAGGAACCGGTCGGTGATGTAGCGGTTAGACAGCGTCGCCGCCGCCACCAGCGCCCCATCGGTGATCCGAACCCCATGGTGAAGCTCATACTTCTCCTTGATCCCGCGCAGGATGGAGATCGTATCCTCCACGGAGGGCTCACCCACGAACACCGGCTGGAACCGCCGCGCCAGCGCCGCATCCTTCTCCACGTGCTTGCGATACTCGGCCAGCGTGGTCGCCCCCACGCAATGCAGCGCCCCGCGCGCCAGCTCCGGCTTGATCAGGTTGGAGGCATCCATCGCCCCATCCGCCTTGCCGGCGCCCACCAACGTATGCATCTCGTCGATGAACAGGATAATCTCGCCCTCGGCGGATTCGATCTCCTTCAGCACCGCCTTAAGCCGCTCCTCGAACTCACCGCGATACTTCGATCCCGCCACCATCGCGCCGAGGTCCAGCGCCAGCAGCTTCTTGTTCTTCAACGCCTCCGGCACGTCGCCATTGACGATACGCAGCGCCAACCCCTCCACGATCGCCGTCTTGCCCACGCCTGGCTCGCCGATCAGCACCGGGTTGTTCTTGGTCCGCCGCGCCAGCACCTGGATCGTGCGCCGTATCTCCTCGTCGCGCCCGATCACCGGATCAAGCTTCCCCTCGCGCGCCAGCGCCGTCACATCGCGGGCATACTTCTTCAGCGCCTCGAAGTTCGACTCGGCATTCTGGCTATCCACGCGCCGACCCTTGCGAATATCGGCCACCGCTTTGTCCAACGCCTGAGGCGTCGCCCCGGCAAAGCGCAACGCCTTCGCCGCCGGCGTGTCGCTCGCGGCCAACGCCACCAACAACCGGTCCTGCGCCACGTATTCGTCGCCGGCCTTCTGCGCCGCCTGCTGCGCCCCATCCAGCACGCGCACCAAAGCGGGCGTGATCTGCGGCTGCCCGGCCCCGCCGCCCTGCACCTTGGGCTGCTTGGCAAGTTCCGCCTCCACCCCGGCGCGCGCCGCCTTGTCGTCACCGCCGGCCGCACGGATCAGCCCGGCCGCCGCCCCCTCCTCGTCATCCAGCAGCGCCTTGAGCAGGTGCTCCGGCGTCAGCTGCTGATGAAACTCCCGGATGGCAATCGTGCTCGCCGCCTGCAGGAAACCGCGTGCGCGGTCGGTGAATTTCTCAATGTCCATGTCCGTCCTTGTCCCTCTTCAGGCGACAATCCCAAGCTGGGCGCCCGACATCGGGCCGCCCGCATCGGCGCCCCTTCAGGAGGCAACGCCGACGCTATCACTGGGTTCGACATGGGCAATGATTCAGGTCAACACAAGATCGACCCCAGCGAAAATGCACAAAAATCGGGCACAGCGCACCGCCCACGAAAAGCCCCATGGCTCGCACCATGGGGCTCCGGGTCGGGCAAGACAGGCGAAAAGCCTCAGGCGCGGCGGCGACGGTGCAGCCCAAGGCCCAGCAGGCCCATCCCCAACACCGCCATCGACGCGGGCTCGGGGATGCTGTTGCCCCCGTCCCCCGCCTGGATCTGGATGTTGCCGATCCGCCCGCCCGCGAACGCCAGGCCGGAATTGGAGCCGGTGTCGCCCCAGTTGGTGACGCCGAAGTTCAACGTATAGGTGTCCGCCACCAGGATATCGTAGGTGGATTCGATCCATCCAGTGTAGCCGCAGCCGGGATCGTAGCAGGTACCCGACTCTCCCCCCAACGGCGACCAGGCCGGCGCGCCCCCGATGATCCCGGAGGTCGTGGGATCCAACGTCGCGTCCAGGCTGGGCAATTCGACCCCGGGGGCAGTGCCACTCGGGGCGCTCCGGGCGGTGAACAGCCACGCCACGTGGGAGCCATCGCTAGCCTTGCGCAGTTCGGCCCAGCTGTAATCCCCACTCATGTCCCAGTCCGATGTCACGTAGTTGAAGAAGAAGCTCAGCCTGTCGCCCACACGGGCGGCAAAGGCATCAGACTGGAACGACGAACCGTTGTACCCGCCCACGGAGCTGATCTGCCCTGCCCCATCGATGCCCCGATCGGTGCTGACATAGCTGTAAAGGGGTCCGGTGGGCGGCGCCGTCACGACGCCATTCGCACCCAGGGTGCCATAGTTCCCCACGATCACGGCGGCATGCGCTCCACCAACCAGAGCCATGGAAGCAATGAAAGTCGAAAGAAGCAGCGATCGCACCAAACGTCTCCAAAGTGGCTGTGAATATCAATCTAGCGAATTGTAGCAAAAATGATGCCACGAAGAGAAATTCCATGTTTTCAATGGGATGCAGCCCCACAGAATGACACCCGCATGGAGACTGTAAAATGCTCCGACACATGTCGGCATGAAGCTGATGTCGGCGCCCACCCGTCCCCCCGTCCTCCCCGGCAGCCGCCACGGAGAAATTCTCAATATATTTCAGTCTCTTACCTCAGGCGAGCGAGGGCCAGCACAACGTTGGCCACAGCCAGGCCACCAACAGGCTCGCTTCAAAAGCGTAAAGCACGCCGACACTCCCGCCCCCCGGGAGCCTCAGGCCGCCGGCCGCAACCGCTCCCGCAGCCCCGCCAGCCGCCCCTCGATCTGCCCGCGCAGCTTGCCGATCTTCCCAACCCCCTGCAGCCGCCGGCCCAGGAACGCGGCCACTGCCTCGTCATCCTCCTCGCGCAGCCAATACAAAAGGGTGGCCGCATACACCCCAGCCAGGATCGCCCGCTTGGTGTACCAGCTGAAATCGGCGGAACTGTCCCCCGCCAGGTGCCATATCTCATCCACCGTCCGCGCCAGCGTCCCGGCCGCCACGCGGGCATTCCCCGGCATCGCCAGCACAGCCACGGAACGCCGCACCGCCTCGCGATGCGGCCCTAGCAGCGCCAGCCGCCCCAGCACCAGCGCCCGCACCTTGGCCGTGGTGCGCAACTCGGCGAATCCTGGCCCGGCGGCGATCGCGCCCATCGCCCGGTCCGCGCGGTCGATGAACGCCTCCACCATGTCCACCGCGCCGCCGGGGAACAGCAATTCGGCCTCCAGCCGCGCGCCCTCCCCCCGTCCACCTTCCCTGGGCCCGGCGCCCCGCAGTCCTTCCTCCACCGCCCGCCAGCCCCAACCCAGCGCCGGCACCTGCGGCAGCGCCAGGGCCAGGGCCTCGTCGCGCTCCACCGAACGCTCCGGCGGCTCGGCGCAGCGCCCCATCACAGCGGCGCGGCCCGGCGGAACTCCGGCACGCCCGCCTTCGCCAGATCCTCGGCAAAGCCGAAATTCATGAAATCCTTCCCCACCATGCGCATCGGATAAAGGATGCCATCCAGATGGTCATACTCATGCTGCACGATCGCGGCATGCGCCCCGGTCGCCTCGCCCACCACCGGCTTCCCGTCGGTATCCACGCCCTCGTAGCGAATGCGCCAGGCGCGCGGCACCGCGGCCCGAATACCGGGAATCGAAAGGCACCCCTCCCACCCGATCTGCCGCTCCTCGCCCAGGAAGGTCAGCACCGGGTTGATCACCGTCGTATTCCCGATCGGCCGGTCATCCTTGTCGCCGCCCGAACGCTCCGTCCGAACCCGGAAAATGAACAGCCGCAGCGGCACATGCACCTGCGGTGCGGCCAGCCCCGCGCCCTGGATATCGTCAAGCGTTTCATACATATCCGCCACCAGCTTGCGGATCTCCGGCGCCGTCGGATCGGCCACGGGTTGCGCCGTCTGCAGCAGCACCGGATGGCCCATGCGGGCGATCTTCAGGATGGCCATGCGTTCAATCCTCTGCCGGGTTGTGGAGATGGGCGCCGAAAACCGTTTGCCAGCCCCTCCGTGCGTGATATAGCGCGCTCCTTCCCGGGCAGGCCACTGCCTCCTGGGCGTTTTCTGTCGTCCGGATCGGCCATGGGGGCCAGGTTGGGCGGCGCCATAAAGGAGCAGGCGGCCAAGTGCAGGTTCTCGTTCGCGACAACAACGTCGACCAGGCGCTGAAGGCGCTGAAGAAGAAGATGCAGCGCGAAGGAATCTTTCGCGAGATGAAGCTGCGCCGCCATTTTGAGAAGCCCTCCGAGCGCCGCGCCCGCGAGGCCGCCGAGGCCGTCCGCCGCGCCCGCAAGATGGAGCGCAAGCGCCTGGAGCGCGAGGGCTTCTAGTCCACCGCGGGGGTAACACCCCCCGCACCCAACCCCCTACGCCTATCCTATGCCGAACCCAGGGCAGCACAGCCACCGAAAGGTGTGCCGTCGCTGCCTTCGGTGCTGTACGCCCTGTTGAACCCAAACCCGCCCCTGGCCTAGCATTGGACTGTCATGGACAGTCCCTCCACGCCGGCACAATCAGACCACTCGCGCCAAACAGCGGTCTTCGAGCGCCTGCGCCGCGGCATCCTCACCGGCACCCTCCCCCCCGGCGCCCGCCTCCCCGCCACCCGCCACCTCGCTGAGGAACTCGGCGTCGCCCGCCAAACCGTCGTCCTGGCCTATGAACGCCTGGCCGCCGAAGGCTATGTCCGCGCCCGCATGGGCAGCGGCACCTACGTCGCCGCCGACCTGCCGGATGCCGCCCCCGCCCCGGCCCGCGCTGCCGCCCACCCCGGCCAGATCCTCTCCCGCCGCGGTGCCGCCATCGCCGCAACCCCGATGTCCGCCCAAGAGGGCATAGGTTCGCCCGGCACGAGCCACATCACCCTGCTCGCCCCCGGCGTACCCGCCAACGACCTCTTCCCCACCGCCACCTGGGCCCGCGAAACCGCCCGCGCCCTGCGCACCCTCCCCGCCGCCCTCCTCGGCTACCCAGACCCGCAAGGCCTGCCGGAACTCCGCACTGAAATCGCCGCCCACCTCGCGGCCACCCGCGGCCTCATCGCCGATCCCGGCCAGATCGTCATCACCACCGGCACACAGCAAGCCCTGCGCGTCGCAGCCGACCTGGTGCTGGACCCCGGCGAACCCGCCTGGGTCGAGGAACCCGGCTACATCGCCGGCCGCGGCGCCCTCATCGCCTCCGGCGTCCGCCCCGTGCCCATCCCCTCCGATGCCGACGGGCTGGATGTCGCCGAAGCCATCCGCCGCGCCCCCCTCGCCCGCCTCGCTCTCGTCGCCCCCTCCCACGCCACCCCCCTCGGCGGCGCCCTCACCATCGGCCGCCGCCTCGCCCTGCTCGATTGGGCCGCCGGCGCCGGCGCCTGGATCCTGGAAGACGATTGCGACTCCGAATACCGCTGGTCCGGCAAACCCCTCCCCCCACTCGCCTCGCTCGATGCCGGCCACGGCATGACCGGGCGCGTCATCTACTGCGGCACCTTCAGCAAAACCCTCGCCCCCGCCCTGCGCCTCGGCTTCGCCGTGGTCCCCGCCCCCCTCACCGCCGCCTTCGTCCGCGTCCGCGCGCTGACGGACCGCGGCCCCGCCACCCTCCAGCAAGCCGTCCTCGCCGGCTTCATGCGGGCCGGCCTCCTCGCCCCCCATATCCGCCGCGTCCGCACCGAATACGCCCGCCGCCGCACCGCCCTCCTCGAAGCCCTGCGCCGCCATTGCCCCCAGGCCACCCCCCGCCCCGCCCCCGGCGGCCTCCACCTCGTGGTCGAACTCCCCCCCGGCCGAGACGAACACCGCATCGCCGAAGCCGCCCGCGAACGCAGCCTCTCCGTCGCCCCCCTCAGCGCCTACTACTCCGAAACCCCAACCCTCACCGGCCTCGTCATCGGCTTCGCTACCTGCCCCGTGGCCATGGCGGCCGATGCGGCGCGGCGACTCTCGGCGGCAATCCGGGCGAACAGCTAAAGGCCAGGGCTCTGCCGTCGCGGCGCGAAGCCGCGCCACGGGGACCCGCTGGGGCCTTAGGCCCCAGACCCCTTGACCTGAAGTTAGACAAAACCCCCAAAACCCGAGTACGTACGGGATTAAAAACCTTGTTCACCGGTGTTGCGTTTGGCATATTCACCGGTGATGCCACATCCCGTAGCCGCACCGCACGAAGCCGACGCCCTTCGCCGCCTGGCGGAGGCGATGAATCGCGTCCACTTCCCGGCGCCCCTGCTTCAGTTCCTGCTCGCCCTGCTGGCCGTCCTCACGGGAACCAAATCCGTCACGACCGTCCTGGCCCCCGGCCGCACCTGGCGCACCCCGCGCAGCGATTGGCACTTCTCCCCCACCGGCGAAACCATCGACGACCTGGCACCCGTACTCCACCCGCGCGCCTTGCGCCGTCTCCGCCGCCAGCGCGCCTGGATCGGCTGGATCCTCCGCGGCCGCCCCGGCCGCGGCATGCGCCGTTCAAGCAAACGCGCGCCCAACCCTTCCCCCGCCCGCACCGCCCGCGCACCGCCATAGGCGGAGCGCGTCCATTTTCCTCATGAATCCGTTCTTCGGCCCCCGCGTTTCGCGGCGGCGACTCATGTCTTAAGTGATGTGGGTCCAGGGCAGAGCCCTGGCCTTCCTCCTACCCCACCGCGATATCCAACCACCCAAACGCCGTCACCGTCGCCACATCCCCCGGCCGCAGCATCACGGTGGTCGTGGCACTTTCCACCACGGCCGGGCCCTCGATCACCTGCCCCGGCGCCAGCGCCTCCAGGTCGTACACGCCGACCTCGCGCCACAAGCCCAGATGCACCATCCGCATCGCCCGTGGCCCTGCCGCGTCGCGCGTCGGCACATCCGGCTCCTGCGGCAGCGCCGGCAGCCCGCCCACCACCGCCACGCGGGCATTCACCAGCACCGCCTCCTGGTCCGGCATGGCGTAGGTGTAGAGTTCCTCGTGCCGCCGATGGAACGCCTCGGCCAGCGCCGCCGTCAGGTCCGGCCGGGCGAAATCGATCCCGTCCAGCGGCACCGCCACCTCGAAGATCTGCTCGCCATAGCGCATGTCGGCGGAACGCTGGCTGCGCACCGGCCCATCGAACTCCGCCGCCGCCAGCTTCGCCCGCCCTTCGGCTTCCATCTCCGCCCACACGCCGCGCAGGGCGTCGGCCTCCAACCGGCTCGCGTCCCCGATATGCGTGCGGGCGATCTCGTAGCGGATATCGCTCGCCAACATCCCCCAGGCCGACAGCACGGCGGCCAGCCGCGGCACGATCACCCGCTTCAGATCGAGCTGCCGCGCCACATCGGTCACATGCAGCGCCGCCGCCCCGCCAAACGACAGGATCGCGAACCGCCTTGGGTCCACCCCGCGCCGCACCGAAACCAGCCGAATGCCCTCGGCCATCCGCGTATTGATAATCCGATGGATCCCCTCGGCCGCCGCCATCCGGTCCACGCCCAGCTTGGCCGCCACCCGATCCACCGCCGCCTCGGCCGCCGCCCGATCCAGCTTCGCCCGCCCACCCAGGAAGTTGTCGGGATCAAGAAACCCCAGCACCAGGTTGCTATCCGTCACCGTCGCCTCGGTCCCGCCCCGCCCGTAGCAGGCCGGCCCCGGCTGCGCCCCGGCGCTTTCCGGCCCCACATGCAGCACGCCGCCGGCATCCACCCGCGCGATCGACCCACCGCCCGCGCCGATCGAGGCAATATCCAAACTCTGCAACGCCACCCGCTGCCCGGCCAACCGCCGGTCGGATGCAATCGCCGCCGCCCCACCCACCACCAGGGAGATATCCGTGGACGTCCCGCCCATATCGAACGGGATCAGATCGCCATGCCCCATCAACGTCGCCGCATGGCACGAACCCGCCACGCCCCCAGCCGGCCCCGACAGCACCGCCCCGGCCGATAGCGCGACGGCATCCGCAATCGTCGCCACCCCGCCATGGGACTGGATGATCAGCACCGGCCCCGGATACCCCGCCTCGCGCAGCCGCCCCTCCAGCCGCGTGAGATACCGCTGCAGCGCCGGCCCGACATAGGCATTCACCACCGTGGTGCAGACCCGGTCATACTCCTTGATCTGCGGCAGCACCTCGCTGGAAAGGCACACATACGCCCCCGGCATCGCCGCCCGCACGGCTTGGGCCATCGCCCGCTCATGCCGCCCATCACGCCAGGCATGCAGCGTGCAGATCGCGACCGACTCCACGCCCTCGCCCACCAGCACCGCAATCGCCTGATCCAACGAACCACGATCCAGCGGCACCTCAATCCGCCCATCCGGCCGAATCCGCTCCCGCACCCCCAGCCGCAGATGCCGCGGCACAAGCTGCTCCGGCGGCGCCTGGCGCAGATTGTAGCGATCGTCCTTCAACCCCTCGCGCATCTCGATGATGTCGCGATGCCCTTCCGTGGTCAGCAGCCCGACCTTGGCCCCCTTGCGCTCCAGCAGCGCATTCGTCGCCACCGTGGTGCCGTGCACGATCCGCCGGGTCCCCGCCAACATTGCCGCCCGCGTGGTGCCCAACGCCTCCGCCAACCGCTCCAGCCCTTCCATCACGCCAACGGACTGGTCCCCCGGCGTGGAGGACGATTTCGCCAGCGTCACCCGCCCGGCCGCATCCACCGCCACCAGATCGGTGAAGGTACCGCCGACATCGATCCCGATCGCGTACATAAGCTCAGCCTTTCGTCACAAAGCCCGAGCGCACATCGGCCACCCGCGCCTCGGCAGACCGTTCCTCGGGCCTGCCCCACCCACCGCCACCGCCGGAATACGCATGCAGCACATCCCCCGGCCGGATCACGATGCCCACTTCCTTCGTCTTCAACGCCCGATCCGCCAACCCGTCGGAGGTCAGCCAATACCGATGCGGCCATCCATCCTGCCCGCCCACCATCCCTGTGGCCCCGTACTTGATGCCGTCCCCGGCCGTGTTCCCCACCGCCGGCACCGCCGTCTCGATCGCCAGTTCCAGCTCCCCGCCCGGCCCGCCGCGATACTTGCCATCCCCGCCGCTGTCGGGCCGGAACTCGTGCCGCTTGAAGAACAGCGGAAACCGCACCTCATGCACCTCGATGCTGCCGAACTTGATCCCGCCCGCCGCCTGCCACTCGCCCGCCCCCGCCCAGCCATCGCCCTCCGAGGAACCCCCGCCTCCGGGGCGGGACTGGAACAGATGCCAGATGAACGGCCGCTCCGTCCGCGGGTCCACCCCCTGGATGGCAATCCGGAACCGCCGCCCCCACCCCGCCATCGCCCGCTCCGGGCAGGCGGGCGCAAGTGCCTTGATGATCGCCTCCATGATCTCCTGGCCGCAATGGTTGGTGCACAGCGTCACCGGTGCCCCCTCCCGCGGCCACACGATCGTGCCTTCCTTCAGCTTCACCGTCAGCGGCCGGAACGCGCCATCATTCTTGGGAATATCGGGGTCGATCAGGTAGCTCAGCGCCACCACCACCGCCGAATGCGTATTGGCGAAGCTGGAATTGATGAACCCCACCACCTGCTCATGGCTCTCGGTCAGGTCGATCTCCAGGTCACTGCCGGTCTTCGTCACCTTCGCGTGGATACGGATATCCCGGAACTTGTGCCCATCGTCATCCAGGAATGCCTCGCCCTCGTACACCCCGTCCGCCCACTCGGAGATGATCGCCCGCACCCGCCGCTCCGCCCCATCCAGCACTGCCTCCACCCCGGCATGGGTGGTCTCCGACCCGAACTCCGCCAGCAACTCCCGCAACCGCCGCTCCCCCACCCGGGCCGAGCCGATCATCGCCGCCAGGTCACCCCGGAAATCGCGCGGATGGCGCACGTTCAGCACGATCATCTCGTACACATCCTCGCGCCGAACCCCCTGGTCGTACAGCCGCAGCGGCGGAATGCGGATGCCTTCCTGGAAGATCTCGGTGGCCGCCGCGTTGTAGGCGCCGTGGGTGGCACCCCCGATATCGCTCTGGTGCGACCGGTTGATCGACCAGAACACGAACCGGTCGCCATCGAACACCGGCACGAACGCCGTCAGGTCCGGAATGTGGTTGCCGCCACGATACGGGTCGTTCAGCAGGAACACGTCGCCCGGCCTGATCGTATCGCCAAAGTATTCCGTCACCGCCCGCGCCGCGAAGGGCAGCGCGCCCACATGGATCGGCACATGCTCCGCCTGCGCGATCAGCCGCCCCTGCGGGTCGCACAGCGCGGTGGAGAAATCGCGGCTGGAGTTCAAGATTTGCGAATAGGCGGTGCGCAGCATCGCCTCGCCCATCTCCTCCACGATCGCGCGCAGCCGGTGCTGGATGACGGAAACGGTAATCGGGTCGATGGCGGCCATCCGGGGCTCCTGTCGCGGGCAAGGGAATCCTCCCCCCCGCCCGCACCGGATGTCAACGCTGTTCCCGAAAGACGATGCCGGCGCGCAAGGATGTGCCAAATCGGTTTGACAGGCCCATACCCCGATGGGAGGCTCTTATAATGAGCGCGCCCTCTCGGCGGCACAAAACGAAGACAGGAGACTGAGCGTGACCCATGTCATGAATCGTCGAACCCTGCTGGCCGGCACGGCAGCCCTCGGCCTCGGCGCCACCCTCGCGCCCGCCAGCGCACAGACCGCGCTGAAGGGCGACCGCCCGATTCGCATCGCCCTGCTGGCGGATTTCGTGAACTACGATCCGCACCAGTTCTCGTCGCAGAACGCGATCATCATGCGCAACCTGTACGACACGCTGATCGACTACGACGATGCCGGCCGCCCGATGCCCGCGCTGGCCGAAACCTTCACCATCGCGCCCGACAACATGTCGGTCACCGTGGTGCTGCGCCAGGGCGTCACCTTCCACAGCGGCGCCCCGCTCACCAGCGCCGACCTCGATGCCACGCTCAAGAAGGCCGCCGATCCGAAAACCGGCAAGAACGTCTTCCCCACCATGGCCCCGGTCCAGGACTGGACGGTGGTGGACGACCGCACCGTGCGCCTCAACTTCAAGCAGAAGGTGCCCGACCGGCAGATCACCGACCTGCTGCAGTTCATGTTCGTGATCGCGAAGGACACCACGGACAGCGCCGAGACCAAGGTGAACGGCACCGGCCCGTTCACCGTGGGCGAGCGCGTGCTCGGCCAGCGCCTGCGCCTGGTCGCCAACCCGAAATACTGGCGCGCCAACCAGCCCATCCTGAAGGAGGCGGTGTTCACCATCTTCTCCGACAACGAAAGTGCGGCCGCTGCCCTCGAATCCAAGGCGGTGGACATGATCTACGGCGGCGGTGGCCGCCAGGCCGTTCGCCTGCGCACGGCCGGCTTCCAGCTGCACCAGGGCCACGGCCAGCTGGTGCAGGTGCTGCGCATCAACACCACCAAGCCGCCCTTCGACAACGCGAAGTTCCGCCAGGCCTTCAACTATCTGATCGACCGCGCCGCCATCCTGCGCGTGGGCTATGCCGGCCTCGGCGAGGTCACCGCCCTGCCCTGGGCCCCGGCCAACCCGGCCGCGGACCGTGGCTACGACCGCACCTACGCCTTCGACATCGCCAAGGGCCAGGCGCTGCTGAAGGAATCCGGCCTCACCGCCGCGCAGATGAACGACTGGAAGATGCTGGTGAACGGCGGCGACCAGGACAGCGTGGCGATCAGCCAGGTGGTGCAGAACAGCCTCAAGCGCGCGGGCATCGATGTACAGCTGGAGCTGAAGCAGGGCTCCGAATACGTGGATGCGCTGCTGGGCGGCAAGTTCAACGGCACCTTCGGCGGCGTGGGCAACGTGCAGAAATTCCCCACCCGCATCACCACCAACTCGATCTACCGCATCATCAACAACCCCGTGCTGGGCAACCCCAACCCGCACAAGGATTACGTGGCCGCGATCGAGCGCGTGAACACAGCCTTCGGCACCGCCGACATCAAGGCCGCCTACGACGCACTGAACAAGGCGATGGTCGAAGCCAGCTTCGGCATCGCCACCAACACGTTCGACGTGTTCCTCACCGTGGCCGCCACCAATGTCGGCGGCTTCGTGAAGGACGCAGACAGCCTGCTGGTGCTGCGCACCGTCGGGTTCACGAGCTGACCCGTCATGGCTGAAGGCGGCGCCCCGTGACCTCTGCCCCTGGGGCGCCGCCGGTCCTTTCCGTCCGCAACCTGTCGGTGACCTTCACCGGCAGCGGACGGGATGTACCGGCGGTGCGCGACATCAGCTTCGATGTCCATGCCGGAGAGGTGCTGGGCATTGTCGGTGAATCCGGCTCCGGCAAGTCCGTCACCTCGCTCGCCATCACCGGCCTGCTGCCGCCCACTGCACGCGTTTCCGGCTCCATTCGCGTGGGCAAGGTGGAGGTCACCACCGCCGATGCCGAAACCCTGCGCCACATGCGCGGGCGGGAGGTCGGCATGATCTTCCAGGACCCCACCACCACGCTGAACCCGGTGCTGCCGATCGGCCGCCAGGTGATCGAGGGGCAGGTCTCGCATGGCTTCGTCGCGGCCAGCGAAGCCCCCGCTCGCGCCGCCGCCCTGCTGCGCGAGGTCGATATCCCCGACCCCGATGCCCGCATCGGCCAATACCCGCACCAATTCTCCGGCGGCATGCGCCAGCGGGCGGTGATCGCCATGGCCATGGCCGGCCAGAAGCGCCTGATCATCGCGGACGAGCCCACCACCGCACTTGATGTCACCGTGCAGGCCCAGGTGCTGGCCGTGCTGGCCAAGCGCCAGGCGGAAACCGGTGCCGCCGTGATCCTCATCACCCACGACCTCGGCGTGGTCGCCGAAACCGCGGACCGGGTGGCCGTGATGTATGGCGGCCGCATCGTGGAAACCGGCACGGTGCGGGAGATCTTCGCCGCCCCGCGCCACCCCTATACTGTCGGCCTGCTGCAATCGCTGCCTAGGCTCGATGTGGTGGCCGACCGCCTGGTGCCCATCCCCGGCCAGCCCCCCACGCCGGCGCGCCTGCCGCCCGGCTGCGCCTTCCGCCCGCGCTGCCCGATCGGCCGCGACCGCCCGCTCTGCGCGGCCGAAGACCCCGCGCTGCACGCCGAAGCCGGCCGCGCCACCGCCTGCCACTTCCCGGACGAGATCCCCACCCTGCTAGGCGCGCCGCTGCCGCCGCGTGCCGCCGCCACGCCGAAGCCGGCCGCCGCCACCTTGCCCGCCCCGCTGCTGGAGGTGGAGAAGCTGCAGGTGCATTTCCCCATCCGCACCGGCCTGCTGCGCCGCCAGACCGGCACGGTGCGCGCCGTGGATGGCGTGAGCCTGTCCGTCCGCCCCGGGGAGACCCTGGGCCTCGTCGGTGAATCCGGCTGCGGCAAGACCACCACGGGGCGGGCCATCATGGGCCTCATCCGCGCCACCGGCGGTTCCATCCGCTTCGGCGGCGACGAGGTCACCACCATGGACCCCGCCGCCCTGCGCCGCACGCGCCGGAACATGCAGTACATCTTCCAGGACCCGTACGCCTCGCTGAACCCGATCAAGACCGTGGGCGACATCGTGGCCGAACCGCTGCGCATCCACGGATTGTTCGAGGATGCCGGCGGCATGAAGCGCGTGGCGGAGCTGTTCGAGCTCGTCGGCCTCTCCCGCACCATGCTCGGCCGCTACCCCGCCGAATTCTCCGGCGGCCAGAAGCAGCGCATCGGCATCGCCCGCGCGCTCGCCCTCGCGCCCAAGCTGCTCATTCTCGACGAGCCCGTTGCAGCACTCGATGTCTCCATCCAGGCCCAGGTGGTGAACCTGCTGCAGGACCTGCAGAAGGAGCTTGGCCTCGCCTACCTGTTCATCGCCCACGATCTCAGCGTGGTGCGCCACATCTGCAACCGCGTCGCCGTGATGTATCTCGGCCGCATCGTGGAGCAGGCGGACCGGGACACGCTGTACGAGCAGCCCGCCCACCCCTACACCCAATCCCTGCTCTCCGCCGTGCCGGTGCCCGATCCCGCGCGGCGCGGCCATACCGGGCGCATCGTGCTGCAAGGGGATATCCCCAGCCCCGCCAAGCCGCCCTCCGGCTGCCCCTTCCATCCGCGCTGCTTCCGCGCCGAAGCCCGCTGCAGCACGGAGATCCCGGCCTTCCGCGACCTCGCCACCCAGCCCACCCGCGCGGCCTGCCACTTCGCCGCCCCGCGCCTGCCGGAACAAGCCGCATGAGCGCGCCCGCCCGCACCGCCTGGCACCGCGCCCGCATCACCGCCGGGCGCGTGCTCTCCCGCCCCGCCGCGGCGATCTCGGTCACCTACCTCGCCATCACCATCTTTGTTTCGCTGACGGCGCAGTGGATCCTGCCGATCGACCCGCTCCACCAGGAGCTGTCCGCCACATTGGAGCCGCCCGGCGCGCAGTTCTGGTTCGGCGCCGATGAGCTGGGCCGGGACATTTTCACCCGCGTTGTCTATGGCGCCCGTACCTCGTTGCTGACGGCGGCCGGCGCGGTGGTGATCGCCGCTTCGATCGGGGTGCCGATGGGCCTCATCGCCGGGTATTTCGGCGGCTGGCGCGATGCGATCCTGATGCGGATCGTGGACGTGCTGCTGGCCCTGCCCGGCATCCTGTTCGCCATGGCGCTGATCGCCGTGCTCGGCCGCAGCCAGGCCGCCGCCCTGGTGGCGGTGGGGATCACGGGCATCCCGAGCTTCGCGCGCATCACCCGCGCCCAGGTGCTCAGCCTGCGCCAGCGAGACTTCGTCCTCGCCGTGGAGGCGCTGGGGGGCAGCGCCAGCTACAACATGTTCCGCACAGTGCTGCCCAATGCCTGGTCGCCGATCCTGGTGCAGGTCGTCATCCTCTCCTCCGTCGCGATCCTGCTGGAAGCCGCCCTCGCCTTCCTCGGCGTCGGCATCCCGCCGCCCACGCCCTCCTGGGGCGAGATGCTACGCACCGGCAAATCCTACCTGTATGAAGCCCCCACCTACGCCGTGCTGCCCGGCTTCGCCCTCACGCTGACGATCCTCTCGCTCGATACGCTCGGCCGGGTGCTCGCCAACGTGCTTGAAGATCGGCGGGAGATCGTGGAGGAGGACGCCAGTGAAGGCGAAGGCAAGCAAGGCTGGGCTCTGCCCAGACCCGCCAGGGGCCAAGCCCCTGGACCTTATCAACCTGGTTCTAAGCCACTCTCGACGGGTGGGGAGGCAAGGAGAAGAGTGCCGCATCTGTGCGTATACGATCTCAAAACGAGCGGCCTTTGGGTTTTGATATTTGCGGAGAGTGCTGAGGTAATTAAGCGCAGTTACCCATTCTTGGAGGTTTTTCCTGAGGGGAAGAGGCCGCACTGGATGAGCGAAGAGACTTTCAAGGAATACACATCAGACAACTCCTATGACATTGAAGAAATTCCGGACGATCATTGGCTGAACGTCGCAAGTAGTAAATAGATGGGCAAAAAAGCTACAACTCAACGAAATCGGAATTTTCCCGGTCTTCAGGAAATGAGGTCCAGGGGCTCGGCCCCTGGCGGGTCTGGGCGGAGCCCAGCCTTCCATGGCTTTATGCTTTCCGGACGTCATACAAAATGACCGGCTACATCCTGCGCCGCCTCATCCAGCTCATCCCGGTGCTGTTCCTGGCCTCCATCGGCATCTGGGCCATGGTCTATGCCGTGCCGGGCTCGCCGATCGGTGCCATCGTGGGCGAGAACGCCACGCAGGAGCAGATCGCGGATGCCATGCAGCGCCTGGGCCTGAATCGCCCACTCCACGAGCAGTACTGGTCCTGGCTGACCGGCGCGCTGGTGGGCGATTTCGGCCAGTCGATCCAATCGCGCGAGCCGGTGCTGCACCTGATCATGGCCCGCGTGCCGGCCACGCTGCAGCTGGGCCTGTTCTCCATCCTGGTGGGGCTGCTGCTGGGCGTGCCGGTGGCGATTATCTCCGCGCTGTTTCCCAATACCTGGATCGACCGGGTGCTGTCGGCCTGGTCGGCGCTGGCGCTGGGGGTGCCGACCTTCTGGCTCGGCATCCTGCTGATCCTGTTCTTCGGCGTGCAGCTGCGCTGGCTGCCGGCCGTTTCCACCTACGTGCCGTTCTTCGAGGACCCGCTGGGCGCGCTCCGGAACATCCTGCTGCCGGCGCTGACGCTGGGCACCTACGTGTCGGGCATCTTCGCGCGTTTTCTCCGCGCCTCCCTGCTGGGCGAGTTGAAGGCGGACTATGTGCGCACCGCGCGCAGCAAGGGCCTGCCGGAGCGCGACGTGGTGGGCCGCCACGTGATGCGCAACGCGCTGCTGCCCTTCGTCACCATCGTGGGCCTGATGCTGGCGGCCTTCGTCGGCGGCACGGTGGTGACGGAGGCGGTGTTCACCTACCCCGGCATCGGCCGCCTGCTGATCCAGGCGATCGGCGTGCGCGACTACCCGCTGATCCAGGGCTGCATCCTGTTCGTGCTGGTGATCTACGTGCTGATGAACGTGCTGGTGGACGTGCTCTACGCGTATATCGATCCGCGGATCGAATACCGGTAGGCGCGGCTGCGGATCACGGTGACGGGACGCGCCCTGCCACTGCCAGCCCGGCGCCCTCCCGGCGGAGCAGCACGATCTCGCCTGGCGCGGGGAAGACGCCGGCGAGTGCGGTGATGTTCACCTGGTGGCTGACGAGCAGCAGCGGCAGGCCGGGCGGAGCCGCGGCGATCCAGGCCCGCAGCGCCGCGGTGCGTGCCGCCCCCTCGCCGCGCTCGGCGAAGAAGGAGTTCAGCTCCGGCAGGTCTTCCGGCGGGGCCATCCCCAGCAGCGATGCGGTGTCGCGCGCGCGGCACCATTGGCTGGTCAACACGCGCGCCTCACCTATTCCCGCTTCACGTACGGCCGCGCCGATGCGCATGGACTGGGCGCGCCCCTCCTCCGACAGGTTGCGCTGGGTGGCGCAGTCGCCAAGCCGGAAGCCGGGCGGGTCGCCGGTGCCGGGGGCGATGGCGTGGCGCATGATGCCGAGGTGGCGGCCATCGGCGAGCAGATGCAATCCTTCCGCCGCACGTGCGGGGCGGGCCAGGGGGAGCATGGCGGCAAGGAGGGCTCGGCGGCGCATGGCGAGCAAATGGGGCCGCAGCGCGCTTATGCCAGACCACATTCCGCACTGCAGCACAGGCCATTGCACGTGGCCATCGACAAGCGCGCGGCCGCGCCCTACCTCTGCGGCCGACCTGCTCCGCACGGTGCCCGATGATCCGACAGTTCCTGCATTTCTACCGCCCGCACCGGCGACTGCTGGCGCTCGACTTCGGCTGCGCCGCCCTCTCCGGCGTGCTGGAGCTGCTGTTCCCCATGGCCGTGCGCGGCGTGATCGACCACCTGCTGCCGCAGCAGGATTTGTATGTGATCACGGTGGCCGTCGCCGGGCTGTTCGCGGTCTATCTGCTCAATTCCGGCCTGATGGCCATCGTGACCTATTTCGGCCACGTGCTGGGCATCGCCATCGAGACGGAGCTGCGCCGCCGCGCCTTCGACCATCTGCAGAAACTCTCGCTGTCGTTCTACGACAACCAGAAGACCGGCCACCTCGTTGGCCGCGTGACGAAGGATCTGGAGGAGATTGGCGAGGTCGCCCATCACGGGCCAGAGGACCTGCTGATCGCCGTGCTCACCTTCGCCGGCGCCTTCGCGCTGATGGCCCTGATCAACCCGCAGTTGGCCCTGATCGCCGCCACCATCGTGCCGGCTGCCGCCTTCGTGGTGGCGCGTTACGGCGGCAGGATGACGAAGAACTGGCAGGCCCAGTTCGGCCGCGTCTATGCCTTCAACGCCCGCATCGAGGAAGCCGTGGGCGGCATCCGCGTGGTGCAGGCCTTCGCCAACGAAGACCACGAGCGCCGCCTTTTCGCACGGGACAACGACGCCTACCGCCGCGTTAAGCTCGATGCCTATCGCACCATGGCGGCGGGCATCACGCTGAACTATGTGGCGATGCGCGCGGTGCAGGTGGTGGTGATGCTGGCCGGCGCCTGGCTGATCGTGAAGGGGCGCCTCACTGTCGGCGATTTCGTCGCCTTCCTGCTGCTGGTGGCCGTGTTCTACCGGCCGCTGGAGAAGATCAGCGCGGTGATCGAAACCTACCCCAAGGGCATCGCCGGCTTCCGCAGCTACCTCAACCTGCTGGCCATCGAGCCTGATATCGCCGACCGCCCCGGCGCCCAGCCCGCCCCCGCGCTGCGCGGCGAGGTGCGCTACGAGGGCGTGACGTTTGGCTACGACGCGGCCCGCCCGGTGCTGCGCGATCTCTCGCTCTCGGTGCGCGCGGGCGAAACCGTCGCCCTGGTCGGGCCCTCCGGCGCCGGCAAGACCACGATCTGCGCGCTGCTGCCACGCTTCTACGAAGTGCGGCAGGGAAGCGTGACCATCGACGGCATCGACATCCGCGACATGACGCTGTCCAGCCTGCGCCGCCAGATCGGCATCGTGCAGCAGGATGTGTTCCTGTTCGCCGGCACCATCCGCGACAACATCGCCTATGGCCGACTCGGCGCCTCCGAAGCCGACATCCTCGAAGCCGCCCGCCGCGCCCGGCTGGACGAGGTGATCGCCCGCCTGCCCCAGGGGCTCGATACGCCCATCGGCGAGCGCGGCGTGAAGCTCTCCGGCGGGCAGAAGCAGCGCCTGGCGATCGCGCGCATCTTCCTCAAGAACCCGCCCATCCTGATCCTGGATGAAGCGACCAGCGCGCTGGATACCGCGACCGAGCAGGCCATCCAGCAATCGCTGGCCGAGCTCGCCCAGGGCCGCACCACGCTGGTGATCGCCCATCGCCTGGCCACCATCCGCAACGCCGACCGCATCCTGGTGGTCACGGAACAGGGGATCGAGGAGCAGGGCACGCATCGCGAGCTGCTGGCCAAGGGCGGCGTGTATCAGGCCCTGCACGCGGCGCAATTCGCCGTTGCAGCAGAGTGAGATTTCTCGCTTGAACGCCCAAGCCAGCAGGCGTAACTCCGATCCTGCAGGCCACGTTGGGCCCGCATCACAAGGAACCCGCAACCCCATGCCTAGCGACAGTCGACAGACCATGCCGCCCAAGGCGGGGATCGCGGGCTAGAGGGCTTCCTCTCTCCTGCGCCCCCCCGCCCGGGGCGGCGTGGTCGCAAGGAGAGACCCATGCAGCAGTACATCGCCAATCGCTTCGAGGTGCTCTCGGAGTGGATCTCGGCCAATCTCGGCAGCCCGCACGCCTTCATGATCGCCTGCGCGATCGTGGCGCTGTGGGGCATTTCGGGGCCGATCTTCGGCTTCTCCGATACCTGGCAGCTGGTGATCAACACCGGCACCACCATCGTGACCTTCCTGATGGTGTTCCTGCTCCAGAACACCGGCAACCGCACCATCGAGGAACTGCAGGACCGCCTGCGCGAGGTGGAGGCACTCAACCGCGAGGTGCTGGCCGAACTCCGTGCCCTGCGTGCGGAAAGCAAACACCGGCCGGTTCTGCGGGAAGTTGCCTAAGCAAGACTCTTCTTTTTCTGAAGAAAAAGAATCAAAAAGACTTTTGATTGACGATGCGGAGAGATCGCATCTCTGCGCATCAAACGAATGAAAGTTTTTTGGTTCTTTTTTTCAAAAAAAAACTTCTTGCTTTACCGCCACCCCCGCCGAGGCAAGCTGAGCGCCATCGCCATCCCCGCCAGATTGGCCGCTGCCGCGATCAGCATGGCCGCGCCGTAGCCGCGCGTCATGTCGAACAGGTATCCCGCCAGCACCGGCAGCCCCACGGCGGCGAGGCACCAGGCGATATAGGTCCGCCCGGCCACGCGCCCGAAATCCGCCGGCCGCCAGTAGATGCCGATGCCGCCGGCGGTGGCGCCGGAGATGAAGCCGTAGCCCATCCCCACCATCCCCAGCCCGATCACGGCCGTCAGCGGCGAGGGGAACAGCGTCAGCAGCACGCTGCCGCACAGGGCCAGGGCATGCGCCCCGCACATCACCTGCGGCACCGCGAACCGGTCCACCAGCCAGCCGCCGCCGAGCCTCGCTGCGGCGATCGCGGCGGTGATCCCGGTGGTGGCCGCAACGGCAAGCCCCACCGCCCCGCCATAGGCGGCCACGATCTCGCGGGCCTGGGAGAGCACCATCAGCCCGGCCGAGGCGGCGAGGAAGAAGGTGGCAGAGAGCTTCACGAAGGTGAGCCCCAGCTTCCCCGGCGCCACGGCCGTTTCCGCCGGCGCCACCAGCCGCGCCCCGCCATGCCGCGCCAGCAGTGCCGCCGCCGCGCCGCAGACCACCAGCACGGCGGCGAGCCCCGCCAGCGTGGTGCGCCAGCCGAAGGCCTCGTTGCACCAGTGGAAGGCGGGCGTGGCGATCATCGCGCCCAGCGGGTAGAGCGAGACGATATAGCCGTTCACCAGCCCCTGCCGGCGGCGCACCAGCATGTTCACGCCCTGCTGGAGCAGGATGTAGGCCACCCCGCCGCCGGTGCCGAACACCACGCCGTAGCCGAACAGCAGCAATGGGAGCCCGTGGGCCATGGAGGCCAGCGCAATCCCGCCGGCCGCCACCACCGCGGCCCCCACCACCAGCCAGGGCGCGGAGGCCACCCGGAACAGGAACGCCGCCCCCACCGAGCCCACCGTGAACCCTACCGTCGCCAGCCCGAACACCAGCGAGAGGGCGGAGCGCGGAATCGCCAGTTCCTGCTCGATCGGCCGCAGGAACACGCTGAAGGAATAGACAGAGCCCAGCGGCAGGTTCAGCAGCGTGGCCGCCAAAAGCGCCGCCCACAGGCGTTCAACACGGACAGGCTCAGCAGGTGCGGCAACGGACATGCCGCAAGCCTACGCCGCCCCCCTGGCCACGCAAGCCGTTCCTCGCCACACTTGCCGCAACCGCCCATGGCACAAGGGGCCCGTCCATGAAGTTCCACTGGTTCGCCGAGGCCAGCTATCCGAAGCTGCCGGCCGATTTCCGCGCCAGGAAGATCTCCTCCTGGGTGGACACGCCCAAGGCGCTGCACGACCCCCATGTGGTCGGCGAGATGTGCCGCATGTTCATCCGCCTGATGCAGCAGGCGGACCGGGACGGGTTCGACGGCCTGGCGGTGAACGAACACCACCAGACGCCGTTTGCCGTCACGCCCTCACCGAACCTGCTCGCCGCCGCACTCGCCCACACCACGCAGCGCGCCGCGATCCTGATCATCGGCGACAGCCTGGCGCTGTACAACCCGCCCACCCGCGTGGCGGAAGAGATGGCCTGGCTCGATTGCCTCTCCGGCGGGCGCGTGATTGCCGGCTTCGTGTTCGGCACGCCGATGGACAGCGTGTTCGCCTATGGCATTCCGCCCGCCGAGTTGCGCGACCGGTTCGAGGAAGCCCGCCAGCTGATCCTGAAATCCTGGGCGGAGCAGGAGCCGTTCGCCTTCAACGGCAAATACACCAAGCTGCGCTACGTGAATTTGTGGCCCAAGCCGATCCAGCCGAAGTTCCCCATCTGGGTGCCGGGCTCCGGCAGCGTGGAGACCTGGGACCTCTGCATCGAGAACGACTACTGCTACGGGCACCTGAGCTTCTCCGGCCTGCATGCGGCCAAGCCGCTGGTGGATGCCTGGTGGGAATACTGCGACATGCGCGGGGCCGATACGAACCCGCACCGCATGGCCTTCACCCAGCTGATCTGCTGCGCCAACACTGATGCCGAGGCGGAACGCCTCTACACCGACGGCGTGAAGTATTTCTACCGCAACCGCTACACCAACCCAGCCTATGAGGCGCCACCCGGCTACCGCTCCTCCAAGTCCGTCCAGGCGATCATGGGCCATCGCAAGATCGCGGAATCCAAGCTCTCCGCCGAGGATCGGGCCCGCGCTGCCTCCGGCGAGATGAGCTTCTGGGAATACGACAAGCACGGCTTCATCATCGCCGGCACGCCCGAGCGCGTGCGCCAACGCCTGCGGGAGATGTGCACCGATCTGCGCATCGGCCAGCTCATCGCCTGCCTGCACCAGGGCGACCTGCCGGAGGAAGTGGCGGTGGAGAACACCCGCCTTGTCGGCCAGGAGGTGATCCCCGGCCTGCGCGACCTCTGGGCCGAGCACGAAGACCGCTGGACCCCCGCGGCCACGCATCTGCCCCTCGCCAAAGCCGCGGAGTAACGCCGTGCAGTTCCAGACCTTCGGCGCCGCCACCGTGCGGCTGTTTCGCTTCGGCCAAGGACGGCCGCTGTTGTGGCTGCACGGCTTCGAGGGCCATCCCGGCGACGCGCCCTTCCTGAAGCGCCTCGCCGAGACCCGCCTCGTCATCGCCCCGGAACACCCCGGCTTCGGCGAAAGCGACGGCCTGGCCGCCATGCACGACATCACCGACCAGGCGCTGCATTTCCGCCGCATCATCCGCGCCCTCGGCGTGCGCCGCATCGACGTGGTCGGCCACTGCCTCGGCGGCATGTTCGCCGCCGAGCTCGCCGCCATCAGCCCGCACCTCGTCCGCCGCCTGGTGCTGGTGAACAGCTACGGCTTGTGGGACGACGCGAACCCGCTGCCGGATGCCTTCTCCCTGCCGCCACCCGCCTTCGCTGCCGCCAAATGGGCGAAGCCGGAGACCGCCCCCGCCGCGACCGACGACCCCATGACCCGCCAGCGCAACCTCGGTTCCGCCACCAAGTTCCTCTGGCCGATCCCCGATCGCGGCCTCACCCGCCGCCTGCCCTATATCGAGGCGCCGACCCTGGTGCTGCACGGCACGCAGAACGGGTTGATCCCGCCCGCCTACGGCCAGCGCCTCGCCTCCCTCATTCCCAACGCCGCCTTCCAGGCGATCGAGGGCGCGGCGCACATGCCGATGATCGAGGCGCCGGAGGCGTTCGACCATGCCTTGGGGAGCTTCCTGGGGGCGGAGCCGGAGTTCAGGGGAAGGTAAGGGTCTTCTTTTTTCTGAAGAAAAAAGAAGCAAAAAAGACTTTATGAATTTGCACCCAGCTCTCCATGGAGGTCTGGGTGCAAAGTTTCAAAAGTTTTTTGGTTCTTTTTTTCAAAAAAGAACCGCTTACCCTCGCTTAACCCCCCAGAACACCGGGAAATACGACTTAGAGAACCCGCTGAGCGTATCGCGGAACGCCGTGGGCAGGTACATCACCCCCAGCGGCACGAAGGGCACCACTTCCTCCAGCGCGCGGCGCTGCAGGTCGGCGGCGATTTTCTTCTGGGTTTCCATGTCCGGCGCGTCGATCCAGTCGGACCGCATCTTCAGCATTTCCGCGTCTTGCGGGCGCCACATCGCCTTGGCGTCGGCGCCGTTCATCCACAGCGGCAGGTGCACGGCGGGGCTGGCGATGGAAAGCCCGGTCCACCAGGTGCAGTAGCTGGACCAGCCGCCCTTCTCCGGCAGGTCGCTGTTGCCGTTGCGGCGGGCGATCATCGTGCCCCAGTCCATGCTGGCGAATTCCACGTTCAGGCCCAACGCCTTGAACATCGCCTCCGCCACCAGCGATTCCTGGCGGATGGAGGGGAAATCCGAAGGCGACATCAGCAGCACCTTCTCGCCCTTGTAGCCGCTCTCGGCGACCATCCGCTTGGCCAGCGCCATGTCGCCGTTCTTCGGCAGCTTCTCCATCCCCGCGGTGCTGGCATAGGGCGAGCGCGGCGGGAACACGCCGGCCCCGGTGGCACCCAGCTCCTTGGCGAGGTCGCCGAGCACCGCATCCACGTAATCCTGCTGGTTGGTCGCATACAGCACGGCGCGGCGCAGCTTGGGGTTGTTGAACGGCGGTTGGAAGACGTTGAAGAACAGGCTCATCAAATTGCCGAAGGCGTCGAACACATCCACCTTCACGCCGGCGGATTTGCGCAGCTGCGGCACCAGGTCCATCAGCGGCTGGTCCAGCCAGTCGATCTCGCCGCGCTGCAGGGCCGCGGCGGCGGTCGCCGGATCGGGCATGATCGTCCATTCGATGCGGTCGAAATTCGCCGCCAGCGAACCCGCATACATGCTGTTCGGTTCAGAGCGCGGCACATACTTGTCGTGCTTCACGTAGAGCACGCTGGAGCCGGCCCTCCAGCCCTCGCGCACGAACTTGTACGGGCCGCTGCCGACAATCTCGGTGATCTGCGTGAACGCATCGGTCAGGGCGATCCGCTCCGGCATCACGGCCACGTCGCACAGGGCGCGCGGCAGCAGCGGGAACGGCTTCTTCAGGCGGAACTGCAGCCGGTTGTCATCCAGCGCCACCAGCTCGTTCACCGCCGTCATCATGGTGCCGGGCAAGGGGTAGCGCTTGGCGGTGCGCTCGATGGACCGCACCGCGTCGATGGCCCGCACCCGTTCGCCGTCGTGATAGACCAGCCCATCGCGCAGCGTCAGGGTCCAGGTCAGCCCGCCATCCGTCACCGCGGCGCCGGACAGCATCTGAAACTGCGGCACCAGGCCTTCATCCAGCCCGTACAGCCTGTCCCACACAAGGTAGGAGTGGATCAGGGTGACAACGGTCGTGGACCAGACAGGGTCGGGGCTCGCCAGATCGGCCTGCGGCACGAACTTCAGCACACGCGCGCCTTGCGCCGAAACGGCCGAGGGGTGGGACAGCCCAAGAGCGGCGGCCCCTGCACCGGCGGCTGCAAGGAAACTGCGTCGATGCATGGTCGAACTCCTGTCCGGATTTTCCAGACAGGCAGCATGGATCATTCCGCCCGGCGCGCGCCAGCGTTTCCGCGCGCGCCGGGTGGACAGGTGTCGCCTCAGGCGGTCTTGCGCACGCCCCAGAACACCGCGGAGCCCGACTTGGCGAAGCCGCTGAGGTTGCTGCGGAACGCGGTGGGCGCGAACTGCAGGCCCAGTGGCACGAACATCACGTTCTCCAGCGCGCGCTTCTGGATCTCGGCCGCGATCTTCTGCTGGGCCGCGAGATCCGGCGCATCGAACCACGCGTCGCGCAGCTTTTCCTGGTCGGGGTCGGTCAGGCGCCACCAGGCGCTGGCCGCGCGGCCATTGGCGCGCAGCGGCAGGTGGGTGGCCGGCGTGTTGATCGAAAGCCCGGTCCAGGAGGTGGTGTAGCAGCTCCAGCCCCCCTTCTCGACCGGCTCGCCGCTGTTGCGGCGCTGGATCATCGTGCCCCAGTCCATGCTGGCGAATTCAACGTTCAGGCCGATCGACTTCAGCAGCGCCTCACCCACCAGGGAGGACTGGCGGATGGAGGCGATGTCGGTGGGCGACATGAATACGATCTTCTCGCCCTTGTAGCCGCTCTCGGCCACCAGCTTCCGCGCCGCGGCGAGGTTGGACGTCATCAGCTCCAGCCCGGCCTTGCTGGCGTAGGGGGACTTGGGCGGGAACACGCCCACGCCGGTGCCGCCGAGGTCCTTCGCCTGGTCGCCCAGCACCGCATCCACGAAATCCTGCTGGCTGGTCGCCGCCAGCACGGCGCGGCGCAGCTTCACGTTGTCGAAGGGCGGCTGGTACTGGTTGAAGAACAGGCTCATCAGGTTGCCGAGCGTATCGAACAGCTCCACCTTCACGCCCGGGGACTTCCGCAGCTGCGGCACCAGGTCGATCAGCGGGCCATCGAGCCAGTCGATCTCGCCGCGCTGCAGGGCGGCCGAGGCGGTGGAGGGGTCGGGCATGGTGGTCCATTCCACCCGGTCGAAATGCACCGCCTTGCCGCCGGCCCACATGCTGATCGGCTCGCTGCGCGGGATGTATTTCTCGTTGCGCACATAGACGGCGCCGGCGCCGGCCTTCCATTCCTCGCGCACGAAGCGGAACGGGCCGCTGCCGACGTATTCGCTGATCTGGGTGAAGGCATCGGTCTTGGCGATGCGCTCCGGCATGATGGAGACGCCAGCCAGCGCATAGGGCAGCAGCGAGAATTTCCGCTTCAGGCGAAAGCGCAGCCGGTTGTCGTCAATCGCGACCATCTCGTTGGTAACGGAGACCAGCGTCTCCACCAGCGGGGCACGCTTGGCGGTGCGAAGGATCGATGCCACCGCATCGGCGGTGCGAACCTTCTCACCATCGTGGTGCATCAGCCCCTCGCGCAGGGTCAGAGTCCAGGTCAGGCCGTCATCGCTGATCTCCTCGCCGGCCACCATCTGTTTCTGCGGCAGGAAGCTCTCGTCCAGCCCGTACAGCGTGTCCCACACCATCATGCCGTGCATCGCGGCCACCGTGGTGGTGGACCAGACCGGATCGGGGTTGGCGAGGTCGGCATGCGGCACGAAGCGCAGCACGCGTGGATTGTTGGCGCCCTGCGCCAGGGCCGGGCGGGCCAGCGGCGCGGCGCCCAGGGCTGCGGAGGTTGCGAGGAAGGTGCGGCGCTTCATGAGGCGTCTCCGTCAAAAAACCGAAGCCTGGACAGTGACGGAACCCGGGGACACAGGCCAGGGGGTTACGGCGATTTCACCCGTCGCCCCCCACGTGGCCGCGCCTACTCCGCCGCCCCCTTCACCTCGTCCCACCAGGCGCACTCGCCCGGCGCCATGGCGAAATTGCCGGCCACCACCTGCACCGGCGCGCGCAGCCCGCCATCGGCCGCAGCCCGGCGCATCGCCTGCGTCTCCGCCCGCTGTTCCGCTGTCATGCGCGCCCGCTCGTGCCCCCACAGGGAGGGCCCCGCCGTGCATTCCTCGGCCTGGTGGGTGGCCGGATCCACCCGCCGCCCGCCCCAGCCATATTCCACCAGGAATCCGCCCGGCGTGCGGGCATAGAAGCTCGTCATCAGGTCGTTGGCATGCCGCCCCAGCGTGGTGGCGATCCGCCCCTCCTGCTCCTGCGCGATGTCGTAGCCCTGGCCGACGTCGTCCAGGTTGAACAGCTCCACCATGAAGTGGTGGAACGTGGTCGCCGCCGGGCTCTCCAGCATGGCGAAGCTGTGGTGGCGCCCGTTCACGTGCATGAAATAGGCGCGGAACGGCCGCTCGATCCAATCGGAGACGCCGAAGCCCAGTATGTCGCGGTAGAAGGCCAGCCCCGCCGCGATGTCCTGCACCAGCATCACCGCATGGCCCATGCCCAGCGCCCCGGTGCGGAAGCCCGAGATGTTGCGGCCCGGCCGGAACGGCTCGGCGGTGACCTCGCCCCCATGCACCAGTTCCACCCGGTTGCCGAAAGGGTCGGTGGTGGCGATCAGCCCGCGCACCCGCCGCCGGTCGCACAGCGCCGCATCGCCGCGCGCCACGCGGTGCCCGGCCGCCTCCAGCCGCGCCGCCATCGCATCCAGCGCCGCGCCGTCCGCCACCTCCCAGCCGAAGAAGGCCGGCGCATCCGTCGCGTCGCGCGCGACCACCAGCCGCTGGGAGCGGTCGTCCATCCGGAAGGACAGCTCGGCGTTGCTGCGGCCGGCGAGCTGCATGCCGAGCACACCGGTTGCGAAGCCCGACCAATCCTCAAGGCTGGTCGCATGCAGGCCGATATAGCCGAGCGCCTGGATGGTCATGAAAGCCCTCCACGTTACGTCGCGATCATTCCCCTGCCGGCCCCGTCTTGTCGAGCAGGTCGCGCAGCCGCGACCGCAACTCCGGCAGTACCTCCGCCGTGAACCAGGGGTTCGCCGCCTCCCACCCCACCGTCCGCCAGGAGGGATGCGGCAGCGGCAGCCGCGCCGGCAGGTGCTCGCGCCAGCGCCGCACATGCGCCGCCATGCCACCCGGCCCGAGCATTCGCGCGATCGCGTAGCTGCCCACCAGCAGCGTGAGGCGCACCGCCTTCATCTTCGGCAGCAGGCGCGGATGCCAGGTGGGCGCGCAGATCTTCATCGGCGGCACGTCCCCGCCTTGCGGCAGCCGGCCGGGGTAGCACAGCCCCATCGGCACCAGCGCCACGCGAGACGCATCATAGAAAATGTCGCGATCCACTCCCAGCCATGCCCGCAGCCGGTCGCCGGAGGCGTCGTTGAACGGGATGCCGGTCTCATGCACCTTCGTGCCCGGCGCCTGGCTCACGATCAGCAGCCGCGCGGTCTCCGACACCCGGAAAGTGGGCCGCGGCCCGAGCGGCAACTGCGCCGCGCAGATCGTGCAGGCCCTCGCGGCGGCGGCGGCCTGCTCCAGCGTTTCCGTCGGCTCCAGGCTAGCCATCAATCCTTTCCCAGCCCGCCACCACACGGCGGCTGCCCGCCTCCAAGGCGAAGCGAAACCCGCCCGAGGCCGTCGGCGGCTGGTCACGCGTCCGGCTGATGGGCTCGCCCAGCAACGCGCAGAGCAGCAGCGCGCCGACCCCGCCATGCGCCACGATCGCCAGATCGCCCACCGGCGGCACCGCCAGCAGCCGGTCCACGGCCGCCACGATCCGCGCCTGCGCATCCACCGCCCGCTCCCAGCCGCGGATGCTCTCGGTGGGGTGGGCGAAGAACAGATCCGCCGTCGCCTCGAACTCCACCCGCGGCAGGTAGCCGGTGGCGCTGCGGTCGTTCTCGCCGAGATCGGCATGGGTGGCGAAGGGCAGGCCGAGATGGCCCGCCAGCATCGCTGCTCCGTCAATCGCCTTCTGCTCCGTGCTGCAATGGATCGCGCGGATACCCGCCACCCACTTCGCCCCCAGCGCCGCCGCCATCCGCGCCCGGCCACGTTCCGACAGCGGCCAGTCCGGCACCGGCACCGCGGGGTCGATCACCACGTCGGGGTGGGTGATGAAGTGAACCAGGCTCACGCCAGCGGATACTCCACTTCCGGCGTGTAGACCGACGCCTCCTTGCCCAACTGGGAGCTGAACAGGGTGAAGTGCTCCACCTCGATCGGCCCGGCCCGGAACAGATTATGCGCCTGCACGAAGCCGACGAGCTTGTCCGGCGCCGGATTGTCCAGCCGCGCCAGCGTCACGTGAGGGGCGAAGCGCCGGCGCTCCGGCTCCATCCCCGCGCGCTGCAGCGCCGTCTCCACCTTGCCGGCCAGGTGCTCCAGCTGCGGGTTTTTCGCCACGCCCACCCAGAGCGACGTATCGCGCCCGCCCTTGGCGAAGGTGCCCACGCCGTTCAACTCGAAGGCGAAGCGCTTGCCGCGCAGCGCCGCCAGCGCCTCGTCCAGCTCCTCCGCGCGATAGGGCGGCACCTCGCCGATGAAGCGCAGCGTCAGGTGGTAATTCTCGATCGGCACCCATTTCGCGCCCGGGATACCGCTGCCGGAGAGCATGGCCAGGCGCGCGCGCATCTCCCACGGCAGTTCCAGCCCGACGAACAGGCGCATCAGTTCCTCCCGACCTTCGCCAGAAGCGCCGCCACCAGCGGCACCATGCGCTCGGCCACCATCGCCGCCCCTTTCGCGTTGGGGTGGATGCGGTCCGGCTGGTTCAGCGCGGGATCGCCCGCCACGCCCTCCAGGAAGAACGGGTCGAACATCACGCCCGGCCGCGCCCCCAGCCGGCGGAAGACGGCGGCGAACTCGTCGCCATAGTCGCGGCCGAGATTGGGCGGCGCCAGCATGCCGCTCAGCAGCACCGGGATCTTCCGGGTTGCCAGTGCCTCCAGGATCGCCGCCAGGTTCGCCTCTGTGTTGCGCGGATCGATGCCGCGCAGCCCATCGTTGCCGCCCAGCTCCACCAACGCGGCATCCACCGGCTCCGCCAGCACCCAATCGAGCCGCGCGCGGCCGCCCGCCGTGGTGTCCCCGCTCACCGCGCCATCCACCAGCTGCACCTCCAGCCCGCGCGCCCGCAACCCGGCCAGCAGCCGGGCCTGGAACCCCTCGGCGGCCGGCAAGCCGAACCCGGCCGCCAGCGAATCGCCCAGCACCAGCAGGCGCAGCGGCGCCGCCACGGCGCGGCCGGAGATGAAAAGACCGCAAGCCAGCGCGATGGCTGCTTTGCGCCGGGTCCAGCCGGGCCCATATCGTGCCGTTATGGTCACGTCGTCAGACTCCCTTCAGGCCGATGTTCCGGCCCATGCAGCCCATATGGCGACGTCTCCGCCCCTGGTGGAGGTGCGCGACCTGCACCTGACGGTGCCGTCCGCCGCCGGGCCGGTCAACATCCTGCGCGGCATCGACCTGGATATCAGGGCCGGGGAAGCCGTTGGCGTGGTCGGCCCTTCGGGCTCCGGCAAGACCAGCCTGCTGATGGTGCTGGCAGGGCTGGAAGGGGCCACCTCCGGCAGCGTGAAGCTCGCGGGCCAGGAACTCACCCGCCTCAACGAAGACGCACTCGCCCGGCTGCGGCGGCGCGAGGTCGGCATCGTGTTCCAGGCCTTCCACCTGATCGCCAGCATGACGGCGCTGGAAAACGTCGCCATCCCGCTGGAACTCGCCGGCGCGGCCGATGCCATGGAGCGCGCCGCCGAAAGCCTGAAATCCGTCGGCCTCGGCCACCGCCTGACCCACCTGCCCGGCCAGCTCTCCGGCGGCGAACAGCAGCGCGTGGCCCTCGCCCGCGCCTTCGCCCCCCGCCCCCGCCTGCTGCTGGCCGACGAACCCACCGGCAACCTCGACGGCGCCACCGGCCAGGTGGTGATGGACCTGCTGTTCAACCTGCAAGCCCGCCATGGCACCACGCTGATGCTGATCACCCACGACCCCGCCCTGGCCGCACGGTGTGGGCGGACCATCCGAATCGCGGACGGGAAGATCGCGGGATGATGGGCGTGGAAGGAAGGCCAGGGCTCTGCCCTGGACCCGCTGGGGCCTTAGGCCCCAGACCCCTTCACTTTTCCGCCTTCGGCGGGGAGGGGCCATCCGGGTCTCTCCACCGCCTCGACGGCCCCTCCCCGCCGAAGGCCGAACTATGGTGGGTCCAGGGACCTCAGGTCCCTGGTGGGGTCCAGGGGCGAAGCCCCTGGCCTTCCCTTTCATGACCACCATCCTGCGCATCGCCCGCCGTGAGTTGCGGGGTGGGATCGTTGGCTTGCGGATCGTGCTGGCGTGTCTGGCGCTCGGCGTGGCGGCGATTGCGGCGATCGGGTCGTTGCGGGAGGGGATTGCGCGCGGGTTGCAGCAGGACGGCACCCGGATCCTGGGCGGCGACATTGATGTTCTCGGCGGGGCACAGCCTTTGCCGGCGGCGGTGAAGGGGTGGCTGGGGGCGCGCGGGGCGCGGCTGTCGGAGATCGTCACGCTGCGTTCCATGCTGATCGCGCCCAATGGCGAGCGGATGCTGGTGGAGCTGAAGGCGGTGGATCGGCCCTGGCCGTTGATCGGCGCGGTGGGTTTCACGCCGGAGATGGGCAAGGAACCGGCGCTGGGGGCGAAGGACGGGCGGTTCGGCATCGCGGTGGAACAGGCGGTGCTGGCGCGGCTGGGGGTGGAGCCGGGCGCGGTGCTGCGGCTGGGCAATGCGAGCCTGGAGCTGCGGGCGGTGGTGGCGGCGGAGCCGGACCGGGTGGCGAGCCCATCCTTGTTCGGGCCGCGGGCGTTGATTTCATTGCAGGCACTTGCGGAAACGGCGCTGCTGCAGCCCGGCGCGATCGTGGAGCATCATCTGCGAGCGGATTTGCCGGCGGGCAGTGACGTTGCGGGCACGGTGCAGGCGTTGCGGGTGGCGTTCCCGAATACCGGCTGGCGCATCCGGGTGGCGAGCGATGCGGCGCCGCAGGTGACGCAGTTCATCGAGCGCACCAGCCTGTTCATGACGCTGGTGGGCCTGACCTCCCTGCTGGTGGGCGGGATCGGGGTGGCGAACGGGGTGCGGGCGTGGCTTTCGGCACGGGCGCGAGGGATCGCGATCCTGCGCTGCCTCGGCGCTTCGGGCGGCACGGTGTTCCTGATCGCGCTGGTGCAGGTGATGGCGCTGGCGGGGCTGGGGGTGGTGATCGGTCTGGTGGTGGGGGCGGCGCTGCCGGTGCTGGCGACGTTGCTGCTGGCCGATGTGCTGCCGGTGCCACCGGTGGTGGGGGTGTTCTGGAAGCCGCTGGGGCTGTCGGCGCTGTTCGGGATGCTGACGGCGGCGAGCTTCGCGCTGTGGCCGCTGGGCCGCGCGATGCGGATTCCCGGCGCGGCGCTGTTCCGGGAGGCGGTGCTGCCGAGCGGGGTGCGGCCGCCGGGCTGGCTGGCGGTGGCGAATGCCGCGCTGGTGGCCGCCCTGGTGGGGCTGGTGGTGGTGACCAGCCCGGAGCGGGGCTTCGCGCTGTGGTTCTGCGCGGCCTCCGCGATGACGCTGGGGCTGTTCCGGGTGGGTGGCTGGGCCCTGATGGCGGCGGCGCGGGTGATGCCGCATGGCCGGCGGGCCTGGGCGCAGCTTGGGCTTTCCAACCTGCACCGGCCCGGGGCGGCGACACCGCTGATGCTGGTGTCGGTCGGGCTCGGGCTGTCCACCCTGGCCGCCGTGGTGCTGATCCAGGGCAATGTGCGGCGCCAGGTGGCGGAGCAGTTGCCGCAGCGGGCGCCGAGCTTCTTCTTCATCGACATCCAGAACGACCAGCTGCAGCAGTTCAAGGACATCCTGGCCGGGCAGCCCGGCGTGGGCGAAGTGCGGCATGTGCCCAGCCTGCGGGCGCGGATCGTGGCGGTGGGCCGCGTGCCGGCAGACCAGGTGCAGACCACGCCGGAGACGGCCTGGGCGCTGCGCGGGGACCGGGGGCTGACCTATTCCGCCACGCCGCCGGAGGGGACGCGGCTGGTGGCCGGCGCGTGGTGGCCGGCGGATTATCGCGGGCCGCCACTGGCCTCCTTCGATGCCAAGATCGCGGCGGGCTGGGGGCTGAAGATCGGCGATGTGATCCGGGTGAACGTGCTGGGGCGGGATATCGACCTGAAGGTGGCCAATCTGCGCGAGATCGCCTGGCGCAGCATGGGGATCAACTTCACCATGGTGGTGAGCCCCGGGCTGCTGGAGCGGGCGCCGCATAGCCATATCGCCACCGTCCGGGCCGATGCCGCCGCACAGCCCCGGGTGCTGCGGGCGGTGACCGATGCGCTGCCCAATGTCTCCGGCATTCGGGTGGAGGATGTGCTGCGGACGCTGACGGAGTTGCTGGAGCGGATCGCGGCGGCGATGGCGGCCACCGGGTCCCTCACGCTGGCCAGCGGCGGGTTGGTGCTGGCCGGCGCGGTGGCGGCGGGGCAGCGGCAGCGAATCCGCGAGGCGGTGATCCTGAAGACGCTGGGGGCGACGCGTGGGCAGATCCGCAGCGCCTGGCTGGTGGAGTTCGGCATTCTGGGCGCGGTGGCCGGGCTGCTGGCCGCGGCGGTGGGCACGGCGGCGAGCTGGGGCGTGGTGCGATTCCTGATGCAGGCGGACTGGGCGTTCCTGCCCGGCACGCTGGCGGCCACCGTGCTGGCCTGCGTCGCAATGATGCTGCTGGTGGGATTCGCGGGCACGGAGGCGGCACTGCGGGCGCGCGCGGCCCCCTTGCTGCGCAACGAATAGGCCCGAAACAGGCGGCGGCGGGTGCGGCGGGCGAACATTACAGGGAATTCGCTTGAACGCGGTGCGGCTATCACCAAAATGACGGATCAACAGGCATCCCGCCTGATCAGGGAAGCGACACCGATGGCTCTCAGTCCCGACTATCGCGCCTATCCCGGCGTCGGCCACGCGGCGGACTCCGCGGCCGTCATCGACGCCGGCCTGCGCGCCTATATGCTGCGCGTCTACAACTGGATGACCTCTGGCCTGGTGCTGACCGGCATCGTGGCCTACGGCATCGTGAGCGTGCCGGCGATCTACGAAATGTTCTACCCCGCGGTGATGACCCCGCGCGGCGTGCGCCATGTGCCCGGCGTGCTGGCCTATGTGGCGATGTTCGCGCCACTGGCCTTCATGCTGGTGCTGAGCTTCGGTGTGAACCGGCTTTCCAAGACCGCGGTGCAGGCGCTGTTCTGGGCGTTCTGCATAGCGATGGGCGCCAGCATCACGAACATCTTCAAGGTGTACACCGGCCAGAGTGTCACGCAGGTGTTCTTCGTCACCGCGGGCACCTTCGCGGCGATGAGCCTGTATGGCTACACCACCCGTGCGGACCTGACCAAGCTGGGCGGGTTCCTGATCATGGGCCTGATCGGCATCATCATCGCCGGCCTGGTGAACATGTTCGTGGGCAGCTCGGCCCTGGCCTTCGCCATCACGGTGATCGGCGTGTTCATCTTCGTGGGCCTGACCGCCTATGACACGCAGCGCATCAAGGCCGACTACGTTCAGTATGCCTACGCCTATGGCCCCGATGAGGCCGGCAAGCGCAGCGTGATGGACAGCCTGAGCCTGCTGCTGAACTTCATCAACCTGTTCATGCTGCTGCTGCAGCTGATCGGGGTTCGCACCAACAGCGACTGATCCCGCGGGATCGCCGCAAGCAGGAAGGCCCCGGGGGCAACCCCGGGGCCTTTTTTGTGCCAATCGCAAAGAACTGATTTCGCAATGATATAGGCCGCGTCCGGGCCCTCCTCATGGGGGTGCGGATTGGAGGAAAGGGTGACACGCGCAGTCAGCGGGCGGCGGGGGTGGAGGAGATGTTTGAAGTACAGACATAAATATTAATCAACGCCCCGATGGAAAGGGAATTTTTCAGCATCAGGAGTCAGGTAGGAAGGATCTTCTTTTTTCTGAAGAAAAAAGAAGCAAAAAAGACTTCATTCATTTGCAAACGAAAACCGCCTCGTCCGGCCGATTGGGCAGAACGAGGCGGTGAGGCAGCAAGGTAAAAAAAGTTTTTTGGTTCTTTTTTTCAAAAAAGAACCGCTTCCTTGCTCCCTTAGAGGGTTTTGAGGAAATTCCCCAACTTGATCAACGCCGTCATCTTGTCGGTCTGATCCAGGGCGCCGAGTTCGGCGGCCAGGCGGTCCATGGCGGCTTCATAGATCTGGCGTTCGGAGAAGCTCTGGTCCGGCTGGCCGGCGTTGCGGTGCAGGTCGCGCACCACTTCGGCGATGGCGGCGGGGTCGCCGGAGTTGATCTTGGCTTCGTATTCCTGGGCGCGGCGCGACCACATGGTGCGCTTGACGCGGGCGCGGCCTTTCAGCACGGCCAGGGCTTCGTCGAAGATCTTGCGGGTGGCCAGCTTGCGCAGCCCGGCGGAGCGGGCCTTGGAAACCGGCACCCGCAGGGTCATACGGTTTTCCTCGAAGGTGATGTGAATCAGCTCGAGGTGGTGGCCGGCGATTTCTTCCTTGGCGATCTTCTCGACCTTGCCGACGCCGTGGGTGGGATAGACGACGTAGTCGCCCTCGGCGAAGGATTCGTCCTTGTTGGAAGCGCGGGAGACAGCCGGCCGGCCGCCATGCATGACGGGGCGCTGCGGCTGCGCCTCGGCCTGGGCGGGCCGGGCGGCAGGCGCCTCCGCGGGGGCGGGGGGAGCGTCGGGAGCTTCGTTGGCTGAGGCTGTCACGATCTGGCTGGTCTCAATCTGGGGTTTGGCCACGGTCTTCGGCGCGGATGCCGGGACCGGGGCGGTGGCGGGACGGCGCGCCGGCGCCTGGGGGGCCGGCGGGGGCGTGACGGAGCGCAGGCTGGCGGCAGCCACGGTGGCGGGCTGGGCTGCAGCAGTCGCCTTCGCGGGAGCGGCCTTGGCGGGTTGCGCCTTGGGCGCCGCGGGCGCCTTGGAAGTGGTTGGCTTCGCGGCGGCCGGAGCGGCTTTCGCGGTGGTTTTCGCGGCGGCGGCCTTGGCGGGTGCCGCCTTGGCCGGTTCCGGTGCTGGCGCCGCTTTGGCGGCCCCGGCCCGTTTCGCTGCCCCCTTGGCGGCGGGAGCCGTATCCTTAACCACGCCTTGCGACCGCTCCGTCGCTGCGGATGCCTTCATGGTGAACCTCGTCTGCCTGAATCCACGCCCAATCCAGTCGCACAGCCCAACGCACGGCGCGGGAATGCCGATATGCGGCGAACGGAGCTCTTCCCCGCAACGCCGCACCATCCCCGAACCCGTGCTGATCGGGGCAGAGCACCACGGATCACGTGCCCGCGATCGCGCGCTGTCCTCTGCCCGTGCGGAGAGCATAGCACAAAAATCACGTGACGTCAGGGGGTCAGCGCGCGATCACGCAACTCGTGCTCAGCATTCAGGCAGATAGCGGTTCAGGCCTTGCCGGGCTCCGGCGAGAACAGGTCGGCCTTGCCGGGCTTGCCCTTCCAGTCATCGGCATCGGCCGGGGCCTCACCCTTGCGGGTGATGTTGGGCCAGAGCGCCGCGTAGGTGCGGTTCTGCTCGGCCCAGGCGGCAGCCCTGTCGTCGCTGTCGGGCAGGATGGCCTCGGCGGGGCATTCCGGTTCGCAGACGCCGCAATCGATGCACTCGTCCGGGTGGATCACCAGCATGTTATCGCCGACGTAGAAGCAGTCCACCGGACAGACCTCCACGCAGTCCATGTATTTGCACTTGATGCAGGCTTCGGTGACCACATAGGTCATCGGCGGATCTCCGGTCCGGAACTGGGGCGGCGCTCAGGGCTCTGAGGCCGGCGGGGGATATGGCGCCGTTTCCGGCCCCGGGCAAGAGAGCGCGCCCGCGGGCGGGATCTCGCGGTAGAGCGTGGCGGCCTCACTGGCCGGGCCGCGGCGGGTGGCGAGCGCCAGGACCTGCAGCACGCGCACCTGGCCACGCAGGGGAAGGGTGACGACATCGCCCACGCGCAGGCGGGCATGCGGCTTCTCCGTGGGCTGGCGGTTGATGCGCAGGCCGCCCAGGCCAACCAGGGCCGCGCAGTCTGACCGGTGCTTCATGAAGCGGGCGCACCAGAGCCATTTGTCGATGCGTTGCCAGCCAATGTCCTCGGTATCGCTCACGTGAAGGGCCTTATCGGGGAGGGCGGAGCTGGGCCAGGACGGCGAAGGGGCCGTGCGCGCGGGGGGGCTCGGCGGCCGGGGCCTCGGGCCGGCGGCGGCGCAGCGGGGTGACCATGGTAGGCGCCGCCGGGCCGAACTGGCCCGGCGCGAGGGCGGCGGCGGGCTGCACGCGGAAGCCGAGGCCGCGCAGCACGGCGGGGAGCAGGTCCAACTTGATCGACAGGCGCGGGGCGGGATCCGGCGGCAGCGGGGCCGGGCGGGCGCGGGCGGCCCAGGCCAGCTCCGCGCCGAGGCGCTCGGCGATATCGAGCCGGACGAGGACGGGGCCGGCGGTGACCCAGCCCATGGCGGCAGCGAAGCCCGGGGGCCAGGCGGGCGGTGGCGGCAGGGAGACCAGGCCGGGGTTGGCCGGCTCCGGCGCCGGCATGGCTTCGAACAGGGCCCAAAGCGCGGTGCGCAGGCGGGCGGCGCCGGGCTTGAGCATGGCCGGCATGTAGAGCGCGTGGCGGCCGGTGCGCACGCCCATGGATTTCAGCAACTGGCGCTGCTGGGGGGAGAGGTCGTGATCCGGTTCCAGCGCCGGGGTGACGCCGAGGCCTTCCGCCACGCGGTGCAGCGGGCCGCGCAAAGCCGGGGCGGCGCGGGCGGCGGTGGCGGCGAAGAGGGGGGCGAGGGCGGTGCGGAGGAACTCGTCCAGGAAGCGTTGCAGCCGGGTGCGCAGGCGTTCGCGCTGGGCGCCATCGAGCAGCGGGCTGTCTTTCACCTCCACCAGGGGGCGCAGGCGGGAGGCACCGGGGCGCAGGGTGGCGATGGCGTGCCCATCCCACAGCAGGGCGGGCGGGGACAGCCGCAGGGTGATGTCTTCGTCCGGGGCGGCTTCCAGGCGGGCGACGCGGCGCGGGATCTCCTCGCCCAGGGCGCGGCGGGCGGCGCGCAGGACGAGCTTGCGTTCCTCGCCTTCCGTGTCCGGGTCCGGCGCGAAGATGAAGCCCTCGATATGGCCGACCGGGTGGCCTTCCACGATCACCTCGCCGCGACGGGTGACGGCGGAGAGCAGGGCTTCGGAGGCACCGGGGTCGAGGCGGCGCATCAGCAGCGCGGCGCGGCGATCGACGAAACGGGCGGTGAGCTTTTCGTGCAGGGCGTCCGACAACAGGTCTTCGGCCTCACGGGCGCGGGCCTGCCAGTGCAGCGCGTCGCGCACCCAATCGGTGCGGGCGGCGATGTAGGACCAGACGCGCACGCCGGAGAGGCGCTGCATCAGCGTGTCGATATCGCCATCCGCACGGGTGAGGGCGGCGATCTGGCCGGCGATCCAGTCGGTGGGGATGGCGCCTTCCTTCACCACATGGGCGAAGATACGGGCACAGAGGCGGGCGTGGCTGTCATCGGCGATCTTGCGGAAATCCGGCACCTGGCAGGCATCCCACAGCGTGCGCAGGCGGGCGCGGCCGCGGGCCAGGGCGCGGATATCGGGGTCCCGGGCCAGGGTGGAGAGGGTTTCGAGGTCGCTGGCCTCGTTGCCGCGGACCAGGATAGGGACCGGGGGCGGGGTCAGGAGGGAGGCCAGCAGCGCGTCGATATGGGAGAAATCCAGCGTGTTGTTGCGCCAGACGAGGTGGGTCAGCGGCTCGAAGCTGTGGCCTTCAACGGCGCGGACCAGCTCGTCCTCCAGCGGGCGGCATTGGCCGGTGGTGCCGAAGGTGCCGTCGCGCATGCCGCGGCCGGCGCGGCCGGCGATCTGGGCGACCTCAGTGGCCAGCAGCGGGCGGGGGCGGTGGCCGTCGAACTTGGACAGGCCGGCGAAGGCGACGTGGTTCACGTCCATGTTCAGGCCCATGCCGATCGCATCGGTGGCGACGAGGAAATCCACTTCCTTGTCCTGGTAGAGCGCGACCTGGGCGTTGCGGGTGCGGGGGCTGAGGCGGCCCATCACCACGGCGCAACCGCCGCGGCGGCGGCGGATGGCTTCCGCAATGGCGTAGACCTCGGCGGCGCTGAAGGCGACCACAGCGCTGCGCGGCGGCAGCTTGGTGAGCTTGGCCGGGCCGATATGGGTGAGCTGGGAAAGGCGGGGGCGGGTTTCGACCAGGAGGCCGGGGACGAGGCGTTGCAGCAGGGGGCGGATGGTCTCCGCACCCAGGAACATGGTTTCCACCAGGCCGCGGGCGTGCAGCACGCGGTCGGTGAAGACGTGGCCGCGATCCGGGTCCGCGCAGAGCTGGACTTCATCGACCGCGAGGAATTCCACGCGGCGGTCGAGCGGCATGGCCTCCACCGTGCAGGCGAACCAGCGGGCCTCGGGCGGGACGATCTTTTCCTCGCCGGTGATGAGGGCGACGTGGCGCGCCCCCTTGCGGGCGACCATGCGGTCGTAGTTCTCGCGGGCCAGCAGGCGCAGCGGGAAGCCGATGATGCCGGAGGCGTGCGCCAGCATCCTCTCGATCGCTAAGTGCGTCTTTCCCGTGTTGGTGGGGCCGAGCACGGCCTTCACCCGGGGAGCAAATCCCGTCATGCACTTATGGTTGGATGCTGCGCTGCAAAATGCAAGCCAGCCATGATGACGGGCCGATGAAGTCGTTGAAACAGCACGGACGCCCTACATATCCAGGCACGAATCGATCGGCTTGCGTGGAGCGTGGACCATGACGACAGACGACCAGACGGTGGAACGGCATGATTTCGGGGCCGAGGTGGGGCGGTTGCTCGACCTTGTGGTGCACTCGCTGTACTCGGAGCGGGAGATCTTCCTGCGCGAATTGGTCGCCAATGCGGCCGACGCGACCGACCGGCGGCGCTTCGAGGCGCTGACGACTGCGGCGCTGACCCCGCCGGAGGGAGCCTGCGTGCGGATCGTGCCGGACAAGGGCGGGCGGACGCTGACAATCCTGGATGACGGGATCGGGATGGATCGGGCGGAGCTGATCGCCAATCTGGGCACGATCGCACGTTCCGGCACGCGCGCCTTCGGGGAGACGCTGAAGGAGGCGGCGCCGGAGCAGCGGGTGAACCTGATCGGGCAGTTCGGCGTTGGGTTCTACTCCGCGTTCATGGTGGCCGACCGGGTGGAAGTGACCTCGCGCAAGGCGGGTTCTGACGATGCCTGGACCTGGGCGAGCGAGGGGGCCGGGCAGTTCACGCTGGCGCCGGCGAGCCGCGAGCAGGCGGGCACGGAGATCGTGCTGCACCTGAAGGCGGATGCGGACGAGTATCTGGACCCGATGCGGCTTGAGGCGGTGGTGCGCAAATGGGCCGATCACGTGACGATCCCGGTGATGATCGCGCGCGATGGCGAGGATGTGGCAGCGAACGAGGGCACGGCGCTGTGGCGCAAGAGCCGCTCGGAGCTGACGGAGGAGAACTACACCGACTTCTACCGCGGCATCGGCCTGTATTTCGACGCACCGGCGGCCACGGTGCACTGGCGCGCGGAAGGGATGGTGGAATTCCATGCCCTGCTGTTCATCCCCGGCATGAAGCCGTTCGAGCCCGGCGGGGAGCAGGAGCGCGTGTCTCGCGTGCGGCTGCACGTGAAGCGGATGTTCATCACCGACCGGGCGGAGCTGCTGCCGGTGTGGCTGCGGTTCATCCAGGGCGTGGTGGATACCGACGACCTGCCGCTGAACGTCTCGCGCGAGATGCTGCAGGCCACGCCGGTGCTGGCGCGCATCCGCAAGGCCGTCACCAACCGGGCGATCACGGAGCTGAAGAGCCAGGCCAAGGACGCCGAAGGCTACGCGAAGATCTGGAACAATTTCGGCTCGATCATCAAGGAAGGCGCCTGGGAGGATGCCGAGCACCGGGCCGATATCGCCGGGCTGCTGCGCTTTGCCTCCTCCACGCAGGACGGCCTGGTTTCCTTCGCCGACTACGTGGCGCGGATGAAGGAAGGGCAGGAGGCGATCTACTACCTGGCCGGGGACGACGTGGCGTCGCTGAAGCGGTCTTCGCAGCTGGAGGGGTTCCGGGCGCGCGGGATCGAGGTGCTGCTGATGGCGGATTCCATCGATGCGTTCTGGCCGGAGCGGCTGGACGGGTTCGAGGGCAAGACGCTGGTGAGCGTGACACAGGGCGCGGCGGACCTGGCGAAGATCGCGCCCACGGAGGCGCCCGAGGGCGAGGCGGCGGAGACGGAAGCGCTGGTGCCGGCGCTGAAGGCAGCCCTGGGCGATGCGGTCTCCGACGTGCGCACGACAGACCGGCTGGTGGACAGCGCGGTGGTGCTGGCGGCCGGTGGCGCCGGGGCGGATTTGCAGATGCAACGGCTGCTGCGCCGCGCCGGGCGCGCGGGCATGACCGGGGCGCCGGTGCTGGAGATCAATCCGCGGCACGGGCTGATCGCGGCGCTGGCCGCACAGGTGGCGGCCGGGGAGGATATCGGCGCCAGCGCGGGCATGCTGCTGGACCTCGCACGCATCCAGGACGGCGATGCGCCGCGCGACCCCGCGGAGTTCGCCCGGGCGGTGGAGGCACGGCTGGCAGAGGCGCTGGCGCGGGGGTAAGCCCCCCGCGCGAATGCCGGGGCGTGGCCTGCATGCCCCGGCACTCATTTCATTTTGAAAAAGAACCGCAAAACGGTGACTCTTCAGACAGGTTACGGATATTTTAGCAACATTACGTCTGCCAACTCCGTAACGAGCTTGTCTTCCTGACACCGTGGTGTCATGTGAAGCGGAGACGAATCGGCTCCGTGGGAGACGAGGCACGACTGAAAGGTGTGGCGATGTCCGACCAGGGGCTGCCGTTCATCGGGGATGCACAGGGCGCAAGGATTGTGCATGCCGTCCGGCCGGCGGGGTTGGAGGCGTGGCTCACCGGGTTGCCCGCCGCGCAGGCGGCGTTCCTGCGCGGCAGCGGGTTCGCGGCCAAGGCGCAGGAGCTGCGGTTGCTGCCGGGGCCAGAGGGCGTGGCAGGCGCGGTGCTGGGGCTGGGCCAGGAGCGCGGGCCGCATGGCTTCGGCGCCCTGCCCTTCGGGCTGCCGGAAGGCGACTGGGCGCTGGCCCCGGGCGATTACGACAGGGAGGCGGCGGTACTCGGCTTCGGGCTGGGGGCCTATCGCTACAGCGCGTTCCGTGCGCCGCGGCGTGCGCCGGCGCGGCTGGTGGTGGGTGCGGGCGCCGGGCGGGCGGTGTCTCAGGCCAGTGCCGCATGGCGGGTGCGTGACCTGATCAATGCCCCGGCCAACCTGCTGGGCCCGGCGGAACTGGCGGCCGCCGCGGTGGCCCTGGCCGATGCACACAAGGCCGCCTGGATGCTGACCGAAGGTCCGGAGCTGGAGCGGGAATATCCCACGGTGGCCGCGGTGGGCCGCGGTTCCGAGCGGGCACCGGTGGTGGCGACGTTCCGTTGGCAGGGCAGCAAGGCGGCAGCCGATGCGCCGTTGGTCTCTCTGTGCGGCAAGGGCGTGTGCTTCGACACCGGCGGGTATGACCTGAAGCCGGCCAGCGGCATGTTGCGGATGAAGAAAGACATGGGCGGGGCGGCCACGGTGCTGGGCCTGGCGCAGTTGATCATGGAAGCCGACCTGCCGGTGCGGCTGGTGGTGCGGATCGGTTGCGTGGAGAATTCCGTGTCTGGCCGGGCGATGCGGCCACTGGATGTGATCCGCACCCGGCGTGGCCTGGCCGTGGAAGTGGGCAACACCGATGCCGAGGGCCGGCTGGTGCTGTGCGACCTGCTGGCCGAGGCGTCGGACGAGGCGCCGGCACTGCTGGTAGATTGCGCGACCCTGACCGGCGCTGCGCGGGTGGCGGTGGGGCCGGACCTGCCGGCCTACTTCACCAATGATGACGGCTGGGCGGCGGCGCTGGAGGCCGCTTCGGTGCGCCAGCATGATCCCGTTTGGCGGCTGCCGTTGTGGGATGGGTATGATTCCTGGCTCGACAGCCCGGTGGCCGACCTCAACAACGTGTCCTCCCGCCCCATGGCCGGGGCAGTGGTTGCAGCTTTATTCATGCGTCGATTCCTTGCACCCGGAACTTCCTGGCTCCATTTCGATCTCTATGCATGGAACGACTCCTCCCGCCCCGGACGACCGGAGGGAGGCGAGGCCCAGGCGATGCGAGCCGTCTGCGCCGCGATCGAGGCGAAACTGCTCGGCGCCTGATACGCCGACCCACTTGGGGAGCGCCGCCGGATGCGCCCCCACCGCAAGAACGCCGCGCCCTGGATCTGTTCGGGCGGGGCGACCCAAGACGGTACTCACTCTGAAAGGACCCTGTTATGGCTGCCAACGCGACTCCCGAGAACCTGGTGGGCGTGCTGCGAGATACGGTGGTCGCGCTGGTGCGTCGCGACGGGCCGGATCTGTCGGCGCGCCAGCTCGGCGTTTTCCTCACCTGCTACCTGCAGGAAGGCGCACACACGGTGCGTGGCCTCGCGGCCGAGCTGAACGTTTCCAAGCCCGCCATCACCCGCGCGCTGGACCGGCTGGGCGAGCTGGACCTCGCCCGCCGCAAGGTGGACCCGATGGACCGGCGCTCCGTGCTGGTGCAGCGCACGCTGAAGGGCACTGCCTTCCTGCGTGACCTGCGCAGCATCATGGCCGAGGCGCAGGCCACGGCGCGCAAGGCCGCCGGGGCCGAGGCGCCGAAGAAGGTTGCGAACGGCTAAGGCTGCGTCACCGCCATTCCGATCCGGCCGGGTCCTACAGGGGGGCCCCGACCGATCTGGAATGGCGTGTGGGAATGGCTGGCGGGGAATGGCTGGCGGGATCGCCGCGCGCGTGATGTGATGCGGGGATGGTAAATCCCTACGATCCCGCGATTTCCGGCTATCCGCGCGACATGGTCGGCTATGGCCGCAATCCGCCCGACCCTCGCTGGCCCGGGGGCGCGCTGCTCGCGCTGAACATCGTGGTGAACTACGAGGAAGGCGGCGAGAGCAGCGTGCTGCATGGCGACCCGCAATCGGTCTCCTTCCTCACCGAGCATATCACCGCCCCCGTGGTCGGCCGCCGGGCGCTGACGGCGGAAAGCCTGTGGGAATACGGCAGCCGCGTGGGGTTCTGGCGGCTGTGGCGCGTGCTGACGCGGCGCCGCCTGGCCACCACCTGCTATGGCGTGACCATGGCGCTGGGCCGCAACCCGGAGGCGGTGGCGGCGATGAACGAGGCGGGCTGGGAGATCGCCAGCCACGGGCTGCGCTGGAACATCGATGCGCCAGCCGATGAGGAAGGCGAACGAGCCGAGATCGCGCATACGCTGGCGTTGCACCAGGAGATCACGGGGGCGCCGGCGCTGGGCTGGTACAACCGCTCCTCCGCCCGCACCTACAAGCTGCTCAGCGAGCATGGCGGGCTGCTGTATTTCGCCGACAACTATGCCGACGACCTGCCGTTCTGGGCCGATGTGGCCGGCACGCCAGAACTGTTCGTGCCCTATACGCTGGAAGCCAACGACATGCGCTTCGCGGTGCCCGGCGGGTTCCCGGATGGCGATGCGTTCTTCACCTACCTGAAGGACACGTTCGATGTGCTCTACCGGGATGGGCAGGAGGGGCGGCCGCGGATGATGAGCCTGGGGCTGCACGGGCGGCTGGCCGGGCGCCCGGGCCGCACGGCGGCGCTGGAGCGCTTCCTGGATTATGTGGGCAGCCACGAGCGTGTGTGGGTGGCATCACGGGCCGATATCGCGCGGCACTGGCGGGCGAATTTCCCGCCGCCGGCGACGATCGTGCAGCGCTGGTAGCACGCGGCCCCGCCGGGAAACCGGGCGGTGCAACGGTTTGTTTACGCGGCGGCATCAGGGTGTGGGGCCTTTACGCCCAGGAGTTGCCCCGACCATGCCGGATGCATCGAGCATCGCAGCACCCGCGCCGCACCTGGCCAGCGACGCGGTTCTGGACCTGCTGACCCGCTGGCTGGCGCTGGGCGGGATGCAGCAGCGCGCCTTCCTGGCGATGACGGAAGAGATCAGCGCGACCTCCCACCTGATCGAGGACAGCACCGCGACGCTGACCGCACGGTTCCGCGACCTGGCGCGCACCGCGGTGGTGCAGGCCGAGCGGGTGCGCGGCATGGCGGCGATCGCGCGCGAAGTGGAGGTAGGCGGCACGCGAATGGCCACCACCGATGTGGTGGCGATGGTCGAGACCGCGGTGGCGGAAGCCGGCGAGGGGCTGCGCCGCATCTCCGGCCAGGCCGGCGCCATGGTGCAGGCGCTGGACACCGTGGTGGACGACATGGTGGAGGTGGAGAAGCTCGTTGCCGAGATCGAGAAGATCAACACCAAGGCGCGCTACGTGGCCCTGAACGCGGCGATCGAGGCGCACCGAGGCGATGGCGTCGGCGACGGCGGCGGGGGCACCGGCGGCGCGTTCAAGGTGATCGCGCATGAGCTGAAGGATCTGTCGCTGCAGACCGATGGGATCTCCCGCCAGGTGCGGGAGCGGGTGGGCGTGATTGCCCGTTCCGTGCACTCGGCACACCAGCGCCTGCGCGGCGTGGCGGAATCGGGCACCGGCGAGGAAAGCGCCACCCGGGCGCAGCTGGATGCGGTACTGGCCGGGCTGGTGGCGCAGAACGGCGCGATGACGGCGATCCTCGACGAAAGCTCCACCGCGTCGGACGAGATCGCGGAGACGGTGTCCGGCCTGGTGACGGGCGCGCAGTTCCAGGACCGTGCCTCCCAGCACTTGGCGCATGTGGCGGATGCGCTGCAGGCGGTGGGGGCGATGGCAACCGGGCTCGGCGATGAGACCAGGGCGGGGGTGCCCGGGTTGCCGGAGCCGGACGAGGCGGCCGAGCACGCCCTGATCGATCGGTTGCTGCACGGCCAGACGCTGAGCGCGGTGCGGCGGCGCTTCGTGGATCGGCTGCAGGGCGGGCGGGCCGAGTTGGCGGTCGCGGAGGCTGATGCGGGCGGCGACGTAGAGCTTTTCTGATGAATTGGATGTGCCAAAAATGAACCCTTTGACAGGTTTTCCCTAACTTATCGGGACCAAAAGGATCGGCACCGCTGCCGGGCGTTCCGGCGCTGAGCCAGGGTGCCCCGAATGCCTGCCGAGCCCAGTTCATCCCATTCTTTCCGGCTTCCCGCGGCGCTCGATCTGGGCGCGGCGCAGGATTTGCTGCAGCAGCTGCGCTATGGGCTCGCCGATGGCGGGCTGGTGCTGGATGGCAGCGAGGTGGAGCGCATCTCGGTGCCCTGCCTGCAGGTTCTGGTCGCGGCACGGCGCGCGGCGGGCGATGCGGCGGCGTTCCGGATTGTGGATGCCTCTGCCGCGCTGATGGCCGCGGTTGCCGATCTCGGCCTTTCGGCCGCCCTTCCCATGGAGAGCTGACATGGCCAAGCGCGTGATGACCGTCGATGATTCCAGGACAATGCGCGACCTCGTGGCGTTCACGCTGCGCGAGGCCGGCTTCGAGGTGAGCGAGGCGGAGGACGGCAAGAAGGCGCTGGCCGCGCTGCAGGTCGCGCCGGTGGACGTGGTGATCACCGACCTCAACATGCCGAACATGGACGGGGTGACGCTGATCCGCTCGCTGCGGACACTGCCGGCATTCCGCTCCACGCCGATCCTGATGCTGACCACCGAGTTCGACGCCGCGAAGAAGGCCGAGGGCAAAAGCGCGGGGGCGACCGGATGGCTGGTGAAGCCCTTCGACCCCAAGAAGCTGATTGACGTGGTGAACCGGGTGCTGGGATGAGCGCCTCCCCCCTCGACCAGCTGCGCGCCACGTATTTCGAGGAATGCGCGGAGCTGCTGGACAGCGCCTATGCGCAGCTGAATGCGCTGCATGAGGGCGCGGGCGATGACGAAACGATCCATGCGCTGTTCCGAGCGATCCATTCCATCAAGGGCGGCGGCGGGGTGTTCGGGTTTGCCCGCATCGTGGCGCTGGCGCATGCGATGGAAACGCTGCTGGACCTGATGCGCGACGGCGCGGTGCCGAGCGACCCGGCGCGGGTGATGCTGGTGCTGCGTGGCGCCGATATCCTGGCCGACCTGCTGGGCGCTGAGCGCAGCAACGGCACGGTGCCCGCCGGGATCGAGGACGGGCTGGTGGCTGACCTGGCCGAGGCGCTGGACGGGCATGGCGGGCCGACGGAAGACGCGGCGCAGACGGCGGGCGAGCATACCGCCGCGGGCTGGCGCATCCGCTTCGCGCCGCAACCGGCGCTGTATCGTAACGCCAACGACCCGCTGCTGCTGGTGCGCGACCTGCGCCGGCTGGGGCCGGTGGAGGTGATGGCCGATCTTTCCCGCCTGCCGGCGCTGGATGCGATGGACCCCGAGGGCGCCTATTGCGCCTGGACCTTCGAGCTGACCGCCGCGGCAACGCTGGCGCAGGTGGAGGAAGTGTTCGAGTTCGTGATCGACGACTGCGACATGTCGATCGAGCCGCTGGGCGGCGCGGAACCGGCGGTTGTCGAGGCAGAGGTGGCGGCCGAGGCCGTAACCCAGGCGCAGGCGCCGGCGCGGGCCGAGGTGGCCGTGCAGTCCGTGCGGGTGGACGTGGTGAAGGTCGACCGGCTGGTGAACCTGGTGGGCGAGCTGGTGATCAACCAGTCCATGCTGGTGCAAATGGGTAGCACGCTGCCGCCGGAGGTCTGCCCCGGGCTGATCGCGGGGTTGGAGACGCTGTCCCAGCATCTGCGGGAATTGCAGGAAGGCGTGATGGCGATCCGCACCCAGCCGGTGAAATCCGTCTTCGGGCGGATGCCCCGGCTGGTGCGCGAGCTTTCGGCCCAGCTCGGCAAGGATATCCGGCTGATCGTGGCCGGCGAGGGCACCGAGATCGACAAGACGGTGGTGGAACAGCTGGCCGATCCGCTGACCCACCTGCTGCGCAATGCGCTGGACCACGGCATCGAGACGCCGGAGCAGCGCGAGGCCGTGGGCAAGCCGCGCCAGGGCACGGTGCTGCTCTCGGCCGAGCAGCGCAGCGGGCGGATCGTGATCGTGCTGGCCGATGACGGGCGCGGGATCGACCGGGCCCGGGTGCTGGCGCGCGCCAAGGAGCGCGGGTTGGTGGCCGCTGACGCGAGCATGACCGACGGCGAGATCGACGAGCTGATATTCCTGCCCGGGTTCTCCACCGCCGCCGCGGTTTCCAGCGTGTCTGGCCGGGGCGTGGGGATGGACGTGGTGCGACGCAACATCCAGGGGCTCGGTGGCCGGATCGCCATCGAATCGGTCACCGGCCAGGGCAGCCGCTTCATCCTGTCCCTGCCGCTCACGCTGGCGGTGATGGATGGGCTGGTGGTGTCGGTGGGCGAGGAAACCTACGTGGTCCCTATCACCTCCATCGTCGAAAGCCTGCGGCCGCGACGGGCGGATATCCATCCGCTGGTCGGCGGCGGCGAGGTGCTGGCGATCCGCGGCGCCTATATCCCGCTGCTGAAACTGGGCCGCCATTTCGGGATGCCCGGCGCGATCGACGATCCCGCGCGCGGGATCGTGGTGATCGTGGAAACGGACAGCGTCGGCCAGCTTGGGCTAGTGGTGGACGAGCTGGTGGGCCAGCAGCAGATCGTGGTGAAGAGCCTGGAGTCCAACTACGGCCGCATCGGCGGCGTGAGCGGGGCGACCATCCTGGGCAATGGCCGCGTGGCGCTGATCCTGGACGTGGCGGGGCTTTCAGGCCCAGGCGAAAGACTGCAGCGGCGCACGGCACCGCAGGCCATCGCCCTGCAATAGGCAGGCATCCGACCCGGCTGCCGATGGCGGCCACGAAAGACCCGGCCGCCCAAAGCGGCCGCAACCCACGAGATCGCGGCGAGCGCCGCATAAGGGACACGCCGTTTCATGCATATTGGCCAGCCGACGCGCAGCAGCTTCCCGATGAGCCTGTTCGAACGCCGCGCCGGGAGGGAGCGCCGCGCGGAGTCGCTGCGGACCCGCCAGGCGCTGGACCACATCTCCAACGCCGTGATGATGGTGGATCGCGACTTCACCGTGACCCAGGTCAACAAGGCGACGGTCGACCTGCTGACGCGCAACCGCGATGCCTTCCGCTCGATCTGGCCGAATTTCGAGCCGGAGCGGATCGTGGGCATGCGCATCGATATCCTCGATAGCGACCCCGCACAGCAGCGCCGGATGCTGGCCGACCCCGCGAAGCTGCCGTACCGCACCGACATTTCCGTAGGCGCACTGAAATTCGCGCTGACGGTGGGGGCGAGCTACGATGCCGATGGCGCCTACAACGGCAACATCCTGGAATGGACGGATGTGACCGAGCTGCGCACGCAGCAGGGGCAGCTGGCGGCGATCGACAAGGCACAGGCAGTGATCGAGTTCTCGCTCGATGGCCGGGTGCTTCATGCCAACGAGAACTTCCTCCTGACCCTCGGCTACTCCTGGGGCGAGGTCGTGGGGCAGCATCATTCGATGTTCGTGGATGCCGCCGAGCGGCAATCCCCGGCGTATCGCGCGTTCTGGGAGAATCTGGGGCGCGGCGATTATGATTCCGGGCAGTATCGCCGGATTGCCAAGGACGGCCGGGATGTCTGGATCCAGGCCAGCTACAACCCGATCCTGGATCAGAACGGCAAGCCGTTCCGGGTGGTGAAGTATGCCACCGACATCACCGCGCAGAAGATGGCGACAGCCAACTACGAAGGCCAGATCGCCGCGATCCACAAGGCGCAGGCGGTGATCGAGTTCGGCCTGGACGGGCGCATCCTGGAGGCGAACGAGAACTTCCTCAACACGCTGGGCTATTCGGCCGGCGCGGTGCGCGGCCAGCATCATTCCATGTTCGTCGACCCGGCCGAGCGCCAGGGCCACGAGTATCGCGCGTTCTGGGAACGGCTGGGCCGAGGCGAATACGATGCCGGGCGCTATCGCCGCATCGCCAAGGGCGGGCGCGAGGTGTGGATCCAGGCGAGCTACAACCCGATCCTCGACCTCAACGGCAAGCCGTTCAAGGTGGTGAAGTATGCCACCGACGTGACCGAGCAGGTGCGCGCCGAGCAGGAGCTTCAGGCGGCAGTGGCCGAGACCGGCGCGATCGTGGCTGCGGCGCAGGTGAACGATCTCAGCCGGCGGATCACCATGGAGGACAAGCGCGGCCAGATCGCTGAGCTGTGCACCGGCATCAACGGCATGCTGGATGCGATGGCAGTGCACCTGGCCGCGGCCGAAGCGCTGAAGGCGGCGGTGGCGGAGACGCAGACGATCGTATCTTCCGCGCAGGCCAATGACCTGAGCAAGCGGATCGGCCTCGTCGGCAAAACCGGCGAGATCGCCGATCTGTGTGGCGGGGTGAATTCGATGCTCGACACCATGTCGGGTGTGGTTGCCTCCATCACCGAAAGCTGCGGCGCGCTTTCCACCGCGGCGCGCGAGATCGCGATGGGCAACACCGACCTGTCCCAGCGCACCGAGGAGCAGGCGAGCAGCCTGGAGGAGCTGACCGCCAAGGTGCGCCAGAATGCCGACAACGCGCAGCAGGCGAACAAGCTGGCGGCCTCGGCGTCAGACATCGCCACCCGCGGTGGGTCCGTGGTGGGCGAGGTGGTGCAGACGATGGATGCCATCACCCAGGCCAGCCGCAAGATCAGCGACATCATCGGCGTGATCGACGAGATCGCCTTCCAGACCAACATCCTGGCGCTGAACGCCGCGGTGGAGGCTGCACGTGCCGGCGACCAGGGCCGCGGATTCGCGGTGGTGGCCAGCGAGGTGCGCAACCTCGCCCAGCGCAGCGCCAACGCGGCCAAGGAGATCAAGGCGCTGATCTCCGACTCCGTGGCCAAGGTGGATAGCGGCTCCAAGCTGGTGTCGGCGGCCGGGCAGACGATGGGCGAGATCGTCGGCTCCGTGCGGCGCGTGACGGACATCATGGCGGAGATCTCGGCGGCCTCGCAGGAGCAAAGCGCGGGGATCGAGCAGGTGAACACCGCCGTTTCGCAGATGGACAAGATCACCCAGCAGAACGCCGCCCTGGTGGAGGAAGCGGCCGCCGCCGCCAAGTCCATGGAGGAGCAGACCGACGCGATGACGCAGATGGTCTCCGAATTCGTGCTCGAGGGCGGGCATGTGCCGGCGCCCCCCGTGAAGCAGGCGCCGGCCGCCGCGCGCAAGGCTCGCCCGGCGACCCGCCCGGCTTCCCGCGCCACCACGGCGGAAGACGACTGGAAGGAATTCTAGCCCGGCATCGCCGCCATGAGTACCGCCCTGCTTGCGCCCCCGCCCGGCCCCCCTCTGGGCGATGTGCCGCTGACCGACGAGGATTTCGGCGCGATCGCGGCCATGGTGCGGGAGCATTCCGGCATCGTGCTGAGCAGCAGCAAGCGGGACCTGGTGTACAGCCGGCTCCGCCGCCGGCTGCGCGCGCTGCACCTCACCTCCTTCGCCGACTACCGCGCCCGGCTGGTGGGCGCGGCGGGGGCGGAGGAGCTGGTGCGGATGATCAACGCGATCACCACCAACCTGACCGGGTTCTTCCGCGAGCCGCACCATTTCGACTACCTGGCGCAGCAGATGATCCCGGCGCTGCCCACCGGCTGGCAGCGGCTGCGCATCTGGTCGGCGGGGTGTTCCTCCGGCGAGGAGCCCTACACCATCGCGATGACCCTGCGGCGCCACCTGCCGGATGTGGATTCGAAGGATGTGCGCATCCTGGCCACCGACATCGACACCGACATGGTGGCGCACGGCGCGGCGGGGCGCTACGCGATGGAACGCGCGGCGGCGATCCCGGCCGAGCTGCGCCAGCGCTTCGTGCGCCGGGTCGATGGCAACACGGTAGAGATGGACCAGGCGCTGAAGGAGCTGATCGCGTTCAAGCCGCTGAACCTGCTGGGCGAGTGGCCGATGCGCGGCCCGTTCGATGCCATCTTCTGCCGCAACGTGGTCATCTACTTCGACAAGCCAACCCAGCGCGTGCTGTTCGACCGCTACGCGGAGATGCTGAAGCCGGATGGGTTGCTGTTCATCGGCCATTCCGAAAGCCTGTTCCGCGTCAGCGACCGGTTCCAGCACCTGGGCCGCACCGTCCACCGGCGGATCAAATGATCAGCCCGGCAGCACTGGCCGGCTGCCGGGTGGTGAAGATCGGGCCTGGGGAAATGCATGTCACGGGCGATCCCGGCGAGGCGATTCTGACCGTCCTCGGTTCCTGCGTGTCTGCCTGCGTGTGGGACCCGGCGGCTTCGGTGGGCGGGATGAACCATTTCATGCTGCCGCAACCGGGCACGCACAGCGAGGCCAGCACCGGCTCCTGGCACGGCGCCGCCGCACGGCTGCGCTACGGCAACACCGCGATGGCCGATCTGCTGGAACAGCTGCAGCGCCTGGGCGGGCGGCTGGACCGGATGGAGGCGAAGCTGTTCGGCGCCGCCCGGCTGGGCGTGGACCAGGGGATGGTGGGCGATGGCAATGCCCGCTTCGCCGAGGCCTTCCTGGCCAAGCGGGGCCTGCCGCTCCGGGCGCGGGAACTGGGCGGCGTTTGGGCGCGGCGGGTGGCGTTCCAGGCCACCACCGGCCGCGCCTTCATGACGGAACTGCGCGAGAAGGCGCCGGTCGAACTGGCCACCGACGACAAGCCATGGGGCGCCCGCCACCGCGGCACAAAGGAATAGGACATGCCGATCAAGGTTCTGATCGTCGACGACTCAGCCCTGATCCGGCGGCTGCTGACCGACATCCTCTCCGCCGATCCGGCGATCGAGGTGGTGGGCACGGCCTCCGACCCGCTGATCGCGCGCGAACGCATCCGCACGCTGCAGCCCGATGTTCTCACGCTGGACATCGAGATGCCCAAGATGGATGGGCTGACCTTCCTGGAACGGCTGATGGCGCTCAGGCCCATGCCGGTGGTGGTGGTTTCCACCCTCACGCAGAAGAACACCGATGCGGCCTTGCGCGCGCTGGAGCTGGGCGCGGTGGATTGCGTGGCCAAGCCGCTGGCCGATATCTCGTCCGGCATGCAGTCCCTGGGCGAGGAGATGGTGGCCAAGGTGAAGGCGGCCGCGCGCACCCGGCCGCGGGCCCGCAACGCCGCCCCCCCACGGTCTGCACTCTCGGTCGATCCCCGGCTTTCCACAGTGGGTCGGATCGTGGCGATCGGCGCTTCCACCGGGGGCGTGGAGGCGTTGCAGCAGGTGCTGATGCGCCTGCCCGCCACGGCGCCGGCGGTTCTGATCACGCAGCACATGCCGGCCGGCTTCACCGCCTCCTTCGCCCGGCGGCTGGATACGCAATGCGCGGTGACGGTGCAGGAAGCGACCGACGGCCGGCGCGTGCTGCCGGGCCATGTCTATATCGCGCCCGGCGCGCTGCACCTGGAGCTGGTGCGCACCGGCTCCCACCACGAATGCCGGGTGCGCAACGGCGAGCTGGTCTCCGGCCACCGGCCTTCGGTGGATGTGCTGTTCCATTCCGTCGCCACGGCGGCCGGGCGCTCCGCCGTGGGCATCATCCTCACCGGCATGGGGCGCGATGGCGCCGCCGGGCTGCTGGAAATGCGCCGCACCGGCGCCCGCACGCTCGGCCAGACAGAGGCGAGCTGCGTGGTCTATGGCATGCCGAAGGCAGCCATGCAGGCCGGCGCGGTGGAGGCGGAGTTCCCGCTGGACCGCATCGCCGAGGAAATCGTGCGCGTCTGAACCGGGCCTCCTGCCCCCCCGGCATTGATCCTGCGCCGTTCCTGGCCCATCTAGGGCAGCTTCGACCAGGGCAGCTTCGATCAGGACGGCCGGAACACCGATGAAATACATCTCCACCCGCGGCCAGGCCCCCGTGCGCGACTTCGCCGGCGTGCTGCTGGCCGGGCTCGCCGAAGATGGCGGGCTGTACGTGCCCGAATCCTGGCCCCATTTCGGCCCGGCAGATTGGCGCGCCATGCGCGGCCTGTCCTACCCCGAGCTGGCCGCCCGCGTGATGCAGCCCTTCGTGGGCGAAAGCCTGCCTGCGGCCACGCTGCAGCACCTGTGCCGGGAGTCCTATGCCGGCTTCGGCCACCCCGCCGTGGTGCCGATGGTGCAGCTGGAAACGCATCTCTGGACGCAGGAGCTGTTCCACGGCCCCACGCTGGCCTTCAAGGACATGGCGATGCAGCTGCTGGGCAGGCTGTTCGACCACGTGCTGGCCGAGCGCGACGAACGCGTCACCATCGTGGGCGCCACCTCCGGCGACACCGGCTCGGCGGCGATCGAGGCCTGCGCCGGGCGGGAGCGGGTGGATATCGTGATCCTGCACCCCGATGGTCGCACCAGCGAGGTGCAGCGCCGGCAGATGACCACCGTGATGGCCCCCAACGTGGGCAACATCGCCGTGGATGGCAGCTTCGACGATTGCCAGGACCTGGTGAAGGCGATGTTCGCCGACGCGCCCTTCCGCCGCGAGGTCGGCCTTTCGGCGGTCAACTCCATCAACTGGGCCCGCGTGGCCGCCCAGATCCCCTATTACGTCGCCGCCGCCCTCGCCCTCGGCGCCCCGGACCGGGAAGTGGCCTTCGCCGTGCCCACCGGCAATTTCGGCAACGTCCTGGCCGCCTGGGCCGCGCGCCGCATGGGGCTGCCAGTGGCCCGCCTGGTGATCGGCTCCAACCGCAACGACATCCTCAGCCGCTTCGTCGCCGGCAACGACATGAGCATGCGCGCGGTGGAACCCAGCCTTTCGCCGAGCATGGACATCCAGGTCAGCTCCAACTTCGAGCGCCTGTTGTTCGAACTGCTGGACCGCGACGGCGCCGCCACGGCCGCCACCATGGCCAGCTTCCGCGCCACCGGGCGGATGGACGTGCCGCACGCATCCTGGCAGCGCGCCACCGCCGTGTTCCACAGCCACACCGTGGACGACGAGGGCACGCTGGCGGAGATCCGCCGCCTGCACGAAACCGCGCGCTACCTGGCCGACCCGCATTCGGCCATTGGCATCGCGGCCGGCCGGGCCCACATGCCGGGTGATGGCATTCCCATGGTGGCGATGGGCACCGCCCACCCGGCCAAGTTCCCCGACGCGATGGAGCGCGCCATTGGCCAGCGCCCCACCCTGCCGGCCGCCCTGGCCGACCTCTATGATCGCCCCGAACGCTACACCCGCCTGCCCGCCGACCTCGCCGCCATCGAGGCCCGCGTGCGCGCCATCGTGCTGAGGAACGCCGCATGAGCGAGAAGACAAACGAAGCCATCCGCGTCACCCGCCTGCCCTCCGGCCTCACCGTCGTCACGGAGCGGATGGACCGCGTGGAGACCGTCTCCCTCGGCGCCTACGTGGCCGCCGGCACACGGCATGAAACCGCGGACGAGAACGGCGCCAGCCACTTCCTGGAGCACATGGCCTTCAAGGGCACGGAACGCCGCACGGCCGCCCAGATCGCCGAGGAGATCGAGGCGGTGGGCGGGCACATCAACGCGTACACCGCGCGCGAGCAGACCGCCTACTACGTGAAGGTGCTGAAGGAAGACATGGCGCTGGGCGCCGACCTCATCGGCGACATCCTCACCCATTCCACCTTCGACCCCGACGAGCTGGAGCGCGAGCGCGGCGTGATCCTGCAGGAGATCGGCCAGGCGAACGACACGCCCGACGACATCGTGTTCGATCATTTCCAGGAAACCGCCTATCCCGGCCAGCCGATGGGCCGCCCGGTGCTGGGCACGGAACAGCGCATCCGCACCATGAAGCGCGATTCGCTGATGGGCTACATGAAGCGGCACTACACGGCCGCCAACACCGTGGTGGCCGCGGCGGGCAACCTGGAGCACGAGCATTTCGTGGAACTGGCCGCCCGCCACTTCGCCGACCTGCCCCTGCACGCCGCCCCGCCGGCCCTGCCCGGCCTCTATGGCGGCGGCGAGTTCCGCGAGGATCGCGACCTCGACCAGGTGCACATCGTGCTCGGCTTCCCCTCGGTCGCCTATGCGGATCCGGATTTCTACCCAACCATGCTGCTCTCCACCCTGCTCGGCGGCGGCATGTCCTCCCGCCTGTTCCAGGAGGTGCGGGAGAAGCGCGGGCTGGTCTATTCGATCTATTCCTTCACCGCCCCCAGCATGGATGGCGGGCTGTTCGGCATCTATGCCGGCACCGGCGAAAGCGAGGCCGCGGAGCTGATCCCGGTCACGGTCGATGAGCTGCAGAAGGTGCAGGGTGAGGTCTCCATGGCCGAACTGGCCCGCGCCCGCGCCCAGGTGAAGGCGGGGCTGCTGATGTCCTTGGAGAGCACCGGCAGCCGCTGCGAGCAGCTCGCCCGCCAGATCCAGGTCTTCGGCCGCGTGATCCCCACCGCCGAGACGGTCCAGAAGATCGAGGCGGTGAGCGTGGCCGATGTGCAGCGCGCCGCCGCCCGCCTGTTCCGCTCCGCCCCCACCCTGGCCACCATGGGCCCGGCCGGGCAGGTGCCAGACGTCACCCGCATCCGCGAAAGGCTCGCGGCATGAGCGATGCCCTCGCCCTGATGGCCGACCTGATCGTCCGCGCCCGGGCGGCGGGGGCGGATGCGGCAGATGCGCTGCTGGTGGCGAGCACCTCGCTCTCCGTGCAGCGCCGCCTGGGCCAAACCGAGCAGCTGGAGCGTGCCGAGGGCCGCGATCTAGGCCTGCGCGTGTTCGTGGGCCGGCGCCAGGCCATCGTCTCCTCCACCGCCGTCGACCCCGCCGGGTTCGCGGCCCTGGCCGAACGCGCCGTGGCGATGGCCCGCGTCGTGCCGGAAGATCCGCATGGCGGTCTGGCGGCCGAAGCCGGCCCGGTGAAGGCGCTCGACCTCGACCTGGATGACCCCGCCGAGCCCGACGCCGCGGCCCTGATCGAAGCCGCCAACACCGCCGAGGCGGCTGCCCTGGCCGTTTCCGGCGTCACCAATTCCGAAGGCGGCTCGGCCCGTTATTCGCGCACGGAGATCGTGCTGGTCACCTCCGCAGGCTTTTCTGGCCGCACCGTGCGCACCGGCCATTCCATCTCCGCCACCGCGCTCGCCGGCACCGGCACCGGCATGCAGCGGGATTACGACTACACCTCGGCCGTTCACCTGTCCGACCTCGAAGATCCCGCCCTGATCGGCCGCAACGCCGGGGAGCGGGCGGTGCGCCGCCTCAACCCCACCCGCCCGAAAACCGGCAAGCTGCCGGTGGTGTTCGATCCCCGCGTGGCCGCCAGCCTGCTCGGCCACCTCGCCGGCGCGATCAACGGCGCAGGCGTGGCCCGCGGCACCAGCTTCCTCAAGGACAGCATGGGCCAGCAGGTCTTCCCGGCCGGGATCACCATCATCGACGACCCGCACCGCCATCGCGGCCTGCGCTCGCGCCTGTTCGATGGCGAAGGCGTGGCCGGGCAGCGCATGGAGCTGGTGGCCAACGGCATCCTCACCACCTGGCTGCTGGACAGCCGCAGCGCCCGCCAGCTCGGCCTCGTCTCCACCGGCCATGCCAGCCGCGGCACCGGCGGCCCGCCCTCCCCCGGCCCCACCAACCTCTACCTTGCCCCCGGCACGCTCTCGCAGGCGGAGCTGATGGCCGACATCAAGGAGGGGCTCTACGTCACCGAGATGATCGGCATGGGCGTGAACGGCATCACCGGTGATTACAGCCGGGGCGCGGCCGGGTTCATGATCCGCGATGGCGTGCTGGCCGAACCGGTGGCGGAAGTGACCATCGCCGGCCGCCTGCAAGACATCTTCGCCGGCCTGGTGGCCGCCAACGACCTGCGCCTGCGGCGTGGGATGGATTCACCCAGCGTCCGCATTACAGAAATGACACTCGCCGGAAGCTGATCAGCGCTCGAAACCGCGTGCGGTTGCGTTATATCCTGTGGGCTGAACGATAACCCTCAGGGAGAGCAAACTTTCATGCGCCGCTTCAAACTTCTGGCCGCCATCGCCGCGCTGGCACTCGTGCTGGCACCGACCCTGGCCGACGCCGCGGCCGGACGTGGCAGTTCCCAGGGCAGCCGTGGCAGCCGCACCGACAGCGCGCCGCCGGCCACCAACACCGCCCCCGGCACCGCCGCCCCGATGCAGCGTACCACCACCCAGCCCAGCAGCCCCGCTGCCCCTGGCATGGCGGCTGCCGCCCAGCCCTCGCGCGGCATGTTCGGCGGCGGCCTGATGGGCGGCCTCATGGGCGGCCTGCTCGGCGCCGGCCTGATCGGCATGCTGATGGGCGGCGGCTTCATGAGCGGCATGGCCGGCTTCATGGGCTTCCTCGGCCTCATGCTGCAGGTCGCGCTGGTCGGCGGGCTGATCTACTTCGCCATCCGCTTCTTCCGCCGCCGCAGCCAGCCTGCGCTGGCCGCCGGCCCGATGGGCATGGAGCGCCAGGGCGCGCAGGATGCCACGGCCCAGCCGGGCGTGATGCACCGCACCGCCCAGGGCCCCATGGGCGGCATGGGCGGCATGGCGGCCGGCTCTGCCCCGGCGGCGGCGCCGGTGGCGATCGGCCCGGATGACTACCAGGCCTTCGAGCAGGTGCTGCAGTCCATCCAGGGTGCTTGGTCGGCCGGCAACGAAGGTGCGCTGCGCCAGTTCACCACGCCGGAAATGGCCTCCTACTTCGGCGAACAGCTCTCCGACATGGAGCGCCAGGGCCTGCGCAACGAAGTGCGCGACGTGAAGCTGGAGCAGGGTGACCTGGCCGAGTCTTGGGGCGAGAACGGCTCTGAATACGCCACCGTCGCCATGCGCTTCTCGGCGCTGGACGTGACCCGCGACCGCACCGGCCGCGTGGTGGAAGGCGATGCCACCATCCGCAGCATGCTCACCGAGGTGTGGACCTTCGTCCGCCGCCCCGGCGACCGCTGGGTGCTCTCGGCGATCCAGCAGACCCGCTGATCCCACCACGACCACGAACGACTGCCGCCCGGAGGGGAAACCCTCCGGGCGGTTTTCGTTTGCGGGAACCCGCAAGCGGCGCCGGCATTGCCCGCCTGCCGCGGACCACGTGCCGAGCCGCCTTCCGGGGTCACCCGGTGGGCACATGCGGGCTGATCGAGCCGCCCGCCACGCAGGCCCGCGGCAACCTTCCCTAAGGGGCTGTCAGCCCACCCCCATCGCCCGCCGCATGAACAGCCGCTTCAGCGGCCCGATCCGGTTCACCGCGGCAATGCCCAAATCGCGCGCCAGCCGCACCGGGCGCAGGTCGTTGCTGAACAAACGGTCCAGCCCATCCGTCATCGCCGTCATCGCCAGCACGGCCGGGCCGCGGGCGGCACGGTAGCCGCGCAGCACCCCCTCCCCGCCCGGATCCTCGCCCGCCTGCACCGCCGCGATCACCAGATCGGCCAACGGCCCCACATCCTGGAAGCCCAGGTTGAGCCCCTGCCCCGCGATCGGATGGATGCCATGCGCCGCATCCCCCACCAGCGCCAGGCGCTCGGCCGTGATCCCGTGCACCACCATGGCCGACAGCGGATAGCTCCAGCGCCGCCCGATCATCCGCACCGCACCGAGATGGTCGCCCAGCCGCCGCGCCACCTCGCGCGCGAAGCGCTCATCGTCGAAGCCCAGAACATGCTTCGCCATCGCATCCCGCTCGGTCCAGACAATGGCGGAGATATTCGGCGCCACCTCGGCCGGCGCCATCGGCAGCTGGGCGAAGGGCCCGCCGGGCAGGAAATGCTCCAGCGCCACGTCGTAATGTGGAAGCTCATGGGCGATGGCGAACACCATCCCGGTCTGGCGATAGGGCAGGTGCGTCACCTTGATACCGGCCTGCTCGCGCAGCGCAGACCGGCGCCCCTCGGCGGCCACCACCAGCCGGGCGCGGATCTCAGTCCCGTCGGCCAGCCGCACCGTGGCACCATCGGCATCGCGCTCCACCTGCGCCTCGGCCGGCGCGAACACCGAAAGCTCCGGCAGGCCATGCAGATGCGCGTTCAGCGCCATGCGCAGCGCGCGCGCTTCCACCATCCAGCCGAAGGCGGGCTCGCCCTCGAACGGCGGCGCGGCATCGGCCACCTCGTCCACGTTGAAATGCAGATGCAGGCGCGAGGCCGGCCGCCCCACCCGCCCATCGCTCACGCGAATCCCGCGGATCGGGTTGGCAGCGAAAGGCAGCCGCGCCCACAACCCCGCCTGTTCCAGCACCCGGCGCGACCCAGCGGCGATGGCATAGGCGCGGCCATCGAAATCCGGATGCTCCATCGGCGGCAGCTTCGCGCGGTCAATCAGCGCCGTCCGCACCCCGCCCGCGGCCAGGCACGCCGCCAGCGTGCCCCCCACCGGCCCGGCACCCACCACGCAGACATCGACATCCAGGTTCATATCCATGCCGCTACAGGAGGGAGGATGGCGCGCAATTGCAACCCTCTGCCCGCCAAATGGGCAGCCACACGCCTGCAGCGGAGGCAAAGCCGCCCCGCAACCCCCGTTTCACGCTGGCACGGTTCTTGATTGGGGAATGCGCCATCCATGGAGGGTCGGGCATCCGATGAAACTGATCATCGCCATCATCAAACCGTTCAAGCTGGACGAGGTCCGCGACGCGCTGACCCCGCTTGGCGTGCAGGGCCTCACCGTGTCCGAGGTGAAGGGCTTCGGTCGCCAGAAAGGCCAGACCGAAATCTACCGCGGCGCGGAGTACCACGTGAGCTTCCTGCCCAAGGTGAAGATCGAAGTCGCCGTGCCGTCGGAGATCGCCGAGCAGGTGGTGGAAGCCATCGTCAAGGCCGCCCACACCGGCAAGATCGGCGACGGCAAGATCTTCGTCCTCGACATCGAGCGCGCCGTGCGGATCCGCACCGGCGAAACCGATGACGCGGCCCTCTGAGCGCCCCATAAGGACCCAAGGCACCCCATGAAAACCCTCGCCCGCGGCGCCGCCCTGGCGCTTCCCGCCCTTCTCCTCGCCCCGTTCCTCCTTGCGGGCCCCGCCTTCGCCCAGGATGCCAAGGTGGATGCCGGCGACACCGCCTGGATGCTGACCAGCACGGCGCTCGTGCTGCTCATGACCATCCCGGGCCTCGCCCTGTTCTATGCCGGCATGGTGCGCAAAAAGAACATCCTGGCCACCATGATGCAGAGCTTCTTCATCTGCGCGCTGGTCACCGTGGTGTGGATGGTGGCCGGCTATTCCATCGCCTTCGGCAACGGCAACGCCTATTTCGGCGATTTCTCCCGCCTGTTCCTCTCCGGCCTCGCCACCAACTGGGACAAGCCCTATTCACTGGCCGCCGGCACCGACAGCGCGGTGGCAACCACGATCCCCGAGACGGTCTTCCTGATGTTCCAGATGACCTTCGCCATCATCACCCCGGCCCTGATCGCCGGCGCCTTCGCCGATCGGATGAAGTTCAGCGCGCTCTGCGTGTTCACTGTGCTGTGGTCCCTGCTGGTCTACAGCCCGGTCGCGCATTGGGTCTGGGCGCCCACGGGCTGGATCTTCGCCCTGGGTGCTGCAGATTTCGCCGGCGGCACCGTGGTGCACATCAATGCCGGCGTGGCCGGCCTCGTCTGCGCCCTCGTGCTCGGCAAGCGCCTGGGCTATGGCAACGACAACATGGCGCCGTTCAACCTCGGCCTGGCCGTCATCGGCGCCGCCCTGCTGTGGGTGGGCTGGTTCGGCTTCAACGCCGGCTCCGCCCTCACCGCCGGTGGCCGCGCGGGCATGGCGATGCTGGTCACCCAGATCGCCGCCGCCGCCGCGGTGCTGGCCTGGACCTTCGCGGAGTGGATGCTGAAGGGCAAGCCGAGCGTGCTGGGCGCCATCTCCGGCGCCGTCGCCGGCCTCGTCGCCATCACCCCGGCCGCCGGCTTCGTCCTGCCCGGCTCGGCGCTGATCATCGGCCTGATCTCCGGCGCGGTCTGCTTCTGGGCCGCCACCACGCTGAAGCACATGCTGGGCTACGACGACAGCCTGGACGCCTTCGGCGTGCACGGCATCGGCGGCATCATCGGAGCGCTGCTCACCGGCGTGCTCGCCTTCGGCCCGCTCTCGGCCGATGCCAAGAACCCCGATGGCGTGGTGATCGGCGGCATGGCGCAGTTCATCAACCAGGTGATCGCGGTCGGCGCCACCATGATCTACACCGCCATCGCCACCTTCATCCTGCTGAAGATCGTGGATGCGATCATCGGCCTGCGCGTCACCGACGAAGAGGAACGCGAGGGGCTGGACGTGGTGCTCCACGGCGAACGCCTCGGCTGATCCTTCTCAATACCCGCCTGGAAAGGGGGCGTCCCGCAAGGGGCGCCCCTTTTGCTATGCCCGCGCCGCGAGCAGCCCGCCCAACGCCACCAGCGCCGCAGCCGCCAGAACCACCGGCGTCAACACCGCAAACCCGCCCAACGCCAGCAACAGGGTGGAGGCCACCGGCGTGGCATAGGCCAACGTGCCCAGCAGCCGGGGGTCGCCGTGCTTCATGCCGAAATCCCACAGGAAGAACGCCGCCCCCACCGGGCCGATCCCCAGCACCAGCACCGCCAGCCACGCCCCGGCATCCGGCACCACCGTCGCCTCGAACGCCAGGTGGCTCACCCCCGCCAGCAACGCGGTCGCGGCACAGAACCCCGCCACCGCCCCCGTGGGCACCGCCGCCAGCCTGCGCGCCAGCACCGAATACACCGCCCAGGTCACCGCACTGCCCAGCGCCATCAGGTACCCCGGCACCGCCGCGGCCGTCAGCGCCGCCCCGCCACCCAGCAGCAGCACGCACCCGGCCAGCCCGCAGGCCACGCCCGCCACATGCCACCGGCTCAACCGCATGCCCGGCAACGCCGCCGAGAACAGCACGATGAACAGCGGCCAGAGATAGTTGATCAGGTTCGCCTCGGCCGGCGGCGCCCAGGCCAACGCGGCGAAATACAGCGCATGGAACCCGAACAGCCCGAACACCCCATGCGCCCACACCACCGCCGGCTGGCGCAGCACACCCAGCTCCCCGCGCACCGCCAGCCACGCAACACCGAGCACGGCAGACACGGAAAAACTCATCGCCGTCAGCTGCAACGGCGGCAAGGCGGCCGCCGCGCGCGACAGCAGGCCCAGCGTGGCCCACAGCGCGATCGCGCCGCAGCCCGAAAGGGTCGCGGCGCGCACGGCTCAGTACATGTGCTGCCCGCCGTTGATCGAAAGCGTGGAGCCGGTGATGAAATCCGCATCATCCCCGGTCAGGAACACCACCCCGCGCGCAATATCCGCCGCCCGGCCCAGCCGCCCCATCGGAATGCGCGCCACGATCTTGTCCAGCACGTCGGGCGGCACCGCCCGCACCATGTCGGTATCCACATAGCCCGGCGCCACCGCGTTCACCGTGATGCCGAACCGCGCCCCTTCCTGCGCCAGCGCCTTGGTGAAGCCATGAATGCCCGATTTCGCGGCAGCGTAGTTCACCTGGCCGTACTGCCCAGCCTGGCCGTTGATGCTGCCGATATTCACGATGCGCCCGAACTTCGCCGCCCGCATGTCCTCCCACACCAGCTTCGAAAGATTGAAGCAGGAGCCCAGATTGGTATCCATCACCGCATCCCACATGTCGCGCGACAAGCGGCTCATCGTCGCATCGCGGGTGATGCCGGCATTGTTCACCAGGATCTCGATCTTGCCGAGCTCGGCATGCACCGCCGCCACCGCCGCCTGGCACTGCGCGAAATCCCCGGCATCGAACTTCTTCACCACGATCCCGGTCTCAGCCTGGAAGGCCCGCGCCGCCTCGTCATTCCCGGCATAGGAAGCCACCACGGTCCGGCCAGACGCCTTCAGCTGCCGGCTGATCTCGGCGCCGATGCCGCGCGTGCCACCGGTGACCAGTGCAATCCTGCTCATGGGCCGTTCTCCCTTTTGGTTCCCCCGGTGTAATCAGCGCCGGGGGGCGCATTCAAGCTATTCCGCTGCCACCGCCACTCTTGCCCGGTGCGCCGCCGCCTTTTGTGCAGCTTGGGCGCTGCCGGCGCAGAACAGGCTCAGCACCAGGATCCCGGCCACCAGCACCAGCACAAGGTCCGGCCGCCCATGATCAATCAGCCACCCGAACGGCACCGGCGTCAGCGCCCCGCCCAGCGGCAAGCCGGCGGAAACGAAGCCGAATACCTTGCCGATCTGCCCGGGCGGGGAGGCATCGCGCACCATCATGTCGCGCGGCGTCCGGCTCGCACCCAGCGCGATGCCACCACCCAGCATCATGCCGATCACCACCACGCCAGGCATGGAAACCAGCCCCACCACCAGCACGAACCCCGCCGCCAGCACCACAGCGACCGAGGCGAACAGCAGATGGTTGCTCAGCCGGTCGGCAAAATACCCCCCCACCAGCACCCCAGCCGTCGCCCCCACCATATACGCCGTCAGCGCGGAAGAAGCGCTGGCCAGATCCAGCCCATGCACCGTGTGCAGCACCGTGATCAGCCAGGATTGCACCCCACCCCCCGCCATGGAGGAGAGCAGGAAGAAGGTGAAGAACAGCAGCATCGGCCGCGTCATCAGCAACGCGCCGCCCGAAGGCGCCCCCTCCGCCGCCTTCGGCCCCTGATTCAAGGGTTGGGCCTGGTCGTTCAAAATCCGGCTTTGCAGCAGGATCGCCAGCACCAGCGGAATCCCCAGCAGCCCCACCAGCACCAGCGATTCCCGCCAGCCCACCAACGCCGCCAGCCAAATCATCACCGGCGGCGCCACCGCGAAGCCCAGATTGCCGTTGAACGTATGGATCGCAAACGACCGCCCCATCCGCTCCTTGCTGATGGAACCAGACAGAATCGCGTAATCCGCCGGATGGATCACCGAATTGCCGATGCCAGACACCACCGCCAGCGCCAGGATATGCCAATAGGCACTCGCCAGCCCCATCGCCGCCATCGCCAGCGTCATCAGCAACGTGCCACCCACCAGAAAACGCCGCGCCCCGTGCTTGTCCACCAAAAAGCCCACCGGCGTCTGCAACACCGCCGTGGTGCCGCTCATCAGCGCCACCGCCAGCCCCAGCTCGCCGAAGCTCACGCCGAATTCATCCTTCCAGAACAGGAACATCGGCGGCAGGCACAGCACGTAGAAATGGGAGAGGAAATGCCCGGTGCCGATCAGGGCGTTCACGCGGGTGTCGTGGCTCACACCGGCCATGCGCGCGGCTCCGTTTCAATGTGCAACCAGGATGGTAGGGGGCTGCCGCAGCGTCAACCTTGAGGCATACTCACGCCATGTCCCAACCACCCACCACGCCGGACTCCACCGCCCGCGAGGTTGCCGCCCGCATCGCCCACGGCCAATCGCTGGCCCGGCTGGGGGATTGGGCCCAGGCCGCCGCCCGCTACCACTCCGCCATCCAGCTGGCGCCGGATTCGCCAGACGCCTATTTCCACTTCGCCACCGCCCAGGCCCAGCTTGGCGATATCCAGGGCGCGATCGACGCCCTGAACAGCGCGCTGGCCTTCGCACCCGACCACGCGGCCGCCCGCGTCAATCTCGGCCACCTGCTGCGCGCCTCCGGCCAGGCCGAAGCCGGGCTGGAGGAATACCGCCGCGCCCTCTACCTCACCCCGCAAGACGCCTCCCTGCGCCACCATGTCGGCACCACCCTGGCCGGGCTCGACCGGCTGGAAGAAGCCCTGCCCTGGTTCGTCCAGGCCGCCGAACGCGGCCACCTGCCCGCCAACGCCGCCCTCGGCACCACCCACCTCCAGCTCGGCCAGCCCGAGGAGGCGCTGCGCTGGTTCCGCACCGCCCGCCAGAAGGGCGATGCCACCTCCACCGCCCGCCTCGGCGAAGGCCTCTCCCTGCTCACCATGGGCGAGCTCAAGCCCGGCTGGGACAGCTACGAAGCCCGCCCCGTCCCCTCCCCCTTCCTCGGCGGGCGAGACGCCGCCCTGCGCTGGGACGGAAAGCGCGACATCCGCGGCAAAACCCTGCTGATCTGGGCCGAACAAGGCCTGGGCGACAGCATCATGTTCGCCCGCTACGTGCCCCTGCTGCGCCAGCGCGGCGCGCGCGTCATGCTCACGGTGCAATCCCCGCTGCTCTCGCTCATGGCCGACCTGCCAGACCAGCTGGTGGCGGAAGGCAGCACCGTCACCTTCGACCTTCACTGCCCCCTGCCCAGCCTGCCGCGCGCCTTCGGCACCGACCTTGCCACCATCCCCGCCAATACCCCCTACCTGTTCGCCGATATCGAGCGCCTGAAACGCTGGCGCCCCCGCCTCGGGCCGGGCCCGCGCATCGGCCTGGTCTGGGCCGGCAACCCCGACCACGCCGGAGACCGCCACCGCTCCCTCACCCGCGACCACGTCATGCCGCTGCTCGCCATCCCCGGCATCTCCTGGCACATCCTGCAAAAGGAGGTGACAGCCGACGACGAAGTGGCCCTCTCCGAACTCCCCAACGAAATCCGCGTCCCCGGCCCCAGCTTCGCCACCTTCGCCGATACCGCCGCCCTGGTCTCGGGCCTCGACCTCGTGATCTCCGTCGATACCTCCGTCGCCCACCTCGCCGGCGCCCTCGCCAAACCCTGCTGGATCATGCTGCCCCACGCCGCCGACTTCCGCTGGCTGCGCGACCGAACCGACAGCCCCTGGTACCCCTCCGTGCGCCTGTTCCGGCAATCCCACCGCAACGACTGGCCCGGCGTGATCGCCGCGGTGGCAACAGAGCTTCAGGACTTCCTGGCGCAGCGATAAGGGAAGCAAGCGGTTCTTTTTTGAAAAAAAGAACCAAAAAACTTTTATTTATTGGTGCCCGCCCAGGGGGAGCACGGGTGCAAACGGATAATACAACCACCACCCCATCACCCCCCGTCATTGCGAGCGGAGCGAAGCAATCCAGCTCTTTCCATCCGCCGTAGCATTCGGTCATTGATCGCGCTGGCCGACATAAGAACCCATCCGGGAAGTTCTGCATCATGCTCAGGGCTTTGGTGCCAGTCTCCGCAGCATGATGCGGATCATCGCCATACGCACGAAGGCCGCGGCGATGCGGCAATGCCGCTCGAAATCGCGGGCCAGGCGTCGGTT
>JAPLOI010000036.1 GCA_026400815.1 Alphaproteobacteria bacterium
AACAGGATCGAACGGTTCTTCAATCGGCTCAAGGAAAGCAGGCGCGTCGCTACAAGATACGACCACACAGCTGAAAGCTTCCTCGGCTTCGCCAAACTCGCCGCAATCAAGATTTGGATACGCTTTGTCCACGCGGCCTAGGCTCTGGTTGCCGGTGGTCTGCAGCGCCCCGCCGGCCTGCAACTGGTTCACGATGCCGTTCAAGGCGCCGGTAACGGCCAGCGAATTGAACCCCTGTTGGGCCGCTTGTGTTGTGCCGTGCAGCGTGGCGCTTCCGCTCATCACGCCGTACACTTCCAGACCAGTGGTGCCGACCGCGGGCCCCATCATCGCCGGCGTACCGGCCGGGCTGCCGGCGGCATAGGCCATGGCATTGTTGGTCACCACCGCGGCCTGTCTGTTCGCCACCTGTGTGCTGTTCCCCGAAAGTTCGGACCCGGCGATCTCATTCACGCGCATGCCGGCGGATTGGGCCACGCCTGTCATCCCGGCGCTGCCGCCGGCGCCGCTTGTCGCCGCCGCCGACACGTTGTTCCAGGGCAGGGCGAACACCATGGCCGGTGTGTTTGCCGCCGCCGCATCCTTGCTGCCGATCGCGGCACCTGTCCCGCCCGTGCTCTGGCTGAACGCAGCGGGCGAGGCGCCGGAACCGAGCGTGCCCTCGGAGGAGATGCTGTTGATCCTCACCGTGTTGGACTGCCCAGTGCCAGCCAGGTTCGCGCTGCCCTGGCCCAGGGAGGACACTGCGATCGCGTTCGCCGGGTTGAACGCGGCGTTCGTGGTTCCGCTCATCGTGCCCGCCATCGCAGACTGCGCGACGGAGCCAGACACGCCTGTTGCGCCCCGGACCATGTTGCCGGCCACCGACTGGCTCTGTGCCAGCGCAGTGGCGTTGGCATTGCCGGCGCTCAACGTTGTGACCGAGATCTGCTGCGGCATGGGTGCGTCGGAGCCGGAGGTGCAGGCGCAACTCAGCGCCAGCACGTCGAGTTGCTGCGCCACGGTGCCAGCCGCGCCGCTGTCCACTCTGCCGCCGGCGCTGAAGGTGTTCATCGCGCCGGAGGCGTTTTGCGCCACGCCGCTGGCGGCCGCCTGGCCGTAGCTGGTTACCGCCGAAGCGGTGTTCCAGGCCGGAGTGCCCAGGATGGGGCTGCCCGCGGCGGTGAGTGCTGCGTTGGGATGCACAGCATAGGGCCCTGCATTGGCGTTTGCCGGTATTCCCTCGGCGATCCCGCTGCCAGCATTGGGTGTGGCGGTGGGGAGGGCCAGCTGCCCGGCATGGTCGGGCGCCGCCAGCAGCGCGCCGGCATAGTTCACGCCCGCGGAATTCTGGCTCAACGTGCCGATGGTGTCGCCGCTGGTGGACAAGGTGTTGAAGCTGGTACCGAACCCCTGCCCAACGGCCACAAGTGAGGCCCGGCCCACGTTCGTATCGGCCCTCACATTGTTCAAGCCGCCAGTGCCCGCTGGATCGATGGGCGTGGCAAGCGCCACCATCCCGGTGACCTGGCCGAAACCGGCTGGCCCGAAGGCGAGCGAGCCGCCGGTGGCAGAGACCGTGTTCATGCTGGTGGTCTGCGTCTGCGTTACCGAGGCAACGCCCACATCGCCCGCGCCCCGTTGCGCCGTGCCGCCGGCCTGGTTCAGCAGCGCGACCGTCGTGAAGCTGCCGGGCGATGGCATGCCTGCCGCGACGGTGCCGGCAAAGCCGGTCCAGGCCGCACCCGATGCATCCGGCATGAAGCCACCCGCCCCGATGGTCGAGGCAGCGACCTGGTTCGTGACCACGGGCGAAGGCGTGCCGCTGCTCCCGGCGATGCTCTGCGCGCCAGACAATGTGGTGCGGCCTGTGCCCGAAACGGCCAGCGTGTTCAGGCCCACGGTTGCCACCTGGCCCAGATCACGCACGGTAGGGTCCACGGTTGCCGCGTTGTTGTTGGCGGAGAAGGCCAGCGCGCGATTGACGGATTGGAGGGTGGTTTCCGTCGGGTTCAGGCCATCAGCCAATTGCTGGGCTGCGACCGATAGCCCATTGCCGACGAGGGTCGCGCTGTTGAACCCCTGTGCCGCAATCTGTCCTTGCCCATTGCTGCCGCCAGCCACTGTCGCGGTGCCTGCCGTGGTGTAGGCAAGCGCCGTGTTCACGGTGGAAAGGTTCAGCGCGCCGCACTGCCTGGCGCGCCGGGCAGCTGGCTGAGTGCCACGGCCGATCCATCCGCCATCCGCGCGGCCACCGCGTTCAGCGCGTTGTTCCCGGTTTGGGCGCCGCTGGCCAGCACACTCCCCCCCGCGGCGCCGTAGCCGCCGGTCCAGGGCTGGTTGAGCGAGCCGCCGGCACCGATGATGGGGTTCACCGCGCCCGAAACGGCGGCATTGAGGTTGCCGATCGTCGCCGAGGTTGCACCATCCACGCCGCCGCCCCGGTAGGCGGAGGTGATCATGTTGATCTCCACCGCCGGTGCGGTGCCCGTGGGCGCGCCTTGGGTGCCGAACGTCACCCCAGCGATCGCGCCATCGGCGCCAACCCCGAGCGTGTTCAGGCGATTCACTGCCGATTGCTGAAGCGCACTGACGGCACCGGGAAACAACCCTCCCGTGCTGAGTGCGGTGGCGGTGTTCAGCAGGTCCAGGTTCGTCGCGCTGCCGGCCGAGGCAAGGCCGCTGGGCGCAAGGGTGCTGAGGTTGACGATGGTCTGGGCGGAGGCGGCTGGCGCCGTCAACGCCATTGCGATCCATACTACTGATGCAGCCGATTGCTTCACGAAGATCCCTTTGCCGAACGCTCTCGCATGCATTCAGCTTGCGCAGATCAGCCTTACGGCAGCGGCTGGCGGCATGGCGGAGTGTCCATAGAGGTCGCGAAAGGTCGCGGAAGGTCGCAGGCCATGGGCGCGGCGCAGGGGCGGCCGCATATCGTGCTGCTCAGCGTCTGAAACATCGCAGTCCCTGCGGAGCAGAATGCGCGGTTACCTGCCGTGCGTTGCGTTCGGCGCGGCCAGAGCGGAGGGAGAAAATCGGAAAACAGGAGAGGTAAAGCCACAATCAGAAGCGCTAGGCGCTGGCATCCTTGCAGATACGCACGGGCCTTCGGTTCGGGCGGCAATTCGCCAACACGAGGCCGGTGCACACCTGATGCTTACACTTGAAGATGCAACCCTAAGCCAGGCCGATCTCGTGCATCCCATGCACGCCATTCCGGCATCTGCCGCGCTGCCAGAGATCGAGGCCGCGGGTGCTGCGCGTGACCGGCGGGCCTTGCGGCGGGAATTCACGAAGGCCATGGCGGGGGACGATTTCTCCCTGCGCTTCCTGCCCCGCTGCCTCCTCACCACGCAGCGGTTCACTGCCGCCGAGGTCGTGATCCGCTGGAAGCACCGTCGCCGCGGTGTCATCCCTGAACATATGCTGATGACATTGGCCGAGAAGGCCGGCATCGCGGAAGAGCTTTCCCATTGGGCGTTCCTGGAAAGCGCGCGCGTGCTGGCGGGGCTGTCGCGGAAGATCTGCTTTGCGCATACGCTGACCGCATCCCAACTGCGTGGGCCGGGGCTGTTCGACAGCATTCACATGGCGATGGAGGAATGCGGCATACCGCCCTCGCAGCTGGAGCTTTCGATCAGCGAAACGACGCTCGCCACGCTCGACGATAGCGCCCTGATGGTTCTGGGCAGCCTGTTCGACGAAGGCGTGGCCATTGCGCTGAACCAGTTCGGGGCCAGCCTGGGCAGCCTCAATCTGCTGTCGCGTATGCCGCTGGACTACGTGAAGCTCGACCCCAGCCTCGTGCGCGGCCTGTCTGATGATCCCAGCAATCTCGCCATGATCCGTGCCGTGACCGACATGGCCCATTCCATGGGCGCGCGCGTTATCGCCCAGGGGGTGGAAACCGAGAAACAGCGCGAGATCCTGGCCAAGCTGCGGTGTGATGAGGTGCAGGGCGGGATTGTCGGCCACGCGCTGACGGCCCGGGAACTGGCGCTGATGACGGTCTAAAGCAACCTGAGCCCATCAGACGGAATCGTCTGATGGGCTGAACTGGCTCGCCACAACAGAAAAATAGAGCGTTGGCCTACCGTCCATCAGGCCGGCTACCGCTCCAGACGCAGGATCCGACAGCGGGGCAGTGGCGTTCGTTACGCGAGGCCTTACTGCAACGGCGGCGCCCCGGGCGCCTGGCCCGCCGCGCGGGCGGTCAGCGCGCGTTCCAGCGCCGCTTCCAGCAGTGTGACAAAGGGGCGCATGGCCAGGGGCTTGGGCAGGATCGGCAGGTCCACCGACGTGTCGGCGTAGCCCCGCCCGGCCAGTTCGCCGTGGCCGGTGACCACCATCACGGCAACCGCGTTGCAGCCCGTGTAGGTCCGTTGCACCTGGCTCGCGAGCGCGAAGCCATCGAGGTCGGCGATCCGCACATCGGTGACCATCACGGCGATGTCCGCGTGCGTTTCGAGCTGCGCCAGGGCCCCGGCGGGTGTGTCGCTTGTGGAGACCACCCATCCCCGCCGGCCCAGATAATATTTCAGTTCAGCGAGGAAATTGGCCTCGTCGTCCACAAGCAGCACGTGCCGTGCAGCCAAACCTGATGGGTGTGCCATCTGTCGTCTGCCTTTCGGTGTGATGGGTGCCAGGCGCGGGCGGCGCGGGAACATCAGGCGGCACGGTGCACCGTGTCCTGCCCCTGCACCGGTGCGGCGGGCAGGGTGACGGTGAATACCGCGCCCTCCGCCTGGTTCTCAACGCTGATCGTGCCCCCCAGCGCCTTGGCCATGCCATGGCAGATCGCCAGCCCCATTCCGGTGCCCCGGTCTGCCGCCTTTGTGGTGACAAAGGGCTGGAACACCCGGGACAGGATCTCAGGCGGAACGCCGCCGGCGGAATCGGACACCACCAGGCGTACCGTTCCTGCCGCGGGATCGTCATGGGCTTCGATCCGCACCCACCGCGCTTCGGCGGGGCGCGCGGCCAGCGCATCGTTGGCGTTGCCCAGCAGGTTCACCAGGATCTGCTCCACGGCGCCGGGCCAGGCAAGTGCCATAGGCGGGTGTTCCGGCAAGCCCCGCTCCACCAGAACCGCGCCACGGTGCAGCACGCCGGCCATCAGCAGCAGCACGCGATCCACCGCGGCCGATAGTGGCACCCGCCCCTTCGGGCCGGCATCCTGCGCATCCATCGCAAACCGCCGCAGGTTGTCGATGATGTCGGAGGCGCGCCTGTTCTGCTGGATGATGCGCTCCAGCCGCGCCTGGGCTTCCACCAGGTCTCCGGTTGCGATGTCGTCCAGGGCGTTTTCGGCTGCCATGGCCATGATGGCCATCGGCTGCCGCAATTCATGCGCCAGCCCCACCGCCATTTCGCCCAGGGATGCCATGCGCGCGGCACTTGTTGCGCGCGCTTCCGCGTCGCGCAGGTCCTGGATGTCGGTGATATAGCCAACTCCGCGCGAGTACCCGTTGTTGTGTCTCTCAACCATCCTTCCAGAGGCGCGTACCCACCTCGCACCGCCATGGGGCTGCCGTAACTGGTACTCTACCGACACGACTTCCCCTGCCATTGCTTTCTCATAGGCGGCGATACGGTCTGCAAGGGTCAGATTCACTGCAAACTCTGACACGTCGTCCATCTTGTTCACCACGGCGGCGGGCCAGCCGACCGCGCGCTCCACATCCCCGCCGCGATACACAAGCCGGGAGGTCCCGTCCGGCAGATAGTCGCGAATGTACACCACGGCCGGCAGGTCCTCCAGCAGCCGGTCCAATTGCGCGCGGTCCTGTAGCAGCGCATCCACCTCGCTGTCGCGCCGCTGCACCACGGCCCGTTCCCGGTTGGCCGACAGAACCAGAAACGGAATCGCGGTGGACATAATCAGCGCCGGCCAACCCGCTGACTGGTGGGCAAGCCAGATCAGCCCCATCACGGCTGCCCCGGCCCGGACCATGAAGTAGGGGATCATCAGGCTGAACAGCAGCGCCAAATCCCGCAGGCTTGCCAGCCTGGTCTTCCGCCAGCTGACCCATGCGTCAACCGATACGCCGGTGTACAGCAGCACTGCGAACAACCCGGCCGTCGAGATCCGGATGCTGAGGTTGTCGTAGAACGCCGGCACGAGGCACAGTGCCATCCACACCGCAGGGGGCACGAGGACCAGCAAGGCAAGGGAGGGTGCGTCGCGAAACTGGCGGCAGCCGTGCCAGGCCGTCGTCAGGGCCAACCATCCCAGCGCGTTGCCGAAGATGATCGGCACCCAGTCTGGTGCCTGCCCGCGCACGGAATAGGCCACCATGCTGCCGCACATGGCAACTAAGCATGCGATCCAGATGAACCCGCGGGCCTCCTTCGCCGCCAACAGGTAAGGCAGCAGCAGCAGTGCCGCCGCGGCGGCGCTGACGGCCGATGCCATGTGCAACGTCGGCAGGTCTGGGGGGGAGAGCACGGCACATCCTGTCATCGCCATGGAGGGGCTGGCCTGCCACCTCCAGGTTCCCTCGCCTAGCTGCCCAAGGTGAATAAACCGTTACGGGCCTGGTGTGCCAAATACTAAAATGAACCGCGCAAGAAGGCACGTCAGGTATTTCAGGCACAAATGTACCCATGGCGCTGGGCCGTGAATTCATAATTCGGGGCAGCATGCGGGCAGATGCGTCAGGCAGTGCTGGTGCACGGATGGTATTCGGCGCGACCTGCTGGGCTCACATGGATTGCGGTCTTCGTGGCGATCTGAGGCAATTTCCTGTGCGGGCGAATTATTGGAGAGCCTTGGTGAGCATTGTGAGGATTTAATAGCGTAATGAGAGATATGAAATGAATTTGGGATATTGTGTGCGTGGCATTGCCCATGACTGTATTGTAGATTGAGTGATAGTGAATGTAATATTGTTAATATAATGCTGATAGAATAAAACATGTGAAATTTATCGCATTTTACGAATTAAATTGAAGAGAAAATTGCCTTTGAACCAACCTTCATTTTAGTGGTGAGAGAATGAGTGTGCGAAGATTATAGAAAAAATGGTCGTCGTCTTTAAGAGCACTCCAGAAATCGACCATGAATGCCCACCGCAAGCCTGGCCACACGTGCCGGTTCAACTGACGAGGCCGAGACATGACCCATATCGCCCGCACGAACGGCTTCCGGTGTCTGTGTTCCGCCTGTGTTGCATCTGAACTCAAGCCGCAGGACAGGGATGAGCTCCGCGCGTCGGTGCCGGAGTCCTCGCTGATCCAGCCCGAGCAGAGTGCCAATCTTCAGGATCTTGCGGCCGACATCTCGACATCAGGCGTGATCGCGGTGGGAGAGGAGGTTGCCGGCACGCTGGAGTCCGTAGGGGACCGGGATTGGTACGCCGTGGAACTGGTGGCGGGCCAGATCTATGCGTTCGCCCTGACTGCCCAGGGGGGCGCGCCGCTCACCGATGCGTATCTCTACCTCTACGACGCCGAGGGAAGCCAGATTGCGGTCGACGACGACAGCGGCACTGGATTGAACTCGAAGCTGATCTTCGCCGCGCCGTCTTCCGGAACATACTACCTCGCCGCGGCGAGCTACGACGATGGCGGCAGCGGCGACTACGTGCTGTCGGCAGCCATCACCCAGCCACCGAGCCCCCTGGAGAGCATCGATTGGGGCACGGAGGTCACGCCGACCTCGGGCATCATCCGCGTCTATTTCGCCCCGGACGGCGTGACCTATGGCGGCGAAAAATCAACCGGCTGGAGCGCCTTCGAGACCCAGCAGGCGATGCTGGCGCTGCAGCAATTCTCCAACGTCATTCCCGTGTCTTTCGAGACGACGACCAATGCCGCCAGCGCACAGTTCCGGCTTGTGCAGAACAGCAGCACGGACGCGCTGGGCTGGTTCAATCCGCCGGGCACAACCGATGCGGGGGTCGGCTGGTTCGGCGATACCGGAACCGGCTGGTCAAATGCCGGCCTGGCGCAGGGCGGCTACGGCTTCGTCACCCTGGTCCACGAGTTCGGGCACGGGCTGGGCCTGGCGCATCCGCATGACAGCGGTGGCGAATCTACCGTCATGTGGGATGTGGCCGACTCATTCGATTCCTACGGCAGGGCAGATCTCAACCAGGGCATCTACACCACGATGTCCTACAACAGCGGCTGGCCGCTGGATCCCGATGGTGCCTCCAACATCTCGGGCTATGGCTGGCAGGGCACGCCGATGGCGCTCGACATCGCCGCCCTGCAACAGGATTACGGTGCCAACACCACGTATCGGTCGGGCGCCGACACCTATGTGCTCCCCACCTCGGACCAGGCCGGCACGTTCTGGTCCTGCCTCTGGGATGCCGGCGGCGCGGACGCGATTGTCCAGAACGGTACCGCCGCTGCCACCATCGACCTGCGCGCGGCGACGCTGCAATACGAGGCCGGCGGCGGCGGCTTTGTCTCCCGGGTTGCTGGCGTGCGGGGCGGCCTGACGATCGCCAATGGCGTGACGATCGAGAACGCGACCGGCGGCAGCGGCAACGACAGCATCACCGGCAACGACGCGGCCAATACCCTCGATGGTGGCGCCGGCGACGACACGATCACTGGCGGCGGCGGAGACGACACGCTCATCGGGCGCGGCGGCAACGACACGCTCGATGGCGGGGCCGGTAGCGACACGGTGCAGGTCGGCTACAGCTGGGGCAGCGGCTACGAGATATCGGGGCAGGAATCGACCTTCACCATCTCGGGGTCTGACGGCACCGATACCCTGGCCAGTATCGAGTTCCTGCGGTTCACCGACGGTACGGTCATCGACACATCCAGCCTGCTCAACCCGAGCGGGGCCGGATCCGTCTCCATCGCCAACCTGTCGGTGGCCGAGGGGAATACCGCCAGCAAAACCGCGCTGATCGTCCTTACCAGAACGGGCGGCACGGCTGCGTTCTCCGTTGATTTCGCAACCGAAGCGGGAACAGCCGCGGACGGAAGCGACTTCACCATGACCTCCGGCACGGTCAGCTTCGACTCGGGCGTGCTCACCCGCACGATTTCCATCACCATTCTCGGTGATTCCGTCTTCGAAGAGGACGAAGCGTTCTCCGTTGTCCTGTCAGGCGCGACGAATGATGCGACGCTCACGTCATCCGTCGGCAGCGTGGTCATCGTCGATGACGACACACCCTTCTCGGCAGGGAACGATACGGTCGTCCTCACCCGGCAGGGCCGCACCTGGCGTGCGCTGGCCGGCAACGACACCGTGACCGGGACGAGCGGCGTGGATGTCATCTATGGCGATGATGGCGCCGACATCCTCACCGGTGGCGGTGGTGACGACACGCTGGTTGGCGGCTATGGCACCGACCGGTTCGTGGTGGATTCCGGCACCGACCTGGTGACCGATCTCGGCCTCAATGGCGCCGACGTGCTGCAGGTGGCCGCGGGCGCCACAGCCAACGTGACCCTGGCGGCAGGCTGGACCGCGACGTCTGCCACCAGCAACGCCGGCACGGCGACGCTGCAGGCGACAGGCTTCGCGGTGAACCTGGCCGCGGCCACAGGCAGCGCTGGATGGACCGTCACCAATGCCGGCTCGGCCACAGCCGTCAGCCTTGCCGGCTCGTCCCGTGCCGATCTCCTCACCGGCGGTAGCGGCGCCGATACGCTGGCCGGCGGTGGCGGCGCCGACACGCTGACCGGCGGCACCGGCGCCGACCGCTTCGTGGTGGATGCGGGCACCGATACGGTGGCCGATCTCGGCCTGGGCGGCGCGGATAGTCTCCAGGTTGCCTTCAGCGCCACGGCGAATGCCACCCTCGTGGCCGACTGGACCGCCACCTCGGCCAGCAGCAACCTGGGCAGCGCCAGCCTCTTGGCCAACGGCTTCGCGGTCAATCTGGCATCTTCCACGGGCAGTTCCGGCTGGACCGTCAGCAATTTGGGCAGCACCACCGCCGTCACCCTGACGGGTTCGGCACGCGCCGACTCCCTGACCGGTGGCGACGGCACCGATACGCTTGTCGGCGGCGCCGGCGACGACACGCTGGCCGGCGGCGACGGGAGCGACACGCTCACCGGCGGCACGGGCAACGACAGGCTGACAGGTGGCGCTGCCGCTGACCGCTTCGTGGTCGATGCGGGCACCGACACGGTGGCCGATCTCGGCATCGGCGGTGCTGACGTGCTTCAGGTCGCCGCAGCCGCGGTGGCGAATGCCACGCTGGCGGCGGACTGGACCGCGACCTCGGCCAGCAGCAACGCGGGAACGGCAACACTCCTGGCCAATGGCTACGCGGTGGACCTCGCCGCTGCCAGCGGCACGGCGGGTTGGGTGGTCAGCAACGCCAGCGGCACCACCGCCGTCACCCTCACCGGCTCGGCCCGTGCCGACACCATCATCGGGGGCAGCGCCAACGACACGCTCGCCGGTGGCGACGGGATCGACACGCTGACAGGCGGCGCCGGCAACGACACGCTGACAGGTGGTGCCGCCGCCGACCGCTTCGTGGTGGATGCGGGCACCGACACCGTGTCCGATCTCGGCCTGGGCGGTGCCGACGTGCTGCAGGTCGCCACAGGAACAAGCGTGAATGCCACCCTTGGGGCAAGCTGGACGGCAACCTCCGCCACCACCAACGCGGGATCGGCGACCCTCCTGGCGAACGGCTTCGGCGTGAACCTGGCATCGGCGGCGGGCGCAAACGGCTGGGCCGTGAGCAATGCGGGCAGCACCACCGCCGTCACCCTGACCGGTTCGGCGCGCGCCGACAGCCTGACCGGTGGCGACGGCACCGACTCGCTCATCGGTGGCGCCGGGAACGACACGCTGGCCGGCGGCGACGGAAGCGACACGCTCACCGGCGGCACCGGCAACGACACGCTGACCGGTGGCGC
>JAPLOI010000049.1 GCA_026400815.1 Alphaproteobacteria bacterium
CTGTCCATGCCATCCCTCACCCCCACGAATCGTCCCAACGGGCAGGGAATCACATCCGATTCAGGCGATTCAACTTCTTTCCGGATGGGCTCTAAGGCCGGCCTGCTGTCCCGTGCTGGACGTCGTGACAACAGAAGGCGCAACTATAGCGTGCAGTAGCCTCGGCACTGCCCTCACCCAATCATCCCCCGCCTTGAGCCAAACCCCACACCGGCGCACCATGCGCCCATGAGCACGCCCTACGAGGTCCGCATCGGCATCGACCTCGGCGGCACCAAAACCGAGATCGCCGCCCTCGCCCCCGATGGCAGCCTTCTCCATCGCCACCGTGTCCCCACCCCCACGGGCTTCGAGGCCTCCGTGCGCGGCATGGCCGACATGGTGCTGGGGATCGAGTGGCAGATGGCCCAAAGCCATGGCCTGCGCCGCGCCTCCGTCGGCTTCGGCATTCCCGACGTCAGCTCCCTCGTCACCTTCATGGTAAAGAACGCCAACACCATCGCCCTCAACAGCCACAAGCAACCGTAGGATGCAGTGCGTCTCGCACTGCACCTCCTCCTGCAAAACCGCCCCCTGTGGTCCAGGCCGCCCCGATTGCGCCCGCTTTGGCAGTGCCGCGCGCCAGCGGAGCCAACCCATTCCGTTGCGTCTCGCCATCAACTCCGGCACGCTATCCCAGCCCCAATGCCTCGGAGCAACGCGCTTGACCCGCCACCTGTATCTACATACATAGCTACATATCGCTCGAACTCGAGTGGGACGAAGCCAAGCGCCAAGCCAACCTCGCCAAGCACGGCATCGATTTCCTCCGTGCCGTCGACGTCTTCGCTGGCCCGCACATCATTCTGCCGGCGCGCGAAACAGCCACCGAAGCGCGCTGGATCGCGATCGGCCTAACCGAAGGGCTTCACGTCGCCCTCGTCTTCACCCGGCGCGGATCATCCATCCGCGTCATCTCCATCCGGAGGGCCCGCCATGGCGAACGCCGGCAACATCAAGCGCTACACGGTCACTGAAATCCAGGCCATGCGCGACCGCGGCGAAGACCAAACCGATTGGCACCGCCTCGACACCATGACCGAAGCCGAACTCGAAGCCGCCATCGCCTCCGACCCCGATTGGAAAGACATCCCCGCCGACTGGTACAAGGATGCCGTTCTCGTCACCCCCGCCCCCAAGCAACTCCTCTCCCTGCGCCTCGATGCCGACCTCGTCGCCTGGTTCCGCGCGCAAGGCCCTGGCTACCAAACCCGCATGAACGCCGTCCTCCGCGCCTACATGGCCGCCGCCGCCAAGAACAAAGCGCCATAGCGCAACGTCAACGCCCCGCCTTGAGCCAAACCCCACACCGGCGCACCATGCGCCCATGAGCACGCCCTACGACTTCCGCATCGGCATCGACCTCGGCGGCACCAAAACCGAGATCGCCGCCCTCGCCCCCGATGGCAGCCTTCTCCACCGCCACCGTGTCCCCACCCCCGCGGGCTACGAGGCCTCCGTGCGCGGCATGGCCGACATGGTACTGGGGATCGAGCAGCAGATGGCCCAAAGCCATGGCCTGCGCCGCGCCTCCGTCGGCTTCGGCATCCCCGGCGTCATCTCCCCCGTCACCGACATGGTCAAGAACGCCAACACCATCGCCCTGAACGGCCACCCGTTCGACAAGGACATCGCCGCCCTCCTCGGGCGAGAGGTCCGGGTGGAGAACGATGCCAACTGCTTCGCCCTCTCCGAAGCTTCCGATGGCGCCGGCGCCGGCCAGTCCGTCGTCTTCGGCGTCATCCTCGGCACCGGCTGCGGCGGCGGCATCGTGGTGGATGGCAAGGTCATTCGCGGCCGCAACCGCGTCACCGGCGAATGGGGCCACACCCCCCTGCCCTGGCCGAAGCCGGAGGAACTGCCCGGCACCCTCTGCTGGTGCGGCCACCGCAACTGCCTGGAAACCCTCATCGCCGGCCCCGGCCTGGCCATGGATTGCGATGGGCCGGATGCCCGCGATGGCCACGCCGTGGTCGAACGCGCCCGCACCGGCGATGCCAAGGCCCAGGCCGCCATGGATCGCCACGCCGATCGCCTGGCCCGTGGGCTGGCCGTCATCGTCAACATCCTCGATCCCGATGTCATCGTCCTCGGCGGCGGCCTCTCCAACCTCGATCACCTCTACCAGCAGGTGCCCGGGCTCATGGCCCCGCACGTCTTCAGCGATTTCGTCCACACCCCCATCGTCAAGAACATGCACGGGGATAGCTCCGGCGTCCGCGGCGCCGCCTGGCTCTGGCCGCCACCGAACTAACATTTTTTCACCAAACCGCGCAAAAATTCCTTGCATCACTAACACCGGTGAGCTACATTCACCGGATGCAGAACATCCCCTCCCCCCAGGCCGCCGCGCGCGCCCACCAGAGCCAAAGTGCCCTGGCAGGGGAACTGCGCCTGCTCGCCACGCTGGAGGCTTTCATCCTCGCCCTGCTCGCGGCCGTCCTTGGCCGCCGCCGCACCGCGGCCAACTGGCACCCCCTCTCCCCGCTGGACTACGTGAACGACGACGAAGACCTCCCATACGAAGTCCTCTTCCCCTCCCACGCCCTCACTGCGTCCAGCGCCCCGCGCGAGTACCGCCTGCCCTGCCATACCCATCAGGGAATCGAGCACCCCATCCTCTGGGTCCTCGGCCCCGGCCCCAACCGCGGCATGCGCCCCCACAAGCGCCCCCTCCCCCACATCCAAATCACCACCGCCCGCGCGCCCCCACCCACAGCCCCGCCCCCAAAGACCCCTCCAGGAGCAACAGCCGACTCACGCTCATTTTGTTTCGCTATCAAAACTTAATCCTGTTTGACCCCACCCCGCCCCCCGCCCGTACAACCTCCCATGCCACCCCCCTTCCCCCCCGGCACCCCCGCCCTCTGCCGAGATTGCGGCGCCGATCCCGGTGATGCCCCCGTCTGCCCCGCCTGCACCCACCGCCGCATCGTCCGCCACCCGGAACTGAACACCCTCACCATCGCCCACGTCGATTGCGATGCCTTCTACGCCAGCGTGGAAAAGCGCGACCGGCCAGAACTTCTCTCCCGCCCCGTCATCGTCGGCGGCGGCGTCCGCGGCGTCGTCTCCGCCGCCTGCTACATCGCCCGCATCTACGGCGTGCGCAGTGCCATGCCCATGTTCAAGGCCCTGAAGGCCTGCCCCGACGCCGTCGTCATCCGCCCGGATTTCAGCAAATACACCGCCGCCGCCCGCCAGATCCGCGCCCTGATGGAATCCCTCACCCCCCTCGTCCAACCCCTCTCCATCGACGAAGCCGTCCTCGACCTCGCCGGCACCCAGGCCCTCCACAACGCCACCCCCGCCGCCGTCCTCGCCCGCTTCGCGCTGGATGTCGAAAAGCAGGTCGGCGTCACCATCTCCATCGGCCTCGCCCGCAACCGCCTCATGGCCAAGATCGCCGCCGGCCGAGACAAGCCCCGCGGCTACTGCGTCATCGGCCAGGAAGCCCCCGCCCTCCTCGCCCCGGAACCCGTCCGCCTCCTCCCCGGCATCGGCCCCGCCTTCGCCAAAAAGCTGGAATCCCTAGGGATAACCAAGCTCGCCCACCTCCAGGCCATGGATGAACAAACCGCCCGCCGCCGCCTCGGCGAAGACGGCCCCGCCCTCCTCCAACGCGCCCGCGGGGAAGACAGCCGCCTCGTCCACCCAGACCGAGACACCAAGTCGATCAGCGCCGAAACCACCTTCAACACCGATCTCGCCGACCAAACCGCCCTGGAACGCGAGCTCTGGCGCCTGTCCGAAAAACTCGCCAACCGCCTCCGCGCGTCGGAGTACGCCGCCGCCGGCGTGGTCCTGAAACTCAAAACCGCCGCCTTCGCCAACCGCACCCGCACCCAGCGCCTGCCCCACCCCACCCGCCTGCCCGACCTGCTCTTCCAAACCGCCCGCACCATGCTGGCCCGCGAAGTCGATGGCACCGCCTACCGCCTCATCGGCATCGGCGCCCAACCCCTCGCCCCCGCCGCCCAAGCCGACCCGCCAGACCTCGCCGACCCCGGCCAACCCCGCCGCGCCGCCGCCCAAGGCGCCATCGATGCCCTGCGCGCCAAGTTCGGGGCGAACGCGGTGGTGAAGGGACGAGGGTTTAAGTAAGCGCCTTCTTTTTCTGAAGAAAAAGAAGCAAAAAGACTTTTATAAAATGGTGCGGATAGGGCCGATTATTTCAGTCCTGGCACTCGTTCCACCAATGCTGTCTGCAACGCGTCCCGCCGCTCCCACAATGAGCGGTACCAGGCGGTCCTGGCCCGCATCTGGAATGCCAGCATCCGCTCCCGCGCCACCCGCGCCCGCGCCTGATCCGCGATGCCCTGTGCCTTGTCCGGGTTGTTCGCCAGCCACATCAGCCGCGCGAACAGCCCTTGCGGGTCCTCGAAGATCAGCCCGTTCTCCCCGTCGCGGATGCTGGCGGCATAAACGGTGGGGGAGGCCAGGGCGACTGCCCGGTGCCCGGCCGCCTCCAGGAACTTCAGGTCGGATTTGCACCGGTTGAACAGCGTATCCCGCAGCGGCATGAACGAAACCTCGCAGCGCGACAGCAGGCCCAAATAGGTCTCGTAGTCGCACAGCGGCGTGAAACGCTTGTGCGGCGTGTCCAGCGCCTCAAAGAACGCCTGGTCCGCCACCACCTCGAACCGCAGCCGCCCCCCGGCCTGACGCGCCGCGGCATTGATCGCCTCGATCTGCCCGGGCCAGTCCTCCTCCCGGTTCAGCGCGGCGAACAGCACCGTCAGCTGCGCCGGATTGGTAAAGTTGGCCGGCTCCGGCAGCTGGGCCAGCGCGTTGGGGAACACCGCCACCTCCGGGTTCTCCCGCCGGAACACCTCGGCCAGCGCGGGCATGGAGGTCTGGATGGCATGCACCCCGGAAAAATTCACCACGTCCGACCGATGCAGCACGCTGATCTGGCTGGGATGGTCATCGAACTCGCACACCACCACCCAGCCGCGCCGGCTCAGGATGCGGATGATCTCCAGGCCAGAGGCCCCGGTCAGCGCCGGCCGATGCAGAATGAACACGCCGGGCGCACCCGCGAGGTCGGGCACCGTCTCCAACGGCCCCGCGATCCCCGCCGCGATCCCGGGCTCGCGCATCAGGGCCGCCATCGGCTCCACCACCCGCACCTGGCTCACGCCCCCCACATGCGGCAGCATGCTGGACATCACCCGCAGCATCCGCCGCTCCGGGCCCCGGCCCAGGCGCCACACCAGGAACGGCGGCATCTCCGCCGCATCCAGCGCATGCAGCCCGGCGCCGACAATCATCGAATGCTGCGCCTGCACGTCGCCCTGCGGCAGGCACAGCACGAGCACGCCCTCGTCGGACAGCATCCGCCCGAGTTCGGCCAGCAACCCCTGGCTGGTGCAGGCGCCGGGGGACACCAGGATGCAATCCAGCTTCGGCAGCGCGGGCAGCAAATCACGCTCGGGGGCCAGGCAATACACCCGGTCCAGCACCCCCGCAGCCCGCGCGGCCAGCGCCGGGTCCGGCTCGATGCCAATCAGCCGGCAGGTGGGATTGCGCCGGCGCAGGCTGGCGGCCATGGCCCCGTCGCCGCAGCCGAGATGCAACACCACGGCGGCGGAAAGCGGCACTTTCTCCGCCAGGAACCCGTAGCCTTCAGGTTGGGCGTGCAACAGCCTCTCCGTTCGATCGCGCGACCCTACCCTGCGGCCGGTGCCGGCGGTAGGGTCGCCGGTATTGCTTGCACTGATGTGAAGGAGGCCAAGGATGAAAATCCGCCCCGCCGATGCCGCGGACCTTCCCGCGGTGCAGCGCATCGTGAACGACGCCTACACCAAATACATCGCCCGCATCGGCAAGCCGCCCGGCCCGATGAACGACGACTACGCCGCCCTGATCCGCGCCCACCAGGTGTGGGTGATGGGCGATCCCGTCGCCGGCGCCATCGTGCTGCTGCCGGAGCCCGACCACCTGCTGCTGGACAACGTCGCCGTCGATCCCGCCGCGCAGGGCCAGGGCGTCGGCCGCGCCCTGATCGAATTCGCCGAGGCCGAGGCACGTCGCCGCGGCTTCGGCGAACTGCGCCTCTACACCCACGAGACGATGGTGGAGAACATCGCCCTCTATGCCCGCACCGGCTGGGCGGAAACCGGCCGCGCCGAGCAGAACGGCTTTGCGCGCGTGTTCTTCAGTAAGCCGCTCCCTACCTGACGTAGCGCCAGTCGAACCGGTCGCCATCCGCCTTGATCCGCCCCACGGTGGGCGTGGGGAAGTGGATCGGCAGGATCAGCGTGTCGGTCTCCGCCACCGAGGAGAGGAACCCGCGGCGAGAGGCAGCGGCCTGCTTGGCGTCGATGTCGAAGATGGTGGACCACTCGGGCTCCCGGCATTGCAGGGCGTGGTGCATCATGTCCCCGGTCACCACGGCGCGCTGCCCCTTGGAGAAGATGTTCACGCAGCAATGGCACGGCGAATGGCCGGGCGTCGGCGTCAGCGTGATGGTGTCGTCCAGCGCATAGTCGTCATCCACCAGCAGCGCCTGGCCGGCTTCCACGATGGGCAGGCAGTTCATGTTCCACACCTGGCCGGGCGGATTGTCGCCGCGCTTGGTGGCCGCTTCCCAGTAGTCGTATTCGCGCTTGTGGAAGACGTATTTGGCGTTCGGAAAGGTCGGCACCCAGCGCCCGTCGCGCAGCACCGTGTTCCAGCCGCAATGATCGATGTGCAGGTGGGTGCAGAACACGTAGTCGATCTTGTCGAACGACAGGCCGGCCGCCTTGAAGCCGGCCAGCCATGGCGTCTTGTCGAAATCCATCGGCGCCGGGTAGCCCTTGTCCTCGCCGGTGCAGGTATCCACCAGGATGGTGTGCTTCGGCGTGCGGACCACGAAGGTCTGATAGGTGATCACCATCCGGCCCGACTCGGGGTCGAACACCTCCGGCTCCATGGTGCGCAGGTGCTCCGCCGCCACCGCCGCGTCATAGGCCGGGAACATCGACTCCGGCTTCCGCCACGGCCCATCGCGCTCGATGATGCTCGTGATCTCCACATCGCCAATCCGCAGCGTGCGCATCCCGTCTCTCCCCCGTTGGCTGCGGGGAGCGTAGCGGGGGGATGGCGGGGACGGAAGGGTGCTACTTGCGCTGCCAGCGGTCCTGCGCGGACAGCACCGTGGCCGGGCCAGCGCCGTCGAGCCAGGCCTGGGCGGCAGGGTCGGCCTTGAGGGTGCTGTCCCAGAAGGCCATGGCGAGGGCCAGGATGGCGCGCTGGTGTTGCAGGTTGCGGGGCAGTTTCTCGCCGGGCAGGGCGGTGTCAGCAAACACGGAATGCTCGGCCTCGTGCAGGACCAGCTCGTATTTCCGGCCGGGCGGCAGGGCCGGGAACACGCCGAGGCGGTCCGGGGGCAGCCCGATGGGTGAGCCGTCATGGGTGCCGGTCATCAGCATCCACGGGATCGCCACCCGGCCGAACGCCTCGGCGGCCGGACGGATGCGCGGCGTGCTGGGGCTCAGCACCAGCGCGGACTTGATGCGCGGATCCGGCCAGGTGCCGGGAATGGCTGGCGGCGCGTGCTGGCCGGCGACCGCCTGGGTAGTGAGGGCGCCGAAGGAATGGCCGGCCATGCCGATGCGCGACAGGTCCACCCGCTCGCTGAGCGGGCGGTGTTCATGCGTGGTTTGCCAGCTGGCCAGCGCATCGAGCACGGCAACCACATCGCGCATGCGATGCACCAGCTGGGCCGGCGTGGCAGCGGCGAGCAGGGCGGCCCGCCGCTCGGCCGGTGCGGCGGCGCGCCAGACCGAATCGTCGGAGCCGGGATGCTGGAGGAAGACGGTGACATAGCCGCGCGCGCGCCAGTGGCGTTCCAGGAAGGCGGGACCGTGGCGGCTGCCGCCGAGGCCGTGGCTGAACAGGATCACCGGCATACGCATCCGGCGCGCCGAATGGGCAATGCGCACCGGGATGGCGCGATCGCGGGCGGGATCGCGCACCTCGAATTCATAGATGTGGTCGGCGGCGGCCGATTGCGCGCCGGGCGCGGTGGGGTCGTAGCCCTGGCCAAACGCAGATCGGGCGGCCAGCAGGGCTGGGCCGCCCGATATCAGGCTTCGGCGAAGGGGGTGTGCCGCCATTCGTGCCGGCGGCGCGGGGATCAGACCGGGGTGACCGTATCAGCCAGGACGGTCACGCGCGTGGGCGTGACCTCCGCGAAGCCGCCGGAGACCCTGAGGCTTTCGGTGACGCGATTGCCCTCATAGAGGCGGATCACGCCTTCCTGCAGCAGGACGATCATGGGTGCGTGCTGCGGCAGCACGCCCATTTCGCCCTCGGCCGCGGGGATCACGACCATGTCCACCGGCCGCGACAGCAGCAGCTTCTCGGGGCTGACGATTTCGAGATCGACGGGCATGGACCGTTTATCCTGTGATCAGGCGTTGGCCTTCATCGATTCGGCCTTCTTCACGGCCTCCTCGATGGTGCCGACCATGTAGAAGGCGGCTTCCGGCAGGTAGTCGTATTCGCCGGCAACGATCGCCTTGAAGCTGCGCACGGTGTCCGCGATCGGCACGAATACGCCGGGGAAGCCGGTGAACACCTCGGCCACGTGGAAGGGCTGGCTGAGGAAGCGCTGGATCTTGCGGGCGCGGGCCACGACCAGCTTATCCTCTTCCGAGAGCTCGTCCATGCCCAGAATCGCGATGATGTCCTGCAGCGACTTGTAGGTCTGCAACACGCGCTGCACTTCGCGGGCGGTGGTGTAGTGCTCTTCACCCACGATGCGCGGGTCGAGCGAGCGCGAGGTGGAGTCCAGCGGGTCCACGGCCGGATAGATGCCGAGCTCGGCGATCGAGCGCGACAGCACGGTCGTGGCGTCCAAGTGGGCGAAGGAGGTGGCGGGCGCGGGGTCGGTCAAGTCGTCGGCCGGCACGTAGATGGCCTGCACCGAGGTGATCGAGCCCTTGTTAGTGGAGGTGATGCGCTCCTGCAGGGCGCCCATGTCGGTGGCCAGCGTGGGCTGGTAGCCCACCGCGGAGGGGATGCGGCCCAGCAGCGCGGACACTTCGGCGCCGGCCTGGGTGAAGCGGAAGATGTTGTCCACGAAGAACAGCACGTCCTGGCCCTCTTCGTCGCGGAAGTATTCGGCCAGCGTCAGGCCCGACAGCGCCACGCGGGCACGGGCACCCGGCGGCTCGTTCATCTGGCCATAGACCAGCGCCACCTTGGAGCCGTCGGTGTTGCCGTCGCCCAGCTTGATCACGCCGGCGTCGCACATCTCGTGGTAAAGGTCGTTGCCCTCGCGGGTGCGCTCACCCACGCCGGCGAACACGGACACGCCGCCATGCGCCTTGGCGATGTTGTTGATCAGCTCCTGGATGAGCACGGTCTTGCCCACGCCGGCGCCGCCGAATAGGCCGACCTTGCCACCCTTCAGGTACGGGGCGAGCAGATCCACCACCTTGATGCCGGTAACGAGGATCTCGGCCGAAGCGGCCTGTTCCTCGAAGGTCGGCGCGCTGCGGTGGATCGGCATGCGGGTGGCGGTGACCACCGGGCCACGCTCGTCGATCGGCTCGCCGATCACGTTCAGGATGCGGCCCAGCGTGCCCGGGCCGACCGGCACCGAAATCGGCGCGCCGGTGTCCACCACTTCCTGGCCGCGCACCATGCCGTCGGTGCTGTCCATGGCGATGCAGCGCACGGTGCGCTCACCGAGTTCCTGGGCCACTTCGAGCACCGTGGTGACGTCGGCGGACTTGGTGATCAGCGCGCTCATGATGAACGGCAGTTCACCATCGAACTGCACGTCGACGACGGCGCCCAGGACCTGCGTGATACGCCCGACCTTGTTGCTGGCCATGTTGAGAATGACTCCTGCTTGCTGACGATCGGGGATCAGACGGCTTCGGCGCCGGAGATGATCTCGATCAGCTCCTTGGTGATGTTCGCCTGACGGGCGCGGTTATAGTTGAGCGTCAGACGCTTGATCATGTCGCCCGCATTGCGCGTGGCGTTGTCCATCGAGGTCATCTGCGCGCCGTAGAAGCCGGCGGAATTCTCCAGCAGGGCGCGATAGATCTGGATGGCGAGATTCTGCGGCAGCAGCTTCGCCAGGATCACTTCCTGGTCGGGCTCATCCGGGTCGCCGGCCTCGTATTCATAGATGGCACCACCGGCGGAAGCAGAGCCTTCCGCTGGCAGCGGCGCCGGGATCAGCCGCATTTCGGTCGGGATCTGGGAGATGACCGACTGGAAGCGGTTATAAACCACGGTGCAGACATCGAACGCGCCATCATCCAGCAGCTGGGTGATGCGGGCGGCGATTTCCTGCGCCTCGGCGAAGCCGATGGTCTTCTTGCCGGCAAACGAGATGTCGCCGATCAGGCGGCTGCCGATTTCGCGGCGCAGATAGTCGCGCCCCTTGCGGCCGACCGCCAGGATCTTGACGGTCTTGCCTTCCGACTCAAGCTTGCGCGCGAGGTTGCGGGTGAGGCGGCCGACGTTGCTGTTGAACGCGCCGGCCAGGCCACGCTCGCCGGTGACGGGCACCAGGAGGTGAACCTTGTCCCCGCCGGTGCCGGCCAGGAGCTTGGGCGCCGTGGGCGAACCCGCCACCGACGCACCCAGGGAAGCGAGCATCCGCTCCATGCGCTGGGCATAGGGGCGGGCCGCTTCGGCCTGGGTCTGTGCGCGGCGCAGCTTGGAGGCCGCGACCATCTTCATGGCCGAGGTGATCTTCTGCGTCGACTTCACGCTGGTGATGCGGACCCGCAGGTCCTTCAAGGTCGCCATGGCGCGATGCTACCGGATCAGGCGAACGACTTGGTGAAGCCGTCCAGGAACGCGATGAGCTTCTTCTCGGTGTCCGGCTTGATCTCACGATCAGCGCGGATCGAGTCGATGATGGCCGGCTCTCGCGACTTGAGGTCGGAGAGCAGCTGGCTCTCAAAGCGGCCCACCTTGCTCACCTCGATCTTGTCGAGATAGCCGCGCACGCCGGCGAACAGGCCCACCACCTGCTCCTCCACCGGCACCGGCTTGAACTGGGGCTGCTTCAGCAGCTCCGTCAGGCGGGCGCCACGGGCCAGCAGCTGCTGGGTGGAGGCATCGAGGTCGGAGGCGAACTGCGCGAAGGCGGCCATCTCGCGATACTGCGCGAGTTCCAGCTTGATGCGCCCGGCGACCTGCTTCATGGCCTTGATCTGCGCCGCGGAGCCCACGCGGGACACCGAGATGCCGACGTTCACGGCCGGGCGGATTCCCTTGAAGAACAGTTCGGTCTCCAGGAAGATCTGGCCGTCGGTGATAGAAATCACGTTGGTCGGGATGTAGGCCGAGACGTCACCAGCCTGCGTCTCGATGACCGGCAGCGCGGTGAGCGAACCGGCGCCCAGGCTGTCGTTCATCTTCGCGGCGCGTTCCAGCAGGCGCGAGTGCAGGTAGAACACGTCGCCCGGATAGGCCTCGCGGCCCGGTGGGCGGCGCAGCAGCAGGGACATCTGGCGGTAGGCAACGGCCTGCTTGGACAGATCGTCGTAGAAGATGACCGCGTGCATGGCGTTGTCGCGGAAGTATTCGCCCATGGTGCAGCCGGTGTACGGCGCCAGGAACTGCATCGGCGCCGGGTCGGAGGCGGTGGCGGCGACCACGATGGAGTATTCCATCGCGCCATTCTCTTCCAGCGTGCGGACGAGCTGGGCGACGGTGGAGCGCTTCTGGCCGATGGCGACGTAGATGCAGAAGAGCTTCTTGGTATCGTCGCTGCCGCCGTTGCTGCCCTTCTGGTTCAGGATGGTGTCGATGATCACGGCGGTCTGGCCGGTCTGACGGTCACCAATGACCAGTTCGCGCTGGCCGCGGCCGATCGGGATCAGGGCGTCGATCGCCTTGATGCCGGTCTGCATCGGCTCGTGCACGGACTTGCGCGGGATGATGCCGGGGGCCTTCACCTCAACCAGGCGACGCTCACCCTCGATCGGGCCCTTGCCGTCGATCGGGTTGCCGAGGCCGTCGACCACGCGGCCGAGCAGGTTCTTGCCGACGGGGACGTCCACGATGCGGCCGGTGCGGGAGACGGTGTCGCCCTCGCGGATCGCACGGTCGTCGCCGAAGATCACGACGCCGACATTGTCGGTTTCGAGGTTCAGCGCCATGCCGGTGAGGCCGGCGGACGGGAAGCTGACGAGCTCGCCGGCCATCACGTTCTGCAGACCGAAGATGCGGGCAATGCCGTCACCCACGCTCAGCACCTGGCCGGTCTCGGAAACGTCGGCCTCGGTATCAAAAGAAGCGATTTGCTTCTTGAGGATCTCCGAGATCTCGGCGGGACGGATCTCCATATCAGGCGGCTCCCTTCATGGCGTACTGCAGGCGCTGCAGCCGGGACTTGAGGCTCGAGTCGAACAACCGCGCGCCGATGCGCACGACCAGCCCACCGAGCAGGCTTGGGTCGACTTTCTTGACGATGTTCACGTTGCCGTAGCCCGCTTCGATCAGCCGGGCGCGAAGCTGCTGCTCCTGCACGTCTGTCAGCGGGTGGGCGGTCTCGACCTGGGCCACCACAACACCGCGCTTGGCGGCGACGAGGGCGGCGAAGGCGGCGATGATGTTCTGCAGGGCGGAGAGGCGGCGGTTGGAGGCCACCACGCCCACGAAATCCAGCACGGTCTTGCCGAAGCCCTGCGATTCCAGGGCGGCGCGAATGGCCTTGCCGGCGCTGTTCACGTCGATCAGCGGGGAGCGCACGAGGCGCTTCAGGTCGGCGCTGTCGGCGATCAGCCGGCCGAGCGCATCCACCTGCTCCACCACTTCGTCCAGCTGGTGCTGGTCGGCGGCATGGGCATAGAGCGCGGCGGCATAGCGGTCCGGCAGACCGCCGCTCGTCGAGATCGTGTTGCTGGCTGAGGTTTGCGCCGACGCCAAGGGCCCGGTCCCGTCTGTTGGGCCGCGCCGGGAGAGGTCCCGTGGCGGCCGGTGGAGAAATCAGGCCGGAGAGACCGACCTGTCGGCACGAAACGCCAGCGGAGCCGGCGGGAGGCACAAAGACAGCGGCGGCGCCGGCTGGTGGCCGACGTCGCGAACAACACTGACGCAGCGCGCTCTATCATGGGGTGCCGGGCCCTGCAACATACCGCCGTGCAAGATTCGCCCGAACCCGGCGCCCAAATTGACGTGAGGCCTAGGCGGCCTGGCGCCGGACCGCGCCGGTGATCTCCTGGCGCAGGGTGACGCAGACCACGCCGACCATCTGGCGCAGGTTTCCCTCCACCACATGGACCATCTCCGCCGGCATGCAGTCCATGGCGATTTCCACCCGCACGGCCTCGCCGCGGCGTTCGGCGGTGAAGCTGTCGGGCACCAGGTCGCGCTTGGCGAATGGCTGCAGCAGGCGGGGGAGCATGCCAGGGGTCGAATCGGCCTGGACGGAAAAGCGGACGGCGGCGTGCTGGCCAACGAGGGCCCACGGCTGCGCCGAGGGAAGTTGTGCGGTCATGGAAGGAGACTCCGGACGGACGGGCAGGAAAAGGCAGGCGCGCAGAAACCCCGGCTGTTCAGACAGCCGGGCTCGTAATTCGCGCAATGCCCATCCAGGAGTTCATATCGCGTATGTAGCAGATCAGGAGGGCGGCCGCCATACCAGTTCCGGGAGCCTCAGCAGCGGAATCCGCCCGAGTGCCAGGGTGCGGTTCTGCAGGCTGAGCGGTGCCTCCACCGAGGGTGGGCCGCCATCGGCGGAGGGGCGGGCCATCAGCGCCAGCACCGCGGTGGCGGCCACGGCGGTGCGTGGCGGCAGCACGCCGGCGACGGTGAGGGCGCGCAAGGCCGCGTCGTAGCCGGCGAGGCGGGCGGTGGCGGTGCCCATGGGTTGCAGCTGCGGGTCCAGCGCCAGGGTGGCGCCGCCGGTGAGGGTCACGTCACCCCAGGCCAGCTCCAGCCGACGCAGCGTGACCGCGCCGCCACCGTCGCGCCAGGCCTCGGCGCGGGTGGCCAGGTCCGTGATGGGCGGGACCGGGCCTGATATGGCGAGGTCCCAGGCGAGCGTGGTGATCCGGGGGCCGAGCGGCCAGGGCAGGAGCGGCGGCAGGTCGATGCCGCGCGCGGTGGTGATGAGGGAGCCGGCGGTCTCGCCCTGCTGGGCGGCTGGGCGCGACTCCAGCGCCGTATCCAGCCGGGCGATGGCCAGGCGGCCGCCCGGGAGATCAGCCGCGAGGCTCGCCACCGCCAGCGTGGCGGCGCGCACCGGCACGCCGGGCTCCAGCGGCACCTCGGCCCGCATCAGCTCCGCGCGCACGGGAATCGGCGGGGCGCTGCCGAGCTGGAGGGACTGGGCGCCTTCGACCATCAGCACCAGGGTGCGCGGGCGGGCGAATTCCAGCGAGACGGCAACGCTCTCGGCCTGCCAGCGCACGCTTTGCGCCGCGGCGCCGGGGGAGACGGCGATGAGGGCGGGTACCGTCACCGTGGCGGCGAAAGGCCAGCCGGTGCGGTGCAGCGTTCCGGCGGTGGCGTGCCAGCCCGGGGCGGGTGCTGCGAGGTTGGCGGCCACCTGTTGCTCGATCTCGCCGGTGACCCACCACCAGATCGCGCCATGCCCGGCGATGACGGCAAACCCCAGCGCAGCGGTGGCAGTGGCGATGCGGCGCAGCAGGCGCCGGGGGTTCGCCGGAGCGATGCCAGCGGCGCTCATCCCCATGTCGCCGGGAAGGCGGGGATTGGGCCGGGGGGTGGGATTTTCATCAACGAATCCAGCATGTCATGTCGCCTTCCTGGATTCGTCCGTGAAGCCGGCGGGCGCGGCGCCCACAGAGTTGTCCACAGGGATGGGAGCGGCAAAAAGCGCGGCGAGGCGGTCCATCAGCTCGGCGCGCGGCAGGTTGGCCGGCAGGGGCGGCTGGATGGCTATGCGGATGGTGCCCGGGTATCGGCGCCAAGCGCGGCGGCCCCAGCAGCTGCCGGAATCCGTCACCACCGGGATGACGGGCAGGCGCGTGCGCGAGGCCAGGGCGGCGATGCCCGGCTGCAGCGGCAGCACGGCGCCGGGGGCGGCGCGGGTGCCTTCGGGGAAGATCACGATCTGCCGGCCCTCCGCCACCGCACGGTCGGCATCGCGCAGCAGGGAGCGGATGGCCGTGGCGCCGGCGTCGCGGTCCACCACGATCATGTCGAGCTTGCGGACCATGCCGGCGTAGAGCGGGATGTGCATCAGCTCCCGCTTCAGCACATAGGCCGGCGTGGGGACGATCAGCAGCCAGACGATGGTGTCGAAGGCCGATTGGTGCTGGGAGGCGACCAGGGCCGGGCCATGCGCCGGCAGGTGATCGCGCCCGGTGACCTCCACGTTGATGCCGCAGATCGGGCGCAGCCCGCCCAGCACGGTGCGGGCCCAGGTGCGGGTGAGCCGCAATGTCAGCGAGGCCGGGCCGAGGCGCACCGCGAGGCTGGCCACGGCGAAGGCCACGGTGGCGCTATAGAACCAGAGGTTGAAGACCGTCGAGCGCAGCCAGATCATCCGCTTCCCCTTGTTGCAGCAGGCGCGGTGGTGGCCGGGCCGGCCGCCTCCTCCTCTCGCGCCACCCAGGCGGACAGGCCCACCATGGCACCCAGCCATTTCGCGTATTCCGCCGCGAGCAGCCGCAGCGGCACCTGGTCCTGGCCGTCGGGCAGATGCGGCACCAGCGGCGCCGGGTGCAGCACCACGGTGGCCGGCAGGGTGCCGCGCAGTTCCCACAGCGCGCGGCGCATGTGATAGCCCGAGGTCACCACGATCAGCGAGCCCATGCCGTGCGCCGCCGCCCAATCGGCGGTTTCGCGCGCGTTGCCGCGGGTGGAGCGGGCGCCGCGGCCGAGCGTGACCTGGCCGGGGGCGACCTGGGCGGAGACGCTGGCGGCCAGGTTGGCGGCGGCGATGATGTCGGCGAGGTCGCCACGGCCGGTGCCGGAGACCAGCAGGCGGGGGGCCCGGCGTTCGGCCAGCAGGCGCAGCGCCAGCTCCACGCGCCCGGCACCGCCGGTGAGCACGACGATGCCGTCGCTGGCCGGCGGCGGCGGGCGCGCATGGCCGGCCTCCGCGGCGAACCAGGCGAAGCCCGCGCCGAGTGCGACGGCAAGGAGTGCCGCCGCCAGCAGCGTGCGGCGGATCAGGCCCGGGGGCACGACCAGGCTCAGGGGAGCCGGCGCAGCCATGCGCGCACGGCGAGCTGGGCCGCGACATAGCCGATCAGCGCGGCGCTGACGGGCACCGCCGGCAGGGACCAGAGCAGGGTGGGCGGCAGCCGGGCGAGGCTGGCGGCCAGTTCCGCGGGGCCGGGCAATGCCGCCTCGATCGGCAGGGTGCTGACGAAGGGCGCGGCCAGGGCGGCGAGCACGGCGACGACGGGCACTGCGAGTGCGAGGCCCACGATGCCGCCCAGCCCGGCGGCACGGCTGGCGCGGCGGGCGAAGCGGTCGGCCACGTAGAAATCGGTGGCGCCGAGGCCGTGCAGGATCTCCACCACCTCCCGCCTTGAGGCCAGCGCGGCGCGGGTGGCGACCATGATGATGCCGGCGGCCACCGCTGCCACCAGCCCAAGGGCTGCCAGCGCGCACAGGCGCAGGCTGCGCGCCAGCAGGCCGAGGCGGCGCACCCAGGGGCCGTGGCTTTCGGTGAGGGTGCCGGGGGCCGCTGCCTCCAGCCGGGCGGCGAGTGCCGGGATATCCGGCCCATCGGTGGTGACGGTGACGGCGACGACGGCGGGCAGCGGCAGGGCGAGTTGCTCTGCGTTGGTGCCGAGCCAGGGGCGCAGCAGGTCGGACAGCTCCGCCTCGGCCAGCGGGCGCACGCCGGAAATACCGGGGGTGCCGCGCAGCAGGGTGATGACGCGGTCGCGCCGGGTTTCGCCCTGGGCCACGGGCGGGGTGGGGGCGGCGGCCGGGCGCGGGATCTGCACCGTGAGGGTGGCGCCGGCGCCCTGCTGCCAGTGACGGCCCAGTTCGGCGGCACCCTGGGCGCCGGCCAGGGCGAGCGCGGCAAGGAAGGCCATGCCGGCCACGATCAGCGGCAGCACGCGCCAGCCGGGGGCGTGGCGAAGGCCCAGCCCATCCAGCCGGCTTGTGGCCAGGCGGGCGGCCACGGCGCGGGTGGCGCGCCTAGCCATCGTGGACCAGGCGCCCGCGGGCCAGTTCCAGCGCCGGGCCGGGGTGGCGGTCCACCAGCTGCATGTTGTGGGTGGCGACGATCACGGTGGTGCCCAGGCGGTTCATCTCCTGCAGCAATACCATCAGGCGCTCGGCCTGCACGTCGTCCAGATTGCCGGTGGGTTCGTCCGCCAGCAGCAGCAGGGGGCGGACGATCACGGCGCGGGCGATGGCCACGCGCTGCTGTTCGCCGCCGGAGAGCATGGCGGGGCGCATCTCCGCCACCTTCGAAAGGCCGACCCAGCGCAGCATCTCCGTGACATCCGCACGCAGCTGGCCTTCGGCGCGGCCACCCAGGCGCAGCGGCAGGGCGACGTTGTCGAACACCGTGAGGTGGGAGACGAGGCGGAAATCCTGGAACACCATGCCGATGCGCCGGCGCAGCGGCGGCAGGTCCTTGCGGCGGGCCTCGCCCACATCCACGCCCATCAGCTGCAGCCGGCCGCGCGTGGGGCGGGCCTGCACGTGCAGCAGGCGCAGCAGGGAGGACTTGCCGGCGCCGGACGGGCCGAGCAGCCAGCGCCAGCCGCCGCCGGGCACGTTGAAGGACAGGCTTTGCAGCACCTCCGGCGCCTCCGCCTCGGCACCGCTTTCGCCGTAGCGCAGCCCCACGCCCTCCGCCCTGATCATGCCGCGGCCCTCCGCTGCGGGTTGTGCCACCATTCGGCCTCGTGCCGGAAGCGCCCTGGCACGCGGCGGATGGTTGCATCCGTGCGGGCGAGCCGCCACCATTGGGTATCGCTGGAATGACCGCATGCGGATCCTCTGCCCCTCCTGCCAGGCCGCCTACGAGGTGCCGGACAAGCTGCTGAGCAGCGGTCCGCGGAAGGTGCGGTGTGCCAAGTGCGGCGGCGACTGGATGGCCGAGGCGGAGCCCGAACCGGCGCCCGTTGGCGGGGAGCCGGAGCCGGAGATGCCGCGCGCGGCGCCGCGCGCGCCAGAGGGGCTGCCGCCCGAGGGGCTGCCGCCGGAGGATGACGAGCCGGACCTGCCGCCGCCTCCTCCCGTGGTGCCGCAGATGCAGCCGGCCGGTGGCGGGCCGGAGGCGGTGGTGCCGCGGCCCGAGGAGAAGCTGGTGCCGGAGCCGGGCGAACGCCCCTCCCGCAAGCTGGCGCTGGTGGCGGGGCTGGCCTGGCTGGCGAGCGTGGCCGTGCTGGCCGGAGCGGGCTGGGCGGCGGTGGCGTTCCGCGCCGAGGTGATGGCGGCCTGGGCGCCGAGCCGGCGGCTGTTTGCGCTGCTCGGGCTCGGATAGGCCCTAAAGCCGCTTCAGATCGACGATGCGGCGCAGGGTGCGGGCGCTGCCGGGCAGCAGGCGCGCGGTGTCTCCGGTGCGGTAGCGGATCAGCGGCATGGCCTCGCGGGTGAGGGTGGTGAGCACGAGTTCGCCCGGGGCGCCCTCTGGCACCGGGCGGCCGGTGGCGGGGTCGACGATCTCCGGCAGGAAATGATCTTCCCACAGGGTGGGGCCATCCGGCGCCTCCACGCATTCCTGGGCGATGCCGGGGCCCATCAGTTCGGCCACGCCGTAGTGGCTCAGGGCGCGGAGGGCGAAGGCGGGGTCGAGCGGTTCGGGCGGGGCGCCGGCCAGGATCGCCACTTGCAGCGGGCAGTCCTGCGGGGGCAGGCCCGCCGCGCGCCAGGCGGCGAGCAGGGATTGCATCGCTGCGGGCGTGGCGATGGCCGCTTGCGGTTCCAGCGCCTGGACCAGCGGGACGAGATCGGCGGCAGGCAGGCCCGTGGCGGGGATGGCGGGGCTGCCGTGCCTCTCCGCGCCGGCGATGGCGCCCGCGGCCCAGGGGGAGAGGCCATCCGGCAGGGCCACCAGCAGGGTACGGCCAGGCTGCACGCCGGCGGCGCGCAGGGAGCGGGCCATGAGGGCGACCCAGGTTTCGAGGTCCTTTGCCGTGTGGCCCACCAGGAGCGGGCGGCCGGTGCTGCCGGCAGTGGCATGGACGCGGACGAGGCGCGCCTGTGGCACGGCCAGCATCCCGAGCGGGGGATGGGCGCGCAGGTCGCGGCGGGTGGTGAAGGGGAAGCGGGTGAGGTCCTCCAGCGCCTCCAGGTCGTCCGGATGGAGCTTGGCATCCTCCAGCGCGTGGCTTGTGTGGGGCACGTGTTCCCAGGCGTGGCGCAGGGACCAGCGCAGGCGCTGCAATTGCAGGGCGCGCAGGCGATCCTTGGGCCAGGTTTCGACGGGTTCGAGCGAGTCTTCGCTGGGGGTCAGCAACAGGGGGTGTCTCCGAAGGAAGGACGTTCTTTTTTGAAAAAGAAGACTCTTACCGTCCCAGCGCTCGCCATCGTGCCACGTTGCGGTTGTGCTCCTCCAGCGTGCGCGCGAAGGCATGCCCGCCGGTGCCGTCCGCCACGAAGAACAGGTCGTCCCCCGCCGCCGGATGCGCCACCGCCTGCAGGGAGGCAACGCCGGGGCTGGCGATCGGCCCGGGCGGCAGGGCGGGGATGCGGTAGGTGTTGTAGGGGTGCTGGGCGTCGAGGTCGGCGCGGCTGATCGGGCGGTCCAGCACGCCCGCGCCGCCGCTGGCGGCATAGACCACGGTGGGATCGGATTGCAGCCGCATGCCGCGGCGCAGCCGGTTGACGAAGACCTGCGCCACCCGCGCCCGCTCATCCGCCCGGCCGGTTTCGCGCTCCACGATGCTGGCCAGCACCAGCATCTCCTGCGGGGTGGCCAGGGGCAGGCCTTCGGCGCGGCTGGCCCAGGCCTCGGCCAGGGCGCGCTCCATGGCCCTGGTGGCCCGTTCCAGCACCACCGCGCGGGGCGTGCCGCGCTCGTGCAGGTAGGTGTCGGGCAGGGCCATGCCTTCGGCGGGCACCACGGCATCGCCGGACAGCGTCTCGGTACGTTCCAGCAGGATGGCGATGGCCGAAGCGGTCAGTCCTTCGGGGATGGTCAGGCGGTGCTGCACCGGGCGCGCCGTGCGCAGCACCGTCAGCACGTCGCGCAGGCTGGCGCCGGCGGGGAACAGGAATTCGCCGGCGCGCAGCGGGCCTTCGGCGTTGGTGAGTTGGGCGGCGATGCGCAGCGCCATGGCGTGATGCAGGACGCCTTCGCCCTGCAGCACCTCGCCCAGCCGCAGCGGGCTGCCGCGCGGCACCACCACAGGGCGCGCCTCGGCCAGCGGCCCCGGCGCGTTCAGGTAGAGCAGGGCCTGCCGGAACACGACCACGGCGGTGCCGCCCAGCAGCAGCACCAGCACGCAGGCGGCAATCAGGGCGCGCCGGGATCGTCGCATGCCGGAGGAACGCGCCGGCCGGCGGTGGGGATCAGGCGGCGCGCTTGAAGATGATGCTGGCGTTGGTGCCGCCGAAGCCGAAGCTGTTGGACAGCGCCACGTCGATCCGCCGCTGCTGCGCCTGCTTGGCCACGCGGTCGATTACGCTCTCGCGGCTCGGCTCATCGAGGTTCAGCGTGGGCGGCGCCACGTTGTCGCGGATCGCCAGGATGGAGAAGATCGCCTCGATCGCGCCGGCCGCGCCCAGCAGGTGCCCGGTGGCGGACTTGGTGGAGGACATCGCCAGGCCCTTGGCGGAATCGCCGAAGAAGCGTTCCACCGCCTCCAGCTCCAGGTCGTCGCCCAGCGGGGTGGAGGTGCCGTGCGCGTTCACGTACTGGATCTGCTCGGGCATCACGCCGCCGTTCTTCAGCGCCGCCTTCATGGCGCGGAAGGCGCCATCATGCCCTTCGGCCGGCGCGGTGATGTGGTGCGCGTCGCCCGACATGCCGTAGCCGCCGACCTCGGCATAGATCTTCGCGCCGCGCTTCTTCGCGTGCTCGTATTCTTCCAGCACCACGACACCGGCGCCTTCACCCATCACGAAGCCGTCGCGGTCCTTGTCCCAGGGGCGGCTGCCACGGGAAGGGGTGTCGTTGAAGCCGGTGGACAGTGCGCGGGCGGCGCAGAACCCGGCGATGCCCAGCGGGTTCACCGCCGCCTCGGCCCCGCCGGCCACCATCACGTCGGCATCGCCGAGCATGATCAGCCGCGCGGCATCGCCGATGGCATGCACGCCGGTGGCGCAGGCCGTGACGGCCGAGTGGTTCGGGCCCTTGAAGCCGTATTTGATCGACAGATGGCCGCTGGCGAGGTTGATCAGCGCCGAGGGGATGAAGAACGGCGAAAGCCGCCGGGACTTGCCCTGGAACACCTGCACGGAGGCCTCGTAGATGGTCTCCAGCCCGCCGATGCCGGAGCCGATCATCACGCCGGTGGCGCAGCGATCGTCTTCGGTCTCAGCCACCCAGCCGGAATCCTCCACCGCCTGCGTGGCGGCGACCAGGCCGAAGTGGATGAAGCGATCCATCTTCTTCTGGTCTTTGATCGGGATCCACTCGTTGAGGTCGAGCCGGCCATCGGCCCTGGCCCCCATCGGGATGGTGCCGGCGATCTTCGCCGACAGTTCGGACACGTTGAAGGTCTGGATCGCGGTGATGCCGGATTCCCCGGCGATCAGCCGCGACCACACATTCTCAACGCCCAGACCCAACGGGCAGGCAATGCCCATGCCCGTCACCACCACGCGGCGCATCGCTGTCATCCTTGCCTTGAATCGATCGAAGAGGTTGCCAAGCCGGGTCGGCTCAGGCCGCCTTCTGCTTCTCGATGTAGTCGATCGCGTCCTTCACGGTGGCGATCTTCTCGGCGGCGTCCTCGGGGATCTCCACGCTGAAGGCCTCCTCGAACGCCATCACCAGCTCAACCGTGTCCAGGCTGTCGGCGCCGAGGTCGTCGATGAAGGAGGCCTCCGCGGTCACCTTCGCCTCTTCCACGCCGAGATGCTCGACAACGATCTTCTTCACCTTCTCAGCGATCTCGCTCATTGGAAATGTCCACTCCTGGCTGCTGCCGGTTCGCCGGCCCGTTGGGTGTGATGGGTGTTCGTCTGCATCCGGCGCCTCCCCGGCTGCGGGGCTGGTATCAGCCTCCGGGCCGGCGGGTCGCCGCGCGGTGCCGCGTGAACCCCGAACAAGGTCAGCGGCGCTTAGCATGGTTCCTGCGGTGTCGCCAACACGCCCCGGAAAGGCAGCTGCCCCCCGGGAACTGGCGGCTCAGATCATCGCCATCCCGCCATTCACGTGAAGGGTGGCGCCGGTCACCCAGCCTGCCTCGTTGCTGGCCAGGTACACCACCGCCGCGGCGATGTCCCCGGGCTGGCCCATGCGGCCCAGCGGGATCCCCTCCTGCAGCTTGGCCTTCTGCGCCTCGTTCAGCGCCTCGGTCATCGGCGTGGCGATGAAGCCGGGGGCGACCACGTTCACCGTCACGCCGCGGCTGGCCACTTCCTGGGCCAGTGCCTTGCTCATGCCCACCATGCCCGCCTTGGCCGCGGCATAGTTGGCCTGACCGGGATTGCCGGTGGCGCCGACGATGGAGGAGATGGAGATGATGCGCCCCGCGCGCCGCTTCAGCATGCCGCGCAGGGAGGCGCGGGCGAGACGGAACGGGGCCGTGAGGTCCACATCCAGCACCGCCTGCCAGTCCTCGTCCTTCATGCGCAGCGCCAGCATGTCGCGGGTGAAGCCGGCATTGTTCACCAGGATGTCCAGCGGCGCGATCTTGTCCACCTCGGCCACCAGCGCATCGGGGGCCGCGGGGTCCTTGAGGTCGGCAGGGCAAGCATGCGCCCGCTCGCCCAGCTCGGCCGCCAGCGCCTCCAGCGCCTCCCGCCGCGTGCCGGACAGCGCCACGGTGGCGCCCTGGGCATGCAGGGCGCGCGCGATTGCCGCCCCGATGCCGCCGGAAGCCCCGGTCACCAGGGCCATCTTGCCGTCCAGGCGGAACATGGCGCGCTCCTACAGGATCTTGAGAAGGGCTTCGATCTCGGCCGGCGTGCCGGCATTGGCGCCGGTGGCCTCCGGCGCGATCCGCTTCACCAGGCCAGACAGCACCTTGCCCGCACCCAGCTCCACGAAGCTGTCTACGCCGAACGAGGCCATCGCCAGCATGCATTCGCGCCAGCGCACCGTCGCCGTGACCTGCTTCACCAGCAGATCGATGATCTCATTGGGGTCGGAGGCCTTGGCCGCCGAAACGTTGGCCACCACCGGCACCACCGGCGAGACGGGCGGGGATTGGCGCAGCGCCTCGGCCATCGCATCGGCGGCCGGGGCCATCATGGCGCAGTGGAACGGGGCGGAGACCGGCAACTTCATCGCCCGGCGCACGCCCTTGGCCTGGGCGATCACGATGGCGCGTTCCACTGCCGCGGTCGCACCGGAGACCACCACCTGGCCGCCGCCATTGTCGTTGCCGGGCTCGATCACCTGGCTGCCGCCTTCGGGGTTGGCCGAGGCTTCCGCGCAGACTTCCAGTGCCAGCGGCATCTCGCAGCCCAGCAGGGCGGCCATGCTGCCGGCGCCGGGCGGCACCGCCTTCTGCATTGCCTGCCCGCGCAGCTTCAGCAGCTTCGCCGCCTGGGCGATGCCGAAGGCACCCGCCCCGGCCAGCGCGCTGTATTCGCCCAGCGAATGGCCGGCGACCACCACGGCCTTGTCGGCCAGCTTGAAGCCGCCCTCTGCCTCCAGCACGCGCAGCACCGCCAGCGAATGCGCCATCAGCGCCGGCTGCGCGTTTTCGGTGAGCGTCAGCGTTTCCGCCGGGCCTTCGAACATGATCGCCGAGAGCTTCTGCCCCAGCGTGTCGTCCACTTCCTGGAACACTTCGCGCGCGGCGCTGAACGCGGCGGCGAGATCGCGGCCCATGCCCGGGGCCTGGCTGCCCTGGCCGGGGAAGATGAAGGCGTGCACCGGCATGAACGTTTCCCGTTTCTGCGCGCGAAGATGGCGCTGGGGCCGTATCGCCCCGCTGTCACGCGCCTGTCAACAAGCGCGGGCTCTCAGTGAACCCGGATCTCCTGGTGCGGACTATCCAGGCTGAAGGCCGGGATCCCCACATCGAACGCCTCGCCCGTGTCCGGCACCACCATGTGGTATATGCCGTGCATGATACCCGAAGGCGTGTCGAGCGGCGTGCCAGAGGTGTATTCGAACGCCTTGCCCGGCCCGAGCACCGGCTGTTTGCCCACCACGCCGTCGCCGCGCACTTCCTGCGTGCGCCCGCGCCCGTCGGTGATGCGCCAGGTGCGGCGCATCAGCTGCACCGTGTCGCCGCCCTGGTTCTCGATCTTCACCTGATAGGCCCAGAAGAACTTCGCCTCCGCCGGCTTGGACTGGTCCGGCAGGAAGAAGGTCTTCACGCTCACGCGGATGCCGCGCGTCGTGGCGATGTAGGCATGGTCCATGACACCCCCTTCCGCCACGCTGCGCGGCCGATGGTTCCGAGCGTTCTCTACTCCGCCGCCCGCCGCGCCGCCAGCGCGCCCTCCAGGTCCTCGATGATGTCCTGCGGGTCTTCCAGCCCCACCGAAAGGCGGATCACGCCATCGGTGATGCCCAGCTTCGCCCGCTCCTCGGCGCCGATGCGCAGATGCGTGGTGGTCGCCGGATGTGTGGCCAGAGACTTGGAATCGCCGAGGTTGTTGGAGACCTTCACCAGCCGCATCGCGTTCATCACCGCAAACGCCGCGTCCTTGCCGCCCTTCACCTCGAACGTCACCAGCGTGCCGCCCGCGGTCATCTGCTTCATCGCCAGCTCGCGCTGCGGATGGTCGGCGCGGGTGGGGTACCACACGCGGGCGATCGCCGGCTGCGCGGCCAGGAAGTTGGCCACCTTTTCCGCACTGTCGCACCCCGCGCGCACGCGCAGCGACAGCGTCTCCAGCCCCTTCAGCAGCAGCCAGGCGTTGAACGGGCTGATGGAGGGGCCGGTGTTGCGGATGAAGGGCTGCAGCACCTCGTCCACCCATTTCTGCCGCCCGAGCACCGCGCCGCCGAGCACGCGGCCCTGGCCGTCGATATGCTTGGTGCAGGAATACACCACCACGTCTGCGCCCAGTTCCAGCGGCTTCTGCAGCAGCGGCGTGGCGAACACGTTGTCCACCACCACGATCGCGCCGGCGGCGTGGGCGAGATCCGCCACCGCCTTCAGGTCCACGATCTCCAGCATCGGGTTGGACGGGGATTCGAGCAGCACCAGGTTGGCCGGCGTGGACAGCGCGCGCTCCCACTGCTCCATGTCCCCGCCATCCACGAACTCCGTCGTCACGCCGTAGCGCGGCAGCAGGGTGGAGACGATCCAGTGGCAGGAGCCGAACAGCGCCCGGCTGGCCACCACGCGGTCGCCGGCCTTCAGGTGGCTCAGCAGGGCGGCATGCACAGCCGCCATGCCGGTGGCCGTCGCGCGGCAGGCTTCCGCGCCCTCGATCAGGGCAATGCGGCGCTCCAGCATCGCAACCGTCGGGTTGCCGAAGCGGGAATACTGGTAGTGCACCACCTGGTTGGCGAAGGTGGCTTCCGCCTGCTCGGCGCTGTCATAGACGAAGCCGCTGGTGAGGTAGAGCGCCTCGGCCGTCTCGCCGTGGTGCGAACGTTCCAGCCCGCCCTGAACCAGCAGGGTGGCGGTGCGGTGGCGGGGATCGTGCGTGGTCATTGGTGCAGGGCCCTTCGATCTGGGCCGGCCGCTGGATCAGCGGGGCCGACATGGACCCATTCCATGCGTTTCCCCGCTGGCCTCTTTAGCGCGCTTGTTTCACCTCGCCGCAATCCGGCCGGACAAATCACGAGGGCTCCCGCAGGAACGCGACAACCCTATGCAGCCCGGATTGCACCGTCAACCCGGGCTGGAGTATGATGCCCGTCCGGCCCGGAGCGCGGGTGTAGTTCAATGGTAGAACGGCAGCTTCCCAAGCTGCATACGAGGGTTCGATTCCCTTCACCCGCTCCACCGCCGCCCCCACACATCGCAGTTGCATCCAGCCTCCCGCGCCCCGCATAACGGCGGTGCATCGAGGGGGGAACAACGATGGCCGCACTGACGCGTGAGCAAACCGAAGCCTTCTGGCGCGACGGCTTCCTGGTCGCCGAGAACGCCGTCACTCCCGCGCAACTCGCCGCCCTGCGGGCCGAGATCGCCAGCTGGGTCGAAGCCAGCCGCGCCCACCATGCCCCGTTCGGCCCGCCCACCGTGGATGGCCGCCCGCGCTTCGACATGGGCGCCGAGCACAGCGCCGAAAAGCCGGCCCTGCGCCGCATCAACAACCCTTCCGACATCTCGCCCGCCTATCTAGAGGCGATGCGCGACAGCCGCATGACGGACATGATCGCCGACCTGATCGGGCCGGACGTGAAGTTCCACCACTGCAAGATCAACCTGAAGCTGACGGGTGCGAAGACCGAGGTGCTCTACCACCAGGACTTCGCCTACACCCCGCACACCAACGACGACATCGTGACCGCCCTGCTGTTCCTGGACGATATCGACGACACCAACGGGGCGCTGACCGTGGTGCCAGGCTCGCATCGGGGCCCGATGCACTCCCTGTTTGATGGCGAGCGCTTCACCGGCGCCGTCGCGCCGGCCACGGAACAGGCGCTGCTGGCGCAATCCATCCCGTGCTACGGCCCCGCCGGGGCCGTGTGCCTGATGCACACCAAGCTCGCCCACGGCTCGGCGGCCAACAGCGGCGACCGCCCGCGCGGCCTGTATATCTGCGTGTACACGGCGGCGGACGCGATCCCGCTCGCCCGCAACCCGATGCCCAGCACGCATGAGGGCGAGGTGATCCGCGGCAAGCCGGCCCGCTTCGCCCGCCTCACCGAAACCCGCGTGGAACTGCCGCAGCAGCCCAAGACCGCCTCGTTCTTTACCGTGCAGGGCCAGGAATCGGCCAAGGCCGCGGAATAGCCAAACGCAGCGGAGGCGATAGACTTCGGCCATGCGCCGCATCGCCCTCCTGCTTCTGGCCCTCTCTTCCCCCGCGCTCGCCCAGCCGAAGCCGGCCACGGCAACCGGGCCGGAATCGCATGCCTCGCTGCTGCAGCGCACCCCCGCCCTCACGCTGGTTGCACCGCCCAAGCCGCTCATCGGCCCCATCACCATCGGCGGCACCGGCTGGGGCCCGTTCAAGCGCCTCTGCGTTACCCGCCACCTGATCCAGCCCGACGGCAAGGAGGTGCTGGAAACCGAGCCCTCCTGCTTCACCGTCACCACCGCGACGGAACAGGGCGCCACCTGGCAGCTGGACATGTTGAGCGACCCGATCCGCGGCGGCCCGCGCATCGCCTTCGCCGCCACCCGCAACGCCGCCGGCACGGTGGGAGACGTCGTCGTCACCCCGCCTGAAGGTGTGGCTGCGCCACCGCCCGCCATGCTGGCCCGGCTGCACACCGTCTTCCGCGTCATGCTGGAAGCGCACGGCCTGCGCGCCACCACCCTGGCACCCAAGGCTCCCTTCCTGCTGCCGCTGCAGATCGCCGAGGCCGACCCGGACACCACCGTGGAAGGCGGCGGCTTCACCTGCACGCCAGACGGCACCGCCACGCTGCGCCGCCGCCCCGTGCTGGTCGCCACCTGCCGCGCCACCGCCCGCACCGACCTGGGCGACGAAGCCATCGGCCGCGTTGATATGGCCGGCCGCTTCGCCATCGACACCGAGACCGGCATGATCCTGCAGCACCGCTACAGCTCCTTCCTGTTCATGGAGAAGGACCCGAAGAAGGTGATGCCCAATCTGCGCTGGAAGGGGATTTCGCGGCAGGACCTGCAATAGGCGCCAGTTGCAGCCTACAGATTATTTCAATTTGGTTAATTCTGCGCCGACCCCATTGGCGCCAGGCCGTTTGGCCGCCATTCCTGCGCGCCGGGCATTCCGCCACCAGGCGGCCACGCGATTGCCGGCAAGGGGTCATTGAGCATGCATGTTTCCTCCCGGCTGCTGTTGGGCAGCACGGCGCTCGGCGCCTTCATCCTCACCGCCGCCGCCCCGGCGCTGTCGGCCGACTTCACCATCACCAACGGCACCACCGCCGGCGCCCAGACGCTGACGAACGGGCAGGTCGGCACCGTCAACGCCGGCGGCACCGTCTCCAGCGGCAGCTCGGTCGGCGTCACGATGTCCGGCACCTCCAACCTCACCATCAATGGGACGATCACCACCACCAGCGGCCGCGCCATCGACAACGCCGCCGCCGGGGCCGTCCTGACGGTGACCAATGCCGGCCTGATCACCACCAATACCGCCGACGCCTTCCGCGTGAATGTCGACAGCGCGGTGACCTTGACCAACAGCGGCACCATCCAAGTCACCGGTTCGGGCGGGCAGGCGATCGACTGGGCGAACATCACCTCAAAGGGCAACTCGCTCACCAACAACGCCTTGGCCACCATTTCGGCGGCGGCCGATGACGCGGTGCGGCTGGGCACGAATGGCAGCCTCACCAACAAGGGCAGCATCGCCGCCACCGGCGGCGTCGGCGTCGTGGGCACGACGGGCGCCAGCATCAACAACAGCGGCACCATCACCGCCACTGGCGGCGACGCGATGCGCCCCGGCGCGAGTTCCATCGTGACCAATTCCGGCACCATCTCCGCCACGCCCACCCTCACCGCCGGCGCCCCCTCCGGCAGCGACGGGTTGGACCTGCGCTCCGTCACCGGGATGTCCATCACCAACACGGGCCTGATCCAGGGCCGTCACGGCATTACGGGCGATGGGCTTTCCGCGGCACCCTCGCCCGGCAACACAGCGGCCACCACCTTCACGGTGACCAACAACGCCGGCGGCGTGATCGGCGCCGTGAACGGCTCCGGCCTGAACATGGATGTCTCCGTGCTCCTCCCGAGCAAGGCGATCGACCCCGCCGCCGGCATCCGCTCGGTGCTCGTCGTCACCAACGCCCAGGGCGCCACCATTCGGGGCGGCGTGATGGCCGGTGCGACCAACGGCGACGGCGACGGCGACGGCATCGATACCGACGGCATCCTGCGCCTCAACAATGCCGGCGACGTGTTCGCCCTCGGCGCCAAGGGCGTGGGCAGCGACAGCCTGCCCAACAATCCCGAGGCCATCTCGATCGGCGGCGGCAGCATCACCAACACCATTACCGGCCGAATCGTCGGCAGCGCCGCGCTCGCCGACGCGCCGAACGGCGATCCCACCCGCGCCGGCAACGGCATCCTGGCCGACAACAGCAGCGGCGGCGATGCCTTCGCCCCCACCACCATCACCAATGCCGGCTTGATCGAAGGCAAGAGCGGCTTCGCCGCGAAGATCGTCGGCACCTTCGACGATACCGTCACCAACCAGGCCGGTGGCGTCATGCGCGGCAACACCACCGCCGCGGCCTTGCAGACCGGCGGCGGCAACGACAGCGTTACCAATGCCGGTACCATCGCCAACAGCGGCAGCGGCGCCGCGCTCGATCTCGGCGACGGCAACGATACGCCGACCCTGCAGAACGGCGCCCACGTGAACGGCGACATCGATGGCGGCGCCGGCACCGACACGCTGATCCTCGACCTTGGCCCCGATGGCCGGTTCGACTACACTGGCGGCATCCTCAACTTCGAATCCGCGCGCATCATCGCCGGCATGTTCTACCTCAACGGCGGCACGCTGAGCCTGTTAGGCGACCATTCCCAGGACATGGATTTCCTCAACCTCGTCGACAACACGCGCATCAACGGCCAGCGCGCCAGCTATGTCTTCGACGGCACCAGCACCTACATCACCCAGGTGCCGGAACCCACCGGCCTCGCCCTGTTCGCCACCGGCCTCGCCGGCCTGCTCGGCCTGCGCCGCCGGCGCGCCTGACCGGCTTTTTCAAGGAGAGCAGGGTGGAATACCGGCCGTAGAGACGTATGCCGCGGCCGATGATGGTGACGGCAGATAAGGGACAAAGCAAAGAGAGTTTCTAAAAACCAAAAAACTTTTCTCATTTTAAACACCAGCGCAATGAATAGAAAATGCGCGCTGGGAAGACGCAAGAAAATGAAGTCTTTTTGCTTCTTTTTCTTCAGAAAAAGAAGTTTCTAACTTCACGTGAAGAACACTTCGCCAATGGCCCTGGACTGCCCGCGCAGTTCGGCAATCACCTCGCCTGCCTGGTTGGTCACGCGCACGTCGTAGAGCCCGGAGCGTCCCGCGAGGTGGCGTTCCTCCGCGGTGGCGGTGAGCCGATCCCCGAGCCGGGCGGGGCGGAGGAAGCTGATGTTGCAGGCCGCGCCAACGCATTTGGCGTTGCGGCTGTTGCAGGCGAAGGCGAAGGCGCTGTCGGCCAGGGTGAAGATGAAGCCGCCGTGGCACAGGCCGTGGCCGTTCACCATGCCGTCGCGCACCGGCATCGCCATGCGGGCGGTGCCGGGGCCGACGGATTCCAGGACCATGCCGAGACCCTGGCTGGCGGTATCCTCCGCCCACATCGCCGCGGCGCAGGCCTCGGCCAATTTCTGAGGACCAGGGGCCTGCGGGTCGGTGGGAGCGGGCATCAACGGCCCTTGAACTGGGCGGGGCGCTTTTCCAGGAAGGCGGTGACACCTTCCTTGTGGTCTTCGGTGCGGCTGGCCATGCCCTGCAGGTCGCGTTCGAGGTCCAGCTGGGTGTTGAGGTCGTTGCCGGCGGTGGCGGCGGCCAGGGCGCGGCGGGACATCAGGATGGCCTTGGTGGGCATGGTGGCCAGCTTGGCGGCCATCTTGTGGGCTTCTTCCATCAGCTTGTCGTCGTCGTGCACGCCCCAGATCAGGCCCCATTCGGCGGCCTTTTCGGCCGGCAGCGGCTCGGCGAGCATGACCATCCCGCGGGCGCGGGCGGGGCCGACGAGGTTGGGCAGGAACCAGGTGCCGCCGCAATCCGGCACCAGGCCGATGCGGGTGAAGGCCTGCAGGAAGTAGGCGCTGCGGGCGGCGATGGTGATGTCGCAGCCCAGCGCGATCGAGCTGCCGGCGCCGGCGGCGATGCCGTTCACGGCGGCGATCACCGGCATGCGCATCACGGCGAGTTTGCGGGCGAGCGGGTTCCAGGTTTCCTCGATGGAGCTGCCGGAATCGCGCTTGGGCGCACCTTCGGGCTCCGGCTCCGGCGGCTGGTTGCGGCCGGCGAGATCAGCACCCGCGCAGAAGCCGCGGCCGGTGCCGGTGAGGATGAGGGCGCGGCAGCTTTCGTCGGCCTCGGCTTCCAGCAGCTTCTGCATCAGCACCACGTGGGTGGCGCGATCGAGCGCGTTGAGCCGGTCGGGCCGGTTGATCTGCACCACGCGGTAGCCCTTGTGGACTTCCACCAGAACGGGTTCGGTCATGCGCGTTTCCCCTGCGTTTGGGGAAAGCTTACCTCATCTGCCGAACAGCACCAGCACCACGCCGGCCACCACCAGCAACAGGCCCTGGATATCCGCGCGCTTCAGCTTCTCGTGCAGGTAGAAGCGGCTGAACAGCAGGGTGAACACCATCTCGATCTGACCCAGGGCGCGCACCAGGGCGACGGGGGCGAGTGCGAAGGCGCTGAACCAGCAGGCGGAGCCGCAGGCCGAGAGTGCGCCCACCCAGGCGGAACTGCGCCAGGTGCGGAAGGCGGCGCGGAACTGGTCTGGCTCGCGCCACAGCAGGTAGCTGCCCTGCATGGCGGTTTGCATCAGGTTGGTGACCAGCAGGCCGAACATCGCCTTGATGATCACGATATCCCCGGGGAGCGCCCGGTTGGCTTCCTTGATGAAGATGGCGGTGAAGGCGAAGACGAAGCCGGCGCCCAGGCCGCACAGCGCGGCGGGCTGGAAGGTGGCGGCGATGATGTCCTTCGGGGCCAGGCCCTTGCCGCCCCAGGACAGCACCAGCACGCCGGAAACGCCCAGCAGGATGCCACCGACGGACAGGGGCGTGAGCGCCTCGCCCAACACGATCCAGGCGACGATGGCGCCCTGCACCGCCTCGGTTTTCGCGTAGGCGGTACCGACGGCGAAGTTGCGGTAGCCGAAGGCCATGATCAGCAGCGTGGTGCCAATGATCTGCAGGAACCCCGCGGCGGCGGAGTTGAGCAGGAAGCCCGTGGTGGGCATGGGCAGCGGCGTGCCGGTGAGGCCGTAGCCCAGCGCCACGAAAAGCAGGCCGACCGGCAGGGCATAGACATAGCGCACGAAGCCGGCGGCGTTGACTGAAAGCTGGCCGCGCAGGCGCTGCTGCAGGGCGGTGCGCCACGTTTGAAACAGCGCGGCCGTGACGGTGATGGGAATCCAAAGCTCGATCACGCGCACCTCGGCGGCAGGGGAGCGCAGGCTAGCCGGGGGCGCGGCGCCCGGGAAGCCGGGGCGCCCCGCGGGATCACAGATCCGTGAAGTGGGGATGCAGCCATTCGTATGCCTTTGTTGCGTCCGGAATCAGTGGCAAATTCCTGAATACGCCGCCCGTGGGCTGGCGTTGGCAATGTTTAAGGAACCCGCCCGTGACGAAGATTGCTCTCTCCCTCGCCCTGCTGCTCGGCGCCGCCATCGTGCTGCCCGTGGTCGGCGCCAGCCCGGCCGACGCCCAGGCGAACTGCCGCTATACCTCTGGGGACAAGGCAAAGGGCTATCGTTGCTGAGTGCGTTCGGGAGCCAGGGCGCCCCGGCTCCGGCCCTTCAGGACTCCCGCGTGTAGCGGAAGTCGCAGTGGGTGGCGCCGCCCATCAGGGTTTGCGTGCGCTCCAGCTTCAGCTTGGGGTCGTAGCCCTCGCAGAACGCGCCGTCGCGGTTGCAGGACAGCACGGCGCCCAGCTCGGCCAGGCCGAGTTCCCGGTACATCTCGGAGTAGCGGCAGCTCACCACGTTGAAGTGGAATTCCGTTTCCGTCGATTTCACCACTTCGGTGCGCAGCGCGTCCTCCGCGGTCCAGAGCGACTGGATGGCGCGGAAATGGTCCAGGCTCGGGCCGTTCGGCGCCTGTGCGGCGAAGCCGGCGGCGGAGGATTTGGCGAGCTTCACCACGGCGTTGGTGAGGATGCGGCGGGCGGCCTCCTCGCCCAGCTCGGCCTTCATCTCATCGTAGATGCCGCGGGCGAACTCTGCCTCGATGCGGCGGCGGGTGAGGATGGGCATGTCGTCCATGGCGCGGCTCCGGGGTGGGTGGCGGCAGCGTAGCGCGTGATCGTCGGAGGCGGAATCGCCGGAGACGTGAAACACGCGCCCAACCACAGGGCGCGGCTCAGCGCGTGTTCACCATCCGCATGCCGAAGACGATCGCCACCACGCCCACCAGCAGGCCCCAGGACAGCGCGTCGCCCATCAGCGCCCAGCCGAAGGCGATGCCGAACAGCGGCGAGAGGAAGGTGAAGCCCGAAACGCGGCCGGCGGGATAGGTGAGGATCATGCGGAACCACATCAGGTAGCTGGCAAAGGCGATGATCACGGTCTGGTAGAACAGGCCGAGCCAGCCGAGTGGGGAGACGGTGGGGAAGGGCGGCACCTCGCCCTGCCACCAGGCGGCAGCGAACAGGATCGGGGTGGAACCGGCGAGCTGAAGCCACAGGATCGTGGCCGGCGCGGCGGAGGACAGGGTGCGGGAGGCCCGGACGCACAGCGTGGTGGTCGCCCAGAGCGCGCCGCCGAGCAGGCACAGGAGGTCGCCTTCCAAGGAGCCGCCGCCTGCCCAGAGCGATTCCGCGAAGGCGGCGCCCATGCCGAGGAAGGCGATCACCAGGCCGGCGAACTGCACCGCGCGCATCCGCTCCCCGGGGACCAGCAGGTGCAGGCCGAGGGCCACGAAGAACGGCGCGGAGTGCAGGAACACCACGCCGCGCGAGGCGGTGGTGAGCTGCAGGCCGCGGAACAGCACGATGAATTCCAGCGCGAACACCACGGCCACGCCGAGCCCCGGCAGCAGCGTGCGCCGTGCCACCAGGGCGCGCACCGCCGGCCGTCCCTCGGTGATCGCGATCCAGGCGAACACGCACACCGCCGCGCCCAGCGAGCGCAGCGCGGCCTGCAGCGAGGGGGACAGCCCCTGCTGGATCGTCATCTTCACGGAGACCTGCTGCAGCCCCCACAGCGAGGTGAGGAACACCAGCACCGCGATCGCGGTCGCATCGAGGTGCGGGCGGCGGACGATGGGGTTGGGCATGTTTTCAGAGTGCGGGCGCCGGCCGGGCCCGTCCATCCCGCCCGCCTCCTGGGCAGGGTTGCGCGCCGCCCGGCGGCATGGTGCCATCCCAGGCAAATACAGGAGGGGAAATCGATGCGCGTTACCGCTGGAGTGCCCTATAGCGACTGGAAGTCCATCGCGCCGGCCGCCGCCCGCGCCGAGGCGGATGGCATGGATGGGCTGACCTGCCCGGAGCTGGCGCACGACCCATTCATGCCGCTGGCGATCGCCGCGATGGCCACGCAGCGGGTGCAGCTGGCGACCTCGGTGGCCATCTCCTTCCCGCGCAGCCCGATGATCGTGGCCAATATCGGCTGGGACCTGAACCTGAATTCCGGCGGGCGCTTCGTGCTCGGGCTTGGCACGCAGGTGCGCGCCCACAATGAGCGCCGCTTCGATGTGCGCTGGGAGCATCCGGCGCCGCGCATGGGCGAATACATCCAGGCGCTGCGGGCGATCTGGCGCACCTGGGAAACCGGTGAGAAGCTGGATTACCGCGGCAAGTTCTACAACTTCACGCTGATGACACCGGAGTTCTCACCGAAGCCGGCCAAGCTGCCGATGGTGCCGATCATGATCGCGGCCGTGGGGCCGGAGATGCAGAAGACCGCCGCCCGGCTGTGCGACGGCGTGCGGCTGCACGGCTTCGCCACGCGCAAATACGTCACCGACGTGGTGCGGCCGCTGCTGGCCGGCGAGCTGGAGAAGGCGGGCAAGAGCTTCGCGAATTTCGAGGTGACCGGCGGCGGCTTCATCGCCACCGGGCCGGACCAGGCGAGCGTGGACCGCGCCGCCGAGAAGCTGCGCTACCGCGTGGCCTTCTATGGCTCCACCCCGGCCTATCGCGGCGTGTTCGACATCCACGGCCTGACCGATCTCGGCATCAAGCTGCACGAGGCCAGCCGCAAGGGGCAGTGGAACGAGATGGCGGCGATGGTGCCGGACGACGTGCTGGACCTGTTCGCCGTGCGCGCCACCTACGACAAGCTGGCCGAGGCGGTGGCCGACCGGTTCGGCGGCATTGCCGACACCGTCTCGGTGGATTTCCTGCCGGAGGATGACGAGAAGACACGGCGCCGCGTGATCGATGGGCTGCGGCAGATTCCCGGGAGCTTCGAGGGGTTCAAGACGAGCTTTGCCGCCTGAGAGCGGCCCGCCCTACCGCTCCTCGATCGCATCCAGCGGAAAGAACGGCCGCGGTGTGCGCTTCCAGGGCAGCGACTTCACGTCGGATTGCCCTGGCCCGGTCGTGTCCACGCGGATGACTCGGCTTGTGATGGGCGCGAAGTATTGGAAGTTGGAGGCAGTCTTGAGCACCGCCATCTGGAAGTCGGCGGGTTCGATGCCAAACAGGCGGTAGGTCTCCGGCACGTTGCCGGCGGTGCCGCGGCGTTCGGTGAGGACGATGGTGACCGGGCCGGCTTCGAAGATCACCGTGGTGCCCTGGTCGATATTGGGGCGGGTGAAGCTGGGCACGGTGATGCGGCCGGGGGCGATCTTTCGCACCGTGCCGGTGACGGGGAGCGGCGTGAAGAAGTCGGTGGCCGCGGTGCCGCCGAGCTCCACGGTGACGGTGGTGCCTTCCCCGGCGGCGACCAGGGTGGCGACGTTCTGCGGCGAGATCAGCGGCACCAGCGCGCGGCCGGAGATTCCCTGGCGCAGGATGGATTCGAGGATGAGGTTGCTGTCCCCGGCGGTGCCGCCAAACACGGTGTCCCCGGTGTCGGACAGCACCACCACGCCGCTTTTCTCGGCATCGGCCATGCGCACGGCCTCGTCGATCGGCACGGCGGTCTGTTCCATGAACACGTGGCGCCGCGCCCAGGCGAAATCGGCGGATCCGTCGGCGAGGCGGTTGGCCAGGGCGAGGTCGTTGTTGGTGGTGACGATGGTGGCCCAGCCGCCCTCGGCCACGTCGAGCCAGGGCTGCATCGGGCAAGGGGAGACCTGGAGCACGCGGGGGTCGGCTTCCATGGCGCGGGCCTGTTCGAACCAGTCCTTCATCGGGCCGGCGGCGGTGAGGAACTGCTCCTGGTGGGTGATGAGGGGGAGCTTGCGGTAGGCCATCACCGGCTTCACCTCGCCGCGCAGCACGCGGGCCATCAGCTCTCCGGCGACATGGCCGGTGTCGTAGGGGTCATGCGGCTGGGTGCGGTGGGCGACGATGGCATCGGCGCAATCGACCATCAGCTTGGTGACGTTGGCGTGGTGGTCGAGCGAGAGCACCAGCGGGATATCAGCACCACGCATGGCGCGGATGAGGGCGAGCTGTTCGCCTTCCACGTCGTCCACCCCCACGGCCGAGCAGGCGCCGTGCAGGTGGACGGCGAGCGCATCGAGCGGGCCCGCTTCGGCGAGGTTGCGGCGGATGGCGTCGAGGAAGAACTGGCGGGCTTCGGTGGTGATGCGCCCGCCGGCGCCGGCGACGCCCCAGACGATGGGGACCCATTCGACGGGGAGGCCGGAGGCGGCGATGGCGTCGATCCAGCCATCGATCGCGGCGCGGCCGCGAGCCTTTTCAAGAATGGCCGGGCCTTCGTGGATGCCGAAGGCGGCGTAGTCGGCGAGGGTGGTCAGCACCGGGTGGAAATCGTTGGTTTCCTGGCTGATGTGGATCAGGGCCACGCGCATGGGTCGTCTCCGCGGGAAGAAAGGGTCTTCTTATGTTTGAAGAAAAAGCAGCAAAAAACACTTCATTTGCCTGCGCGCGTGCCATGCGGCCAAACGCGGGCAAAGCCTATCAAAAATTTTGGGCCTAGCCTCGCTAAGGGGTGTAGGGGGAGCCATTCAGAGCCTGGCGCAGGCACACCGCTCTCGGAGCGTCGTCACCATCCGCCTGGCAGGCCGGTCGTTGAAGTGCCATTCGCACTCCTTGAAGTGGCGGTCGAAGTGCTGCCTGAGGAACCCGTTGCAGCGCCACAGATGGCGCTTGGCGTGCTCCGCAATGATGTTTTTCCGCGTTACCCCGGCCACTCAGAAAACGCCTGGCACTTTTCTCAAAACAACATCCTCCCCTACTGCCCCGCGTTGATCCGCCGGATCGTGCCCGTGGTGCTGTGCCCCTGCTCCAGCGGAATGAGCGCCACGCGCCCACCGGCGGCCTGGACGATGTCGGCCCCCACTACCTGGTCGATCGTGTAGTCGGCGCCCTTGATCAGCACGTCCGGCAGGATGGCGCGGATCAGGCGTTCAGGCGTGTCATCCTCGAACAGCATCACCAGGTCGGCGGCGGCCATGCTGGCCATGACGGTGGCGCGGGCGGCTTCGCTCTGCACCGGGCGGTCCGGCCCCTTCAGGCGCTGGACGGAGGCGTCGCTGTTCAGCGCCACCACCAGCCGGTCGCACTGCGCGCGGGCGGCGGCGAGCAGGCGGACATGGCCGGGGTGGATCAGGTCGAAGCAGCCATTGGTGAAGCCGACCTTGAGGCCGGTGGCGCGCCAGGCGGCGATCTGGGCGAGGGCGGCATCCAGCTCCATCACCTTGCTGTCGATCGCCAGCACCTCCTGCCGGTGCAGGGCCGAGGCCAGTTCGGCGCGGGTGACGGTGGCGGTGCCGGGCTTGGCGACGGCGAGGCCGGCGGCGACGTTGGCGAGCAGGGCGGCTTCCGGCATCTCCGCCCCCGCGGCGAGCGCAAGGGCAAAGGCGGTGACGAGGGTATCGCCGGCGCCGGAGACATCCGCCACCTCCACCGCGCGGGTGGGCAGGTGGCGCGGGGGCTGGCCGTGGCGGACCAGGGTGAGGCCCTTTTCGGAGCGCTTGACCAGCACGGCTTCGGCCCCCGCCTGGGTGCGGGCGGCTTCGCCGGCCAGGGCGGCGCCGGTGTCGTCCTCCGCCGCGAGGCCGGTGGCGCGGGTGACCTCCAGCACGTTGGGGGTGATGACGGTGGCGCCCGCATAGGCCTCGAAGCGCGGGCGCTTGGGGTCGACCACCACGGGGATGCCGGCTGCGCGGGCGGCGGCGATGGCTTCGTGCAGCACGGTATCGGTCAGCACGCCCTTGTCGTAGTCGGACAGCACCACCACGCCGGCCTGGGGCAGGGCGGCGCGGAAGGCGGCCAATAGCGCGGCTTCGGCTTCGGGGCCGGGCGGCTCCGGCTCCTCCTCGTCCAGGCGCAGCAGCTGGTGGCCGCCGGACATGAAGCGGGTTTTCACCGTGGTGGGGCGGCCGGGCACGCGCACGAGGCCGTTACCGATGCGGCCTTGCAGGGTTGCGGACAGTTCCTGCCCGGCCGCGTCGTCGCCGATCAGGCCCACCAGGATGGCGCGCGCGCCGAGGGCGGCGGCGTTCTCCGCGACGTTGCCGGCGCCACCGAGCACGAAGCGGCGGGTGCGGGCGCGCAGCACGGGGATGGGGGCTTCCGGCGAGATTCGGCGCACGTCGCCATGCACGTAGCGGTCCAGCATGGCATCGCCGAGCACCAGCACGGTGACGCCGGAGAAGGCGGCCAGGTGGCGGGCCAGCAGGCGTTCGGCATCAGCGGAGGAAGCTTGGGACGAGGGCACGCGGCGGTATTCCAGCTATGGTCGGCGCGAGTATAGGCCGCGGGGGCGGCCGGCCCAAACCGGGGAGCTAGGTCTTTGCTTGATCGCGTGATTCACGTCTCCGGCGATTCCGCCTCCGACGATCACGCTCTAGCGGCGCTTGCGCGGCGGGGGCTCGGCCTGCGCGCCGTCGACGGGCTTCCACATCGCCGCACCGTCGCTGGCATGGCCGGCGGCGAGCAGGCGCGTGGCGAATGGGGCATCGGGCTCGATCACCATGGTGCGGATGCCGCCGCAGCCCAGGCGCTGGGCCAGGCGTTCCAGCTCCGTCACCAGGGCGGCCATCACCGGCTCCGTGTCCAGCAGGTCGATGGCGATGAGGTGTTCGGCCACCAGCACGGCGCCGTGGGTGAGATCCTCATCCCGGCGCCACAGGAACAGGCCGCAGGGCATCGGCCGCGGGGCGCGGCGCACCACCATGATGCCGGACTGGCCGGCGCGGCGCGGGGAGGTGACGCGGCGGGCGAAGCGCAGCCAGGATTGCAGTTGCAGGCCGGGGATCGCCTCGCGCAGCAGCGGGAAGACCGTGCCGGCCTGGCCGGGCGGCAGGTCCTCGCAATACAGGCCGGGCAACGGGGAGGCATCCTGGAGCATGGTATGCACCATGCGCAGGTGCCGGGGAGGGCTCATTGACCCAGGTCAAGGTCCGCAATCGTGCATCGCGACGAAAAGGCTCACCATGGTGCCAGGGATGCGGTAGGGTCGGCTTCCATAAGGTTGGCGGCATGCACGTCGCCGGGAGCGCCCATGACCGCCATGACCCGGGCTAGGCCCCTTGTCATCGACAGCCATCGCGACGCGAATGTCTGCCTGACCTGCGGCGCGCGTGCGTTGAGCGTGTGCCATGTGATCGACGAATCCGACCTGGACAAGCTTTCGGCGGCATCGGTGACGGTCTCCGTCCTGCCCGGCCATACCTTCATCCAGGAAGGCGACCCGGCCGAGCACTTCTTCAACGTCACTGCCGGTACGTCGAAGCTCTACAAGCTGTTGCCTGATGGGCGGCGGCAGGTGACCGGGTTTGCCGGGGTGGGGTATTTCCTGGGCCTGGCGGTTTCCTCCAGCTACGCGTTCAGCGCCGAGGCGTTGGAACCGGTGCGCGTGTGCCGCTTCAGCCGCACCAAGCTGCGCGGGCTGCTGGACGATTTCCCGGCACTTGAGAAGAAGCTGCTGGAAGTGGCCAGCAACGAGCTGGTGGTGGCGCAGGAGCAGATGCTGCTGCTGGGCCGCAAGACGGCGCGCGAGCGCCTCGCCTCCTTCCTGATCGCGCGGGCGAACATGATCCCGCATTGCCCGGGCCGCGGCGCGGCAAACGTGGCGGAACGCATCCAGCTGCCGATGACGCGTGGCGACATCGCGGATTATCTGGGGCTGACGATCGAAACCGTCAGCCGCACGCTCTCGAAGCTGCGGGCGGAGAAGTTCATCGAGATCCCCAACAACTCCGAGATCGTGCTGCTGAAGCACGATGCGGTGGAGGATATCGCCACCGGGATGGCTTAAGGGAACCGCCTAAGCTTCCGGCGGCTCCCCCTGCACCGGCGCACCGCCGCATTCCACCATCAGCGCCGTTACCTCCGCGATCGCGGCCTCCGCCATGGCGGCATCGGTTCCCTTGGCCACGATCGCCACGCCATTGCCGCTCGGGCGGTAGTAGGGGTAGCTGCCCAGGTCCAGCTCGGGATAGCGGTTCTGGATCGCCGTCAGCCCGTCCGCGATCAGGCCTTCCGCCATGCGCAGCGCGTGCACTGCGCGCGAGAGGATCGGCTGGCCGCCTTCCAGCGTGGGTGCCAGGTGGCGGAACATCGATTGCATGATGCGCGGCACGCCGGCCATCACGTGCACGTTGCCGATGGTGAAGCCGGGCGCCACCGAGATCTCGTTGTCGATCAGCGAGGCGCCGCGCGGCATGGTGGCCATGCGCTGGCGGGCGGCGTTGAACTCGCCGGGCTTGTAGCTTTTTTCCATCCGCGCCCAGGCGACGGGATGCGGCTCCCACGGCACGCCGAAGGCGGCGGAGATGCATTCGCTGGTGATGTCGTCGTGCGTCGGCCCGATGCCGCCGGTGGTGAAAACGTGGTCGAACTTGGCCCGGCACTCGTTCAGGGTGGCGATGATGGTTTCCGCCACATCCGGGATCACGCGCACCTCGCGCAGCGGGATGCCGATTTCGCCCAGGCCGATCGCCAGGAACTTGATGTTCGCATCCTGCGTGCGGCCCGAGAGCACCTCGTTGCCGATCACCAGCAGGCAGGCGGTTGGGTTCTTCTTCGTCGTCATGGTCTGGTCCCCTTGCGTGTCCTGCCCCGGGCCCGCGGCTTCGTGGGCCAGGGACAAGCAGGCCACGCCACTTCTACAAGAAGTCTCGCAGGAGGGGCACCAGGGGGCGGTCGGCTTCTGGCATCGGGTAGTCCGCCAGCTTGTCCTTGTGCACCCAGGCCAGCGCCTGGCCTTCCTTGCCTTGCGGCGTGCCCTTCCAGCGGCGGCAGACGTAGAGCGGCATCAGCAGGTGAAAGCGCTCATAGCCATGGCTGGCGAAGAACAGCGGGGCGAGGCAGGCCGCCGTTACGTCGATGTCCAGCTCTTCCTTCAGCTCGCGGATCAGGGCGACTTCCGGCGTTTCGCCCGGGTTGAGCTTGCCGCCGGGGAATTCCCACAGCCCGGCCATCTTCTTGCCTTCCGGCCGGCGGGCCAGCAGCACGCGTCCGTCCAGGTCCACCAGCGCGCAGGCGGCAACCACCAGGATGGGCTTCTCGGCCCCTTCCTGCGGCTCCGGCGTGGTGTGGCCAAACAGGTCGTCGCGCGTGGCTTCGAAGCGCAGCACCTTCTGCTCGCCGCCGCGGGCGAGGAAGCTTTCCATCCCCTCACCCACGTGGCGGAAGCCGATGCGGCGCAGGACGGCGATGGAGCCGGGGTTGTCGGTGGCGACGGTGGCTTCCAGGCGGTCCAGATCCAGGTTGGCCATCGCCCAGCGCACCAGCTTGCCGGCGGCTTCGCTGGCCACGCCATGGCCCCAGAAGCGCCGGCCGACCCAGTAGCCGAGCCGCGCGGAGCGGGCATCCTTGGAGAGCCGCAGGCCGACGCCGCCGACCACGACCTCCTTCTCGCCTTCCTGGCCGGTGATCACCAGGTGCCAGGCCCGGCCATCGGCCAGCGAGGCGTGGGAGGAGGTGATCCACTCATCGGCCAGGTCGCGCGAATAGGGGAAGGGCACGGCGGCCAGGGTGCGGCACACCTCCCAGTCGTTGATCAGCCGGTGCAGCTCAGCCGCGTCCTCTGCCGCGAAGGGGCGCAGCGTGAGGCGCTCGGTCTTCAGCGGGGCGAAGGTGGGTGCGATCAGATCAGCCATGGGTGAGCTGGTGCGGCATGCGTTCAGCAAGTGCCCAAATGCGGCACGCGCCGCAAGGGGTCCGATGGCCGTGCAGCTACGTGAGGTCCTTCACCATCTCCCGTGCGTAGTCCCGGAACCCCTGGCGACGGTAGCTGCGTTCGGCGGCGTGGTTGCCATGGACCACGCCGAGCACGATGCGCGGCATGCCGCGTTCAATGGCGCGGCGCTCGGCCTCGGCGATCAGGGCGCGGCCGACGCCGCGGCCGCGATGGGGTTCGCGCACGAACAAATCGGCCACCAGGGCGTAGTCGCGCAGTTCCTCGCGCACGAACGGGCCGAAGCGCTCGAAGGTGAGCACCAGGTGGGCGATCACGGCGCCGCCGATCTCGCCCACAAGCACCACGCCGCCGCTGTCCTCGGCACGCTGGTGCAGCTTGTCCATGGCAGCGACGCCGCCGGCGGGGGTGATGTTGCGGTCCCCTACCAGCGCGTTCTCGAACAGGTTGAGCCCGAGCTCCTGCTCATCCAGCGCCGCCCGGTCCGCCGCGGTGGCGGGCCGGATGGTGAGATCAGGAGCGATAGCTGCCATTGATGTCGATGTAGCCGTGGGTGAGGTCGCAGGTCCACACGGTGGCCTTGCCCTTGCCCAGGCCGATATCCACGGAGATGGTGACTTCGCGGCCCTTCATGTGGGCCACCACGGGGGTTTCGTCGTAGCCCGGCACCACGCCGCCATCCCGGGCCATCCACACGCCGCCCACGCCGACGCTGAGCTTGTCGCGGTCGGCGGGTTCGCCGGCCTTGCCGACGGCCATGACGATGCGGCCCCAGTTGGCGTCCTCGCCGGCAATGGCGGTTTTCACCAGGGGGGAGTTGGCGATGGTCATGCCGATGCGCTTGGCGGACTTGCCGTTGACCGCGCCGGTGATGTCGATGCGGATCAGCTTCTGGGCGCCTTCGCCGTCGCGCGTGACCATCAGGGCCAGTTCCAGCAGCACGTCGTTCAGGGCGCGCTGGAAGTCCTTCAGCATCTTGGCGTCGTCCGCCTTCGGGTGCTTGGTGACGCCGGTGGCGAAGAGCATCACGGTATCCGACGTGGAGGTGTCGCTATCCACCGTGGTGCAGTTGAAGGTGCCGCCCACGCCCTTGCTGAGCATGCCCTGCAGCAGCTCGGCGGGGATCTTGGCATCCGTGAAGATGAAGCACAGCATTGTCGCCATATCGGGCGCGATCATGCCGCTGCCCTTGGCGATGCCGCTGATGCGCACTTCCACGCCGCCGATGGTGGCGGTGCGGGTGCTGGCCTTGGGGAAGGTGTCGGTGGTCATGATGCCGCGGGCGGCGGCTTCCCAGCCATCGTCCGACAGGCTCTCGTGCAGCTTGGGCAGGGCGGCGGTGAGCTTGGCGTGCGGCAGCACCTCCCCGATCACGCCGGTGGAGGCGAGGAAGATCTGCTTGGTCGGGCAGCCGACCAGCTTGGCGGCGGCGGCGGCGCTGGCCTTGGTGGCCTCCACGCCGGCCTTGCCGGTGAACACGTTGGCGTTGCCGGCGTTGATCACCACGGCGCGCGCCTTGCCGCCCTTCAGCGCATCGCGGCACCAGTCGATCGGGGCGCCGGGGCATTTGTTGGAGGTGAAGACGCCGGCGACCGTGGTGCCGGCGGCCAGCTCGGCCATCACCAGGTCGGTGCGGCCGGTGGTGTAGCGGATACCTGCAACGGCGGCGCCGAGGCGAACCCCGGCCAGCGGCGGCAATGCGGGCAACGGAAGCGCCAGCGGCGATACAGCGGTGGCCATGGAAGCGGTCCCCTCCCTGCGGACTATTTCGCCGATGTTTCTAGCAGGAAGGGCGGGAATGCCAAGGCAAGCCGGTGATGATGGCGAGTGACAACGGCACGGCGCTGACGGCATCGGCCATCCTGCGCTGGCCACAGGCGCATCGGGTTGGGTGGCACTACATCAAGGGACGGGATTCTACCGCTGAACGGTCACCACGAGGGGAGTCCGTTACAACCTACCGGAATGCTCGCATTCCAAATGGGCGGGGTTCAAGGGTTGTGTGAGCCGCAAAGAAAAAGCCCCCGCTGTGTGAGCGGGGGCTTTGACAGTTTAGCGTATCGTCGCTTGGAAGAGGTTAGGTTGGGAGGATGTCGCCTACTTCCGAGACGACGAACAGGAAGTCATTAGCGGTGAGGCTGAGCCCAGCACCAATCGTTCCGATGAATACCGCCTCGCTTTCACCGGTACCGTCTGCGTCGATGGACAGCACGCCCAGAGCTGGCTCGGTTTCTCGCTACAGCGTTTCAGTTCCGATAAGTGGGTCGCCTGCCGGTTGATACGCACGTTGTGCCGCTGCCGTGGAGCCGCGCAGGGTGGGCGTCGCCCGACCGGAGCGGCTCCACGGCAGCGGCGGCGCTATCATGCTGCCACCCGGGATGGCAGGTGGGCGAGATAGGCCCGCTCAGGCGTCCGTGCCCCCAGGCTCGAATGCGGCCTGCGGGCATTGTAGAAATCCAGATACCGCCCGAGCGAGGCACGTGCATCGCTCACGCTGTCATAGGCTCGCAGATACACTTCCTCGTATTTC
>JAPLOI010000057.1 GCA_026400815.1 Alphaproteobacteria bacterium
ACCATGACGGGCTGCATGGCGGGCGACATGACGGGTGGCATGGCGGCCACGACGGTGGCGGGTGCGGCGTAGGCCGGGGCGGCGACTGGTGCGTAAATGCTCACGTGGTTGGCGATGCGGGGTTGCGCGCGGGCTCGGGATATGAGTCAAGGTATGGATGACCCTGCCGCCCCGGTTTGGCCTGAGTGACGCCGAGAAGGACGCCCTGCTGCTGGAGCAGGCGGCGATGATCCAGCGGCTGGCGGCGCGGATCGCTGAACTCGAGGCGATCCTGGGCAAGCCGCGTAAGACCTCTTCGAACTCCCACACGCCGCCGTCGCAGGATGGCCCAGGCCGTGCCAAGCGGCCCAAGCGGCCGGCGAAGAAGCGGCCGCTGCGGGCGGGCCGGTTTCGGCCGCTGACCGAGACACCCGACACGACTGAGCGGCGGATGGCCGACGCCTGCGGTCATTGTGGTGCGGATGTTTCGGCCGCCGCGCAGCGGTGCCGCCATCGCTACGACCACATCGATCTGCCGCCGATCCGCCCCGTGGTCACCCGGGTGGAACTCTTCGGCGGGCGGTGCAGCGGCTGTGGCCACCGCTATCGTGCCGAGGCGCCGGCCGCCATGCCGCCGGGTACGCCGTTCGGCCCGGGCATCCGTTCGCTGCTGATGTATCTGCACCACAGCCACCATGTCGGTTTCGAGCGCCTGTCGCGCATGCTGCGCGAGCTGTTCGGCCTGACGATCTCCGAAGGTGCCATCGCAGGCGCCTTCCAGCGGATGGGAGCCAACCTGGACGCGGCGTGCAAGGCGATCCAGGACAAGCTGCTGACTGCCCGGATCATCGCCTCGGACGAGACCACCACGCGGGTCGGTGGCGCCACCCATTGGCAGTGGGTGTTCCTGTCCAACAAGGCTGTCCTGCACAGGATCGCGCCCAGCCGGGCCAGGAGGGTCGCCGACGAAGTCCTCGGCGGCCACAAGCCCGAGGTGTGGATATCCGACCGCTACGCCGGCCAGCAGGAGCTGGGCCACAGCCATCAGGTCTGCCTGGCCCATGTACTGCGCGATGTGCAGTACGCCATCGACTGCGGCGACACGATCTTCGCACCAAAAATCCGCGACCATCTGCGTTGGGCGATCGGCGTGGGCAAGCGACGAGGCCAGCTGAAGGACAGCACCCTGGCCGCCTACGCCGCCAGAGCCGACGACAGGCTCGATCGCCTCGTCGCCGGACCCGTCGCCCATCCCGCCGGCAAGGCGCTGAACAAGCAGGTCAAGGCCTGGCGGACCAAGTTCTTCATCTTCCTGACCGACCGCGAGGTTCCCGCAACCAACAACATCTCCGAGAGGGAAATCCGCCCCTCGGTGGTGTTCCGCAAAGTCACCAACGGCTTCCGCTCGGACTGGGGCGCACAGATCCACGCCGGATATCGCTCGGTCACCGGCACCGCACGCCTCAGCGGTCAGCCCGCACTGCAGGCTATCCGCGATCTCATCGCCGGCAACTTCGCCGTCGCCTGATCAGGCCGCACAGCGCCAACCACGTGAGCATTTACGAGAAGATCAACCCTTCCTATGTCAGCCGCCTGCTTCGAACGACGCTGCTCGCACCGGAGGTTGTGGAGGCGATTCTGGATGGACGCCAACCCTCTGACATGACCCTTGCTCTGCTGATGCAGCCGTTTGGGGTGCTGTGGGCGGAGCAGAGCCAGGGTTTCCAGGGTCTCTGAGCGGGAATCTCTCCTTCAAACACGATTTACAGGCCCAAATACTATCGGGGCGATTGCGAAGTTCGCTAACATCGCCAACAATGCGGCTCCAGCATGAGGAGCCGCATGAAAACGTTCATCTCATCATACGCGCAGAACCACTTCGGGGTGCTCATCGACGCCGCGCGCATCGCGCCGGTGGCCGTCACCAAGTACGACAAGCCGTTCGTCGTGGTTATGGCTGTGGA
>JAPLOI010000020.1 GCA_026400815.1 Alphaproteobacteria bacterium
CCACCGACGCCGGCGCTCAACTCCCGTGATGATCTCCATAGTAATCGCCCTTACCAGCGCTCGTACGAACGTCCGTACGATCACCCGTAAGTGCCGCAGCAAGATTGAACACGCCAAGGCGTCACTCGCCGGACGGATACATGGAAAGGGCCGATCAGGGAGAACCACCGATGACACGAGCGCCGATGCTTGCCGCCGCCTGCCTCGCGATCCCGCTCGCCGCGCTGGCCCAACCGGCCTGGGCGCAGGACAGCGACCCCGCGCCGATCGTGGAGATCATGCGCACCTTCGCCGGACCCGGCACGCACCGTCCCAGCGGCGCGAAGGGCGCCTGCTACGCTGGCAGGTTCGAGCCCGCGGCGGCGGCGCGCGGGCTATCCAAGGCCGTGATCTTCACCAAGCCCTCCGATGCCGTGATCCGCTTCTCGGTCGGTGGCGGCAACCCTGCCGTGGCCGATGGCGCGCGCGGCGTTAACCGCGGCCTGTCGTTCCGGATCGACGCCGACGGACCCGGCCAGACCGAGTTCGTGATGGTCAATGCGCCGATCAATTTCGTCGCCACGCCCGCGCAGATGCTGGGCTTCCTGGAGGCACGCAAGCCCGCCGCCAACGGCCAGCCCGACCCCGCCCGCGTGCGCGCCTTCTCCGAGGCCAATCCCGAGACGCTGCTGCAGGCCCGCTTCCTGGCCAGCCAGCCGATCCCGGGCTCCTGGGTTGGGGTGAACTACTGGGCGGTGCACGCCTATACGCTGACCAACGCCGCCGGTGCGCGCCAGGTGATCAAGTTCCGCATGGATCCGCTCGACGGGCCGGTGAACCTGACCGACGACGAAGCGCGGGCCAAGCCGCGCGACTACCTCGCCGCGGATATCGGCACGCGCCTGGCAAGCGGGCAGCCGACCGGGTTCCGGATGGTCGCGATCCCCGGCCGCGCCGGCGATCCCACCGACAATGTGACGAAAATGTGGGAGGGCGAAGACACGCGGCCGGTCGTGGAGCTTGGCAGGCTGCTGGTGCGCAGCGTGGCCGATGCGAAGATCTGCGATGAGACGATCTTCGCGCCCACGATCCTCGCCGACGGGATCGACGGGCCGGAGAACGACCCGATGTTCGCAATCCGCACGCCGGCCTATGCGATCTCGATCACCAAGCGGGCGAACTGAGACAGGCTGGTAACACTCATCATTTAAGAAAGAGTTTTCTTTTTGTGAACAAAAAGAAGCAAAAAAACTTCATCCATTGGCACCCGTGTCTCCTGAGAGATATGGGTGCCAATGTGTAGAAGTTTTTTGGTTCTTTTTTTCAAAAAAGAACCTCTTGCTTATTTTCTCGTTTTCTTCAGCAGCGGCGCCACACCAGCCGCTGCGGCCGGATGGCCGGCCGCCGCTCCCCTGGCGGAATCCGTCCGCACGCCCACCTCCCGACGGTGCTTGGGAACCACCCCGGCAAACCCCAGGGATGATCGGCAATGGCTCTCCTGCGACCAATGCTGCTGCTGGCGTGTGGCGTCATGCTCGCAGGCTGCACCTTTGCCACCCCCTATCGCAGCGTCGCCGGCCAGGCCGCGGAGACGCCCATTTCCTGGTCGCGCGCGCTGACGTTGCTGGAGACGGCAACGGCCTATTGAGGTTTGGCGCCCTTGCGGCGCTCCTGCTTGGCGGGTGCCGGCAACAGCGGCGCCAGGAACCGGGCGGTATGGCTTTCGGCGACGCGCGCGATGTCTTCCGGGGTGCCCTGCGCCACGATGCGGCCGCCGCCATCGCCGCCCTCGGGGCCGAGGTCCAGGATCCAGTCGGCGGTCTTGATCACCTCCAGATTGTGCTCGATCACCACCACGGTGTTGCCCGCGTCCACCAGGGCGTGCAGCACTTCCAGCAGCTTGCGCACGTCCTCGAAATGCAGGCCGGTGGTGGGTTCGTCCAGGATGTAGAGCGTCCGCCCGGTGGCGCGGCGGGCGAGTTCCTTGGAAAGCTTGATGCGCTGCGCCTCGCCGCCGGAGAGGGTGGTGGCCTGCTGGCCGAGGGCGACATAACCGAGGCCGACCTGCTGCAGGATCGTCAGCCGGTCGCGGATCTTGTTGACGACGGAGAAGTAGGGAACCGCCTCCTCCACTGTCATCTCAAGCACTTCGGCGATGGATTTGTCGCGGAACTTGATCTCCAGCGTCTCGCGGTTGTAGCGCTTGCCCTTGCAGGTGTCGCAGGTGACGAACACGTCCGGCAAGAAGTGCATCTCGATCTTGAGCACCCCGTCGCCCTGGCAGGCCTCGCAGCGGCCGCCCTTCACGTTGAACGAAAAGCGCCCGGCCTTGTAGCCGCGGGCCCGGCTTTCGGGCAGCTCGGCGAACCAGTCGCGGATGGGCGCGAACAGGTCGGTATAGGTGGCCGGGTTGGAGCGCGGGGTGCGGCCGATCGGGGACTGGTCGATGTCGATGATCTTGTCCAGGTTCTCCAGCCCGTCGATGCGGGTGTGCGGCGCGGGCACCTCGCCGGAGCCCATCAGGCGGCGGCTGGCGGCCTTGTAGAACGTGTCCACCACCAGGGTGGACTTGCCGCCGCCGGAGACGCCAGTGACGCAGGTGAGCACGCCCAGCGGGAAGGTGGCGTTCACGTCCTTCAGGTTGTTGCCACGGGCGCCCACGATGGTCACCACGCGGTCCTTCTGGATCGGCCGGCGCATCGGCGGCACGGGGATGGATTTGCGGCCGGAGAGATAGGCGCCGGTCAGCGAATCCGGATGGGCGGCGACCTCCTCGGCCGTCCCCTGCGCGATCACCCGCCCGCCATTGACGCCGGCGGCCGGCCCCATGTCGATCAGGTAGTCGGCGCTGCGGATGGCATCCTCGTCGTGCTCCACCACCAGCACGGTATTCCCCAGTGATTTCAGGCGCTGGAGCGTGCCGAGCAGGCGCTCATTGTCGCGCTGGTGCAGCCCGATCGAGGGTTCGTCCAGCACATACAGCACGCCGGTCAGGCCGGAGCCGATCTGGCTGGCGAGTCGAATGCGCTGGCTCTCGCCGCCGGACAAGGTGGCGGAACCGCGTGAGAGGGTGAGGTAGTCCAGCCCGACATCGTTCAGGAACTGCAGCCGGTCCTCGATCTCACGCAGGATGCGCCGCGCGATTTCCGCGCGTTGCGGGGTGAGGGTGGGGAGCACCCCGCCGAACCAGCCGCGCGCCGTCTTGATCGAGAGATCAGAGGCTTCGGCGATGTGCTTGCCGGCGATCTTCACCGCCAGGGCTTCCGGCTTCAGCCGCGCCCCGGCGCACACCGCGCACGGCTTCTCGGCCTGGTAGCGCGACATCTCCTCACGTACCCAGGCGCTGTCGGTTTCCTGCCAGCGGCGCTGCAGGTTGCGCAGCACGCCCTCGAACGGCTTCTTCACCGCGTATTGCCGCACGCCATCCTTGTAGGTGAACTCGACCGGCTCGTCCCCCGTGCCGGTCAGGATCGCGTCCTGCACGCGCTGCGGCAGGTCGGACCACGGCGTGCGGGTGGTGGCCTTGTAGTGCTTGGCCAGGCTCTGCAGCGTCTGGTCGTAATACGGCGACTGGCTGCCGGACCACGGCGCCACGGCCCCCTCGGCGAGGGACTTGCGCTCGTCCGGCACCACCAGGGCGGGGTCGAAGAAGGTTTCCACCCCCAGCCCGTCGCAGGCCGGGCAGGCGCCGTGCGGGGAGTTGAAGGAGAACAGCCGCGGTTCGATCTCCTCGATCGAGAAGCCCGATACCGGGCAGGCGAAGCGCGAGGAAAACACGGTGCGCTCCGCATTGTCCGCGTTCTCGGCATACACCACGCCATCGGAGAGCGAGAGCGCCGTCTCGAAGCTGTCGGCCAGGCGGCTGGCGATGCCGTCGCGCACCACGATGCGGTCCACCACCGCCTCGATCTCATGCTTGATCTTGCGGTTCAGCGCCGGCACCTCGCCGATCTCGTACAGCGTGCCGTCCACCTTCACCCGGGTGAAGCCGCGGCGCTGCAGCTCGGCCAGCTCCTTGCGGTATTCGCCCTTGCGGTCCCGCACCACGGGGGCGAGCAGCAGCAGGCGGGTGCCCTCCGGCATCGCCATCACGCGATCCACCATCTGGGAGACGGTCTGCGCCTCGATCGGCAGCCCGGTGGCCGGCGAATAGGGCACGCCCACGCGCGCCCACAGCAGGCGCATGTAGTCGTGGATTTCCGTGACCGTGCCCACGGTGGAGCGCGGGTTGCGGCTGGTGGTCTTCTGCTCGATGGAAATCGCCGGCGACAGGCCCTCGATGCTGTCCACATCGGGCTTGCCCATCAGCTCCAGGAACTGGCGCGCATAGGCCGACAGCGACTCGACATAGCGGCGCTGGCCCTCGGCGTAGATCGTGTCGAACGCCAGGGAGGATTTGCCGGAGCCGGACAGGCCGGTGATCACCGTCAGGCTGTCGCGCGGGATATCCACGTCGATGTTCTTGAGGTTGTGCTCGCGCGCGCCCCGGACCCGAATGGCCGGGCCGGTAACGGCCGTGCCGGGCTTCGGCGGGGCAGACGTGGAATCCATGGTCATCGGTCCCCGCGAAGGAAAGGGCTTGCAGCGGCGCCCGCGTTCTCTAAGTGTTCTAGTTTATATGGCGCCGATGTGGCGAATGGGAAGCCCATGTTGGCCGCCCAGGGCGGCGGGCGTTATGATGCGGGCAGTCGGGAAGGGCAAGCGAACATGGCTGGCAGTGTGAACAAGGTGATCCTGGTGGGGAATCTGGGGCGGGACCCGGAGTCGCGCACCATGCAGAGTGGCAGCAAGGTGGTGAACTTCTCCATCGCCACCAGCGAGACCTGGACGGACAAGGCGTCGGGCGAGCGCAAGGAAAAGACGCAGTGGCACCGCATCGTGATCTTCAATGACCGGCTCGGCGAGGTAGCGGAGCGGTACCTGAAGAAGGGCGCCAAGGTGTATATCGAAGGGGCGCTGGAAACGCGCAAGTTCACCGACCAGTCCGGCGCCGAGCGCGAGACCACCGAGGTGGTGCTGAAGGCGTTCCGCGGCGAGCTGGTGATGCTGGATGGCCGCGGCGGCGGCGAGGGCGGCATGGGCGAAGGCGGCGGTGGCGGCGGCTATGCACCGCGCGAGCGGGCGGCCCCGGCCGGCGGCGGTGGCGGCGCGGCCAAGCCGGCCTCGCGCGGGCCTTCGTGGGATGCGCCGAAGCGCAGCAACGACCTGGACGACGATATCCCGTTCTGATCGGCGGCGCCGCGGCGCACAGCTAGGCCCGCGCGCGCGCGTAGTATATAAAGATGCGACAAGCGGCCCTGTCCGGCATGGACAGGGCCGCGTTGCGTCACATCGATGAGTTCCCCAGACCCATGAGCTGCCCGTGAGCGATACCCCCGACGGCACGATGCCCGAGGAACCCCCGAGCGACCGCCAGCCGGTGGTGCTCGAAGAGGAGATGCGGCGCTCCTACCTCGACTACGCCATGTCCGTCATCGTGTCCCGTGCCCTGCCGGATGCGCGCGACGGGCTGAAGCCGGTGCACCGGCGCATCCTGTACGCCATGCAGGAAGGCGGCTACACGCCCGACAAGCCCTATCGCAAATCCGCCAAGATGGTCGGCGAGGTGATGGGCAACTTCCACCCGCACGGCGACAGCGCGATCTACGACGCCCTGGTGCGCATGGCACAAACCTTCTCCATGCGGGTGAAGCTGATCGACGGCCAGGGCAATTTCGGCTCGGTGGACGGCGACCCCCCGGCGGCGATGCGCTACACGGAAGCCCGCCTCAGCCGGGCCGCCATGTACCTGCTGACCGACATCGACCGCGACACGGTGGATTTCCAGCCCACCTACGACGAATCGGATGAGGAACCGCGGGTGCTGCCCGCCACCTTCCCGAACCTGCTGATCAACGGCGCCGGCGGCATCGCCGTCGGCATGGCCACCAACATCCCCACCCACAACCCCGGCGAGATCATCGATGCCACGCTGGCGATGATCGACAACCCCGAGATCTCGCTGGAAGACGTGATGAAGATCGTCCCGGGGCCGGATTTCCCCACCGGCGGGCTGATCATGGGCCGCAGCGGCATCCGCAGCGCCTTCGAAACCGGCCGCGGCAGCATCATCCTGCGCGCGCGCACCGAATTCGAGGAGCTGCGCGGCGGCCGGTACTCCATCATCGTCACCGAAATCCCCTACCAGGTGAACAAATCCACCCTGCTGGAGAAGATCGCGGAACTCGTCCGCGCCAAGCAGGTGGAGGGCATCGGCGACATGCGCGACGAGAGCGATCGCTCCGGCATGCGCATCGTGATCGAGCTGAAGCGGGATGCCACGCCCGAAGTGGTGCTGAACCAGCTGTTCCGCTTCACCCAGCTGCAAACCAGCTTCGGCGTGAACATGCTGGCGCTGGATAGCGGGCAGCCACGGCTGATGGGCCTGCGCGACGCGATGGCCATCTTCATTCGCTTCCGCGAGGAAGTCATCCTGCGCCGGGCGCGCTTCGATCTCGCCAAGGCGCGGGAGCGGGCGCACCTGCTGGTGGGCCTGGCAATCGCGGTGGCCGATATCGATGCGGTGATCGCCCTGATCCGCGCCAGCCCCGATGCCGCCACGGCGCGCGTGGCACTCATGGGCCGCGCCTGGCCAGCCGACAGCGTGATGCCGCTGCTGGCGCTGATCGAGGATGAGCGCAACGTCGTCACCATGGGCGATGACGGCACCCGCACCGTGTACCTCACCGAGGAACAGGCCCGCGGCATCCTGGAACTGCGCCTCCAGCGCCTCACCGGGCTGGAGCGGGAGAAGATCGCCGAGGAAATGGGCGAGGTCTCCGCCCGCATCGCCCAGCTGCTGGAAATCATCGCCAGCCGCCCGCGCCGCATGGACGTGATGAAGGCCGAGCTGGTGGCGGTGCGCGCCGAAATCGCCACGCCGCGCATGAGCACGCTGACCGACGGCGATTCCGACCAGGACGACGAAAGCCTGATCGAGCCCGGCCAGATGGTCGTCACCATCACCCGCGACGGCTTCATCAAGCGCACCCCGCTCGAGGTGTTCCGCGCCCAGAACCGCGGCGGCCGCGGCCGCTCCGCCGCCGGCACGCGCGGCGACGACATCGTCACGCGCAGCTTCAACGGCCACACCCACCAATGGGTGCTGTTCTTCAGCAGCGGCGGCAAGGCGTATCGCGAGAAGGTCTGGAAGCTGCCGGAAGGCGGGCCCACCGGAAAGGGCCGCGCGCTGGTCAACCTGCTGCCCGATCTCGGCCAGGACACCATCACCACCGTGCTGCCCCTTCCGCAGGATGAAACCCTGTGGGAGAGCCTGCACCTGGTCTTCGCCACCCGCCTGGGCAACGTCCGGCGCAACCGGCTGTCCGATTTCCGCAACATGCGCAGCTCCGGCCTCATCGCCATGAAGCTCGATGAAGGCGACGAGCTGATCGGCGTGGCCACGCTGCGCGAGGGCGACGACGTGCTGCTGGCCACCAAGCTCGGCCGCTGCATCCGCTTCCAGGCCAACGAGGACCAGCTGCGCGTCTTCGCCGGGCGCGATTCCTCCGGCGTGCGCGGCATCAAGCTCGCCGAGGGCAAGGCGCCAGACAGCGTGATCAGCCTCTCGGTGCTGCGCCACGTCGCTGCCTCGCCGGAGGAGCGCGCGGCCTACCTCAAGCAGGCCAACGCCAAGCGCCGCGCCGCCGGCAATGCGGAGGAGGAGGCCGAGGCCCCCGCCGTGGCGGAAGCGGAAGATGCCGGCACGGAAGAGGTGGCGCTCACCCCCGAACGCATCGCGGAGCTGGAGGAGGGCGAGGAAGTGCTGCTGACCGTCACCGACAGCGGCTTCGGCAAGCGTTCCTCCGCCTACGAATACCGCGTCACCGGGCGCGGCGGGCAGGGCATCGTCGGCATCACCCTCACCCAGCGCACCGGCCGCGCCGTGGCCGGCACCCTCACGGTCCGCGCCGGCGACGACGTGATGATGGTGACGGATGCCGGGCGCCTGATCCGCCTGCGCGCCGACGAGGTGCGTGTCACCGGCCGGAGCTCCATGGGCGTCACCCTGTTCCGGGTCGATTCCGGCGAACGCGTCACCAGCGTGTTCCCGGTGGTCGACGCGGGCGACGCGCCGGATGATACTGCCGCCGGTGATGGCAGCGCCGAACCGCCCGACAGTGGCGGAACGCGGGGCGAGGAAGGAGACGACACGAATGGCTGAGCGCATCGGCCTCTACCCGGGCACGTTCGACCCGATCCATAACGGGCATCTGGACGTGATCGGCCGCGGCGCGCGGCTGGTGGACCGCCTGGTGGTGGGGGTGGCGATCAACATCGGCAAGGGCCCGCTGTTCGAGCTGGAGGAACGCGTGGACCTGGTCACCCAGGAATGCGCGAAGCTGGCCGCGAAATCCGGCGCCACGATCGAGGTGAAACCCTTCACCGGCCTGCTGGTGCATTTCGCCCGCGACCTCGGCGCCAGCATGATCATCCGCGGCCTGCGCGCCGTGTCGGATTTCGATTTCGAGTTCCAGATGGCCGGCATGAACTACCGCATGCGGCCGGATATCGAGACCGCCTTCCTGATGGCCAGCGAGCACCACCAGTTCATCTCCTCCCGCTTCGTGAAGGAGGTTGCGCTGATGGACGGCGACATCAAATCCTTCGTCTCCCCGCTGACCTTCGAGCGTACCATGGCAAAGGTGCGGGCCCGCGGCTGACCCAGGAGTCATACATCATGCATCGCCGTTACCTGCTGGCCGCCGCGATGGCCGCCGCCGCCGCCCCTGCCATGGCCCAGCTCAAGACCGATCCGGAGAACACGCTGTTCCTTGATCTCAAGGACGGCCGCGTGGTGATCCAGCTCCTGCCCGATATCGCGCCGCTGCACGTGGAGCGCATCAAGAAGCTCGCCCGCGACGGCTTCTACGATGGCATCGTGTTCCACCGCGTGATCGAAGGCTTCATGGCCCAGACCGGGGACCCCACCGGCACCGGCCGCGGCGGCAGCAAGCTGGGCAACGTGAAGGCCGAATTCAGCCGCACCCGCCAGTTCCTGCGCGGCACCGTGGGCGCGGCGCGCTCGCAAGACCCGAACAGCGCCGACAGCCAGTTCTTCATCTGCTTCGCGCCAACGCCGTTCCTGAACGGCCAGTACACCATCTGGGGCCAGGTGGTGGAAGGCATGGCCTTCGTGGACAAGATCGCCCGCGGCGAGCCGCCCCGCACGCCAGACAAGATCGTGCGCATGCGCGTGGCGGCAGACGTCAAGAGCTGAGCAAGGCTCTTCTTTTTCTGAAGAAAAAGAAGCAAAAAGACTTTTGTTAATTTGCGCCCGTAGCTTCGTAGGCCCCGGCTCAATTAATGAAAGTTTTTTGGTTCTTTTTTTCAAAAAAGAACCTTCTTCCCTTCTACCTCTAATCTGGAGCCCACGATGGCCGACCTTGAGAACACTCTCTACCTGGAACTGAAGGATGGCCGCGTTGTCATCGAGCTGCTGCCGGATCTCGCGCCCCGCCATGTGGAGCGGGCCAAGGAGCTCGCCCGCAAGGGCTTCTACGACGGCACCGTGTTCCACCGCGTGATCGAGGGCTTCATGGCCCAGGGCGGCGAC
>JAPLOI010000059.1 GCA_026400815.1 Alphaproteobacteria bacterium
CTCCGAAAGGCCGCCGCACGCAGCATCAGCGAGCTATGGGACGCGATCCGCGATGCCTTGGACGCCTTCACGCCACAGGAATGCGCCAACTATTTCACGGCGACAGGCTATGAGCCAGATTGATAGGATTCTGCTCTAGGCTTTCTGCACGTTCCAGAAGACCGGGACGGCGCCCTTGAGGATGCCGGTGAGGTTCCGGCGCGTGCCCGAGGGGGGCATGTATTGGCCCAGGGGCATGAAGGGGACGGTTTCGAAGCTGCGGGCCTGGATTTCGCGGTCCAGGCGTTTCTGTTCCGCTGTGTCGGTGCTGTCCATCCAGCGGGCGCGCATGGCTTCCACGGTGGGGTCGGTGGGCCAGCCGAACCAGGCGCCGGCGCCGTTGCCGCGCAGGTTGGTGGCGAAGATGGGGTCGCGGTATTCGGCGGCGGGGAAGCCGGCGGGGAAGGCGGACCAGCCGCCCTTGTCGATGGGTTCGCGGTTGGTGCGGCGTTGCACGACGGTGCCCCAATCCGTGTGCACCGCATCGATGTTGAGGCCGATCTTCTTCCAGGCGGCGACGCAGACATGGCTCATGGCGTCGTAGAAGGTCTGGTCGGTGGGGTGCAGGTAGACGATGCGTTCGCCGTTGTAGCCGGCCTCCCGCAGGGCGGCGCGCAACTCGGCTTCGCTGCGGCGCTTGGTGACGGCATCCAGGCCGGCGTCGTTGGCGCTGGGGGTGCCGGGCAGGAAGTAGCCGACCGGGGCCTTGAAGAGGGTTTTGTCGTCGCCCATCACCGCGGTCATCACCTCCACCATGTCTACTGCGTGGAGCATGGCGCGGCGGATGGCGGGGTTGGCGGTGGGGCCGTGGAGCTGGTTGAAGCGGATGGCGCCGAAGGTGCCGTAGGTGTCGATCGGTTCGATGCGCACGCCGGGTTCGCGGCGCAGGCGGGGCAGGAGATCCGGCAGGGGGGCATCGACCCAATCGACCTCGCCGGCGATGAGCGCGTTGGCGGCGGTGGCGGCATCGGGGATGAAGCGCCATTCGACGCGATCGACATGGACGCGGTAGCCGCCGGCGCAGAAGGAGGCGGGTTCCGGGCGGGGGTTGTAGCGCTCGTTCTTCGCGTACACGGCGCGGTTGCCGGCGACGTATTCGTCCGCGACCCAGCGGAAGGGGCCGGAGCCGATGATTTCGGGGACCTGCTTGAAGGGATCGGTGTTGGCCAGGCGCTCCGGCATGATGACGGGGGAGGGCTGGGTGCGGGCGAGCGCGTAGGGCAGGGCGGAGAAGGGCTTTTTCAGGCGGAAGACGATGGTGCGGTCATCCGTGGCGGTGAGTTCGTTGAGGCGTTCCGCGATGGTTTGGCCGATGGGGTCGCGCTTCATCCAGCGGTTGATGGAGGCGGTGCAGTCCCGCGCGAGGACGGGGGTGCCATCGTGGAAGAAGAGGCCCTGGCGCAGCTTCATGGTCCAGGTAAGGCCATCGGCGGAGACGTCGTGGCCTTCGAGCATCTGGGGCTTGGGGTCCAGCGTTTCGTCGCGGCCGTAGAGGGTTTCCCAGAGCAGATGGGCGTGGTTGCGGGTGACGACGGCGGTGGTCCAGACCGGATCGAGGCTGGCCATGTTGGCCTGCGGGACGTGGATGATGGTTTTCGCGCGGCCGCCGATTGCGGGGGCCTGGGCGTGGGCGGGCGTGGCGGCGGCAGCCGCGCCGGCGGCGAGGAAGTGGCGGCGCTTCATGGTCGGTCTCTCCCAGGTCGGGGCGCTCTGGCGGCGCCGTGGGGGCAGTTTGCCAAAGGAGCGGGGGGTTTGGCATCTGAAATCAGGGAAGGGTGTTGTTTTTGGAAGAGAAGGACCCAACCGCCGCTATTCGAGAATTCGGCTTTCCGGCTGGCAGAACGTATTTTGATCTGTGGAAGAAAGGAAGATTTAACACGGAGGACACATAGAAGAAGAGAAGAAATCGGAGGGTGCCTCGTCTCCGTGAACTCCGTGGTTCTCTGTGCTCTCTGTGTTGAATCCTTTCCGAAGGTCGACCGCCTCGCCGGGGAGGGAATGCCGGATCGGCACTCGAACGGAGTAGTGCCAGACAGTGCAATCAATGAACGGTGCGACGGCGGGTGGAAGGACCTGGATTGCTTCGCTGCGCTCGCAATGACGGTGGGAGTGAGTGGGTAAAGTCTTTTTGCTTCTTTTTCTTCAGAAAAAGAAGGCCTTGCTTCCTACGCTTTGGAGACCCCCCAGAACACCGGCACGACGCCTTTTTGCGGTGCGGTGAGGGTGGTGCGCCAGGCGGCGGGGGGGAAGTATTGGCCCAGGGGAATGAAGGGCACCTGGCGGAAGGCCTGGGCCTGGATCTCGCGGTCCAGGCGTTGTTGTTCGGCTGCGTTGGTGCTGTCGATCCACTGGTCGCGCAGGGCTTCGCCGACGGGGTCGGTGGGCCAGCCGAAGAAGCCGGCCTGGCCGTTGCCGCGGACGGTGCTGGCGAAGATGGGGTCGCGGTATTCGGCGGCGGGCAGGCCATGCGGGAAGAGGGACCAGCCGCCTTTCTCGAGCGGTTCGCGCGAGGCGCGGCGCTGGACGACGGTGCCCCAATCTGTCGAGACGTCGTCGATGTTCAGGCCGACGCGGCGAAAGGCGTCGAGGACCACGTGGCAGGCGGCGTCGTAGAAGGTCTGGTCGGTGGGGTGGAGCAAGACGATGCGTTCGCCGGCGTAGCCTGCCTCCTTCAGCATGGCGCGGAGTTCGGTGTCCGAGCGGCGGGTGCGGACGGCTTCCATGCCGGCATCGTTGGCGCTGGGGGTGCCGGGGAGGAAGTAGCCGACGGGGGCGCGGTAAAGGTCCTTGGCGTCGCCCATCATCGCCGTCATCACGTCGGTCTGGCTGACGCAGGCGAGCATGGCGCGGCGGATGGCGGCGTTGTTGGTGGGCGCGTGGAGGTGGTTGAAGCGCAGGGCGGCGAAGGTGCCGTAGATGTCGGTGGGGGCGACGGTGATGCCGGGGGCGCCGCGCAGGCGGGGCAGGAGATCCGGCAGGGGTTGTTCGATCCAGTCGACCTCGCCGGTGAGGAGCGCGCTGACGGCGGTGCCGGCATCGGCAATGACGCGCCATTCGACGCGGTCCACCAGGGCGCGCAGGCCGCCGGCGCAGTAGTCCACCGGTTCGTTGCGCGGGATGTAGGCTTCGTTGCGGGCGTAGATGGCCCGCGCCCCGGTGACGTATTCGCCGGCGACCCAGCGGAACGGGCCGGAGCCGATGATCTCGGTGACCTGCTTGTAGGGGTCGGTGAGGGCCAGGCGTTCCGGCATGATGACGCAGCTGGGCTGGTGGCGGCAGAGCGCGTAGGGCAGGGCGGAGAAGGGTTTCTTGAGGCGCCAGACGAGGGTGCGGTCGTCGATGGCGACGAGCTCGTGCATGCGGTCTTCGATGGAGAGGCCGATCTGGTCGCGCTTCATCCAGCGGCGGATGGAGGCGACGCAATCGCGGGCGAGGACGGGGGTGCCGTCGTGGAAGCGCAGGCCTTCGCGCAGCTTCATGGTCCAGCGCAGGCCGTTGTCTTCGACGAGGTGGCCTTCGAGCATCTGGGGGCGGGCGTTGAGCTGGGAATCGCGGCCGTAGAGGGTTTCCCACACCAGGTGGGCGTGGTTGCGGGTGGCCGCCGCCGTGGTCCAGACCGGATCCAGGCTGGTGAGGTTGGATTGCGGGACGTGGATGAGGGTTTTGGCGCGGCCGGTAATGGCGGGGGCCTGGGCGCGGGCGGGGGCTGAAGCGGCGGCGAACGCGGTGGCGAGGAGGGTTCTGCGGCGCATGGTCATGCCCTCCGCACGTTCCAGAACACCGGAGCAGGACCGCGCAGGAGGCCCTGGAGGTTGCTGCGCCAGGCGCTGGCGGGGATGTACTGTCCGAGCGGCATGTAGGGCACGTGGGCGAAGCATTCGCGCTGGATCTCGGCCGAGAGGCGCTTCTGTTCGGCGGCGTCGGTGCTGTCGATCCACTGGTCGCGCAGGGCTTCGATGCGGGGGTTGTCGGGCCAGCCGATCCAGGCGCCGGCGCCGTTGGTGCGCAGGCCGGTGGCGAGCACGGGGTTGCCGAAATCGACCGCGGGGAAGCCGGAGGGGAAGACCGACCAGCCGCCCTTTTCCAGCGGCTCCTTGCTGTTGCGGCGCTGGGTGACCGTGCTCCAATCTGTCGTCTGCACGTCGATATTGAGGCCGACGCGCTTGTAGGCGGCGATGGCGACCTGGCTCATGGCATCGTAGGCCGGCGGGTCGGTGGGGTGCATAAAGGCGATGCGTTCGCCGTTGTAGCCGCCTTCCTTGAGCATGGCGCGGATGGCGGTGTCTGACGGGGGTTGGCGCAGCTGCTCCATGCCCGCTTCGGTGGCGCTTTCGGTGCCGGGGATGAAGAAGCCGACCGGGGCGCGGAAGCCTTCGCGGTCTTCGCCCATGACGGCGGCCATCGCATCCTCCTGGTTGAGCGAGAGGAGCATGGCGCGGCGCACGGCGGCGTTGGCGGTGGGGCCGACGAGGCAGTTGGGGCGCATGACGGGGAAGATGCCGTGGGTATCGAGCCGGCCGACGGTGACGCCGGGGGCGCGGCGGAGCATGGGCAGCAGGTCGGGCAGGGGGACCTCGATCCAGTCCACCTCGCCGGTGGCCAGGGCGGCGGCGGCGGTGGCGGCATCGGGGATGACGCGCCATTCCACCCGGTCGAAATGGGCCTGGTAGCCGCCGCTTCCGTATTCCACCGGCTCGTTGCGCGGAACGTAGCGCTCGTTGCGGGCGAAGACGGCGCGGCTGCCGCTGACGAACTCGTTGGCGATCCAGCGGAAGGGGCCGCTGCCGATGGCCTCGGCGGCCTGCTTGTAGGGGTCGGTTGCGAAGCGCTCCGGCATGATGACGCAGGTGGGCTGGGTCTTGGCGAGCGCGTTGGGCAGGAAGGGGAAGGGCTTGTTGAGGCGCCAGACCAGGGTGCGGTCGTCGGCGGCTTCCAGCGCATCGAGCCGGGCCTTGATGGTGGCGCCGATCGGGTCGCGCACCATCCAGCGCTGGATGGAGGCCACGCAATCGCGGGCGCGGACGGGTTCGCCATCGTGGAAGCGCAGGCCTTCGCGCAGCTTCATGGTCCAGCGCTTGCCGCTATCCTCCACCAGGTGGCCCTCGACCATCTGCGGGTGGGGGTTGAGGGCCATGTCTCGCGCATAGAGCGTTTCGTAGATCATCAGCGCGACGTTTCGGGTGGCCTGGGCGGTGGTCCAGACCGGGTCGTAGCTGGGCGGGTTGGTGGTGGGGACGAAGACGAGGGTGCGGGCCTGGCCGCCGATGGCTGGGCGCGGGGCCTGGGCGCGGGCGCGGGTGGGCGCGAGGGTGGCGGCGGCTGCGGCGGCCAGAAGGTGGCGGCGCTTCATGGTGGTCTCTCCCGGGGCGGGGCGCTCTGGCGGCGCCGCTTTCGGGAAGTGTAGCTGGGGTGGCGGGGGGGCTGCCACCCTGAAGCGGCGCCTTGGCATGGCTCCGGGCGGGGTGCGATAACCTGGGGATGCGCTATCTGTATCACCTCCCGCTTTCCGCCTCGTGCCGCAAGGTTCGGCTTGTGCTGGCCGAGAAGAAGCTGCCGTTCGAGTTGCGGCTGGAGAAGGTGTGGGAGCCGCGGGACGAGTACCTGGGGCTTAACCCGGCCGGAACGGTGCCCACGCTGCTGGAGGATAACGGGCTGGCGATCCCGCATTCCGCGGTGATCTGCGAGTATCTGGAGGAGGCCTACCCCGATACCCCGCTGATGGGCACGACGCTGGCGGAGCGGGTGGAGGTGCGGCGGCTGCTGGCGTGGTTCGACGAGAAGTTCGATGCCGAGGTGACGCGCAACCTGACGGGGGAGAAATACCTCAAGCGGATGTCCAACGAGGGGCAGCCGGACGCGGCGCGGCTGCGGGCGGGGTATGCGAACATCAAGCCGCATCTGGATTACCTGGGCTGGCTGGCGGAGCACCGGAAGTATCTGGCGGGGGGGACCATTTCGCTGGCGGATTTCTGTGCGGCGGCGCATCTGTCGGTGCTGGATTTCACCGGGGATGTGGATTGGCAGCGCAGCCCGGCGGCGCGGGAATGGTATGCGCGGATGAAGTCCCGGCCCAGCTTCCGGGCGCTGCTGGCGGAGCGGGTGCCGGGCATGATGCCGCCTGAGCATTATGCGAATTTGGATTTCTAGGCCGGGCGGGAATAAAGAAAGCGAAGGGGTCACAGAGAGCACAGAGGGCCACAGAGGAGCACAGAGAAGGAAGGTGGCCGGGTGGGATGTGAGCATGGCGGATCGGGTATGCTCATAGGTTCTTCCTTCTTTCTCTGTGCTCTCTGTGGCCCTCTGTGCTCTCTGTGACCCCTTCGCTTGCTTACTTTCTTTCTATCCGCGCTTGACGTTGAAGAACGTCGCGCCGCCTTTCAGCACGCCTGAGAGTTCGCCGCGGAAGGCGGTGAGGGGGGCGTAGCTGCCGAGCGGGATGTAGGGGACATCGCGCCAGACGAGGATCTGGATCTCGCGGGCGATGGCCTGGCGGCGGGCGAGGTCGGGTTCGTCGAACCAGCGTTCGCGCAGGGCTTGGATGTCGTCGAGCGGGATCCAGCCGGAGAAGGCGGGGTTGATGCCCACGTGGGCGGCGGGGTCATAGCGGTTGTAGCCGTTGAAGGGGCCGAAGACGACGTTCCAGCCGCCCTGGGCGGGCGGGTTGCGGCTGTTGCGGCGCTGGTTGGCGGCCGCGTATTCGAGGGTGATCACCTCCACATTGAAGCCCATGCGGCGCAGCAGGTCGGCGCCGACGAGGCCGACGGCGGCGATCATCGGGTAGTCTCCAGCCTGGAGGATGACGACGCGCTCGCCGCGGTAGCCGGCTTCGGACAGGAGGCGGCGGGCTTTCGAGAGGTCGCCGGCCATGGCTTCGGTGCCGGCATCCGTGCTCATGGGCTTGCCGAGGCTCCAGACGCCGACCGGGGTGCGCCAGAGGCGGGTGCCGTCGGGCGTGCGGTCTTCGCCGAAGGCGGCCTGCATGAAGCTGGGCTGGTCGATGCCGGCGAGGACGGCGCGGCGGATGGCCGGGTTGTCGAAGGGCGGGTGCAGGCCGTTGAAGCGGAGGTAGAGCTCGCCGCCGATGAAATCCTGGACCTGGACGCGCAGCTTCGGGTCGCGGCGGAGCAGGGGGGCGAGGTCGGGCGGGAGGTCGTGCATCCAGTCGATCTCGCCCTTTTGCAGGCTGGCGGCGGCGGTGGAGGCATCGGGGATGATGTGCCATTCGACGCGGCCGAAATGGGCGGTGCGGGCGCCTGCCATGTAGCTGGGGGAGTCGCTGCGGGAGCGGTAGTTGTCGTAGCTTGTGTAGGCGAGGCGGGCGCCGGCGAGGCGTTCGGACGGGAGGTAGCGGTAGGGGCCGGTGCCGATGACGTCGATGGGTTTGCCGGTGCCGGCGATCTCGGCGATGCGGGCCGGCATGATGCAGGGGATGATGCTGGCGGGCTTGGCCAGGCCGTGGGCGAGGAGGGGGAAGGGCTTCTTCAGGCGGAATTCCAGGACGCGGTCCGAGAGGGCTTCCAGCGCATCGGTAACGGCGCCGATCTTGCGGCCGAAGGCGTCGCTGGTGCGGATCCAGGAGCGGATGGAGGCGACGGCATCCTGGGCGCGCAGTGGCTCGCCATCGTGGAAGCGGATGCCTTCGCGCAGGGTGAGGCGCCAACGTTTGCCGTCATCCTCGATGGTGGCGCCCTCGACGAGGTGGGGGCGGGGGGTGAGGGTTTCGTCCAGCGCGTAGAGGGTTTCGTAGACGAGGCCGACATGGTGGGTGGTCATGTCTGTCGCTGTGAAGAACGGGTCGAGCCCGGTGAGGTCGGTGACCGGGGAGAAGACCAGCGTATCCCCGGCGGCGCGGGCGATGCGGGGGGTGGCGAGGGTGGCGCCGAGGCCGGCCAGCAGGGTGCGGCGGGTGGGCATGGTTTCCTCCGTTGCGCGCGCTTGTTTTGCGCCGCAGGGTAGCGCGTGCCCATGCAGGAGAGCCAGATGCCGCATCCGCCCGTGCTTCGTTCGATCACCTGGATCTACACGCCAGACCTGGCCTCGACGGCGAAGTTCTATGCCGAGGTGGTGGGGCTGGAGCTGATGGCGGAGCAGAAGGGCGAGAACGGGGGTGGGTGCAAGATCTTCCAGAAGGGGCCGGCCTGCTATCTGGGCGTGTGCCAGGTGCGGCCGGGGCGCCATGTGGAGCCGAAGGGCGTGATCGTGAGCTTCGTGACGCCGGATCCGGAGGCGTGGCATGCGCATCTGGTGGCGAACGGGCTGACGCCGGAGGGGCCGGTGCGGTTCAGCGAGGCGTATCAGGTGAAGGGGTTCATGGCGAAGGACCCGAATGGGTACATGCTGGAGTTCCAGACTCTGCCGGTGCTGGGCGTGGTGGAAGACCAAAGCGGGCGTTGACCGCCATGGTGCGGCGCACCTAGCCTGCCTTTCCCCAGCCGGAGAACAGACCGATGCGCCTTTCCCGTCGCGCCGTGCTTGCTGGCGCCGCTGCCTTGGCAGCCCCCCGGATTGCCGCTGCCCAGGGCAGCCGCGTGCTGAAATTCGTGCCGCATGCGGATCTGACGATCGTCGATCCCTCCTGGACCACGGCGTACATCACCCGCAACCACGCGATGATGGCCTATGACACGCTGTGGGGGACGGACAGCAACGCGCAGGTCTCGCCGCAGATGCTGGAGGGGCATGTTGTCGAGAATGACGGCAAGACCTGGAAGCTGACGCTGCGCGACGGGCTGAAGTTCCATGACGGCGAGAAGGTGACGGGCAAGGACGTGGTGGCCTCCATCACGCGTTGGGGGCGGCGGGACAATTTCGGGCGTTCCGTGGCCGCGGTGACGGACGAGATGACGGCGCCCGACGACAAGACGATCGTGATCCGGCTCAAGCGACCCTTCCCGCTGCTGTCGGCCGCGCTGGGCAAGGTGGGTTCCAGCGTGTGCGCGATCATGCCGGAGCGGCTGGCGAGCGGCGATCCGGCGCGGCCGATCACGGAGGTGGTGGGGTCTGGCCCGTTCAAGTTCGTCGCCAGTGAGCGGATTGCCGGGGCGCGCGTGGTGTATGCGCGCAACGAGGCCTATGTGCCGCGGCAGGGCGGTGTTGCCAGCTACACGGCCGGGCCGAAGAACGTGCATTTCGACCGGGTGGAATGGCACATCATTCCGGACCAGGGCACGGCGGCGGCGGCGTTGCAGGCGGGCGAGATCGATTGGTGGGAGTTGCCGACGGCCGACCTGTTCCCGCTGATCAAGGGCAATCCGCGGCTTGCGCTGACGGTGCATGACAAGACCGGGTACATGGGGTTCATGCGCCTCAATCACCTGACGGCGCCGTTCAACAACCCGGCGATCCGCCAGGCGCTGTTCGGGGCGATCGACCAGGATGATTTCATGCAGGCGGTGGTGGGCACCGATCCCGCGCTGCGGCGATCCGGCATGGGGTTCTTCTGCCCGACCTCGCCGATGGCCAATGATGCCGGGATGGAGGCGCTGACAAGCAAGCGTGACCCGGCGCGAGTGAAGGCAGCGATCACCGCGGCGGGCTACAAGGGCGAGAAGGTGGCGGTGCTCGTTGCCTCCGACGTGCCGACGCTGAAATCCATCGCCGAGGTGGGGGCGGATACGCTGCAGCGCAGCGGGTTCAACGTCGATGTGCAGTACATGGACTGGGGCACGCTGGTGCAGCGGCTTTCGAAGGTGGATGCGGCGGAGCAGGGGGGGTGGAACGTGTACCACTCCTACTGGTCGGGCGTGGACCAGTGGGACCCGGCGGTGAATGCCTCCTTGCGCACGCTCGGGCGGGCCGGTGGGCCGGGTTGGCCGGACAGCCCGAAGATGGAGGAAATGCGCAACGACTGGCTCGCGGCGCCTGATGTGGAAGCGCAGAAGAAGATCGCCCGCGAGATCCAGGCCGAGGCGTTCAAGGTGGTGCCCTATCTGCCGCTGGGGCAGATGTTCGCGCCCATGGCCTACAAGAAGGAACTGACGGGGATCCTGGATGGGTATGCGTTGTTCTGGAATGTGAAGCGAGGGTAAGGAAGAGTCTTCTTTTTCTGAAGAAAAAGAAGCAAAAAGACTTTTACGACTTTGCGCCCGTTTCTCCCGGGGGAGGAACGGGCTCAGCACCCATCAGTTTTTTGTAACTGTGGATTGACGCCCCGAATCGGCGCGTGATTCAAGGAGTCCGCCCTTATTCGGAGCGGGTTCTGGATGGTTGGTGGGATCGCTCGGCAAGCCGAAGGCATTGCCCAGGAACTGC